>JAIRJW010000051.1 GCA_031260455.1 Fluviicola sp.
CAAATCAGAATTTAATGCCCTTGCTTCTCCGTTTAAGTATCGACGGACAGACCGAACATGGAGGACCGTTACCTGTTCCACTATACGGAGGGCAGTTGCAGACAAGAGCCATTTTAGGAAAAGTTCCCGAAGCAACGATCGATGTAAATTATACCTACATCACCGAATCATTTGCTGATGGGGAAACATACGAATTGCGCACACCAGTATTTACCATCCAAAATATGTACGCAGGGCCCGTTGCTGGAATGATGACCTCTCCTCGAATAGCTCCCCCGGTTTTCGGAATGGGACTCCTGGAAGCTATTCCTGATGCGACTATTCTTTCGTTCGAAGATCCGTATGATAAAGATGGTGACGGAATCTCCGGACGGGCAAATTATGTCTGGAACATCAAAGAAAACAGGAAAACGCTTGGACGTTTCGGATGGAAAGCCAATAATCCAACCATATTACAGCAAGTGGCAGCTGCATACAACGAAGATATCGGCATTACCAATTTCCTGTTCCCGGCAGAATCCTCCTACGGGCAATCCCAGTATGTTAATTACTACAATCAGACAGATTTATCAGACAGTCTGGTTTATGCAGCTGCATTCTATACAAAAACACTGGCTGTTCCCGCACGAAGAAATATCAATGATCCGGAGGTAATCAAGGGAAAACAGATCTTCTTTGATGCAAAATGTGTTTCCTGTCACATACCGAAACACCGTACCGGGGTAAGTGTTTCATTCGCACCGCTTTCCAACCAGCTGATTTTCCCATATACGGATCTGTTACTCCATGATATGGGTACGGGCCTTGCGGATAATCGCCCGGATTGGCTGGCAAACGGACAGGAATGGCGCACTCCACCATTGTGGGGAATCGGTTTAACGGAAGTAGTAAACGGGCACAGTAACTTTTTGCATGATGGAAGAGCGCGAAGCCTGATGGAAGCCATTATGTGGCACGGGGGTGAAGCGGCAAATGCGAAACAATACGTCAAAAATTTACCAAAAACAGATCGGGATGCACTGATCAAATTCTTAAAATCTTTGTAGAATTTTTGGTCGGTCAGTACTCAAAGAGATTGGATTTTGTTTCAAATTCCAAATATCTGACTGGCAATTAAGAAGCTAAAATTTAAAGATCAGCTCCTGAACGGAAATAATCTGATACTTCGGTAGTTCCGCAACAACTCAAAGCTGTTCGAGCATTCGCATCACCTCTGCTCTTTTCCGGGTTGATACGGGAATCATTTTTCCATCCGACATAATCAGGTGTCCACCTTCTACTTTCACGAATTCCCGGATCATTTTCGTATTAACAAGGTGTGACTGGTGCACCCGGAAAAAGCCCAATTCGCCCAAAATATCTTCAAAATCCTTTAAGGTTCTGGAAACAACGATCCGTTTTGCATTCGTGAAAAAGAATTCCGTATAATTCACATTACTTTCACAACGGATAATATCAGCGATCTGCACAATGTGAATCTTATCCTGTGCGTGCAGCGCCAGCCTCTCCTGAACTTTGTGACTTTGTTTGAGAGATTCGTTCAGTAAACGGTAATTGTCCTGCTCGTTGTGGTTGTGATTCCGGAATTTCTTCAATGCTTCGACCAGTTCGTCCGGATCAACAGGCTTCAGTAGATAATCGATCGCAGCATAACGGAACGCTTTGATGGCATGTGCATCGCTTGCCGTAATAAAGATAATCTTGAAGGGAATTTCGGGTAAAATATCCAGCAGATCGAACCCCGAACCGTCCTGCATCTGGATATCCAAAAACAGGATATCAACTGGCGTTTTCTTCAGTAATTTCACTCCTTCCACCACCCCAGAAGCTTCTCCCACCACATTAATGTCCGGGGCATACACTTCGAGATCTTTTTTGAAGGTAATCCGCGCTTGTTCAATATCGTCAATAATTACTGCTCTGATCATTTACAAAGGTATAAAAAGTTGTACTTCTGTTCCAACCACGTTTCCGTCATCATCATACAAATCTACAATTCTGACATTATGACTATTCGAATGAGTACTTAATAAATCTAATCTTTCTTTTGTCACACTGAATCCACGCGAAACATGTTGTGGCTCGTTGCTTGTTTGCTGATTCTTCCAGGCTGCCTCCCGGCCAATTCCATTGTCACGGATAATGCAGGTAATTCCATCGTTTTCTTCCTTGAACCAGCAGGTAATTTTCCCGATTTTTCTCGTTTTGGGATCAAATTTGAATCCATGTTTGATCGCATTTTCCACAAAAGGCTGAATGAGCATCGGGGGAATCCGGATAAAGTTCTGTTCTGTTTCCAAATCCGTTTTGATCTCATATTCGAAGCTGTTTCCACTACAAAACTGTTCGATAAGCAAATAATTTTCCAATGTCAAAATTTCTTCTTCCAGGGAAATGGTCGCATTACGGGAATTGTCCAGGATTTGCCGCATTAATCTCGAAAATTTGGCGAGGTAATAACGCGCTTTCGTTTCATTTTCCGTTCCGATCAGGCCCTGAATTGAATTAAGTGCGTTAAAAATAAAATGCGGATTCATCTGCAAACGCAGGGCTTTTTGCTCCAATTCCAATAAATTCCGGGCAAATTCCGCATCTTTCTGCGCCTGCTTCGCTTTTCTGCGAATGCGCGCGGTCTGAATCCAGATGATTCCCCAAATCAGTAATCCGACTGCAAGACATTCCAACAGAATAAACCAGGTTGTTTTCCAGAACGGAGTTGCAATTGTAAAACAGAAACGCTCCGGCTCCCGGTTGATAAAACCGTCTTCATTTTTTGAACGCAGCAGAAAGGTATATTTTCCCGGTGACATATTGGAATAAACAATGCGTTGTTCCCTTGTCCACGGTGACCATTTATTTTCAAATCCGCTCATTTTCCAGGAATATTCCACACCATCCGGGTTTTTCAGGTTAATTCCCTTGAACAGAAAACTCAGGTGATTCTGATCGTGCGGTAAATGCAGCGTTTTGTAAGTATTCCAGGGTAAAATAACATCTGCAAATGACGTTTCGGAAAGTGATTCATAGAACAGCTGAACGTCAAGAATGCTCAGAATCGGCGCAGTTTTATTGACCCGAAGGTTTGATAAATTATAACAACTTGCCCCGTTGATCGTTCCAAACCAGATTTTTCCGTCGGGATCTTCCCACACACTGTTCTGGCAGGTTTCTACTCCTAAGAATCCATCGCTTTTTCCGTAGTGCTTAATACTCCTGATCTGATTGGTTTCATTTAGATCCAAGAGATCCAACCCCGATTCTGAACCAACGATCAGGTGTTTGTTCGAATCGAAAACCATCAGGTAAACATTGGAAGAGTGCATTCCCGATTCGATACTGATCTTCTTGATGACCTTCAGTTTTGGGCCGTATTTCACACAATTGATTCCTGCTCCGGCTGTCCCCACCCAGATCTGTCCTTTCGAATCTTCCACAATACTTCTCACTGCATCCGCGCTCAAGCCTGATTCCCTGTTGAGGATTTTCGTTCGGTGTGTCTTCGGATCGTAGCAAGCCAGGCCTGCCGATTCCGCTCCATACCAGATCAAGCCACGGGAATCTACGAGCACACAAGTCAGACGCATGTGCAACAAACCTTCATCAAAAGAAATCGTCTCGACCCGTTTTCCCTGGTCCGACACACGGAGTAAGCCCGATCCTGAAGTGGCAACCCAGATTACACCCTGCTTGTCCCTGGCCATTTGCCGCACGTAATATTTTCTCGTTTCATTCAGCCAAGAAAATCCTCCCGCAGAAAGCATCCCAATTCCCTGTCCTTCCGTCCCGAAATACATTAAACTGTCGTTGTCTTCGATAATTGCTTTGACTTTGACGGCCTCAAAGCCATTCTGAACGTTTAATTGCCGGAAATTTCCGTTCTCATATACACTGACGCCGTTTTGTGATGTTCCAAACCACAATCGTCCTCCCGAATCACGAAAAATCGAATAGATGAAATTCCCTCCCAAACCGGAAGATGTGGAATAGTGCGAGAACAATTTTCCTGCAAACTGCGAAACACCGCCACCGGAAGTCCCGATCCACAAATCACCCCAGTTATCCTGGATGATGGCGCGCACATGGTTATTTCCCAAACCATTTTTTTCAGTGTAATTGGTAAATTCCCTTGTCTTCTGATCATACTGGAAAATCCCGGAGTTCAGTGTTCCAATCCAGCATACATTGGCTTTGTCAAAAAACAGGTCGAAAACTGTTTGCTTGTACAATTCCCGTTTCAGATCAATCCGGTAATAGTTTTTTCGGTCGTACACATACGCCCCGTCTCCGTATGTTCCGATCCAGATATAACCGTTTTTGTCTTCTTTGATACAGGTAATTGCATTGCGCATCACCCGCGCTTTGGCTCCGTGACTGACCAGCATTCGTTTTCCGTTCTTTAATTCCGAAGAATAAAGCCCGGTCCCGGTTCCCAGCCACAAAATGCCCTTCGAATCGAAAAAAATGGCGTTGACTGTTCCGTCATTCATTCCGAGAACGCGATTCATACAAACCAGCGAATCCCCTTTCACTTTGAAGACACCATGATTGGTTGCAAGCCAAAGTTGCTGTTGCTGATCCAATGTCAGACTGAACACTGCAAAATGACTGGAGTAATCCGGATGCCTGTAAGTCAAAATCTTTCGCCCGTTGTAAGAAGAAAGTCCGTCATTGGTACCGATCCAAAGCTGGTGTTTCCTGTCTTCGATCAGAGAATAGATGTAATTGTTCACCAGGCCTTTCCGGTCTGTAAATGATTCAAAATTCTGCCCATCGAAACGCGACAAGCCTCCTCCCCGCGTTCCAAACCACAAATAGCCTTTGTGATCCTGAATAGCACTATAAACCTGCGACTGTCCCAAGCCATTTTCAACTGAAAAATTACGGAAACTAGCCAGCTGCCCGAAAGCCGGACTCATCCAAAACGACAAAATAATGTAATATAACGTATCGATTTTTCTCATGAACCTCCCTCGAATCTTTCCCGGAATGAAATTACTAAAAAACAGGGAATGGCATCTGCTTCCGGTTTACTATTTAGTCTTTCTTTAATTCACGGTTTTTACCTGGTTAAAAATAACTCATTCATGGCTGAAGGTGAATCATTATTTTACAAGAAAAAAACTTGACAAGATTCGATCTGAAAGCAGAAATAACAACTCAAAACACTCCAGAAGCCATAAAAATGGGGCGGTTCGCAATATTGCGAATGGCGAATTCGAGAACAAAACATCTCCGGAAACCAGCATTTCAGCTAACCGGAAAAACGGCATCATTGACTTTACAGAAACCATCTGACAGACGACTCATTTAATCAAAAAAAAGAAGCAATTTCCATTCAGACAGCTGCGAATAATAAAGTGATTCCTCCTCTTCTTTTTCAACCGCTTACTTTCAGTAAAAAAATGATGAAAGAGAAGCTTTTTTGGTGGCGGGAACAATATCGGTGGAAGAAACGTTTCATCAAACGCGTTTGTTTTTATTCTTTCCTGATCTGGTATATCCAGGCGCTCCCAAGTAAACTTTTCAACAATTCGTATTCAACAGTACTGGTCGGCAGAGACGGAAAATTGCTCGGGGCTCACATTGCCGGGGATGGACAATGGCGTTTTCCTCCCAATGACCAGACTCCCCGGAAGATTGCTGTTTGCCTCATTACTTTCGAAGATAAAAACTTTTATTTCCATCCCGGAGTAAGCTTTAAGGGGATTTGCCGGGCATTTTACCAAAATGTTTCTCAGGGGAAAATCGTGAGTGGTGGAAGCACGATCACGCAACAAGTCATCCGATTAATGCGTAAAAATCCTCCCAGAACCTATTCCGAAAAAGCTTTGGAGATCATTCTTGCCACACGCCTAGAGCTCAGTTATTCAAAAAAGGAAATCCTGAATCTGTATACAGCCAATGCTCCTTTCGGGAATAATGTGGTTGGAATTAATGCAGCTTCCTGGCGGTATTTTGGCCGTGCTACTGAGTATTTAAGCTGGTCGGAAAGCGCTACACTGGCCGTTCTTCCAAACGCTCCAGGGTTGATTTATCCCGGAAAAAATCACCAAAGCCTGCTGAAAAAACGCAACCGGCTTTTAAAAATGCTTTACGAAAACGGAGAAATTGACAAACCAGATTATTATCTCTCTCTGGAAGAGCCGCTTCCAGATAAACCGCTTCCTTTACCACAAGAAGCTCCGCATTTGCTGCAACGTTGCATTTTACATGGTCAGAAAGGACAACTTATTCGCTCCACCCTCAACGAAGAAATCCAAGCAATGGTCAACAATGAAACTGAACAATATGCATTGCGCATGAACGAACTGGACATTTTCAATGCATCAGTTTTAGTCACATCTGTAGAAACGGGTGAAGTCGTTGCTTACAAAGGCAACTTGAATCACACGGACGAAAACCATGCATTTGATGTGGACTGTATTCAGGCTTCCAGAAGTACAGGAAGTATTCTGAAACCACTTCTTTATGCACAATCACTCCACTTCGGGGTAATCGCTCCAAAACAATTACTCTGTGATTTTCCCTCCCGTTTCGGAACTTTCTCACCCAACAATTTCAACCGCCAGTTTTCCGGAGCACTTCCCGCAAACAAAGCTTTGTCCAAAAGCCTGAACATCCCGATGGTCTTTCTGCTGCGCGAATACGGCCAGGCGAAATTCCATAACGATCTGAAACGATTCGGTTTCCGGCACATGAACAAACAGTCTAGTCACTATGGTTTGTCTTTAATCCTGGGCGGAGCGGAAGCCAGTATGTGGGAAGTAAATGCATGTTATAACTCCCTGGCTCAACACCTGAGCAATTCTGGAAATACAACTATTCATTACTTGTCAAAAAACGGTGAACAAGCCCCCAAACAACTACTACTTCCCGGAAGAGCCAGTATTTATACCACTTTCGAAGCATTGACCGAAGTCAGTCGACCAGACGAGGAAAACAATTGGCGCGCTTTTGAATCCTCGCAAAAAATTGCATGGAAAACCGGTACTAGCTTTGGATTCAGGGATGCCTGGGCAGTGGGCGTTACTCCCAAATATGTTGTTTCTGTTTGGATTGGAAATGCAGATGGGGAAGGAAGACCCGGATTAACAGGGGTAAAAGCTGCTGCTCCGCTGTTATTTTCAATCTTTCGCAACCTGAATGCTCCGCAGAAGTGGTTTTCCAAACCCTTGAGTGAAATGACCCGAACCGAAATGTGTAACGAAAGTGGCCAGATTTCAAATCGCTACTGTGAACACACACATTTCGAATACATTCCCACCAGCTGCCTGATCAGTAAAAACTGTTCATATCATCAACTGGTACATTTAAACCAAAATGAAACTTTTCGTGTCAATGCTGATTGTGAAAACAGTAGTACAATGACACACAAATCCTGGTTCATTCTTCCGCCGAGCATGGAAAAATATTACATTCAGCAAAATCCGAATTACCATTCCGTTCCTCCTTTTGACCCAAAATGTACTTCGAACAGACCAGAGAGTGTCATGAACTTTATCTATCCGAAACGCCATACGAAGATCTACATTCCAAGAGAATTAAACGGCACGAGAGGAAAAGCTATTTTTGAGATCGCCCATACAAGACGAAACAGTATTTTGTATTGGCACATTGATGAAGAATTTGTAGGAAGCACTTCCGAAATACACCAGATTTCTGTACAACCGGAAAAAGGCACGCACCGGGTAACCGTGGTCGATGAAACCGGTGTTTTGCTGAGTGAAACATTCGAAGTTCTGTAGCGTTCAGACCGAAGATTTTCGTTACCTCATACAAAACATGGGACATTTGATCCTGGAAATCGAACGAATCCTGACACAACATTTTGATCAGTATTTTGACTATATAGAGTCGGGAAGCTCTGAGTTGACTGAGAATTACAAACGTATTCGGAAGAGCAAATGATGGTTTTGATCAATCAATTCCTGTAACGCACTATTGAATGGAAGACCATGCTTCTCCCGATTATTTTCAACATATGCTAAAGTATTCGATAATTGATCCGTACTTCGAATTCTTCGGCAATGGTACTTTTGCGTCCAGAAAGGGATGGATTTATCCTTTAATTTCCGGGGCTCGTACACGCCACGCGTAGCGTCAAGGGGATTCATCCCCTTGGTGGCGCGGTGCGCGTTACATACACGGGCCGTTTTTCCTTTTACCCGTTGCATGATCTTCGAAACTTTTTCTTCATCGCAATAAACCAACAAATGCATGTGATCCCGGCAGACATTCATTGCCACCAATTCAAATTCCAATTCTTTGGCAAGTATAAAAACTTCCCTTGCGACCAAGAATTCTTCTTCCATACTCATATAGTAAACCTCAGGGTATGGAAGTGTTCCGTTAAAACGGCGTTCACGGGCACGATAGGTTATCATACGGGCAGAGGTACGGCTATCGTGGATATTTGTAGTCAGATGAAAGTAGTGTTTCAAACTCATTTTCAGATGTTTCTTATTTAATTTAAGAAAAAAGTTCGTTTCAAACAACATTTTCAATTAAAACAAGAAAGTTCCATTTGTTCAATTACAAGACAAAACAACACTTTCGGGCATAAAAAAAGACGCCCGGAAACGTCTTTTTCATCTATTCAGATTGATTTGAATCAATTCAAACTTGCCAGTTTTTCTTCCAGAACGGCAATTTTCTGCAAAGCATCCGCTTCTTTTTTGCGTTCATTGGCCAAAACCTGTTCCGGTGCACCGTTTACAAATTTCTCATTGCTGAGTTTGCCCTGAACACTTTTCAGGAATCCTTTGGTATAGTTCAATTCCTCTTCCATTTTTTCCTTTTCCGCCATTACATCAACCACATCACCAAAAGGAATGAAATACTCATTGGACTGAACCAGGAATGAATTCGCATTATTCACTTTCTCACTCGTGTATTCCATCAGAGACAGATTCCCCATTTTCAGGATTACCGGGTCAAATGCCGGATCAATCTCATTGTTCTTTTTCACAAACAACTCAATATGTACTTTGTTGGCAATACTATTCTTCTTACGGATATTCCGAATGTTTGTGACTACTTCTTCTGCAATTACAAACTGTTTCAATACATCTGTGTTGAATGGTTCTACTGTAGGCCATTTCGCAATAATGATATCTTCACCTTCCTGCCGCTCACACAACAAATGCCACAGTTCCTCTGCAACAAACGGAGTGAACGGCTGCAATAAACACAACAATTTCTCAAAGAATACAATGGTTTGATCCATCGTTACCTGATCGATCGGTTGTTCGTATCCCGGTTTAATCATCTCCAGGTACCACGCACAAAAATCGTCCCAAATCAACTTGTAAATTGCCATCAATGCTTCAGAAATCTTGAATTTCGTCATCAGATCATTGATATTTTCCAATTCCTGGTTGAAACGGGCATGGAACCACTCAATTGCTTTTTGAGACGCTTTTGGTTGTTCAATCAGTTTCACTTCCCAACCTTTTACCAAACGCGCAGCATTCCATATCTTGTTGGTGAAATTTCTTCCCTGTTCACACTGACTTGAATCGAATGGTAAATCGTTTCCTGCCGGGGAGGAAATCAAAATTCCCAAACGCACTCCATCTGCTCCGTATTTCTCAATCAATTCAATCGGATCCGGAGAGTTTCCCAGCGATTTAGACATCTTACGTCCCAGTTTATCGCGAACAATTCCAGTATAATACACATTTCTGAAAGGCAGTTCTCCCATATATTCATATCCTGCAATAATCATACGTGCTACCCAGAAGAACATGATTTCCGGAGCTGTTACCAAGTCATTGGTCGGATAGTAATAGCTGATCTCTTTATTTCCCGGATCGGTCAATCCCTTGAATACGGAAATCGGCCACAACCAGGAGGAGAACCACGTATCCAATACGTCTTCATCCTGTTTCAGATCAATTGTTGCAATGTTTCTCCCCGCTTTCTCAGAAGCCAGTTTTACCGCTTCATCTGCCGTTTTAGCAATGACATAATCTTCCGGGCCTTCTCCGAAATACCACGCCGGAATCCGGTGTCCCCACCACAACTGGCGTGAAATACACCAGTCTTTTACGTTTTCCATCCAATGACGGTACGTATTCTTGAATTTATCCGGATGGAACGCAATATTTCCGTTCATAACGTTTTCCAGTGCTGGCTGTGCCAATTCTTTCATCGACACGAACCATTGCAGTGACAAACGCGGTTCAATCACACAGTTTGTTCTTTCGGAGTATCCGATCTTGTTGATGTGATCTTCTACTTTTACCAGGTAACCTTTATCATCCAGTTCCTTCGCAATTTCCTTCCGCACATCGAAACGATCCATCCCCGCATAGTGCAAACCGTGTTCATTTATGATTCCGTTATCGTAGAAAATATCAATCGTTTCCAGGTCGTATTTCTTTCCCAATTCGTAATCATTTACATCGTGTGCCGGTGTTACTTTCAAACATCCCGTACCGAATTCCATTTCTACGTATTCATCACAAATGATCGGAACTGTGCGGTTTGCAACCGGAACAATCGCATGTTTCCCATGCAAACGCTTGTAGCGCGGATCATCCGGGTGGATACAGATTGCCGAATCTCCCAGGATTGTCTCCGGACGGGTTGTTGCAATTGTCAGCCACTCATCATCTGTCCCTGCAATTTTATAACGAACGTGAAACAATTTCGAGTTCACTTCTTTATGAATTACCTCTTCATCAGAAAGTGCTGTTCTCGCTTCCGGATCCCAGTTAATCATCCGGACTCCGCGGTAAATTTTCCCTTTTTTGTACAAGTCAATAAACACGTTGATTACCGAATCGGAATACTCCGGATCCATAGTAAACGCCGTTCTTTCCCAATCACAGGATGCTCCAAGCTTTTTCAACTGCTGCAAAATCACGCCTCCATATTTCTCTTTCCAGTCAAATGCGTGTTTCAAAAATTCTTCGCGCGAAAGATCGGATTTTTTGATCCCTTCCTGACGCAGTTTTTGAACCACTTTAGCTTCAGTAGCAATGGATGCGTGGTCCGTTCCCGGAACCCAACAGGCATTTTTTCCTTCCATCCGTGCCTTGCGAATCAACACATCCTGGATGGTATTGTTCAACATGTGTCCCATGTGCAAGACTCCCGTTACATTTGGCGGAGGAATAACGACGGTAAACGGCTCACGATCATCCGGTTCTGAATGAAAGTAACCCTTAGCCATCCAATGGCTGTACCATCGTTCTTCTGCCAAACGGGGTTCGTATGTCTTTGGAATTTCCATGTTGTAAAATTATTTTATTGAATAAAGTACAAAAATACTAAAACAGCCCCATTTCACAAGGAACAAATCACTTCCCGCGCAACAATTATCCCGAAGATCGAATTGCTTTTTTCCTATTTTTGTTCAAACACCCCCATGAAAAAAGCTTGGAAAATACTCGCTGCAAGTATTCGGATTTTTTTCGAATTACTCTTGGTGTTCATTTGTACCTACATCTTCATTTTTCTTTTGCTTTCGCCATTCACGGTTTCAAAGGAAATAACAACTGATCCAAAAACAGAACTCATTTACATCAGTTCCAACGGTATTCATTCGGATGTAATTCTTCCCATCCGTCATCCTTTGATGAACTGGGAAACAACTTTGAATATACAGCAAATGCTGGCTGTGGACACGTTTCAAACGCATCTCAAATTCGGATGGGGCGATAAAAATTTCTTTCTCCGCACAAAGGAATGGAGCGATATGGAAGTAGGAACGGTTGTTGGCACAGTATTCGGACGAAGTCCTGGAGCTATGCACCTGATTTTATGTACTCCAAAAGACCTGGATAAAGCAAGCCTGGTGAAAATCAGACTGACCGGGAAGCAATATCAACGGCTTTGCTCTTTTGTAAAGCACAGTTTTTTGTTTGAAAACAGGAAGGTGAAAATGATTGAAAACCACCCTTATGGAACTTATGATTTCTTTTTTGATTCGAGTCTTGAGTACAATATGACATATACCTGTAATACCTGGACAAATAATGCACTCAAGCAAGCTGGGCAGCACGTTGGAATCTGGACTCCTTTTAAAGGAGCCATTTTTTCAAAATTCTGAAAATTACCAGGGTAGAGGGAATAAATAATTTATCTATGCAGGAGCTGGCTTACTCTCTTTTGTCTCGGCAAATTTGCCCTAAACACTCTAACACATTGTAAATTAGCAATTTAAGCTTTTGCGGAGAGTGAGGGATTCGAACCCCCGGTACCTCTCGGTACAACGGTTTTCAAGACCGCCGCAATCGACCACTCTGCCAACTCTCCGCGACAAAAGTAGTGCTATTTTCCTTTTCGACAAATGTTAAGCGAAAAAAAATAAAAGTTATTTACTTGTTATCTGAGAATCAGTACCGTTTAATCAATGATTTTCCTATTAAGAAGAATGATTTTCGGTAAATCCCTGTAATTTCACTAACTTTACGTGACATATTGTGCATTATGAAAAATTTATTGTTGGTGACTATCTTTTTATTTGTTCTTGTTTCAAATTCTTTTGGACAGCGAAATCAAATGAAAGCGTTTATCGATTACAAAAATTATTATTCTCCTGAACAAGGTCCTTACATTGATTTGCAATTTCAATTTGTTGCGTACACGATTCAGTTTGCTGCGGTCGATTCCGTTCTGCAAGCCAAAGTGGCAGTTACTGCTGTTGTTACCAGCGAACCGAGCGGAGATACTGTTTATACCAATGGATTTGTACTGGAAAGCCCGAGAATGCGCGATTCCATCGTAGAGGATTTCTTTGACAACATCCATATTCCATTGCAACCTGGAAATTATACGGCACATCTGAATTTAACGGATATATTTTCAAAAGGAAAATCGCTGGAAGGAAAAGTGGAAATTCATGTTCCTGAAAAAATATCCTCCGTATCTATTTCGGATATCCTGATTGCAGAAGTAGCAACACCGAGTAACAACCCGGAATCTCCTTTCCAGAAAAGCGGCTATGAAATCATTCCGCGGATCTCGAATTTCTACAGTCAGACCATGACGCGGATTCCTTACTACGTGGAACTGTACAACACAAACCAGATTCAGGATAGCACATTCGGACTGAGACAACAAGTCATTTCATCTGCTACCAATCAGGTAATGCCAGGCTTTTCCCGTTTCACGAAAATCAAGCCGGAGCCTGTTGTGCCAATCTTCCGGAATATGGATATTTCCAAACTTCCTTCAGGATCTTATCACCTGACCCTGGAAATCATCGACCGGAGTAACAAGACAATCGGACAGGCCGCTGATTACTTCTTTGAGCGCATCAACGATATTGAAATGGATCAGGATGTGGATAACATTATCCTGAATCCGGAATTCCAGGCTTCCATCACGGAAGATTCCCTGAAATATTACCTGGCAAGCCTGGTCCCGATCGCGAGACCTGCCGAGGTGAAATCCATTATGAAAACTTTAAAGGCAAACAGCCCGGATTTGTGTCGTAAACATATTCAGCAATTCTGGATTCAGACAGCCGGAAACAACGCCTACAACCAATGGTTGATTTACAAGAAAAACGTTGCCCTGGTTGAAGCCAACTACGGAAACAATTTCCAGAGTGGTTTTGAAACCGACCGCGGGCGCGTGTACCTGCAATACGGACAACCGAATACCATCATCGTACGGGAAACATCACCGTCCGAATATCCATACGAAATCTGGCATTACTATAAGATTAAAACCTTCAGCAACAAACGCTTTGTGTTCTACAACCCAGATCTGGTAAACAATGGTTATCGTTTACTGCATTCCGATATGGTTGGGGAGCAGCAGAACTACAAATGGCAGGAAATGCTGGTTAAAAGAAATACCTCCAACATGAATGTTGACAGCTCCACCGGAACGAGTCAGTATGGTTCAAACAGTGGTTATTATTACAAACAAGATTAAACCGATTTGTGCAGCATCCTGACATCGCCGTTGTTATTCTGAACTGGAATGGCAAACACTTTTTAGAACAGTTCCTTCCACAAGTCATTACCTGGTCAAAACCATTCCGGGTAGTACTTGCCGATAATGCCTCCACGGACGATTCCGTTTCATGGACCCGGGATCAATTTCCCGATCTGGAAATCATAGTCCATAAATCAAACGGCGGGTTCGCCCAGGGATACAACGATGCTTTAAAACAAGTTCAGGCAGATTATTATGTTTTATTGAACAGCGATGTGGAAGTCAGTGAAAACTGGCTTTTGCCATTGGTAGAAACCATGAAAAATCCACAGGTAGCTGGTTGTCAGCCCAAAGTTCACTCCTTTCGGGTCAAAGGGGATTTTGAACATGCTGGCGCTTCAGGAGGATTCCTGGACAAATACCATTATCCGTTTTGCCGGGGAAGAATCATGGATCACGTAGAAAAAGACGAAGGGCAATATGATTATCCTACCCGGATTTTCTGGGCTACAGGAGCTTGCCTAATGATTCGGGCGAATTTGTACTGGGAAGCTGGCGGGCTCGATGAGCGTTTTTTTGCACATATGGAAGAAATTGATTTGTGCTGGCGCATCCAGCGTCTGGGCTTGCATTTTGAGGTCAATCCGCAAAGCATGGTATACCATGTAGGAGGTGGAACACTGAATTACATGAATCCCCGGAAAACCTTTTTGAATTTCCGGAATAGTTTACTAATGATTCATAAAAACCATCGGAAAGGACTGGCTTACGTGCTTTTCAGAAGGTTATGTTTCGACGGTCTTGCAGCTTTTGTGTTTTTATTTAAAGGGCAGTTTCCTCACTTTTGGGCAGTTTTCAGAGCACATATATCTTTCTACAAACATATCCCTTCCAGCATACGCGAGCGCAGAAAATGGAAAAAACGCGACACAAAAGCCCCGGTTCATCTTTACCGGGGAAGTATTCTTTGGGCACTTTATATCCAAAAAGTTACTAAATTCAAGGACTTGAACCAGCGAAAATTTGATTTGTAATGAGTACTTCTCTAACCATTTTTCTGGGAGCTTACCCGCAAACCGTTCAGGAGCTTTTTCTCGAAACCCTGGATTTACTGGATCGTGAATTGCCGAACAGTCAACAGGAACTGGATATTCCGGCTAAAATGCTTGCTTTCAGTTATGGTCCCGGGTACAAAGGGATGATCTGTGTATTATTTCCATCTCAAAAAGGAGTCAAGCTTTCTTTCAGTAAAGGAGCAGAACTCGCAAAAAAACACCCTTTACTGACCGGATCAGGAAAGAAAACCCGCTACGTGGAGATTACCAAAGCGCTTTTAAAGAAAAAAGAACTAATTGAAATCATCCGAAGCGCCAAACTTCAACACCAAATGACTCAGGGTAATGAATTACTGATCCCTAATGCAAAAAAATCGTAATTCAATATCTTTATGAAACAGATTCTGGCAACCGTTTTTTTCCTGTTCCGGAGCATTATTTGAAAATACACAAAATACCTCTCCCCTACATCTGGCACAGGACAAGCAAATTATTCAAAACAATTGAAAGGACAATAATCAGTGCTTTTTGACGTGGTTGGTCAACTGGAACTGCACTCCGAAAACCACATTGTACTGCATGAAAAAGAAATGCTGGCTTGCCTTGTCTGCAGGGCTTTTCGTAGTCCGGATATCAGGCATGTGAATGAACCCGTATTTTGCTTCGCTTTGAATGAAGAAGTATTTGAAAAAATTCAGTTTTAACGCTCCAACCAACCCGATTCCGTAACCTGCCAGATGGAATTCATCGTGACGAGGATTTCCAAGCAAGGTTGTATTTGTTCGGGGCACCAGCAAACCGAATCCGATTCCTTCGTTTACACTTAAGTTGAAATGTTTCACATTGACCAGGGCATCCGAGCGGCGCACCTCCGCATTCAGATAGTTCAATCCGTCTGTGTGTTCAAATTTCAGAAATGAAGTATCCAGGTACATATTCTGATTATTGTAAACTCCATCATAAGGCGTTCCGGAATTCTCAATGTGCCCGTCCATTTTTACTGTCTGATAGTTTTTCATCACATATTTCATGTGGTCTGATCCAATGGAAATTTCATATTTATCCCTGAAATAGTACCCCAAACGCAGGTTATACTGCGGAATGGTCATCGTACCCGGGTTGAAATACAAATTAGCGCGGAAAACCGACTGGCGGTCATTCGCAATAACTTTATTTAATGTGAAATCGTATGAATTGCCTTTAAAAGTGATGTTTGATTTCGTATAAGCATCGCGGTTCCAACCCCAATAGATATAAAACGACCCTTTTTTATTCGGTTTCCAGATTTCAATTTTATCCTGGGAAAAGACCGGGAAAGCTAATACTAAAGCCAAAAGAAGAATTACAGATTTCATACGCC
Source organism: Fluviicola sp. (assembly GCA_031260455.1). Taxonomy (GTDB): domain Bacteria; phylum Bacteroidota; class Bacteroidia; order Flavobacteriales_D; family Crocinitomicaceae; genus Fluviicola. The sequence goes on from JAIRJW010000051.1 coordinate 16,312, forward strand.
TGATTTTGGTACAAAATTAGAAATCTTTTCTGCTGCTGGTGTTTAGAGCCTGTTTAAATTCCATCTAATTTCTTTGTTATGCGTCTTTTTGATTTATACTTCGTTTGATTTCTTAGACAGAATCACTCCATTATGCCTGCAAAATCTGCCTCGTATGAAACCAAAATCCGCTATAACAAATTTATGATATAAAATTAAACAGGCTCTAAATTCATACCATATACGAAAATGCAGGCAATTATTTACCCGGAATAGAAATCATTCAAGGCTTTGCACCCTGCATGACGTCTTTCAGACTATGCTGCGTCTTCAAAAGCGCTGCTTTCCCTTCTTCTGAAAAGTCAGGTTTAACTGAAAAAGTTCACTCAAAAAACTACTGTTCTTTTTTTACTCAACATTTAAGGTCAAAATCAATACCCGATCTTTCCGCGTTCATTTCCTTTAAACCACTCCAGCGCCAGGCGGTATCCGTCCATTCCGAAGCCCATGATGGAACCAGCGCAAACCGCAGTAATGAATGAATTGTGACGAAATTCCTCACGCTGTGCCAGGTTACTGATATGCACTTCTATCACCGGAATCTGAATGCCCGAAATAGCATCACGAAGTGCTACACTGGTATGTGTGTACCCTCCCGCATTCAGGATAATTCCATGGTGATCCGAATCGTGAAGCGCGTTAATCAGTTCACCTTCCACATTACTTTGTAAGTATTCCAGATTTCCCGGAAAAAGAGTTTTCAACTTCTCAAAATATGCTAAAAATGATTGATTTCCATAAATTTCAGGCTCACGTGTACCTAAAAGATTTAAATTCGGGCCGTTGAGAATCAGAATACGCATCATTGAAAAACTGGGAACATACGATTAGACAATTTATTCATTATCTGAAGATAGAGCGAGGATTGGCTGAAAATTCCGTTTTCGCCTATCAACAAGATATTGCTAAGTTACGCGACTTTTGCGAATCTTACACACTTTCTCCCGAACACATTCAGGCCGGACACCTCAAACAGTTTATTGCCGAACTGTATGACATGGGGCTGAGTCCGCGCAGCCAAGCACGTATTATCAGTGGCTGGAAACAGTTTTTCGATTTTTTGCTCCTGGAAGAAATCCGGAAAGATGATCCGTCCGAATCGCTGGAAATGCCAAAAACAGGCCGGAAACTTCCTGAAGTCCTGACCATCAAAGAAATTGATGCGATGATTGCCGCTATCGATTTGAGTACCAATGAAGGCCAGCGAAATAAAGCAATCCTGGAAACACTCTACAGTTGCGGATTACGTGTGAGCGAACTTGTTTCTTTGCGCTTTGAAGATTGCTTTTTCACCGAAGGTTTTATCCGTGTAATCGGGAAAGGCAATAAAGAACGACTGGTTCCAGTAAGTCCGAGCGTTATTGAGGAAGTGGGAATTTACGTCCAAACCGACCGGGAAAACGTACCGGTCAAAAAAGGACACGAAGCTTATGTTTTCCTGAACCGGCGCGGAGCACAATTAACGCGCGTTATGATTTTCACCATCATCAAACAACTGGCTGAAAAAGCGGAAATTCATAAAAACATCAGTCCGCATACATTCCGGCATTCTTTTGCCACACACCTCATTGAAGGCGGAGCAAACCTCCGGGCCGTACAAGACATGTTAGGACATGAAAACATTACGACAACTGAGATTTACACACACCTCGATCAGCGTTTTCTGCGCGATGCTATTTTAACATACCATCCGAGAAATAACGAAAATTAATTATTGATAAATTGCTCTAGTCTTAAGCCTTGTTTTAATCTGAATCAAGTTCCATTTGCAGTTTCCACAGTTATTCTGCTACTTCATCAAAAACGATAATACCACTTCACTCGTCATATGATTGTGCGTAAAAGCATCCGGGACAGATGAAATATTTGCGGCATAACCGATTCTGAATTTCCCTTTAATATCATAACCAACCATCGGAGAAATTATAAAGTATGGATCGTTCCCAAATGTGTTTTTCATGCCGATACCAAACCAGAATTTTTCTTTCCTGGTGGCTAAAACCTGAATATTTGTGGTCAGGTTTATCCGGTCTGCTACTAATTGAACCCGTGGAGTTAAGCTCCATTTCTCTCCCATATTAAACCGGTAATCGGCAAATAACCAGAACTGGGGAGCAAGATTATAACTTCCCGGAATATTTTTCGCCCGAAAAGTGGGATTGTTCAATTGTGTCATACTGAGTCCGACATTCCATTTTTCATGGTGCAGTGCAAGTCCGAAATCAGCAGTGAAAACCGGGTTAAACTGAGGTTCGGGTACAGGTTCGCCGAAAATCAGGCCGGAATAATCAACATTCAGCGTGTTTATCCCTGCGGAGGCTCCGATGGAAAGATAAAGAGATTTAATCGGGATATGATAGGCATAGGAAAGCAGTGCGGTATTTCTTTTTTGTGCTCCCCAGGCATCATAACGATAGCTGATGCCTATCCCACTGTTGATCTTATCCATCCTGTACGCATAATTTGCCCAAAGGGTTGTTGGGTAAGGAAGGTTAGGAGATGCCGTCCCGGCACCTCTCCAGATTACATTTGCAGAATGTTTATAAACTGCACCGGTCATAGCCGGATTGGTCTGTATGAGATTATTCCCAAAAAGTGTTGAAACAGGATACTGCTGTGCTGCCAGATACAAATTACAAAGACAAAACATGAACAGGGATACAGTTCTAATAGCTAAATTCATCATGATATTTTTTTTGTTTTTATTATGTTATTTATTTTGACACCTCCAAAAACCCGTTTTTTGCAGTCCTGGAATCATTGAATAAGGTAAATTCGATTACGTAAAAGTAAGACCCATTTGTTACAGGTTCTCCCTGCTCTGTTTTCCCATCCCATAAACTGAACGTATTCCAGTCAAAAACAGAAGCTGGCGGAACGGTGATTTCTCCTTTGGTCATTAAATTACCCCAGCGGTTGACTACGGAATAATTCAGGTGTTTGGCATTTTTCACTTTGATGCTGAACACATCGTTGGTCTGATCGTCATTCACCGTGATGATATTCGGTATTTCCGTAAGAACCTTGCAATCGTCCCCTTTAAATACTTCAACAGAATACGTGTAAACGCCGCAGCTATTTGTTGCCTGTACAGTATATGTTCCCTCCTCCCGGATGGTGATTGCAGCAGTGGTATCACCCGTGCTCCACAGGTATTCGGAGGTACATACATTTAAAGCATTCAGCTCAAAGGGAGCGGCAACTTCACATAAGTTAATTTTCTCCGGAAGAGAAACATTATTTGGCCCGCAGACATCTGCACACTGTGTACTACTCATTGCAATGCCATTGGTGTAAACAGTGCAGGTTACCTGCCATTCTCCCGATACCGGGAAAGTAAAAGTGGGGCTTAGAGCTGTTACCTCATATCCTGTATCATGGAAAACCCAGTGAACGGAATCCGGAACGATGTTCGTATTGTTCAGAAAGAACTGAAACGGTTCTCCTGTGCATATTCCATTGTAACTGAATTCGCTTACCGGATGATTGAAATAGAAAGAGGGGAAATTGGGGAGAGGCATAGAAAACTTATTGAAATATGCCGGATTTTCCAGTGAAGCATAGTTTAAATTAGGTTGACAACCTATCCCGCTAATATCCGGATTTTCAATTGCAGCAATTCCTAAAGTGCTATCCTGTCTTTGGTAAAGCATGGCATTACTATTAGCATAAGACCACGTAAAATTCGCTCCGGAATTGGAGTAAATAACCGGATTTGAAGAAACCTGATTATTTGCATAGATTTTTCCGTCAGGTCCCCGTTGTAATTGTGATGGATTTGGGTAATTATAAACTGAAATTAAGGTGTTTGTACTGATGTCATATTGTTTCTCATTGATATAAATCAACTGGTCATTAGGGGCGTATTCGATTCCGTACCCGTTTTTTAAGGGCAGTTTTCGCTCCGATTTTAATGAAACTTTTCCGGAAGATTTATCAAAAGCAAGCAAGGTCAGAAATTCTTCATCGGCAAAAGCCAGCTCGTCTCCTTTGTTATTGAATTTCATTTGTCCAAGCCTGACAGCATGTGTTTTTAGCACGGATTTTACCGGAGATGCCTGCACTCCGTTTTCAGTCAGCAGATAGCTTTGAAATTCGGTCAGGTAGTTAAAGCCAATAGGTACACCGTCCTGCAGCTTTGTGGCAATACATTTGACAATGACAATCCAAAAATCCCTGCCATTGCAGTGCTTAGTAGCGGTCATTTTTTCCGCTAATGTATCCTGACACAAATGATTGTATTTTGAGATTACCGAACCAAGCCCACCATTTAAATTTTTATCGATTACCGAGTAGCTAAAAAGCCCCTTGCCGTAGCCTTCCTGATAATGCCCCAGTGAGAATAAATAGAACAGATTGGAAGATCCCGGTTTCTGAAGAAACAAAGCGCCTTGTGTGGTGCTTTCTAAAAGTAATGCCGGAATATACGAAACATCTTCACCGCCTGGCAATATATTTCCATCCGCCCCCCTTACGGTATCTCCATCGGTGTAAAACAAAAGATTTCCATTTGCATCTGAAATACTTGCGGCAGATTCCCAGGTACTGAAAGGCAGGGCCGGGGCGTAACTGAGCGTGGGAGGGGATGAATTAAAATTTAATAATGAATTGGGGCTTAATATCCAGTTTGCAGCTTCTTTCTGAGCAAATAAATGAAACGAATGTATGAGTATCAAAGCAGCTGCAACAATTCTTCTGTTCATGGTGTGTATAACGTTCAATTTGTTTTTTTATTTCAACCCAGCCGAAGTGAACAATTGTTCACTTCGGCTGGGTTTTTGCAGTTATTTAACATTTAACGATAGCCTGGTTCTGTTTAGTACAGCACATTTACAGGTTTAGCGCACCCTTGCAAATGCAGAATACAAAACGCCCAGATCCATCTGACGCATGGACTGGTTTCACTTCCGTCCATACAAACTCTTACAAAATCAGACTGGCCGCAATATTTTGCTTCCAGGGTATAGTAGTATGTGCCAAATTGTACTAAGCCCTGACTATTGGTTCCATCCCAAAAAATGTCTCCCTGCCTTAAGTAATCATTTGGACCTCTGCCAGCATCTGCTTTTGTGACGGTTTTGAAGTTTTCGCCCCATCTGTTATATATTCGCAGCTTAAAATCAATCATATCATAGGCTGGCCCGTCTCCAATATTTTGCGGTGCATAAGGGCCGTATTCCAATATGCGCAGAACATGATTGTTTGTTGCGGAAGGTGTAAAAGAATTTGGTGCAATTAAGCCATGCCCTCCGGGGCGGTAATTCAGCTGTATCGTGGCGCTAACCGGATTGGGCGCACAATTCGTTGAAATGGTTGCCGTCAGGATTCCGTCCGCATTGGGCGCATGAATCACTCCTCCCGAACCAATCAGCTGGCTGGTGCCTCCCGTCGGTTTGAAATACCATTTCACAAAGGAAGCATCCGGATAGCCGAACGTACTCAAAAACTGCTGATCCAGTGTTGAACAGCCATTGTAAAGGATATGGGCCGTTACGTAAGGCTGATAATCGCACTGTTTGTATGCGGAGGTCAAAGACAGCATATATCCTGGTGGGAGAAAACGCACCACTACCGTGTCTCTTCCAATACATCCGTCAGGTTGTGTCATCTCAACCAGATAAGCCGTTGTGCTTGTGGGGCTTATTCCCGGATTGGAAATAGTGCTGGTGAAACCCGGAGGAACAGAAGTCCAGCTATACGTATTGCCGGGTATGGCTGCCGGGCCGATTTGCAGGGGGTCGGTTTGAATCACTTCTGCGGAACAGCATTTGGTAATATCCGGCCCGGCATTCACCTGAGGGCAAACCATATCAAACCAGATGCTTTTTTCATTCCAGGTTGCGCAATGATTCGCGACTGCGATTTTGACCTTGTACTTCTGTCCGCATTTGAGCTTCACGCCTTTGGCGCTCAGGTAACCGGTGACATCAAAATTTGCAGGAGCCTGCTGGGCCATAAACCAGTCGCTCACCACCATAGCTCCGCTGCCATTCGGGTAATAATTTCCGTTTGCATCCACTTCCGATACTTCTACGAAATAGCTGTCTTCTCCTTCGGAGGCTGCCGCATTGAGGATAATGGGCTGCCCCATGCAAAAGGCGGAGCCGTTTAGGAAGCCATCTGCCACAGCTGGCCAGTCATCGCACAAGCCATCAATATACATATACCCGAAATGCGCGCTCTGAGTACAATCTCTTGCAATAGCCACAAAAGAAACCTGCTGGCCAACATAAGCCGATAAATCAAATTCCAGGCATTCCCAGTCTTTGTAAATCACATCGGGGCTCGTTGGAGACCTTTTGTAAAAAGGGTTATTCAAATCAGCCGTGAAGTTTGTCATGGTTTGGCTAAATAAGTGGAGTCCGCCCATGTCCGGGGTAGTTGCGTTTCCCTTCACCATGTAAAACCATCCGGAAGGATTTTTCCCCGCACCGTGTCCTCCGTCCTGGAGCACAATGGCATAGCGCAGCTTAAACAGCTTGTTTTGACTGGTAACGGTAAAGGTGTATTTCATCATTTCTGCATAGCCTCCCGCATGATTATTGTTTAAACTAAAGCAATAGGTTCCCTGGCTGGGAACGGAAAATCCACCATACTTGTCAACACCATTAACTAACATATATGGAATATATGTTGGATAGTTTGATGTACTATTCTGAATCCCAAACCGGTCCGAATTGAAACCCGGTAAAAAGGAATTCAGGTTTTGCGGGTTTTGCGCAACGGAGCTGTAAGTGGCCCAGTTACTGAAGCTGTTATTTTCAGCGTTTCCATTCGGGCACTGGGCGTTTAACCCGGAGAGTGTCAGAAATGAAAGCATGATTGCAAATAAATTTTTCATCGTTATTGAATGATTAAGTTAGCGGAAAACACTTGTCCCTGGAATAATACACTGACCACATAAATGCCCGCCGGGTAATCCTCTGCGGAAATGATGACGCTGTTGGAGTCTTTCAGCAGGTTTCCTCCAAAAACAACCTTATTGAATTGTGACAGCTGGTCTGAGATGCTTACAGATACGTAACCGTCTGCCCACAGATCAAAATTTGCCTGAGGCTTGTTTCCGCGCTGGCAGGGGTTTGGTGTCAAAACCAGGTGAATATCCTGCTGCTGGGCCGGGTCTTCGATATTGAACGAAATTCCCTCATACGCCTGCCCCAGACCGGCTCCCAGGTCCTGCTGCTTTGAAAAAACTTCAAAGATCAGCCCGGCTCCGTCAAAATAGGCGAAATAATGGTTGTTATATGCTGCCAGGGTATTGCCGTTCATGGAAAGTGTATATTGCTCCTCAATTTCCAGGCGTTTTGCTTTTTTTACGGTAATTTCTCCCAGGACGATATCCTGGTCCTGCACGGAGACCAGCTTCACGATTCCTTCCATACTGCATGGTTCGCCGTCTATTTCAAGAATGGTGAGGGGTAAGTCTCTGAAATCGCTCCAGGAGCCTGCAGCGGCATCCTGAAGCCAGGATAAAGGCGTTATCCTGCTCAGGTCAAATCCGGTCGTATTCGGGTAATCGTTCCAGTTGACGGAATTGAAATCCACAACGCTGCTGTTGTTCGAATTTGTTGCCAGAGTAATTAACGGAGAATACTCTTTTGGTGCTGGAGGTGCTTCAACCTGAGCATTGGCCAGAAAGGTACTGCATCCTAAAAGGATGAAAATGAATTTTTTCATGTGAAAAATAGTAAAAATTAACAGGTATGTTTTTTTGTTTTTGCCCGCCCGGGTGACGAGCCTTCGAAGGGCAGGCATCCCGCCTGCTGGAGCTAATCAGTTGTTAGCAGCCTTCGCCAGTGAAAATTGGAATTTTTGTTTCATGATGCAGTGCCTTTGGTTCGAAAGGCATCTCTGGTATTATGGTTCTGAAACAGGGAGGGCGTGAACCTCAGCAGTACTCAACGTACAGAGGCATCTCCAAACGCCTTATCGAATTGAATACGCCCAGGAACACGCCCATTGATATAGGCGCGTTCACTTGACGTTTTCTCTCGATAAAAAAATTGGAGATTTTCTGTACGAGAAAAGTCATGCTACGCACTACCTTATGTAATAATTCTTTTGTAACTAATGCTCCAAAAGTAATTAAAAAGTTTTGTCTTCAACATACAGGTAATGAAATTTCAAAAATCACCCTGCATTTGGAGGCAGTGTTAATTAAAATTACAGGAACGGATTTGACGAGGAAAATGAAAGTTTATAAAATAGATTTTATTCTTATTCTAAATGCAATTTTAACTACTTAATAATGTGATTTTTACATTATTTCATAATCACAGAACCCGCTTTACTGCTTATTCCGGGAAAAATCAAAAATTCTGTTACAATGTGATTGATATTATATTTTGGGGCTGAACAAAAAGATCTTCTTCTTTATCTTCATATAGGTTTCACTTACAGGACTCCTCCCCGACAGTACCAACGGAGCATGATTTTCACACAACATGGAAACGGGAAAAGTACATGTTTCATTCGGTAGCAGATTTACGGAAATCAAACCAGCTTACCGTACAAGTCGTAGTGATCTGCAGAAATAATTTCGACCATGGCGAAATCTCCGATTCTCACATATTCTCCGGTTTTCTTCACAAGCACCTCATTATCCACTTCCGGGGAATCAAACTCAGTGCGCCCGATGAAATAATCTCCCTCCGAGCGGTCGAACAATACTTTGAAAATTTTACCAATTTTGTCCTGATTCAACTCGTAACTGATTCCCGATTGTAATTCCATAATCGCATCGGCACGTTCTCGCTTCACTTCGTCCGGAACATCGTCTTCCAGGGAATAAGCATGTGTATTTTCTTCATGTGAATAGGTGAAAATTCCTAAACGGTCAAAACGCATACGTTCCACGAAATCATACATTTCTTCGAAATCTTCTTCCGTTTCTCCGGGATACCCGGCAATCAAAGTTGTACGGATTGCCACTCCAGGTACTTTCTCCCGGATGGTATTCACTAATGCTTCCGTTTTTTCGCGTGTAATTCCGCGGCGCATAGACTGAAGAATCCTGGTTGATCCATGTTGTAAAGGCATATCGAGGTACAAACACACATTCGGATACTTCACCATTGCATCCAGGACATCCATTGGGAAACCTGCCGGAAAAGCATAGTGTAAGCGAATCCACTCAATTCCTTCCACTGCTGCCAGTTGATCCAGCAATTCAGCGAGGTTTCGTTTTTTATAGATATCCAACCCGTAGTATGTCAGGTCCTGCGCAATGAGCAAAATTTCCCTGACTCCTTGTGCAGCAAGGCTTTTGGCTGATGCAACCAACTGTTCAACTGGTGTAGATACGTGTTTCCCCCGCATCAACGGAATAGCACAAAACGAACACGGACGATCGCATCCTTCCGCGATTTTGAAATATGCATAATGAGAAGGAGTTGTCAGCAAACGCTCTCCGACCAATTCGTGTTTATAGTCTGCTTTCAATGTTTTCAGCAGACGGGGCAATTCTCTAGTCCCAAAGAAAGCATCTACTTCCGGGATTTCCTGCTCCAAATCCTCTTTGTATCGCTGTGCCAGACATCCTGTAACGTAAACTTTATCAACTAAACCATCTTTTTTCGCTTCCGCATATCTGAGGATTGTTTCGATGGACTCCTGCTTCGCATTGTCAATAAACCCGCAGGTATTGATAATCACAATTTCGGAATCATCCTTTGTGGCTTCATGTTCCACTTCAAATTTATTGGCTTTCAACTGTGCCATCATCACTTCCGAATCAAAGGTGTTCTTTGCACATCCAAGCGTCACTACGTTGACTTTATTTTTTCGAAGTGTTTTTGTTTTCATGAATTTGATTCAATACTAAAAGGGGTACAAAGATACGGTAAATTCTTTGAAGTTTCGGAAAGATGGTTTCGTACGAATCCTTCAATATGCAGTGCTTCTATTCGCGATATTGGGAATTTGCCTCTTCGTAATATTACGAAATCCAAAAATGGCTATAAGACATCTTTATTAATCTTCTGAAGGCTTAAAATTTCTAAACAAAAAAATCCGTCAACTGACGGACTTTCTGAATATCATGGAAGCGGCTGCGCCACTGCTTCGTCAAACTTTTCCTGTTCTTTAGCCGGAACTTTCCGGAAAGTGAGATACAAGCCGATCAGAATGAAAGGAATACTGAGCCATTGCCCGGTTTTCAGCATCCAGATATCATCGTTGTCATTCTGTCCCACTTTGATAAATTCGATGAAGAAACGCGCAGTCCAGATCAGGATCATAAATGCTCCGAACAATTTCCCGGGTGATTGTTTTGCTTTTGTTTTCCAATACATACGGTACAACACGATGAACGAAATCAGGTAACAAACAGATTCATACAACTGGCTCGGGTGACGTGGAACCACCTCTCCATTCACTAAATATTCCGGATCAGCGTTGTAAAATTTAAATCCCCACGGAAGATCTGTCGGGATACCAATGATTTCATGATTTACCAGGTTTCCCAAACGAATAAAACATCCCGCAATTGCAATCGGTGCTACAATACGGTCCAGGATCCACAACATTGGGCGCTTCACCACTTTCCGGGAGTACACATATAACATGATCAGAATCACAATTGCCGCTCCGTGACTGGCCAAACCACCTTCCCACACTTTGAAGATATCCATCGGATGATCCAGGTAACCTCTTTCCCATATACCTTTTGCATTGTATCCATCGCGGTACGGCCCGTAAAAGAATACATGTCCCAAACGTGCGCCGATAATGGTTGCAGGAACCACATACAACAGCAATCTATCCAAATATTTCTCAGAAATTGCTTCGGATCTGAACATTTTTCGAATCACATAGTATCCAATAATCATTCCTCCCACAAACAGCAAACCGTATAGGTTCGGTGTGGACCATCCATCAATAATTTGCGAGTCTATATGCCAGTCAATTACTAAATTCACGTGTATAAATTTTGTTGACCGAAGATAGTTCTTTTATTGATTCAATTGCTCCAATAAATGCGAGGCACGCCCTTTTTTGAAAATTTTATTGCTGTTGTTCAATCCTTTTCTCAAAGTTTTCTGCTCTTCAAACGGCAAGTGAATAACGGACTGACATTCCGGTGTACAGCAGTTTTCATACTTCGCCTTACATTTTTCACATTGAATAAACAGCAAGTGACACGCTTCGTTTGCACAGTTCGTATGCTCATCTGCAGGTTCTCCGCACTGGTGACAATGTGAAACCACCTCATCCGTGATGCGCTCACCTCTCCGTTCGTCGAATACAAAGTTCTTCCCGGCAAACTTATTGTCCAATCCCTTTTCACGGCATTCGTTGGCGTATTTGATGATTCCTCCTTCCAGTTGATGCACGTTTCTGAACCCGCGGTGTTTGAACCATGCAGAAGCTTTTTCACAGCGGATTCCACCAGTACAGTACATCACAATGTTTTTATCCTCATTTCCTTTGAGGTACGTTTCTTCGATCATTGGCAACGATTCGCGGAAGGTATCCACATCCGGCAAAATAGCTCCTTTAAAATGACCTACTTCATGCTCGTAATGATTCCGGAAGTCGATCAGAATGGTATCCGGATCGTTCGTTAACTCATTAAATTCTTTAGCTTTCAGGTGCTTCCCGATATTGGTCACATCAAAGGTTTCATCCGAAAGCCCGTCAGCCAGGATTTTGTTTCTGACTTTGATTTTCAGTTTCAGAAACGGGAATTCCGCTCCTTTCTCTTCTACGGCAATGTTCAGGCGAACGCCATCCAGAAAGTCAATTGAGTACAAATCGGTTCGAAAATCATTCAACCGGTCTGTCGGAACAGAAATCTGTGCATTGATTCCCTCATTTGCCACATAGATCCGGCCCACCACCTGGAGGTTGTCCAATAATTGGTACAAATAATCTCTAAAAACTTGAGGATTGGCAATTTTTGCGTACTTATAGAATGAAATAGTCACAAACTTGTAACCAGCTTCACGCAATTTTTGCTCCAATTCCTCTTTACTAAATGTATTCCACAGTTGCATGCTATGTTTGTTTTTGTAAAAAGTACTGCAAAGATAAGAAATTATTAATAATCCGGCAATAGTTAAAATTTATCACATGGTCTCCACAACTCTATGCCTGAAATAAATTTCAACTAATTTTCTGACGGGAATCGGATTTTGGATTTCCAGCAAGCAAAAAAATGATGGCAGAATGGATCTGAATTCCGTTTTTATGTATTTCTCATGCATTCTGAGAAGAACTGAAGGATGTCAGGTCTTTCTTTTCTGTTTTTTTGCAGCCGGAAACAAAATGTTGTTCAGAATTAAACGATAACCCGGAGAGTTCGGATGTAGATTCAAATCTGTTGGCGGATCTCCCACACGATGCTGATAATCTTCCGGGTCGTGACCTCCATAGAAAGTCCAGGTTCCCTGCCCCAGTTCACCATGAATGTAACGCGCTGTATTCAGAGCTTTGCTTTCGCCCATTACCAATACGTTGGATTTAATCAGATCGCGTCTGAAATCTGTCGTTTGCCCCATGAAACCATCGATCACATCCGTGTGGCACTGTGTCAGCATAGTAGGAACCACGTCCCACTTAGCGGAAAATTCAAACAAGGTGAATTTATCCTGGTTTTTCGGAACTTTCAGATGCAGGTCTGTTCCGTCGATATTGGAATACTCATACACCATCGGATCCTGGTATAAAGTAAAATCCTTGAATGCAAAAGTCAGGTTGAAATCGAGTTTGCTCTGACAATTCGGATCCCTCGGATCGCCATCAAACATCCGCTCGCAAATATCGGTATCATGTGCCGCCAGTGCGATGTCGAAACTATCTGTTCCGCTGCACATAGTGAACAGGAATCCTCCTCCTATGACAAAATTCCTGATGTTATTAGCCACCTCCAGTTTCAATTGTGACACTTTTGCGAAACCCAGGTTTGCCGCATCCTTTTCCGCATCAGCAACTTGATTGATATACCACGCTTCCTTATGGAAAGAAGCATAAAACTTTCCGTACTGCCCGGTAAAATCTTCGTGATGCAAATGTAGCCAGTCGTATTTCGGCAAAACGCCCATCACAATAGCCGAATCGTAAATTTTATCATAAGGAATTTCCGCATAATCCAGTACCATAGTCACCGCATCATCCCAAGGCAGGGCGCTTCTCGGTGTATAAACAGCAATTTTCGGAGCTTTTTCCAGCTGCACCACTTCCATATTGATTTCCGGGTTAGCAATTTCCGTCCGGATCGCATTGACTTGTCCGTCTGCCAGAATTTCATAGCTCACTCCGCGAATAATCAATTCTTCTTCAATTCCCTGCAAATTCGGAAACAAGAAAGAACCTCCGCGGTAATTCAGCAGCCACTCCATCACGATCCCATTTTCCAGCACCCAGAAGGAAACACCGTATGCTTTCAAATGATTGGTCTGCCTTTCATCCATCGGAACGAGGATAGAAGAAGCTGAAACCGACTGAACCAGGATTAAAAATGCAAGAGCAAGAAAGAATCTCATAGTAATCTTGTAATGGACATTAAAAGTAATTCATTTTCCAGACAAAGCCTGATTTACAACATAATTTGTGATTTTTCCCAGTGCCAAATGATATATTATAAAATATCAATTTACTGATAACGAAATGATTGTTTTTTCAATTCAAGATTAACCTGGTATTAGAATGGTGTTTCATCCGGACCATTGAAATCTTCATCCGGCACGTTGTTCATATTACTTCCGAGTGTAATGGTACGTGGCATGTCATCAAATCCGCGATTCACCGACATTCCGGCACTCATGGAATTCGGGTTGAAATCTATCCCGGCTCCACCCAGCGAATTGTACTGATCTTCCATGTTTTCGAAGCGTGCATATTTCCCAACGAAACGCATCCGCACATTTTCCAGTCCACCGTTCCGGTGTTTTGCAATGATGACCTCTCCCACTCCTTCGTTCGAAGATCCGTCTTCCGCGGTCGTAATTCCGTAATATTCCGGTCGGTACAAGAATCCCACGATATCTGCATCCTGCTCAATCGCTCCCGATTCACGAAGATCCGAAAGCACCGGACGTTTATCTCCCCCGCGTGTTTCAACCGAACGGGAAAGCTGTGACAATGCAATGATAGGCACATTGAGCTCTTTTGCAATTTCTTTAATGGAACGGGAAATGGTTGAGATTTCCTGCTCGCGGTTTCCGGTTCCTTTTCCTCCACCGGCCGACATCAGCTGCAAATAATCGATAATCACGACCTGGATATCATACTGCAATTTCAACCGGCGGCATTTTGCACGCAGGTCAAAAACGCTCAGTCCCGGTGTATCATCAATATAGATTGGTGCTTCCGCCAGTTTGGTCACGCGGGAATATAGCTGCTGGAATTCATATTCCTCCAGTTTTCCTTTTCTCAGTTTTTCAGCCGAAATCATACTTTCAGCGGAGATCAGACGTTTCACCAACTGTACGGAGGACATCTCCAGGGAAAAAATCGCTACTCCCATGTTGAAATCCACAGCCGTATTTCGCGCCATAGATAAAACAAATGCCGTTTTTCCCATCGCCGGACGAGCCGCAATAACGATCATATCCGAGCGTTGCCAGCCCGATGTCAACTCATCCAGTTTGCGGAAACCGGTCGGAATTCCGGAAAGTCCATCGCTGTTTTTAGCCGCCTGTTCGATTTCCCTGATTGCTTCACTCACAACAATATTCATCGTTGCAACCGATTTCTTCATGTTGTTTTCAGCAATTCCAAACAATTGTCCTTCTGCCCTGGTCAGCAACTCGAATACATCCATTGTTTCATCATAAGCATCCCTCAGGGTTTCGGAACACATCCGGATAATTTCACGCTGAATATGCTTCTGAGCTATAATCCGGGCATGGTATTCAATATGTGCCACCGAACCTATACGCTGAGTCAGGGAAGACAGGTACACAACACCACCAGCTGCTTCCAGTTCTCCACGCTGCTTGAGTTTTTCCGCAACAGTCAATAAGTCTATAGGATTAGACGTACCGAACAATTCACGGATTGCGCCGTAAATATAAACGTGCTTCGGATCGTAAAAACTTTCTTCCGAGAGCATATCAATGGTATCTGTAACAGCGTTTTTATCCAGCATCATTGCCCCGAGTACTGCCTGCTCTATGTCAACAGCCTGAGGAGGAATCTTCCCCATTTCGTTTGCCAGCGGTAAAATGGTATTTCTGGTGCGTGCACTTACTCGGCGGGAATTGCCCGGTTGTTGTTCTTCCATGAAACAAAGATAGAGAATCAAAACATGCCTTTAAAACGAAATGCCAAGATTTAGTTACGAATAGTTAATGAACAGGTTATAAACAAAACGTATATCCCTAAAATCAGGTGGCCGGATGTACAAAATCATCAAAACCTGCAAAAATACAGAGATGGCTGCTTTACCTCACGAGATTCCCTTTCATAAATCACAAACTCAGCTCCAGTCCAACCGGACAGTGATCCGACCCCATGATTTCATTGTGGATTGTTGCGGCTTTCAGCTGCGGAATAAAACTTTCGGATACCAGGAAATAGTCGATTCTCCAGCCAATGTTTTTCCCTCTTGCTCCTGCGCGATAGCTCCACCAGGTATATTTTACCTCATCACCATTCAACACACGCCAGGAATCTGCCAGCCCGCTTCCAATAAAGGCATCTATCCCGTCGATTTCCTCCTGCATGAATCCGGCTGATTTGTTGTAATTTTCTTTCGGACGTGCCAGATCGATTGCTTTGTGAGCAACATTAAAATCTCCACAAACAATTACCGGTTTTTTTGCCTCCAATCCTTTCAGATAAGCCAAAAAATCCGTATCCCAGGTTTTGCGATACGGAAGGCGTAATAGCTCACTTCCCGAGTTCGGCACATAAACTGTCACCAGGTAAAAACGGTCATATTCCGCACAAATAACCCTTCCCTCTTCATCGTGCTGCAGAACTCCCATATCGTAAACCACAGACACCGGCTCCGTTTTCGAAATAACAGCTGTACCGGAATATCCTTTTCGTGCGGCTTCATTTGCATATACATGTGCATATCCCAGAGGTGCCACGACATCTTTCACCTGGTCGACCGTTGCTTTGGTTTCCTGCAAACAAATAACATCTGCATTCATCTGCCGCATATCGGTAATAAATGATTTTCCAGCAATTGCACGAATTCCGTTTACGTTAAAAGAAAGAAGTCTCATATCTCAAGAAGTCAAAAGCGTTAAATGTGAAAAGAGTTGAAAAATCTTAAATCCAATTTTTCAACCTTTTTCACTCTCTCTGGTTGTAAAAATAGAATTTTGAAGAATGATTTTGCACAAAAATAACGTTTGATTATTCCTGAAAGCTTCTTGTTATAAGAGTAGCAAGAAAGAACGATTAAGGTCCTGAGTAATTCATTCATTATTTACCCTGGTAAATTAACAAGCATATACAGGATTTCACTATTTTCAGGCAGATTTCCGAATTAAAAAGAAAGGTTTCTTGCTGACTTTTAAATTGCCCTTATTTTTACACTATGAAAGGATTTGATCAGCAAACACTTCACGATCTGGAATTCAACCAGATCAGAGAATGGCTGGCTGCATTCAGTATTGGCGACACAGCTAAAAAACGCTTGGAAAACCTGATACCGAATAACGATTTCAATACCATCGGATTTGAATTGCAGCGTCTCAACGAATTCAAACGCATTCGCGTGGAAGGTGAATCTTTTCCTGCACTGGATTTTGAAGAATTGCTAACGGAGATCCGGTTATTACCAATCAGAAATGCCGTTTTGCAACAGGAAGGTTTCATGCGCATTACGCGGGCTTCCGAGCTGGTGAACCAGATTCTTCATTTTTTTGACAAACGCTCCCAGGATTTTCCGAATTTATTCGCGCTTCTGGAGCATGTTTATTTCACCCGGGAGTTGATTGAAGCAATTGAAAAAGTGTTCGACCGCCGCGGACAGATCAAAGATGATGCTTCACCTGAATTATATGTGATCCGGCAGCAGATCTCCAGACTACGAAACCAGATCAACCGCAATTTTGACAAAGAAATGCGGCGTTATCTGAAAGAAGGCTTTTTGGGCGATACGAAAGAAGCATTCGTCAACGAACGGCGCGTACTGACCGTTCAATCCAGCCACAAGCGAAAGGTGGGCGGAATGGTGATGGGCTCTTCCAAAACCGGAAGCCTGACTTTTATTGAACCGGCAATCAACATCCCGCTGAACAATGAGCTGGAAATGACGCTGGATGATGAACGCAAGGAAGTTTTCCGGATTCTCCAGGAACTGACCCGCGAAATTGCACATCATCTCCCCCTGATCGAAGCGTATCAGAACCTGCTCACCGAATTTGATTTCATTAATGCCAAAACCAAACTTGCGCTCGATTTAAACGCAAATTTGCCTGGAATTGTGCGAAATACACGCATTGAGCTGATCGATGCCTTTCATCCGATTTTGTGGAAAACAAACAAGTCTTTGGGAAAAATCACGCTTCCGCAAAGCCTGATCCTGGATCCGAACAGCCGCATGCTGGTTATTTCCGGTCCGAATGCCGGTGGAAAATCAATTACTATGAAAACAATCGGACTGCTGCAAATCATGCTCCAGGCAGGTTTGCTCATTCCGGTTCACGAAAACAGCAAGTTCTGTTTCTTCCAGCAGGTACTGACCGATATCGGAGACAATCAATCTATCGAGAACGAACTAAGTACTTATTCCTACCGTTTGAAACGCATGAAATACTTCCTGAAAGTTTCCAATAAACGGACCCTTTTACTTCTGGACGAATTTGGAACAGGGTCGGATCCGGAACTCGGTGGAGCTTTGGCTGAAGTGTTTTTCGAGGAATTGTATAACCGGAAATCCTACGGTGTTATCACAACACACTACGCCAATATCAAACTCAAGGCCGACAGGCTTCCGAATGCAGCAAACGGCTGCATGTTGTTCGATATCGAAACACTGGAACCATTGTATCGTTTCTCCATGGGACAACCGGGAAGTTCATTTACCTTCGAGGTGGCTCAGATGAATGGAATCCCAATGGATCTAATTGAACAGGCAAAAGGAAGACTGGATCAGAACCGCGTGAAAATGGATCATTTGCTGAATGAACTGAATCGCGAAAAAATGTACCTGCAACGTCTGAACAAAGAACACATTGAGGCGCAGGAACTGGCAAACACGGCACGCGAAGAATTTACCGAAAAAAAGAAACGTATTGATGAGCGTTTGCGCACGCAACAGGATCTGGCAGAAAAAAATAATATATACATCAATTCCGGGAAAAAGATGAAAACTTTCATCGACCGCTACCAGACCAAATCCCGCAAAAAAGAAGCCAACACGCCCTTAATGGAAGACGTACGCAAATACCTGATGGTGGAGAAATCAAAAATTGAGGAAGCAAAGCGCAAGGTAGAACTAATGCAGCAAAAACCGCAGAAACCAGTAGCCAAAAAGCGTAAGACTCAAAAACCGGAAGAAGATATCTACCAACGGGATAAAATTGTGGTCGGATCAACGGTAAAAATGATCGAAACCAAACAAAGCGGAACCGTGGAAGAGATCAAAGGTCATTTATTGACGGTCGTTTTCGGATTTATACGCTTAAAAGTAGAACGTGAAAAACTCATGTGGATCAACTAAAATATACCAACAAAGTGTGAAAGACCTGAAAAAAGAAAACCGTTTTATTCGCCTAATCTCACGCGAAAACCGGCAGAGGAACTGAAAACTGTTTTGCGCACATTTTCGGGAGGGGCACTATCGTAAAAAAGGTTAAATTCAATCCGCATATCCAGGCGTTTGGTAATTGCCTGGGCTACTTGGTACTGACCAGAGAAGCGAAAATCTTTCATTTTATCCCAGCGCGGCTGATAATAGGTTGTTGCCGAAAAACTGAATCCGCTTTTTGTCCGAATGAACCAGCTCAGGTAGTTGCTCCACCGGAAATTACTATTAATAACGCCATCTGCCGTAAGCTCCTCGTATTCCCAAAAGGCGGAAGTCCCGACAAAAAAACGGACGTTGTTCGTATCAATGAATTTCCAGCGCGGACCGGTCCCGACCAGATAACGAACCCGTTGATTCAACAATTGGTTGTACTGGATCTGCATATAAGCTTCCCATTTCCAGGGGCCGTTTTTAATCCGTCTGGCATATCTGAAATGAGCCATTCCTGAATTGGCGTAAGTTGTTTTATTGGAAGCAGTATAATTCAGGTCCGCAATCATCAGATAGAAGTTTTTCCGCGTCCTGTACTGAGCTCTCGGGCGGAAATTCCCGGAATAGAGTATATCGGAAGAGTTTTGCGTTACAGACATTCCCGCATCCAACGAACCACTCCACCCCGAGGTATCTTCATAGATACGACGGTTTTCAATATTGACGATCTGTGCATTCACACCGGCAACAATCAGCAAAAAAAGAAGTAAGCCAACAATCCGCTTCATTCGTTTATTTAGGGGCAATACGATATAAGAAAATGGCTAAAATACCAAAAATAATATTTGGAATCCAGACAGCTGCAATTGGAGGAAATCCAACCGTTGTAGCAGCAACTGTCGTTATTTTCATTGCAAAAATATAAATGAAAACGAACAAAAGCCCGATAGCGATATTAATCCCGATCCCACCACGCTTTTTCCGGCTGGACACACTCACCCCGATAAGCGTCAGCACATAAGTCGCAAACGGATAACTGGTTCGCTGATACAGTTCGATCTCAAAAGTTGGCACGTTCGAATTTCCCTTCTCTTTTTCCTTCCGGATAAACTTCTTCAGTTCCGTATAAGTCATCGCTTCGACAATATTATCACGGATAGCCATGTCCTCAATATGGTAAGGCAAAACGGTATCTTTTTTATGTTCTTCCGTCAATTGAATTTTCTGATCGAAAGGAGTTGTATGAAGTTTCAGGTCGGGTTTCAACGTGTCCAGATAGCTGACCCGCCGTTCGAATACATCCGTTAAATGCCAATTAGAAGTTCCCGAATCAACTTCTGCCGTACGGGCTTTCAGGAAATGAACCAAACGGTTCCGGTTGTCATAGCGCTCAATCACAAAATCATTGATAATGGATTCCTTAGAGTTATAGCTGGCGTAGTGGATCAGTTCATTTCCCGGAAATTCGGCGTGATAATTCTCTACCAGCAAGCGGTCGCGGTAAAACGAGTCTTCAAAATCCAGGCGCACCCGGTTTGCACGCGGCAGCACAAAATGATTCAGAACCAGAGATATAAGCATCAGGATTGTTGCAGCAATCATATATGGACGCAGAATCCGGGTAAAAGGCCTTCCGCTGTTGAGCATCGGAATGATTTCTGCTTCCTGGGCCATTTTAGCCGTGAACCAGATCACCGAAATGAAAATAATCATCGATGAAAAAGTATTCCCGTAATAGAGCAGGAAATTGAAATAATAATCAAATACAATCGCACCGAAAGGCGCCCGGTTATCAATAAATTCAGGCAAACGCTCCGCAATATCGAACACCATCGCCAACAGCATGATAACCCCCAGCATAAAAAAGAATGTTGAGAGAAACTTCCGGATGATATATCGATCTAAAATCTTGAGCATTAAATCCTCCTTCCCAGTTTTTTAACCTGTCCGTCCTTCCAGGTTCTGAAAGTACCGTCCAGAATACGTCTGCGGGCTTCTTTAACCAGCGCCAAATAAAAAGCTAAATTGTGAATAGTTGCAATTTGAATCGCCAGGTTTTCTTTTGCCTTGACCAAATGATGCAGATAAGCCTTCGTGTAGACCTGGTCCACATAAGTCATGCCATTCGCATCCAACGGAGAAAAGTCCATGCTCCACTTCCGGTTTTTGATATTGATCGTTCCTTCGGAAGTGAATAACATTCCATGACGAGCATTGCGTGAAGGCATGACACAGTCAAATATATCAACTCCCAGCGCAATTCCTTCCAGGATATTTACCGGAGTTCCTACTCCCATCAGGTAGCGTGGCCTATCTGCCGGAAGGATCGAACAAACGAGATCCGTCATGCTGTACATGTCCTCATCCGGTTCCCCGACCGATAAACCTCCGATCGCATTCCCGGCTGCGTTCTGCGAAGCAATAAATTCTGCAGATTCTTTTCTCAAATCCGGGTAAACGCTCCCCTGAACGATTGGGAACAAAGCCTGTGAGTAGCCATATTCCGGTTCGGTTACATCCATTTGAGTAATGCAGCGCTTCAACCAGCGGTGTGTCATGTGCATGGAGCGTTTCGCGTAGGCATAATCACACGGGTACGGTGTACATTCGTCGAAAGCCATGATAATATCTGCCCCGATTATACGTTGAATATCAATTGCGCGTTCCGGCGAAAAGAAATGGTAACTTCCATCATGATGTGACTGGAAACGCACTCCTTCTTCGGTAATTTTGCGGCTCTTTGCCAATGAATACACCTGGTAGCCCCCGCTATCTGTCAGAACCGGGCGTTCCCAGCCCATGAACCGGTGCAATCCTCCGGCTCCTTTGAATACTTCCAACCCGGGACGCAAGTATAAATGAAACGTATTTCCCAGAATGATCTGTGCTTCAACATCATCACGCAACTCCTGCTGATGCACTCCTTTTACTGTTCCCTGGGTTCCGACTGGCATGAAAATCGGTGTTTCGATCATACCGTGATCAGTATGAATCAATCCGGCTCTTGCCCTGGAATGCGGATCAGTATGCTTTAGTTCAAAGTGCATAATTCTGTTGAAAAATAAACGCTGCAAAGATAACGGGGATTTCGGAAAGTGCCCCATCTTTGTACGCGAAGAAGACACATTAATGAAAATTATCCCCGAATTACAAGACAGTATTGAATTTTACATCTTTTGGATTTTTGCCGGACTGGTATTCATACAGTTGCTTTACAGTATATTCTTTTTCGGGCGACTGGCTTTCTGGAAAAACAAGACTGTTTCTTCAGATTTCCCACCCGTATCTATCGTGATTGCTGCCCGGAATGAATCAGACAATCTGTATCAGAACCTTCCGAAAATCCTGGAACAAAACTACCCGGCTCCTTTCGAAGTGATCGTGGTCAACAACCAATCCATCGATGATTCGAAGTACTTGCTGGATGCGCTGAGTCGTCAGTATTCCAATCTGGTTATAACAGAAGTGGAACGAAGCAAGCACCTGGCTCCCAGCAAGAAATTCCCGTTAACGATGGGAATCAAAAAAGCAAGCTACGAACACCTGGTTTTCACCGATGCAGACTGCGCACCTGCAAGCAATCTGTGGCTCCGCAAAATTGTAGAGAAATTCAGTGATAAAAAACAGATTGTTCTGGGATATGGCCCTTACAACAAACGCAGAGGTTTCCTGAATAAAATTATCCGTTTCGACACGACGATGATTGCCGTGAATTATTTCTCAATGGCTCTCAACCGGATTCCATACATGGGAGTGGGACGAAATATGGCTTACACTAAAAGTGCCTTTCAATCCACCAGCGGATTCAAATCACATTATTCACTCATATCGGGGGACGACGACCTGTTCATCCAGGAAGCAGCGCGAAAAAACAATTACACTATCCAGCCAGACCCGGAATCGTTCCAATACAGTGAAGCAAAAGATAGCTGGAAATCATTTGTGCTCCAGAAATCCAGGCACTACACCACTTCCCCACACTACAAGGTTTTCAAAAAAATGATGTTAGGAATATATCCGGCAAGCTTGATTTTGATGCTTATATTTTTTATTCTTTTGGCATTCCAAAGTGGATGGTGGATACATGCCCTGGCCGGATTTGGTTTTGTGACGCTGATAAAATGGTGGTTGCTCGGAGTTTGTTTTAAGAAACTCAAATCGCCCGGATTCATTGCTTTACTGCCTTTGACCGACCTGGTATATGTTTTGGTGCTTCCATTTTTTTATTACTCAGCATTGCAAAAAAATTCTTCGAAATGGAAGTAGTTGGAGATCACTTGTCGGACAAAGCCCGCATTGACCTGGCTTTAGTAGATCAGGCCCGAAACGGCGACCAGAGTGCCTACGCGCAATTAATGGAGCGTTACCGCGAATCCATTTACTTCATGATGATGAAAATGGTTCGCAACTCCGATGACGCAGACGACCTGACTATTGAAGCATTCGGAAAAGCATTCAGCCGCCTGGACCAATATTCTCCGAGTTTTGCCTTTTCGACCTGGCTGTTTAAGATCGCTTCCAACAATTGCATTGACTTCATCCGTAAAAGACGCGTCAAACTCACTTCCATGGATACGAGGTATACCAATGAAGACGGAGAAACAATCAGCATTGATGCCCGGTCAGAAACCCGCGACCCGGAAGAGCATATTATTCACAACCAGAAGGTGAAGCACATGCGCCAATTGGTGAGTAAATTAAAACCGCGTTACCGCGAACTGATCGAAAAGCGCTATTTTGAAGAACTGAGCTACGAAGAAATTGCCGAAGAGCTGAATCTTCCATTGGGAACGGTAAAAGCACAATTATTCCGCGCACGCGACTTTTTAGCGCAAATGATGGAACAAACGAAGGATGCTATTTAGAAACTCAGTATAAACAAACAGCCAGGAGAAAAATTTTTCGTCCCGACTGTTTTTATCCAAATTTACACTGACTTTATTCATGATGATGTTCCGCGTAGAACTCATCCACAATTTCTTTATATTTTTCCAGGATCACTTTTCGTTTCAGCTTCAGTGTTGGAGTCAGTTCTCCGGTTTCAATTCCAAATTCTTTTGGAAGCAATGCAATTTTCTTGATCTTCTCCCAATTTCCATATCCCTGATTGATACGATCCACTTCTTTCTGAATACGGGCAACCACATCCGGGTTTTTGACAATTTCTTCCGGAGTATTCCCGATCCGGAGATTCTTGCGGTTCGCCCATTCTTTCACGAACGAGAAAGCAGGAACAACCAATGCCGCAGGGAATTTCTGCCCTTCTCCCAAAACCATGATCTGCTCAATGAAACGCGATTCCTTGAAAGTATTTTCCATCGCCTGAGGAATGATGTATTTCCCTCCGGACGTTTTGAAGATTTCTTTTTTACGATCTGTGATTTTCAGGAAAATTTCATCTACAAACATCCCGATATCTCCCGTATGGAACCAACCTTGTGAATCGATCGCCTCTGCCGTTTTATCCGGAAGATTGTAGTATCCCATCATTACGTTCGGACCTTTTACCAGGATTTCGCCGTCTTCTGCAATTTTTACCTTTACTCCATCGATCAATGGCCCCACCGTTCCGATTTTGATTCCCTTTTTCAGGCAGTTTACGGAAATCACCGGCGAAGTTTCCGTCAGTCCGTAGCCTTCCAGCACATTTATTTCCGCTGCCAGAAAAATCTGTGCCAGACGTGGCTGTAAAGCTGCAGAGCCCGATGCTATTGCCTTCACTTCTCCCCCGAGAGCTTCCTTCCATTTGGAAAATACCAGCTTGCGGGCAATGGTCAGTTTGATCTTATACCAAAAACCCAATTTTCCTGTATCATATCGTTCCGCAACGGAAACCGACCAAAAGAAAATCCGGCGTTTAAATCCGGTCAGTTCTTCACCTTTCAACATAATTCGGTCGAAGACTTTTTCTAGCAAGCGCGGAACAGCCGTAAATACGTGTGGCTTTACTTCCACCAGGTTCGGCCCGACTGTATCCATTGACTCTGCAAAGTAAATCGCCGAGCCACAGTACATATACAAATAGTGCAGCATACGTTCATACACATGGCAGACCGGTAAGAATGTCAGCACACGCGAATACTCATCAGCAGGAATACTGAACTTACAGGAAAGTACATTTGACAAAATGTTATTATGCGAAAGCATTACTCCTTTCGGGTTTCCTGTAGTCCCGGATGTATAAATAATCGTAGCCAGATCTTCATTCCGGATATTGGCTTTTAATTCCGTGATTTTATTCTGGGGAACATTTGCTCCCAAATCGATCAGCTCGCGGTAATGGGGAAATTCTTCCAGTTCATCAAAGGTATAGATTTTCTTCAGGCTCCTGATCTGAGATGAAACACTCTGGATCTTGTGCGCCAGATCCGCTCCACTCACAAAAGCGTGCCTGATCCCGGCATCATTGAAAATATACACATAGTCGTGTTCCGAAATATTCGGATACACCGGAACCACAATTGCACCCACTTGCTGAATGGCAATGTCCATAACATTCCACTCTACGCGGTTGGGTGAAACAAGAGCCACTCGGTCACCAATTGAAACGCCAATTTCCACCAGTCCTTTGGAAATCTGATTTGTAAGTGCTACAAACTCTTTGGTCGCCATAGGCACCCACTTGCCGCCCATTTTTGTTACAAACATGGAGGCATTCGGAAATTTTTTCAATTGATAAGCAGGCACGTCAAACAGTCGTCTTACTTCATTCATATCACTTGTAACAGCACTCACAATTTATGTATTAAAAATTAAGCAATAGTGCAAAAATGTTCATTCAAAACCTTCGTTTGTTTTTTCATACCCATCTGTTAGGAATCCAGTTCCTACTTTTATGTTGTGGGAATATAGTTTCTAACTTTGATTAAGTACAATTCATGAACTAGTTGGAAAGTTACGAAAAAAAATGACTTGTGTTTAATCATTTTTGGTTTTTTGGTTTGTAGGGTTCGTTTGCTGGCGAGCCCTTTTTTTATATCAAAGTTCACAGCCAAAAATCACGGAAGCACTTTCTTTTTCCTACAGATTCTTTTGTGTTTAGAAATTTTTAGATCTTCAGAAGATCAATAAAAAAGACGCCTTATTACCATTTTTGGATTTCGTAATATTACGAAGAGACAAATTCAGACAGACAGGTATTTCCCCCAAAAAATGAAGACACAAAATTACTCCATCGAAAACACCCGCTTTCCTTTAATCAACGTCATAAAAGAAAAATTAGGCTGGTATGTTCCCTTCGAACTAAACGGACGATCCAACACCACCAACGTAGCATCTTTCCCTTTCTCAAGGCTTCCTTTTGACTTTTCCTGAAAGCTTGCGAAAGCTGCCCAGATAGTCATTCCTCTTAAACAAGCTTCTTCCGTTAAGGCTTCCTGCATCAAGAAACCTTCAACCGGACTACCTTCCGCATTTTTCCGGTTCACCGCTGCATAAATGGTCAGGAAAGGATTCATACTTTCTACAGGAAAATCTGTTCCAATTGCCAGCATTCCGGCTTTCTGCAACAAGGAATTATAGGCATAAGCTCCTTTCAAACGGTCTTTTCCCAAACGCGCTTCTGCCCAACGCTGGTCACTTACAGCATGAGTCGGCTGAACGGAAGGAAAAGCTCCTGAAACTGCCAGCAAGTCAAAATCAGTTACATCTATCACTTGCGCGTGTTCGATTCTCCACCGGTGATCTGGTTTGCGCTTGGCATAATCCGCAATCAGATCCAGCACTAAACGATTCGCAGAATCCCCGATCGCATGAATATTCAACTGGTACCCTGTCAATTCAGCCAAAGCCGAATAACGCTTCAGATCTGCCAATGAAGTGGTAAGCAAACCATAATGATGCACATCGTCCGAGTAGGCTTTTTTCAACAAAGCTCCACGCGATCCCAAAGCTCCGTCTTCCATCACTTTGAACGAACGCACCAGGAGGTTTTTCTCTTTCAGAAATCCATGCTTTTTTGCAAAGTCTGCATTTTCCTTCACCGGATAGAGCATTCCATAAATCCCGATTGTGAGTTGATCGCTCCTGACCAGTTTTCTCACCAGCTTAAAATCGTGAGGAGTTAAGCCAGCTTCATGCACATCCGTGATTCCGTATGAAAACAATTCGTTCTGAATTTCCAGCAAAGCCTGGGTCAATTCCGAATCCGGGAAATCCGGCAATTTATCCCCAATCAGGGAAATGGCATTATCGAGCAAAATCCCTGACGGCTTCCCATCAGCATTTTTTAGAATTTCACCACCTTCCACCTGAGTTATTTCATTGATTCCACATTTTTTCAATGCAGCATCATTTACCAGGATGGCATGCCCGTCAACCCGGTAAAGCACTACCGGTTTTTTCGGGAAACGCTTGTTCAGCTCTTCATTGGTTGGCAGATCCTTGCTTCCCCACAAACTCTGGTCCCAGCCACGCCCGATAATTACCGGGCGTTCTTTTCGCTGTTCATATTTCTCTACCCGCACGAGCAATTCATCCATGGATACTGTCCCAGTCAGGTCTACAGAAAGTTTCATCCGCGCCAGACTCATCATGTGTCCATGTGCATCGGCAAAGCCTGGAAAAACGTCTTTTCCTTCCGCGTCGATAAATTCATTTGCCGAATATTTGTTCATGATCTGCCTGTCCGGTCCCACTTCCACTACTTTTCCATCTTTGATTGCAATAGCCTGGACAATCGTGTTATTATCGTCCATTGTATGAATTCTGGCGTTGTGAATGACCAGGTCAACCGACTTTCCTTTCATACAGGAAGTAAAAAACAGAGCCGTCAGGTAAAAGGATAAAGCAACTTTCATGATATTAATGTGTTTTGTGAAAGATCGTTGAACTTGCCTGTGCAGTCGGCATAATCACCAGGTCATTGATACAAACGTGTTTTGGGCGGGAACAAACATAGTAAACCGCATCTGCAATATCTTCGGCCAACAAAGCATCATATCCGTCGTAAACCAGTTTTGCCGTTTCTTCATTTCCTTTGAAGCGCACCAGCGAAAATTCCGTCTCTGCTGCTCCTGGGGCAATATTCGTTACCTTGATATTGTCGTGAACCAGATCGATCCGCATGGCGCGCGAAAGCGCATCTACCGCATGCTTGGTTGCACAATAGACATTTCCGCCAGCATATACCTCTTTTCCTGCAATACTTGCTATATTGACAATATTCCCGCCTCCGTTTTGCTTCAGGATCGGTGAAACCGCCCGTGTCACATAAAGCAATCCTTTGACATTGGTATCAATCATACGGTTCCAGTCATCCGTATCTCCCGAATCGATCGGGCCGCGCCCTACGGCCAGTCCGGCATTGTTGATCAGGATTATCAGATTGTTTTTTACTTCTTCCGATAATGAGCTCACCGCCTGATTGACCTCATCTTCCGAACGCACATCGAAATTCAATAACACGATGTCCACCTGCTCCTCACTCAATTCACTTCGAAGCATCTCCAAACGCTCCTTTCTTCGACCCGTCAAAACCAGGTTCCAACCATTTTTTGCAAAAATGCGTGCTGTTGCTTCTCCAAAACCTGCTGTCGCTCCTGTGATAAAAACGTATTTTCTCATAATTATTTATATTTGAACGGCCTGGAACCCATTACTGCTATTAAAAACAAAGCCAGATAGGCTGGCATCCGATAGCGGACAAGCGCACCCAACACAGGAGTTGTCCATCCGATCAGTACCAGCAAAATCAATGCAAAGGTCAATAAAAACAAGATGATATTTTTTTCTTCCAGGGTTCTTGTTCCGCGATTATGCCAAAGGCCAAACAGCAATAAACCGAATAAACTGCAGGACTCTGCAAAATTAATCATTTTTAGTTTTCCTCCCGGATCCCACGGAGTTGGCCGGAAGGAAGCATTAATCAACGCTTCCGGAACATTCCGGATCAGCTGCCCGAAATCATTTCCGACAGGCGTCAGATTGACATAGCTTCCACATGGTTCACCGATAAAAACCACATACCATGGGCCGTCTGCCGGTTCCAATCGGATATCGTCAAAGGGATAATTCATTCCGGCGGTCACTTTTTTTGCCACCAGCGAATTCCGCAACTGAACAGTATCTTTGGCTAAAAATTGGATATCCGGGTATTGATCAGTACGGAAATAATAAAAACAAGAATCCGCATAAACGTGAATTCCTCCTCTTCCAACATTCATAAAATCAAATTGCACACGCGTCAGATGGTGTGTCACCGTTTTCCGGAAACCTGTAAAAACGGCCAGTAATACGACTAATACAGTCAACGGTGCCAGGAGAATATGTTTTCGGAAGACCAGTTTTCCCAAAACATAAACCGGGAGCGCCAGCAACAAACACCCCAGAACATAAGGTTTAAATGACAACATCAGGATAAAGCCAAAAATACCCCGCCAAAGCCTGCTTTTCCAGGAAAGATTGCCCAACAGAGCATTCAGAATAAATGCAAAACCGGTAATCATTAGAGGTTCCTTCAATACGGAACTCGTCCAGAAACTGAGACTTGGAAAGAGAACAAGTGCATACCAGAACAAGCGTTTATCGTAGAAAATCCGTTCCCTGAACGCCTGGAAAATTTCTCTCAGTCCCACAAATGAAAAGAAAGACAAGAACAGTACATGCACATACACGTTTCCCCCCGAAAGGAATACAATCAAACTGTTTATCCGAAGTACGTTCCGGGAATCATTCATCAGGTCCAGATCCCCAGCCGACCAGTGGTGCGTATTCGCCAGGTAATGCTGTACATCTGTATCGGAATTCAATCCTGATAAAAATTTCAGATAATCTCCGAAAGACTGCCAGGCCACTCCGTTCAGCGTGACGCTGTCATCCATGTATTCCTCCCAATCGACAGTGGTCTCTCCTACTCCGTAAACTTTCGTGTGGATGACCATAAACAGAATTCCAAAGAGTACTTTAACTGCCCAGCCAATCAGCAAATTAGTCCGTGACAAACCATCTGTCTGGAATTTCCAGGCAAACCAGGTTAATGCAATCAGGACCAGAGAAAATACCATGCGGACCCTAAGTTAATTTATAATTGCGATACAATTCGCAATTCTAATCAGGATTTAATCAATAATCTGTATAGGTATTTTAGAACGAGGCAACTAAAACAATGCTGTCTGCGCAATCAGTTTGTGCCGTATGGAATAGAGCATAGATAAAGTATCAAACAGGGTATAAATTTGTTAATAATCTAACATTTTTAGAAGCATTTTTCCAACTTTAGTTCCGCCAAATTCGCAATCCGGCCTTCAACTTGCATAATTCTCAAGTTGAAAATATAGGAATTGTTATGAATCGTGAAATGATTACTTTTGTATCAAAAGTTATGATAAAATGAGTACTTCCCTTAAGCAAGAAGCTACACTGGAGCAAGCCATTGAGTTGGGGCTGCGCGCTGATGAATTTGAAATGATCAAAGGTATTCTGGGCCGCACACCGAATTTCACCGAAACTGCTGTTTATTCTGTTATGTGGTCCGAACACTGTTCGTACAAAAACTCCATCTACTGGTTAAAACAATTACCAAAAGACGGGCCTCACATGCTGGTAAAAGCAGGAGAAGAAAATGCCGGTTTGGTTGACTTGGGCGATGGAATAGGATGCGTTTTCAAAATCGAATCGCACAACCACCCTTCCGCTTTGGAACCTTACCAGGGAGCAGCAACAGGTGTTGGGGGAATCAACCGTGATATTTTCACAATGGGTGCCCGTCCGGTTGCACAGCTAAACTCATTGCGTTTCGGAGATCTTGAAGAAGCGCGCACCAAATGGCTCGTGAAAGGAGTTGTTAAAGGAATTGGTGATTACGGGAACGCTTTCGGCATTCCGATCGTAGGTGGCGAAGTATTTTTTGATAAATCTTACAACCAAAACCCACTGGTAAACGCATTCTCAGCAGGAATCATCGATACGAAAAAAGTCATTTCAGCAAAGGCGAAAGGTCCCGGAAACCCGGTTTACATTGTCGGTTCTGCCACAGGTAAAGACGGAATTGCCGGAGCTGCATTTGCATCCAAAGATATTACGGAAGAATCGGCACAGGATCTTCCATCCGTTCAGGTCGGGGACCCGTTCATGGAAAAATTGCTCCTGGAGGCAACCATGGAACTTGCAAATACCGATGCAATTGTCGGAATGCAGGACATGGGAGCAGCAGGAATCACTTGTTCTACCTGTGAAATGAGTGCCGGAGGAGGTGTCGGGATGGAAATTCACCTGGATCGTGTACCAACCCGCCAGGAAAACATGCTTCCATACGAAATCCTGCTTTCCGAATCCCAGGAGCGCATGCTGGTGGTAATTCAAAAAGGGAAAGAACAAGTCGTAAAAGATATTTTCACTAAATGGGATCTGCACGCTGAAGAAATCGGAACGGTAACGGATGATGGCCGGGTCCGTTATTACATGCATGGTGAACTGGTCGGAGATGTTCCGGCTGAATCTCTTGTTCTTGGAGGTGGAGCGCCACAATACCAGCGCGAGTATTCGGAACCGGCTTATTTCCAGGAATACAAAAAGTTTGATATCCACTCGGTAGAACAGCCTGAAAACCTGAAAGAAGTTGGGTTCTTCCTGTTGGGTCAGCCAAATATCGCCTCCAAACGCTGGATTTACGAACAATACGATTCCATGGTAGGAACAAAAAACATGTCGACAAACCGTCCGACAGATGCCGGAATCGTGAACCTGAAAGGTACGGGGAAAGCTCTGGCAATGACTGTGGACTGTAACTCCCGTTATGTCAATGCAGATCCGGAAACAGGAACAGCAATCGCAGTATCCGAAGCAGCAAGAAACATTGTCGTCTCAGGTGGAATTCCAAGCGCGATTACCAACTGTCTGAACTTTGGAAACCCTTACAATCCTGAATCATACTGGCAGTTCGTAGGAGCCATCAAAGGAATGTCGAAAGCATGTTTGAAATTCGAAACACCGGTAACCGGAGGAAACGTTTCATTCTACAATCAGAGTAATATCGGTGGAAAAGAAATTCCGGTTTTCCCTACTCCAACGATCGGAATGATTGGTGTGGTAGAAGATAAGTCCAAAATTATGTCACTGGATTTCAAACAAAAAGGAGATTTGATTTTCGTTCTGGGAGATTCCACAGATTGCATCTCATCTTCCGAATACCTGACAAAGTATCACAAAATTGACGCTTCACCTGCTCCACATTTTGATCTGGACAAAGAATATGCTCTGCAGGAGTCAATCAAAGGATTGATCGGTCTGGAACTAATCAATGCCGCTCATGACTGTTCTGACGGAGGATTATTCGTTACGCTCGTCGAAATGTCCATGCCACGCGGACTTGGTTTTGATATCGTTACCGATTCAGAAGTACGCGAAGATGCATTCCTGTTTGGAGAAGCTCAAAGCCGTGTGGTAGTAACTGTTCCTGAAGAAACAGAAGAGGAGTTCATCGAATACATGATGGAAAGCGGAGTGAACTCTACCCTGCTTGGCCATGTAACCAAAGGAAAAATGATGGTGGACGATGAGCATTTCGGATTCATTTCTGAAGCGAAGGAGATTTATGATAATGCTTTAGGTAAACTGATTGAAGGATAATAACCAATTATCAATCATAAAATGCTTTAATTATCAAGAAGTATGACAAACAGGTACAACTCCTTGATAATTTTACAATTGATAATTACCACATTAAAATATGGACTTAATCCTCAAATACTTTCCCGATCTTACCGATTTGCAGCGTTCACAATTTGAACGGCTGGAGGAATTGTATTTGTTCTGGAACGCACAGATCAATGTAATCTCCCGGAAAGATACCGATTCGTTCTACGAACGCCATGTGCTTCATTCACTGGGAATTGCCAAAGTAATGGAATTTGCTCCAGGGTCAAAAGTGCTCGACATCGGAACCGGAGGAGGTTTTCCAGGGATTCCACTGGCGATTTTATTCCCGGAAGTACAGTTTCACCTGGTTGATTCCATCGGGAAAAAGATCAAAGTCGTAAAAGAAGTTACCAAAGCACTAAATCTGCAAAATGTTCATGCAATCCATACGCGGGCAGAAGAAATAAAAGAGCAATTCGATTTTATTGTCAGTCGGGCAGTTACTGCTATGCCAGCATTTCTTCCCTGGACCAAAGGAAAATTTCTCCCCGAAAGCAAAAGCCCGCTTCCGAACGGAATTTTATATCTCAAAGGCGGTGATCTGAAAGAAGAGCTTTCTTCCGTCAGGCAAGCATATACTATTTACCCACTCCATTCCATTTTTCCGGGGGAATTCTTCGAAACCAAAGCAGTCGTTTACGTGCAAATGGCTACGTAACAGATACTTATCCGAAAACAGCGTTTTTCAACCCATTTCACTTTTATTAAATATTCATTAAAAACCGCGAGACGATCAATAGAAGCAATGGTTTATACATTAGGCGGTATATTATTTTCTCAACCACCTGATATTTATGCACTTTAAATTTGTAAATCCTATTACCCCTTTTACTCATGAACTCTACTACTACTCTGCTTAAACAGAATTATCCGGCAGTTTATTTTATCAACCGTACTACCCGACCATCACCTTTGATAGAATCATTTGGAGATATCAGTCCCCGGAACAAATTACAAAAACACCTGAGACAAGATAACAGCCCAACTCAATTTGTATTTAAAATCCAGATTACCTTGAAATCAGGACAAGAATTAAGCAACCTGCTTCAGGAATACAATCCAAATTCTTTATTGAACGAATTGCCTGTAAGACTATTCCCGAATGGACAAGTACAAGCTTCACACAAGGAGATTCTGAGAATTACAAAAAACAGATTTGGGAGTGGGCAAAAGACTATGTTGGAGCATATATCCAACTGACATCAGACTTAAATCGACTTCACATACATTTCCCGGAATGGCAAAACCTGGAGGACTCCCGTTGAACGCAAATTCTGAATGAAATGAATTTATTTAATCATCGAATAAACCATTGATTATTAATTATGAAAGCCAAATATTTACTATTCCTTGTTTCAATCATTTTATTTTGGTCAGAAAACACCCGGGGACAGTGTTCGGGAGGAACTTCTTTTGCCTCAGTAGCAGCTCCAACAGGAACTGTTGCAACACAAATTTCTACTTGTAACTTTGCCGGTGATTACAATACCATTAGCAGTGTTGTTGCAGGACGTACCTATACTCTTACGGCAAGTCCCACAGCTTGTATTACCATTCACAGTGGGTCACCAACCGGACCGGTGGTCGCTTACGGGACGTCTCCGGTCTCCTTTACAGCTTCAACTGCCGGAACTTATTACATGACTATCAATACGAACTGTACGAGTTGTGGTACCGCATCTACGTGCATTACAACAACAATTACCTGTAATTCCTGTGGAACAGCGGGACCTTGTTCGGGAGGAACTGCTTTCGCTTCGGTAGCAGCTCCAACGGGAACTGTTGCAACACAAATTTCCACTTGTAACTTTGCCGGTGATTACAATACCATTAGCAGTGTTGTTGCAGGAAGTACCTATACTCTCACAGCAAGTCCGACAGCCTGTATTACCATTCACAGCGGGTCACCAACCGGACCAGCTGTTGCTTACGGGATGTCTCCGGTTTCCTTTACAGCCCCAACTGCCGGAACTTATTACATGACTATCAATACGAACTGTACAGGTTGTGGTACCGCATCTACATGCATTACAACAACAATTACCTGTAATTCCTGTGGAACAACAGGGCCTTGTTCGGGAGGAACTGCGTTCGCTTCGGCAATAGCTCCAACAGGAGCTGTCGCAACACAAATTTCCACTTGCAACTATGCTGGTGATTATAATACTATTAGCAGTATTGTTACAGGAAGTATCTATACTCTCACAGCAAATCCGGCATCCTGTATTACCATTCACAGCGGGTCACCAACCGGACCAGTTGTCGCTTACGGGATGTCTCCGGTTTCCTTTACAGCTCCAATTGCAGGAACTTATTACATGACTATCAATACGAACTGTACAGGTTGCGGTACCGCATCTACGTGCATTACAACAGCAATTAGCGGAATGACACCCCTGGGCCTTGAGACTATTAACCTGACAGGAAAAAATGAATCCGGTTACAATGTGCTTCAATGGATAAGTTCCAGTGAATTCAACGCAGACAAATATGTAGTCGAACGAAGTGGCGACGGCATTAATTATACAGAAATCGGTTTCGTTAAGGCCAAGGGATTAAGTACAGAGCTTGGTTATCAATTTGAAGACCTGCAACCAGCCGACAACATCGCTTATTACCGCATCAGGTTAATCCGAAACAACGGAAGCTCAGCAAGCTCCAACATCATAGCTGTTGAACGGCAGTTTGCAAAAGATGTGGAAATCGTGAAAGCCTATCCAAATCCGGCGACGGAAGATCTGACTATTATTCTGGCTTCCAAAACGGAATCCGCCTACCAGCTGACACTTTCCAACCTGAATGGGCAAAAAGTTTTCGATGGCAATCAGGATGTTCAAAAAGGATTAACGTATACCTCCATTGATGTTTCTGACTTCCGAAGCGGCTTTTACCTGCTCACTGTTTCTCAGCACGGAAAAAATATTGCAACGCACAAAATCATCATCGAGTGATTTTCTTTATGAAAATCAATTTTGGGGCCAACAAATCGTTGGCCTTTTTTATACTTCTGTAAGTTGTTCAAGATTTATCACTCCCGAATCAATCTATTTGGCAAAAACCTCTAACTTGGAGCAAAATTTTACAGCATGCAAACTCCAGGAATGACACCGGATGAACTTATCAATAATGCTCCGGAAGAGCGCAAAGAAGCATTGAACAAATTGAGGAAGACCATCCTGGAGAACATTCCGGAAGGATTCCAGGAATGTATCAATTATGGAATGATCGGCTATGTGGTTCCACATTCCGTCTATCCGGCAGGCTATCATTGTAATCCCAAACTTCCGCTCCCTTTTATGAATTTTGCTTCCCAGAAGAATTTCATCGCTCTCTACCACATGGGGCTGTATGCCAACCCGGAATTGTTAAACTGGTTTGTTTCCGAATACCAAAAGGTCAGTAAAACCAAGCTGGATATGGGAAAAGGCTGCGTTCGCTTCAAAAAACCGGATCAAATTCCGTTTGATCTCATTGGGACACTGGTTTCCAAAGTAAAACCAGACGAGTGGATCGCTTTATACGAAAAGAACCTTAAATCAAAATAAACTATGAGTGAAATTCTTGACAACATGAGCTTCTTTGCTCAAAAAAATGTGGACTTACAGAACTTGAATTATCCATTGAAGTTTACCTTTAAGATCGGAACCATGTCGAATGATTTTGTGATCGAAGATTCCAACTCTTCAACCTTGGCTTATGTGCGCCAGAAAATGTTCAAGTTCATTGATGAAATCCAGGTTTTTACAGATACCAGCAAAACGAATCTGGAATTTACGATCAAAGCAAACAAATGGATTGATTTTTCCGCAACTTACGTTTTCACAGATAAGAATGGTATTGAAAAAGGCCGTGTTGCCCGAAAAGGATGGGCTTCCATCTGGAAAGCACGCTATGATGTCTATGACCAAAACCAGCATTTAGCTTTTCACATCATGGAAGAAAATGCATGGACTAAGGTATTTGACAGTATATTTGGTGAAATCCCCGTTCTGGGAATATTCACAGGATATGTATTCAACCCGAAGTACATTATTGGAAGGCCAGACGGATCAAAAGTCATGCGTTTAAAGAAAAATGCTTCCATGTTCGGAAGAAAATTCACTCTTGACAAAATAGGAGCAACCAACAATACAAGCGAAGATGAATACATCGTTCTCTCGTTAATGATGATGATTTTACTGGAAAGACGAAGAGGGTAAAAAACGATCAAATGGAGATTGTCTGTTCGAAAGATAAAGATGAATTTTCCTAATTTCCCCAGTGAATCCGGACTTTCTACACAATTTTATAAAATTGTGTAGAAAGTCCGGATTCTATCAAACAACCACTCTATCCCAAATTGTCAGAACAAGCAATACCCCCTTCTGTTTTACTGAAAACAAAATTCTCATACCTGCAAAAATAATTCTGCACAGGATCTTATCAAAAGATTAAAAACAAATATACAATCCCACTCTGACAGGAAATTTCACAGGCTGAAATATTTTGGTGCTTGATATTGCAACTATATCAATCAACGCATGATTCAATACAGTAGTCAGCGCAAAACCGCTCTAAACAAGCTTCAAAGTGCATTCTCTACAATTTCATCCACCACCAACGGATCAAGCAGCGTGGAAGTATCTCCCAGATTGGAAATATCTCCTTCAGCTATCTTACGCAAAATGCGACGCATGATTTTCCCAGAGCGCGTTTTCGGCAAACCGGAAACAAACTGGATTTTTTCCGGAACAGCGATCTTCCCGATTTCTGCTGCTACTGTTTCAATAATTTCGCCCCGGGTAAAATCCCTGTTTTCTTCCGAAATTTCGTGGTCGCATACCACAAAGGCATAGATTGATTGCCCTTTCACAGGATGCGGATAACCAACAACTGCCGATTCAACGACCAGGTTGCTCGTGTTGATCGCATTTTCAATTTCTGCCGTTCCGAAACGATGCCCGGAAACATTGATCACATCATCAATACGACCAATGATGCGGTACATGCCGTTTTCATCGCGTTTTGCTCCGTCGCCGGTGAAGTAATACCCGTCGTAATGTGAGAAATAGTTGATTCTGCAACGTTCATGATCTCCATATGTCGTTCTCAGGATAGAAGGCCACGGGAATTTGATACACAAATATCCTTCTTCATCCGGTCCCCCGATTTCTTTTCCTTCCTGGTTCAGCAACACTGGTTGAATTCCCGGAAGCGGGTATCCTGCAAAAGTCGGTTTCATAGGTGAAATATTCCCGATCCCGGAAATCATAATTCCCCCGGTTTCAGTCTGCCACCAGTTATCCACCACCGGGCAACGCCCTTTTCCGATATGTTGATAATACCATTTCCATGCTTCTTCATTGATCGGCTCCCCCACTGTTCCAATGACTTTCAGGGAATCCAGGCTATAGGAAAGTACATGATCTTCTCCGCAAGCCATCAATGAACGAATGGCTGTCGGGGCAGTTAGAAATTGGTTTACTCCATATTTATCAATTATCTGCCAGAAACGCCCGGCATCCGGATAGGTCGGAATTCCTTCAAACATCACCGTTGTGGCTCCACTCAACAGCGGACCATAAACAATGTAGGAATGGCCGGTAATCCAGCCGACATCAGCCGTACACCAGAACACATCGCTTTCCTGGTACTGGTATACGTTCTGGAAAGAATAAGTTGTATAAACCATATACCCACCACAAGTGTGCACCACGCCTTTCGGTTTTCCGGTAGATCCGGAAGTATACAAAATGAACAGTGAATCTTCAGAATTCATTACTTCCGGTTTGCATTTTTTCTCTTGTCCGGCAACGACATCCGCCCACCAGATATCACGACCTTCTTTCATGTACGGAAACCACCCCAGGCAATCATATACAATTACTTTCTCCACACAAGTATTGTTTTCCAGTGCTTCATCAAGCACCCTTTTCAGCGGAATTTGTTTCGGGCCTCGATTCAACCCATCGGTTGTAATGACCAGTTTCGCCTGTGCATCTTCGATCCGGTCTGACAGCGCATTTGCTGAAAAACCGGCAAAAATCACCGAGTGAATTGCTCCGATCCGCGCACAAGCCATCATCGAAATTGCCAACTCAGGAATCATCGGCATATAAATACACACACGATCCCCTTTTTCCACTCCCTGAGCTTTCAATGCATTTGCAAACACGCAAACCTGTTCATACAGTTCACGGTACGTATAGCGGACAAAACGCTGTTTCGGATCATTCGGCTCCCAGATCAGCGCCAGTTTATTTCCCCGCTTCTCCAGGTGGCGATCCAGCATGTTTTCCGTGATATTGAGCTGTGCGCCCTGAAACCATTTCACATCAGGTTCCGTAAAGTTCCATTCGAGGACTTTATCCCATTTTTTCACCCACTGAAATTCGCTGGCAATTTCGCCCCAAAAATATTCGGGATCGGAAACGCTTAATGCATATTTCTCATGATACTCTTCCAGGGTTTTAATTTGCATCTTATTCATAATTTCAAGTTTTATCTCATTTTTGACCAGTTCCGCACCTGTTCCTCCTTAACCCAATGCTGTGATTCCAGCTTTCCATAGTCATATCATCCTATTTTTTTAAACCAGAAGAACAATATTTTAATAAAAGCAGAGGCTAAAAGTATAATGTAACACTGTCACAACAGAGTGTTTGTAAACTTCCAAAGTATATTGTATAAGTCTGTAGCTCTCTTTGGAGGTGTCAACCATGTTTGGCAAATATGCCAGGACCAGAATTACCGACCCCCAAAACCAGAACCGTATATGTTTACTTCTGACCTGCTTATTGGAAAGAATTGGATCAGCAACGCAAATTAATAATCACTAAAACAATATTAGCAAACCAATCTGTTTTCCGATTACTTTTTGCAATTTCTAAAAATAGTACATTAACACAACCGCCAACATCCCATAAGTGAATAAACCCTGACAATACTGCCGGGATTTTACTTATTCATCGATTTTGTATTTCTTAAAAAAAGAATCCCAATCCCAGAGGAAATTGGTCATGATCTGATCCATCCGTTTCAGGAAAAGCGGATTCGGAGACTGCAGGCGCTTGAAATATTCATCCTGAAAATCATTCAGGTTGTATTTCTGGAAAACAGCTTTAGACATCGCATAAATCATATTCTTGGAGGGATGATTAATCCGCTGCATAAATTTCTGATATTCTCTCACTTTTGCTTCCGCATCCATAACAGATACTCCCATCAACGAACTTAACTGTTCAAAGATGATCTTTTCAATCCTGCTTGCCTGAGTGGTTTCAAAGGTTGTTTCTAGGGTAGAAATATTGGCAACCACCGCAATCATTGTAAATTCACCATTACGATCGGCAGGAATGGAAGGTGAAGAAACAAAAGCTAAATCTTCATTGATCAGATCTACAACTTCAATGAAGCCATTGTCAACAATCTCGAAGATTCCGTTCAAAAAAACATTCGCCAACTGAGTGTCTGACAATCTCTTTTTTAATAGTGTCCCTAACATAGGCCCGCATTATTCGTTCTTACAAATTTAGGTGGTAAGCACTGTTATTTTTAAGTCATGTTATTTAAATGTTAACTGAGTTATTAACATTCTCTGTTCAAGTATTCACAAAATTTCAACCTGTTCTCTTTTTGACATACCTTTATGAAAAGCACATTTATGAAGCAGATTCAATTCGTTGTCTTTTTAGCCATCCTGTCAGTTCTGACCACTTCCTGTTCAACTAAAAATGAAACAGACCCTTCCGACAATATCCCTCAAATGATTACCATTTCCGGAAACCAGCAACATGACACGGTTTTCCTGCATTTTAATTTCAGACAAAAAACCATTCGTGCACAGCGTACCGGGAAATTGGAACGATTGATTGAAAAGCCGGAATTTACAAAGAACAGCCTGCTGGTTCAGTTCGATAACTATGATGCTTTCGTTGCATTAAATGGAGAGAAGGAGAGCCTGAAAGAAGAATTACTCGGCAAAATCAATCTATTCTCCCAGGCGCTTCAGCCAGTAGAAAAAAAATGGCAGGATTTTGCCAGCAAGCTCAGACCTGACAAAGTGCTTCCGGCTATTCCCACTTATCAATATAAGGAAGAAGCAGAATTCCTGGAAGGAATCAACCTGACAGAGCGATACAACAATTTGCTAGAAAAAGAAGCTGAAATCAAAAATTACTTCCAGTTGAGTACGGAGAATGGCTTTCTAACCGAAACATTTGCAAAATCGGGAGATTATGTGAAGAAGAATCAGTCATTGATCAAATACCACCCGAAGGAAATCAGTGCAACAGCGGATGCTTCATTTAAACTGACGAAGAATATTCAAAACCAACTCAAAACCCATTTCATTGTGCGGCTTCCATGCGATAGCCTTCGGGTACTAAAATACTCTTCTGGCGAAATTCAGTACCTATTAAATCTGAATCAAAAAATCAACCCGAAAATGGTTCCCAGATATTTCATTGTCAACCAAGATCAGTACGCTTTCATCATCCCGGAGAAATATATCGGGAAAGACAAGAAAGTAACGATTGAAACAGACAAGGGAACAGAGCAAAAAACAGCTTCTTTGAGAAATAAGGAATATGTGCTGTTCAGTATGGAAAAGGCGCTTATTATCAGACGGCCTTAACGACTAAAATCGGGCTGTATCCCTCTGGAATCAGACTTTCTACACAATTTTATAAAATTAAAACTTTGTAAATTTATAAAATTGTAATTTTGGGTCCCATTTCATTCCTCACCTCCGGAACATCATCCAGATAAATTGCATCAGGAGAATGATCCCGGTCGAAACACTACCCCTTCTTCTTGATAAAATAATTCTCCCGGTATTCCACCGGATAACTCTGAATAACAATCGTGTCTCCCCGGTAAAATAACGGCTCATAATTATTTTTCGCTCCGAAAAGCACATGATGTTCATCTTCCAGGAAAGGCATCGTCATTTCCGTGAAAGTCATCTTGCGTTCCTTTTTCCCGTTTTTGAAAAACAGGATCTGGTCCTTGCGGTTAATCGTCACCGAAAACTCGTTCTCCCCGTCTTTCGCATAAAAAACCGAACGGTCTGCAACCGATTTATAGAACTTGTAGTCTCCTAATAATTGTGGATAAACATTTTCGATCAGTCCGTCACTTTTAAACGAACAAAGAAACACGATCAGCCCAATGACTAAAAAACACTTTTGCTTCATAAAACGAAAATACCCAATTTATTCCATCTTTTACCCGTGTCTGACTGAAGTTCAGAGATGATTGATTTTATTGTATATTTGATTCAATGAGAAAATCAGGCTACTTCCTGTTTATTTTACTTTTTACAGCAGCTTTCACAATCCGTGTTTCCGCTCAGGATATTCATTTTTCTCATCTGAACCGCCAGCCACTCTACCAAAACCCCGCCAATACAGGTTTGTTTAACGGAGATATCCGCCTCACCGGGAATTATAAAGATCAGTGGCGCAGCG
The DNA here is from genome assembly GCA_031260455.1 of Fluviicola sp. Lineage (GTDB taxonomy): Bacteria > Bacteroidota > Bacteroidia > Flavobacteriales_D > Crocinitomicaceae > Fluviicola. Next base: position 58,078 of record JAIRJW010000051.1, read on the forward strand.
TAACTGTTCCTTTCCAGACTTTTGTTGTTGCGGGAGATATGAAATGGAAAGCCAAAGGAATCAATTTCGGAGCTTTACTTTTTCACGATAACGTGGGAGACGGTTTTTACCAGACCCTTGAATTCCTCGGAAGCATTGCCAAAAACCTGAAACTCACATCGGATTCATCACATACGATCAGTGTCGGAGTACAGGTCGGGCTAAATTACCGGAAGGTCAACATGGATAAATTCTATTTCGACAACCAGTTCAATGGGCTTATTTTCGATGCCAGCCTGCCGACCAACGAAGCCTATCAGAATGACAGCAGGGCCAACCTCACAAGTTCTGTGGGAATCGTTCATTGTTATTATTATGGAAAAGGAAATTCACTCAAAACCGGAATCAGCGGACACAACCTCAACAGGCCCAACCAGGGATTTTACGGAGAAAAGGTATTACGCGATATCCGTCTGAGCTTCTTTTCCCAGCTGGATCACGCGATTAACCGTGAACTGGCAGTTATCCCCGGAATCGGGCTCAATTTCCAGGGAAAATACCGCGAACTCATCCTGGGTTCCCAGGTTCGTTATACCCTGATAAACAAACTGGGAACTTACCGCGCTGTTGATGGTGGATTGTGGTTCCGGTCGAGAGATGCAGTCGTTGTGAGGCTGGGACTGGCAATGCAAAACTGGTCTGTGGCAGCCAGCTACGACACCAATATTTCCAAATTGATTCCCGCCAGTTCGGCAAGAGGAGGACTTGAAATTTCAGTCGAATACATTATCACACGTTTCAAACCAAAAAAAGTCATTCACCGTATATGTCCAGATTATATCTAATATTCTTTCTGTTAGTTTCATCTGCAGGTTTCGGTCAGAATCTGTTGGGAAAATACCTGGACTTTGCAGATGAGCAATACGCTAAAGGAGATTATATCTATGCGCTTCAGTATTACGAAAAAGCAATGGATCTGGACTCCAATACCGTAAGTATTCTCTGGAAATATGCCGAAACTCTAAGGGCTTACAAAGATTACCGAAGAGCCAGCTATTACTACCAAAAAGTCTATGAAAAAGAAGAAACATCCATGTTTCCTTCCAGTTTGCTGCAATGGGCGCTCATGGAAAAACAAAACGGGAACTACAATGAAGCAATCGAATTATTCAAACGCGCCAAGAAAAAATACTCTAAAGATAAACGAACCTACAATTACCTGAAATCCAAACGCGAACTGGAATCCTGTTTGTGGGCTCAGGCAGCTTTGAAAGACACCGCAAACCTTGAAAAGATTGAATTACCAAAAGGACTCAATACTGTCAACTCAGAGTTCGGACACACCATTTCACAAGGCCAGTTCATACTGTCTTCCATGCGAAGCAAAAGGGAAAATATCGGGGAAGAAATGCTGGACGACAATTACAAAAATCGCTTGTACCACACCGTCTGGAAAGACAGTTTGAAAGAAGTATCTCCCGAACTTCTGGAAGCTTTGAACAGCCCTGAAGTGAATACAGGAAATGGTTGTTTTTCACCGGATGGAAAACGCTTTTATTACAGCCGTTGCGGTGGAACGGAAGCGCAGTTTAATTGTCAGATTTGGGTGGCAAATTATCAAAATGGAAAGTGGTCCAACCCGAATCCGCTGGGAGAAATCGTCAATGAACCGGGTACGAATACAACTACGCCTGCCATTGCCGTCATTGAAGGCGAAGAGTGGCTGATCTTTTCTTCCAACCGGGAAGATGGAAAAGGAGCAATGGATTTGTACTTCACCGTCATCAAAAACAACGGGAATCAGTTCTCCAAAGTCCGCCCGCTGAGTGCAGCCAATTCTTTAGACAATGATATTAGTCCGTTCTATGATTCGGAAAAGAAGCGGCTATACTTTTCTTCCTCCTGGTTTGACGGATTCGGAGGATACGATGTGTTTTATTCCGAACTGAAAAACGGTCGCTTCGAAGAACCCAAAAACGCAGGCCTTCCAATCAATAGCCCCGCAAATGATCTCTACTATTTCCAGGACCGGGACAGCATATATGTTTCCAGTAATCGCCTGGGAATTCAGTATGTCAAAAATCCAACGTGCTGCAGCGATATTTTTGGGTTCAGGCACCCACACATTGTTGTTCCCGAAACCAAACAGGAAACACTCGCCGAATTGAACAAACGCCTGCCGGTAACATTATATTTCCATAATGATATTCCGGATCCCAGGTCGAAAGAAACGATAACCAAAGTCAATTACATCAACAGTTATAACGACTATATCGCCATGTTGCCGGAGTATGAAAAGGAATATGCCAAAGGCCTGAGTGGAGAAAAAGCTGTGGAAGCTGAAGAAGATATCGAAAGTTTTTTCCTGCAATACGTGGAACAAGGTGTGAAAGACCTGGTTTTGTTCCAAACATTGCTCCTGGAAGAATTGCAGAAAGGGTTTCAGATCAGGTTGAATATACGGGGTTTTGCATCGCCACTGGCAAAAACAGAATACAACGTGGCACTGACCCAGCGCAGAATTATGTCATTAAGCAACTACTTGCGTGCCTTTGATAACGGTGTTTTTGCTCCTTACCTGGACGGAACCGCCAAAAATGGAGGGAAACTGGAACTCGTCGGAATTCCCTACGGAGAATATACTGCCAACCAGATCACCAGCGATAACCCGAACGACATCAAAAATTCCATCTTTTCCAGAGCCGCTGCACGCGAACGCAAAATCGAAATTCAAAGCGTGAGTTACCTCGAAACTGATTCCATTTTTTTCTTTGTGGATTGCATTCCGAATGTAATTACGCTGGGAAAAATTCAGTCCGGAGAGAATCATTTTCAGTTTTCCGTCCACAACAATCACGACAAAAACCTGAAAATTACCTCCATCAAAACTGAAGGAGATCTGGTTAATTTCAGTTTCGGCAGCAATCTTCCGGCAAAAGGGAGTGTTTTAGTGCAAGCCACTACCTCCACAAAACTTCCCAATGGTATTTTTTCCTTGCCAATCCTGATTTCTTTTGAAGGATACAGCACACCAATCCGCCTGATGTTACTGGGAGAAACACCCCGTTAGAATTTATTGAATCGAATCGGGATAAAATGTATCTTTGCCTGATTAAAATCAAACTATGTCAGGAGAAAATGCTGGGATACCGCTGGCGGCTCGTCCCAGATTGAAGTTTATAGACATGGCTCGTTCAATTGCCATTCTGATGATGCTCGAAGGCCATTTCACCGGTTCTGCACTTGCTGATAAGTACCGTGATGACAACAATTGGCTGTTTAGTTTCTGGCACAACCTCCATGGTTTGACTTCCCCGTTATTCTTTGCCGTAACCGGAGTGGTATTTGTTTATCTTCTCAGCAAGAATACCGATGAACCTTATTTTAGCAATGAACGGGTAAAAAAAGGATTCGGACGTGTCAGAATGCTTTTGTTTTGGGGATATTTCATCCAATTTGACCTGATTACGTTTATCAGAGACACCAGATATGGTTTTGAATTCTACGGAAAATTGAAAAATGCAAGTTTTCTGGACCTGATCGGTTCATGGTTTCATGATATTTTAATACCATTTTTTCCAACTGCCTCTGAGCAAAAAGCATGGATCTTTACCTATCATTTCAACTGGTTCCAGGCATTCCACGTATTGCAATCCATCGGATTCGGGATTTTCTTTCTGCTGATGGTCTTCGGGGTTTACAAGATTGTAAAAAAAGGACCTCTTTATTTGTACTATCTCATCGCAGCGCTGATCATTTTCATGATATACGGATACCTGAAAGAACATATTAAATTGTATGAAATTACAGAAGGAATCAAAACCCCAAAAGATTTGGGCTTCATCCCACAGGGAGCACCTAAATTTATTCAGAACATGATCTACGGCGAATTCTCCGATTTCAGTTTTGTCCGTTATTCAGGTTATGTATTAATGGGGGGAATGATCGGAGCAATCATCAGGTATTATGAAAAGAATGTACGTAAATGGTGGTTCGGGGTAGCATTCATCATTATCGGTTTATTATTCAATATTATAGGACAATCGCTTTTCCATGAATTGGATCAGTTCACAGACTGGATCGGTTTGACAGCTCATGGATGTTTTGAAAATAACACGACCGGTTTCGCACGCTTAGGACAAGTAGCCATGCTTTTGGGAGCCTTGATGCTGGTCGATGCGAACGTTAAAATCAATGCACCACTATTCCTGAAAATGGGTCAGACAACATTCCCGATCTACATCGTTCACGTCATTATTTTGTATGCCGGAATTATTGGCATAGGATTTGATCCGGAACCATGGTATCATCATCAGTTTAGCCCATGGGTTGCCGTTTCGGTTTCAGCATTTTTCATTACTGTGTTCGCCATCATGGTGAAATACATCGAACCGTTAACAGAATTGTATTACAAAGTATTCGGAATTTTCTATCCCAAACGAAAAAAACTTCGCAATGAATAAACTAGCTCTGCTTCTTTCTTTCATCACCGGAATCTCCTTTGCCCAACAACCAACCAATGTGTTGTTTATCGGGAATAGTTTCACTCACATGAACAACATGCCGAAAATCTTTGAGTATCTGGCTAAATCCAAAGGAAAAAATGTATACGCGGATTCAATTGCAGTGAGTGGAAGCACACTAAAAGCTCATAGCGAACGCCCCAGTACCTATAAGAAAATGAAAACCCGCCAGTGGGATTATGTCCTGATCCAGGGATTTTCGCGCGAATTTGCCGAAGACAGCAGTGTGATACTGACACAATCCATTCCGTACGCAAAGATTTTGATTGACAGCGTACTGAAAACGAGTCCTTGTGCGCAAATCTATTTCTACATGACCTGGGGTTATGAGAAAGGTTACCCGGAGCAACCAGCTAACGATACCTATGCAAAAATGCAGCAACGGATCTGGAACGGTTACATGCTGATGAGTGATTCCCTGCATTACCCGGTGATCCCGGTTGGAATGGTTTGGAAAAACATCCGCGAAACACACCCGGAAATCGATTTGTATTTCACAGATCGCTACCACCCGAGCGCATTAGGTAGCTTCACAGCAGCATGTACTGCTTTTGCTTCCATATATAAAGAATCTCCGGTTGGCGGAACAGCTCCGAAACGGGTAGACAGCACCTACTGGACCATTATTGAGCAAGCAGCAGCAAATGTCGTTCTCAAGAACCTGAATTTATACAAGCTGAATCAAACGCGCGTTTTCGATATCAAGGAAACTCCGGTTCTGGATTTCAAAATCAAAGAAACCTGGCTGGCGGCTCAATTCAACAATCTTAGCAAAAATACAGGTGATTATTACTGGGATTTCGGGGATGGAACTACTTCAACCCAAAAAAATCCGAAGCATTATTACAAAACATCGGGAACATACACCGTCACTTTACACATGAGGCAAGACTGTAATAATTTCAAGCTCAAAAAAATGGTGACGGTCTCTAATAAAGTTAAGAAGGCGAATCAGAAGAAATAGCTTTCCTGAACAGGTCAAATCGAATCTTTAAGCAGATCTCTGAAGTATTTCTTATTAATCTGTTTTCCTGTAAATTGCTGAATCCGGTTAAGTTCTCCCGGGTTAAAAATGGCCAGCCTGTCTGCCCCCAATGGTGTTTTTCCATAGATTGCCGAGTATATTGTACAAGCTACAAGGTAGGACCCTTCAAACGATGGGTGGGAATTGTCTGCTGTATACAAGTTGATTTCCGGGTAAGCAATTGTATAATTTCTCCAGACTTTACCAACCGGAATCACAGGAATTTTGTAGCGTTTTCCCAAGTTTCGATAGCCTGAAGCCACCGCCCTCAACATTGAATCGGGGTTGGAAAATTGCCTATTTGTACGGTCTCCCTCACGATAAGGCCACGTCATATAAAAATAAACCTGCGCGTGTTCCTGATTTTTCCGGATCATTTCCAGCATTTTATCCAGGGCCGGATACGTTTTGTGCCGGAAATGGGTTGAATCCCGAAGCATGTCTCTCGATGAACCTTGTAATACAATAATATCCCAGTTACGGCTCTTCAAAGCCTGGTAAAGCTTTTTCCTTTTCGCTTGCAAATAAAAGGTATATTTCCCCCGGGTAATCTGTGTAACGCGGACCTGCTTGCCTTTCGATTCCGCAATCTTTTCAAAAAGCTTCGGCATGTTATTTCGGTAGGTATAACTGTTGCCTACAAACAGGATATGAGTTACTTTCCTGCTCTGAGAGCAGGAAAACAGGCACAGAAACAAAAGAAGAGTATAACAGCTAAAAACTAATCTACTCATCTCTATGCTTATGCTTTTCGGATATTTTCTGCAATTTGAGCCAGTTCTTCATGACTTAGACTCAATTTTTCCTGTGCAAAGTTCATATCAGCAATCCCGTTAATCGGAATCAGGTGAATGTGCGCATGAGGAACCTCCAGTCCGATTACGGTAACACCAATTTTCCGGCATGGAAATACTTTCTTGATTTGATGGGAAACCGCTTTCGCAAAGATCATCATTGCCGCCAGCTCCTCATCGTCCATATCAAAAATATAATCCGTCTCTTTTTTGGGAATTACCAGAGCATGTCCTTTTCTCAAAGGCATAATGTCCAGGAATGCCAGAAAATCATCGTTTTCAGCGATCTTGTGACAAGGAATTTCTCCGGCAATAATTTTTGAAAAAATGGTCGCCATTACCGTGCAATATCGATTACTTCGAACTTCATAATTCCATTCGGTGTTTGAACATCTGCAACCTCTCCTACTTTTTTCCCCAGAAGTCCTTTCCCGATTGGTGAATCAACAGAGATCTTTTTCGCTTTCAGATCAGCTTCACTTTCCGCCACCAACGTGTACTCCATCTCCATATTATTGGTCACATTCTTAATCTTCACACGAGACAAAATGAAAACCTTGGAGCTATCGATCAGGGTATTGTCAATAATCCTCGCCTTGGAAATCAATTCTTCCATCTTGGAAATTTTCATTTCCAGCAAACCCTGAGCCTCTTTTGCTGCATCGTATTCGGCATTTTCAGACAAATCTCCTTTGTCTCTTGCTTCAGCGATTTGCTCGGATATTCTCGGGCGTTGTACCGTTTTCATTTCGTGTAATTCGTCCTTCAACTTTTTCAGTCCCTCTTCTGTATAATATGCGAAATCTGACATAATTCTTTTCTCTTGTTATAAGCTATAAATAACAACAAGAGAGCCCATAGGACCCTCCTGCTGCAACAAATATATGTCTTTTTATCCATCGAAACAAATACAAACGGCTTATTTCGGTCTCTTTAGTCAGATAACGACCGGATCTAAATCAACAAAATCAATACCCGAAACAAACAGTTTGCTGATGTCTTCACAGGAAGTAAAAAGATCAAAGTGCTTCAAGACCGAAAAAAGGTTAACAAACTATTGAAAAAATAAAGAGAGACATTTTTATAAAATGCCGTGTACAAATCATAAATGACAAATCTCACAGGCTTTTCGCATAATAAGTAAAAGGGGCTGTTTCAAAAATTGAAACAGCCCCTTCATTAAGAGTATTTATTCTACGATTATTTCAAGCTGATAGTAACTCCGAATGTGTGGATCACACCAAACTGGCCAGCCAGTCTCATTGCATATTCTAATCCCAAAGCTGATTTCTTTTTGCCAACCAAAGCGTCAGCTGAGAAACCTGCAGTAAGTCCTATCAATGCATTTGAGCGGTTCGCTGTTTGAAAGATTCCCTTTTCAGCCACATATCCTACACGAAGATTGAATGCTGCTTTTTCAATAGTCAATCCATAATCCAATCCCATGCGGTACTGATCTTTCTGGAAAGAGTTTGCAGTGAAGGCAGCACTCCAGACCAACTTGTTTTTCTCATTAAAATTGAAGTCATAAGAGGCTCCGATGTTCAATAAAGATGGTAATTCAAATGTTGCAGAGCGTTGTTCCAAAGTTGACAGGCCACCGCTTATCAGAGTATTTACCTGATCGGATAACCCATCACCTTTATATTTCATCACAGGTCCAACATTCTTCAGAGCAATACCAAATTTGATTTGATCCTGCTCCCCCGTCACGTAGCGGATACCTGCATCAAATGCAACTCCGTTTGCTTTCAGGTTGGAAATGCTTTCAGAGATCACTTTAAAGTTTACCCCTCCATAAATACTTGATGAAAAGCTATGCGCAAAACCTACGTTGAACACGTTCAAACGCGGAGAAAAAGTCCCCTGCGTAGGCTCTGGCAATTCAACCGTTGTTTTGTCGATATCACCGAAATTCATCGACTGAACTGAAACGGCAATGACCGTAGAAGCAGAAATCCGCTGAGCAATTCCGGCAGAATTCAATGCAATTCCGGCACTCCCCATCCAGTTCGTGTGGTCAAATTTGATCTGCGTTTTATCTGTAAAAGCCAAACCAGCAATGTTGGTGAATGTAGCTTCAAGTCCATTGATATAAGATACACCGGCATCCCCGATACCAACGCTTCTAGCCCACGGATTCACCAATAATTGTGTAGCACCAGCAGAACCAACGCGATCTTCATTTCCAGCGAATACACTGGAGCAGCTCATCACTACCCCAGCAACCGCTGTATATTTTATTAATTTATTAATCGATTTCATACGTTTTGCTTAACAGGATGTTTAAATTGTTTCAAGGTCAATCTGGCGCATTCCTCCGAAGAACTTCACAATGCGTTCACCAACTCCCGGCACTTCTACGTGGATCAGGTAAACCCCACTCGCAATCGGAACCCCGATCGTGTTCTTCAAATCCCAGTCAATGTAAGTCACCTGATTGTCTTTCTTGAACTGACGGATCAATTTTCCGCTCACGTTGTAGATTGTTACCGTACACTGATCCGGTAGGTTTACAATTTTCACCCGGGTGTCAACACGGTTACGCTCATACTCAGAGAATGCATAGTAAGGGTTCGGAACCACATTGATCAAATCCAGTGCACTTGCCAGTACATCTCTGCTCGCTGTCGTTGTCTGCAAATCATTCATTGACCAGGAGTATTTCGGACGCCCCCCGTTCTGACCAGTGGCTACAAAATCCGCATATTGCTTGCTTACACGCAATTTGATACGTACATTCGATTCCATAAAATTGTGCCCGCTAGCTGTTACCGTATTAGCAACCCACATCAAACTCGTGTACAAATTCCTGTAAGAAGTCGTTGTTGCCAACTGGAACTGGTCATAAATCCATGTGTTTGTCCCATCATAGTAAGGACAACCCGCTCCGTTGATGTTCACACCGAATACCCAGATCGGCTGGCCCCCTCCGAAGACAGGCAAGCCGTTTCCGTCATACTGGCGGTCACTTGGATTCCAGACCATGTCTGCTCCATTGTCTCCTCCAAGGAAAGAATTCTCTCCGAAAGCCATGTGTAAACGTGCTCCTGTTTCCAGGTCGATCGCATAACCAGGGAACCACCCCATACCGGTTGTTCCTGTTCCGTCAGGATTACCATTCTTATCTACTGAGGAAGCAGCTCTCAGACGACCTGGCTGGCCTCCTCCCTGGTTCAGATTCGCATCACGACCCAGTTCCACTACCACACAACGGGTCCATTTGGATTTGTCGGAAGTAATCACGATATCCACACTTGGCAAATACTTGATTGATGCATTCAAACGAGCTACCGCTAAGCCGGTGAAAGTTGACGGGTAAGCTACTGGCATGAAATCACACTGATAACCTGTCAGCTTATGAGGACCGATTCCTCCTCCCAGCAATTTGCTGTATTTCTCCGTTGGATCTTTTCCAATCTCGTCAGGGAAACAACATGGGTTCAGGTAAGCCGCCCCACCCCATGGAGCACATTCCGTGGTATTATCCGGACTGTAAGTTCCTGTTCTCAGCCAGTTCTTCGGTGTCAGTGAGGCATCATCCAGAATGAAGTCCAGCCACTGTTTACTGGAATCCGAATATGAAATACTTGATGATAACGGATCCGTGTACAAATATACCGAAGAAGCAACTGCTGAAGGGAAGTAATATTTCTGCTGCATGATCTCAATAGAAACCCCCCACTTCGGTACGATTTGCTCGTTGCCTTGCTTGATCGTTACATCCGAGGTCACCGAATCCAATAGGTTTCCACCTTTGGCATCGTAGTGGTAAACAACCCAGCTTGCTGTGTCGATTCCTTTATATTCCGTTGCTGTTGTTCCGTTTCCGGATACTCCCGTATACTTGTTAAATTCACACTCAAAATATCCGCCTACCACATTCAATGGGTCAATTACTTTGACATTGATCGGTCCTCCATTGTAGTCATATTCCAATTCATCCTTGAACCCGTTTGCGATGATCGCATTCTCTGATGCTGTGGTCAGTTGCAGCTCGTGGCCCCCATTGCCCGTTCCATCCAGACGCGTGATGCGTGGAGTTTCTCCATAAACAGAATTTGCCTGTGTTCCACCCAATTCAGGTGAAATGTTATGTGGAATTGCAGAAATTCCTATCAATGGTGAACCATCTGCATTAATACGCGAACGCAAATATGGTTTCTTTTGTCCATCCAGGGAATTCGCTTCAGTCGGATCGTACGTTTTGTAGTTGTTGTATCCGTATGCTACTGCGATGAAATAATATGTTTTAAAGTTCACCAAACGAGTATTTTGGGTTATTGCAAACAAATCTTGAGTTACACGGAATGTATGTTTGATTCCATCATCAGATCCTTTCACTTTTTCTACAGGAAATGAGTACCCTAACGCTTCATCAAATTCGAAGTTCACCAAACGCTTCACCCCATTTTTGACATCACACTGTGCCACTAAACGGGCTACTGTCGGATCATCCAAATCAGCAACACCAACAGATGCATCTTTTAACTGAAAGATCTGATACCCTTCAAAGCGGTAGAACTTATCGTAAACAATACCTCCTGTAGGAGGATCAACGATGTTGATCTTATCTTCCTCGATGTATTGTTCTTTGTAGTTATTTGAGTTAACGGGGTTATCCAGCATAATGATCAGCTCATTACCCAATTCCTGGATCGCCATAACCGGTGCATTTGGCGGTTCCAAAATGCGGAAACAGTTATCAAACAATGCCTGAGCTTTCGTATCTGCAGATTTCAATGAATTCACAGAAGAGAAAATCTGTCCTTCATAGCTTCTTGCATAAACGATACCAACTGTGATGTTATTTACAGCTCCCGGACGCAGGATGAATGGTCCTGCTGACTGCACGAAACGACGGTCTCCCGATGGATTAGGTGTGGATCCCGTGCCACAAGGCTCGAACTCAGACCAGTTAAACCCCGGGTTTGTTCCGCCCGTAGCCCAGTGAAGGGAATCGGAATCAGCCGGGAACATGTATTTTGTCTTAACAGAACTCACACATGGAGCTCCGGGAAAACCTGTCCCTCCGTAGTACAGTTGATCACCAAACTGCCACAATCCCTGCATGTAGTTGTAGAATTGAGCTGTTGTGCTTGGATCTGATTGCCCCGCAGGAGCGTTTGTTCCTGTATAAATCGTATAGTTACGCATACCGTAACGCTCGTTATCTGCAATCCCGTCTCCGTAACCGATTCCCAAACCTTTATAAACGATTCCTTTGTTTGCAATAGCGTTAGCAACTGTAGGAGCAATCGTTTGACCTGTAACCGAATCAACAACCGGTCCCGGATTATCTATTCCATCAGCATCCTGGTATGGCCCTTCGAAGAAATCTATCCCGATTGCTGGCGGATTAAGTCCGAATCCCGGACGTCCTGCGTTCGGCTCATCGTTCTGATCTCCGTTATACATGTAGCCCAGTCCACGGGTAACATCACATCCTGCATAGTCGTCAGCGTAGTTTCCTAAATCAATGTCAACATACTGAGAGAAATAGGTATTGTACAATGTCTGGGTACCACGGTTAATCAGCTCGTAGTTATAAAACGTCATTTTGTTGATTTCATCATCTGTTGCGAATGCAAACGCCTGTGCATGGATTTCCATACCGATCGGCTCTCCCTGAGATTCCGTGTGAACGTTTCCTTTGTCGTTGAATACCCACCAGTAAGTTTTATCTCCGAACAAGGTTACACGGCGATCCGCACCACACTGAACATCATCACGCCCTAAGATATCATCATACCAGGGGTAATCTCCGTCTTCCGGTTCGTACACCATATCATTGTCATTGTCGTAAAACGGAGCCAAAAACTGATCCTGTCCGCGTCCAATATCACCGTTGCCCGGCCATGCATTGATCTGAGCCATTGTTTCATTGCTCGGTGCAGGACAATCCCCGGTTGTACATTCATTATAGGTAATGAATGAAATTACTCCGGCTTTTGTAATCTGGAAAATATTGTCGTACAACAAACACTGATCCGGATCGATGGTAGCTGCACCGTAATCACGGCGAGCAGTATCTCCCTCAGGAACGGAAGGATCGTAGTTTCCTGTCCCGAAGTTTACTGTCAACGGACCAGGCCAGAAGTCATTTCCATTCTGGCGGAACTTCACAGCAGCTAATTTCAGCTGACCGTTTACGTCGGTTCCCCCCATCCAGAGTGCTGCCGCATAAATGGTCGTTACAGCTGTTTCAGCTCCTTTTTTCTTTGGAACCGTATACGTAGCCAGACCATTTGCACGATCCAGGAACAAAAGCCCTCCCGTCTCCAACTGGCAGCTTACGTCATTAAAGTCCATGGTCAGACGGAAGTTTGCAGGCGCGCAGTTTGCCGCCTTTGTCGTTACCGTGGGTTTCGGTTTTTCTCCCGGTTTCCCACTTTTCCCAAAATCATGATTGTACGCGCTGGCCTGACCAACGAAGCACATCGTGAATGCGAGTGATAAGTATTTAAATGTTCGTCTCATACTTTAATTTTTTCTTAAAAATCAAACTTAACTCCTAAACGAATTGTTCTTGGTGCACTGATATTGAATGGATTTGCCACTTTCATTGCATAGTAATCTCTGAAAGCTTGCTCATCCTTTTTGTTCTGAATAGAAGCCTGGAATTGAGCAGCAGCCAAATATCCATCATCATTCCAGTTACCAGTTGCTCTATAAACACTCAGAACGTTCATTGTGTTGAAAAGGTTGGTAACACGTAAATAAACATTCAAATAAGTTGATTTCTTTTTACCGTCTTTTCCAAAGTTAATTCCAAATGTGCGGTCCAGCTGAAGATCCAGACGGTACTGCCAGGGCAGACGAGAACCATTCACTGTACCGTCAATACCTGAAGGTAGCGGACTAAGCATACCTTCATTCGTAATATCTATCTGAGAAGTATAAGGTGATCCTGAGTAAATATTTGCTATCAGGTTTAACCCGGTATTCTCCAAAATTTTCGCATCACCGATCATCGGACCGTTGTAATCTGCTCCTTCTCCATAACGATAATCGAATGTAATTGCGAAATTATGACGCTGGTCATAAGAATAAGGGAACACGTTTCTCAGGTTAGGCAAACCTGCTGTTTGAAGACCAGTCAGCATACTTTGAGCAGAAGTTGCATCGGAACCTGTACCATCAGCAAACTGCAAGGTATAAGCAGCTGTCATACGAACGTTACCTGTTCTGCGCAAGTCGTAAGAAACCGTCAATCCTTTCACCGTACCAAAGTCACGGTTACCGAATGTACGATACGTATTCGGATAAGCTTCAAACACGTTCATCATCTGAACATTGTTGCGTTGTTCACGATAGAAAGCTGAAATCTTCAAAGAAGAGGTTTTAGTTAATACCTGCTGGAATCCGATTTCGTAATCGATTGTCTGCTCAGGCTTCAAATCCGGGTTATTAATCGTATTTGTACGAGCTTCGATAAACTGATAATCAATCGGATTGAAACGAACACCTGTTGTAGGACGTTTCGTCAAGATATCATAGTGAGCGAAGAACGAAGCTTCATCCGAAATCGGAAATGAGAATGCAATACGCGGCATTACGTTGATTTGTGTCTTGTAATCCCTAAAAGCATCTGCACTTACGCGTGAATTGGTAGCTGCAGAAGGATTTTTCAACCAGGGAGAAATCCCTGCCACCCCACGAATCAATTTCGGATCCTCGATTGGAATACCGCTTGCATCATACCACTGATCTCCGTTGCGGAATCCATTGATCTTAGTTGGATTGTTCACATCATCTACATATACCACATAATCATTTCCCATAGAAGTAGGAATCACCATGTTTGCGTATTTCGTAGGATCTCCGGAAATCAAAGAACGTGCTTCCTGCACATTGTTTGCGGTATAAATCAGGTATTTGTCTTTCAGTACAGGTTGGTTTGCATCAAATACATCTACACGTACACCTACGTTAAATACAATGTCCTTAAACGCAAACTTATCCATAATATAACCGGCAATATAAATCGGCTGGAATGCTCCGATAAAACGTTTGTAGTTCCCGTTTTGATCAAATTCATTGAAATACTTGCTGATATCCGTATTTCCTTTCACCTTTTTCCCTGTCTGGTCGTAACCGTAGTAGGTAATGTAGTTGTTACCCTGGTTAAACAATTCATCCGCAGAGAACATGCCCAATGAGAAAGTACTTGGATCGTACTGATCAATAACAACATAATCCTTACCTGCAGGGTTCAGACCCAATTTCTGGCGCAGGTTGTAATCGAAGAACGACTGCTGATCGTTATTCTCCTGGCCTCCGTATTGTCCTGTTCCGGATGTATAAGCATACCCCGTATTCAAACGGTCATAGCTATATTGCTGATAAGAACCGAAATTCTCTACATGCGGATTGGATTTATCCAACTCTGTCAAATGGTTGTTTGCATACAAGCGTGCCAGTGACCACAAACCGATCGGACCGGAATTTGAGAATCCGTTACCAGATCCCCATCCTCTGTCCCAGCGCTGCTCATACTCGAATCCCAGGGAAATTGAGTGGTCACCCAAGTTAACAGATCCGGAACCCGTGATACGGAACTGATCCAATTCCTGCTTCAGGAAAGAGTTGTTAGGGGTACCAAGGTTATACCAGATACCATAAACATCCATAGGAACGTCTCCGTTTCTCAATGCATTCCCCTGACTTACCTGCAGCATGTTTTCATAGTGCCCTGTCGGATTGTTTGCATACAGATTGAAATAGTTTTGAGTAATTGCAGCCAAAGCAGCATTTGATTCTGAAGCCTGGAATTGAACCAGGTACTCCTGAGGGACTGCTGTCTGATAGTAATTACCATCTTTCTGGTCGAACTCGTAAGTTGTCCGGAAATCTCTGGTGAATTTACCTACGTAACCATAGCCGAATACGTCATATTTATGGTTCTTGTCATAAGATTCCACTTTCGTTTTGGAATAGTCAACCATCAAAGAGTAGAATGCGGATTTCACTTTGGAGCTGGATCCTTCTTTGTTATTGGAGAAACGCTGAGTAAAGCGCCCGTACACACGATAATCCAGCTGATTATATACTCCGAAGTTTGTAAAATTGAACAAGGAATTATTATAATCGTAGTTACTTCCGTAAGAATAGTTCAGGGATCCACCGAATGTTAGGTTAATGGACGGGCCTGTGTTCACATCAATTTTAGCAGATGCGGAAAGTGTTGAACGTGCAGCATTCATTCTCCATGCTGTTTTTTCAAAATCACCTGCACGCAGATATAATGCATTACTGAGATTACCGCTTGCAGCGTTAATCGGATTTTCCAGCAAATAATCTCTTGCTTCTTTCTTAATACGGTATGAACCTCCATTCAGCGGACGGTTATCCAATTCATTGGTGTAGTTCACAGAAAGCAAAAATCCCAGGATCGGTTTTGTTTTTTTACCGGTAGAATCTCTTCTCATCAACAGCGGCCCGGAAAGCAACCCTTCAACTAGGTTGTATCCGAATTTATCCAACCCGATTACTTTTCCGTCATAACCATTCGGATCTTTTCCTTTAAAATAGAACCCGGAAGTTACTCCTTCAAGTGATCCGAAATACTTCGCAGACGGACCACGTGTTGTTACTGCGATAATACCTCCGGTTACGTCCCCGTAATTTGCAGGCAAACCACCGGTAATAACGGAAACTTCTTCAATGGAAGATTTTGGCAGGTTAGAAGATCCACGGACTTTGATACCGTCAATAAAGAAGTAAGTACCATCGGAACGGGAACCACGAACGGAAATGTTACCACTTCCCTCGTCTGTCTGTACCCCACCTACAGTACTGGCAACACCTGCTGCAGAACGTGTAGGCATCCGGGAAATATCCTCCCTGGTAACAGTAGCTCCTGACGGACCTCCATCTTTATTAATAAGAGGAACTTTATAGGCTACAACGACAACCTCCTCGATTTCCTTCGCGTCAACCGGAAGTCCGAGAACAGTATTGTCCAGGAAGGTGATCCGATCAGCGTTGACAACTACTCCTTTAATAGCTGTCGGCTGATAGCCCTCTCCCGGATTACTGATCTCAACATCGTAGGAACCTGGCGTCAGCGAGTTAAGCTGGAATTTACCATCCATATCGGTGGTCGTATTCCCCTTAACTGTTCCATTTTGCTTGACGACTATGATACAATCGTATATAGCCTCTTTGCTGCTCTTGTCGATAACACTACCCCGGATCGTACCCAAACCTGATTGGGAATATCCATAAGTCACTGTCAGCAAGATACTTGCAAATAACAAGTTGAGTTTACGTAACATAAGTACAGTTTAATTTTACATCATTTTATTGTAACAAAGCGTGTAAATATAGCAATTTTCGGTTTGTTAACATTTCCTAAAAAACTTTTCTGTTTTATAATAAATTAACTTGCATTAACGCTTTATTAACTTTTCATTTTGTGAAAAGCCCTTATTTTTAGGGCATTGTGACACAATATTAAATTAGCTGACATCGTTTTATTTCGATTTCTGACATACCTTTGCGGTATGCCGGACATTTCAGTTATTAATTTAAATGCGGTTTCTATTTATTTAATGGAAATCGAATCTTCGTACTTGGAATACTATCAGTCTTCCTTTACATTACTGGAACAAGTGAAAATCCAGATAATCGGAAATCCGGGCAAAAAACTCGAATATGCCGCTTCCAGGTATCTCAAACACTATATTTTCGGATCAAAAAATATTGCATACGATTCAACCGGTGCGCCTTACATCGAAGGAGTCGGATTTATTTCTTTATCTCATTGCCAGTCTTATGTAGCTGTGGCAGTATGTTCCGAGCATCTGATCGGGGTCGATATCGAAGAAATCCGCGAAAAATCAGTCAAACTCTCTTCCCGCTTCATTACCGAAGCCGAAAAAAAACTGTTTAACCCCGGTGATAAAACGGCCATGTCAACACTATGGTCCCTGAAAGAATGTTTATACAAGCTCTCTGACCGGAAACAACTGCTCTTTCAGAAAGATATTCTCGTTTACAAAAGAAACGGGGTGCTTTACGGAAGCATTCTGAAAACAGCCGGAATCCACGAATACAAGCTGCATATAGAACATTTCAGAAATATTTTAATAACTTTCAATTCGGGTAAAGGAAAACTGGTTCATGAACATTCTATCTGAAATACAATCCAAAACAGGGCAACTGGCGCTGCTCATTGATCCCGAGAAAACAAAAAACGAAAAGCATCTGTCGGAACTCATCAAAAAAGCGGAATTTGCCGCCATTGATTTCTTTTTCATCGGGGGGAGCACCGTAACGCGAAAAGAAACTGAAGCTGTCGTCTCTTTTGTCAAAGCGCATTCAGTTATTCCGGTAGTACTTTTTCCGGGTTCGGGAAACCAGTTATCCGGGCATGCTGATGCTTTGCTGTTCCTGAATCTGCTTTCGGGAAGAAACCCGGATTTCCTGATCGGTCATCACATATCCTGTGCAGAAGAAGTACTGGAAATGAACATTGAGGTGATTCCTACCTCTTACCTGCTGATCGACGGCGGAAAAATGACATCCGCCGCCTATGTAAGCCAGACAACGCCTATCCCGAGAGAAAACAACAGCATTTCCCTAAAAACCGGGATTGCCGGATATCTCATGGGGCAAAAACTAACTTATTTTGATGCCGGAAGCGGCGCCCTGTATTCTGTTCCCACTCAGCTAATCGAAGAATTGAAGAAAAAAATCGAAACTCCGGTGATCGTCGGTGGAGGTATCCGTTCTGTGGAGCAGATTGAAGCTTTCAAAAATGCTGGCGCAAATGTAATAGTAATTGGTAATAAAATCGAAGAAAATATCGATTTTCTATTGGATATCGAAGCCTATCAAAAAGCTCATTCTGAAACAATTAATCACAACAAAACCGTTTAATCAGCATCAAACACATTTCACTAAATGAATTTTCATTTAATCGGAATGTTAAAAATAATTGAATTATATTTACCCGTTGTGAACTATAGAAGACCAGAGGCTTTGTGCATTCATTCCGTTTTAACTAACTGAATAAAAGCACTTTAATTAAGTAACAAAGCAAAAAAAGCTCTCAAATCCAAAGTAGTCACAAGTACGTCTTTATCAAGGTAAAATGTACATATAAATTGAAAAAACAATGTTGAATCTATTAAATTGTTAAACATGCGCAAAAAATTACTTTTGGGTGTATTTTCATTAATTGGAGTGATTTCGACCGGGAATTCTTTTGCCCAGGAAACGCATTTCAATTGTGGATCCGGTACACAACTTCAAAAATTATATGCCGAAAATCCGGGATTGGAACAAGACTATAAGAAACTGGTGAACAGGTATAAGGAAACCCGGATGATTCATGGTAAAGCAACCACCATACGGATTATTCCAATCGTTTTTCATATCGTTCACGAATATGGTGCTGAAAATGTAAGCGATCAGCAGATCCAGGATCAAGTACAAATCCTGAACCGCGATTACCAAAAACTGAATGCAGATACTGCTGTCGTGGTGTCTCCTTTCGACAGTATCATCGGAGATGCGCTTATCGAATTCCGCCTGGCAACATTGGATCCTTATGGAAACTGTACGAACGGAATCGAACATATTTACAATCATAACACCAACCAGGGAGATGACTACTCCAAACTGAATCAGTGGGACAGAGATAAATACCTTAATGTCTGGCTGGTGAAAACAATC
>JAIRJW010000071.1 GCA_031260455.1 Fluviicola sp.
CAAATTGTCAATTTCATTGGGTGAGTGAATCACAGAAACTTTTCCCCTTACAATTCCGGCGCAACATCCGATTCCTTTCAACGTTTTATTTTCAATTGTTTCAACGCCTGATTGAAAAATAGAAAAATCATCCATCACATTTTTGGCTTTTATTCTTTCGGGCAAGTGGATGGATTCATAATGTGCGTATTCATTTTTTCTCGCTTGTATCAACGCTTTCAAGTCAATCGGAACGCCTTTAATATGGTCGAAAATTTCGTTTTGCGTGAGGTAAAAAATATCTCTGTAGTTTTGTAATACGTTTTTTTTCGTAAGTTTATTTCCAGTTGCAATCATCATGATGCGCACCATGCCAAAGCCTCGTGTACGCTCAAATCTAAGGTTTTCGCGATTGCTCACCAAGTATCTTACTTTTTTGAGTACATAAGAAAAAATGATTTTTTTTATCGGCTTGCCTTTTAATTTTTGCTTTAGTTTTTCTTCTGCTTTCTGCCGGATATAATTTTCTTTTTGCGTCAAATCATACTGTTCATTGCGCAGATATGCCTGCAATATTTTAATGTAATTTTCGGGTTGTTGTTTATACGTAATTATTTCCAGTTTTAATTCGCCCACGCAACGATCGCCCCATTTTTGGATGTAGTTTTTAATCGCATTATTAATTTGTGCATATTCATTTTTTTGCAAAGCAGAAAGAATTTTTTCGGGCGAATTATTTTTAAAAAGCATAGTTGCTTCCGGTGATTGCAAAATAAGTTTTGTAATAGAAATCGTAAGCGTAACAGGCTCTGTGGAAATAATATCTTTTGTGCCGCTCACCAAATCATTATGCAATGTTTCGTTTTCATCTAATTGATATTTTGCAACCAATTTTTGTAACACGCCAAAATAAATCATGCAGAAAAAATCGTTCACCAAAGGTGCTTCCCATTTTTTTACCAATGTATTTTCAAAACGATGATACTGTGTTACCAATTCTTGCAAGGACATTTTATCAAAATCCATTGCTTCATATTCCTGCATTACATTATTAAAATATTTTTGAAATGCAATCCGGTCTTTGTTTAACGATGAATGTTTTTTTAGAATTTTAATGATGGCAATAAATACATTAAAATATTCGCTCAACTTGCTGCTTGTATTTTCGGTTTTTGTATCAAATTTTTCTTTTACGCCCATCATATTATCCATAAACTCGGCGTTGAGTTGATAACCCGGAAGCAACGAAAGTGATTTGTGCCAATTATTCAAATTATAATACACTCTGCCGCACAACAAGCCAAGCATATTGGAATATACATCCTCATTTTTTGCAACCGTTTTTGCACGAATGCCCATAATTAATGAAAGTTGTGTGTAAACCGCTTTATACATTTTTTCGATAAAAGAAAACGTGAGCGGCGATGTGAGCGCAGGATAACTTTCTACAATATTACTATTGTCCCAAATGATAATTGTTTCTTGTTTTTTCTTTTCAAAGGCAGTAACAGGGCGGGTTTGCAACAAATACAATTGATTATTTCGATAGGCAAATTCAATGTCTTGCGGAATTTGAAAATGCGCCGATAATTTTTTTACAAGCATTTGCACTTCTAAAATTTGTGTTTCGTTTAAACACGCATTTGTTGATTGCAATTGGCTCAGCGCAACTATATGTGTTCCGCTTTTATGTTGCTCATCAAATTTTATCGCCCAATTTTTTTCTGCAATTTGTTGTGTGATTTTTTCTTTCTCTATCACAAAAAAATCTGCATTTAATTCGCCCGAAACAATTCCTTCTCCCAAGCCCCAAACAGCGTTAATTATTGTTTCATTTTCATTTCCCGTAAGTGGATTTATACCAAAAGCAACACCGGCTACATCCGCATCAATCATGCGTTGCACAATAATTGCCATGCCCGAATTGGAAATGGAATTTTGTTTGGAATATGCTAAAACTCTTTCGCTAAAAGCCGAAAGCCAAACCGAAATAAGCGCATCTTTCAGTGTATTTTTTGTAACAAATAATTTGGTTTCATATTGCCCTGCAAAAGAATTTTCTTTTCCATCTTCATTTAACGCAGATGAACGCACTGCCACAAAATCTGTTTCCTTAAAAGGAGTAAAAATGTTATTGATAAAGTCATCCGAAAATGGATAAGTACGAATAAATTCTTTTTTTGAAACCGCATCAAACGGAATGAGCGAAGCCAAATAATCAGCGGGAATGACAACAAATTCCGGAACTGCTATGCCTTTATCTTTTATGGCAATCAGTTGATTGGCTTTTCCTCCAAAATTTGGATTTTGCGCATTGGTATTATTTGAAAAAATTAAACTCATTTCAGTAAACCAATTAGCATTGGAATTCCGCCAAGTATTAGATACATAGAGAACGTCCATAGTGTGGAACCGTATTCTATGAGCTTACTGTTGCGGGCGTTCTGTTTGATTAAAAATAATATTGGAGGAACGGTGCACACTGCAAAAACACTGATAAGTGCAATGTAAGAAGTTATGGAATGTCCTGCAAAATACGAAGCCGTTAGAGC
Source organism: Fluviicola sp. (assembly GCA_031260455.1). Classification (GTDB taxonomy): domain Bacteria; phylum Bacteroidota; class Bacteroidia; order Flavobacteriales_D; family Crocinitomicaceae; genus Fluviicola. The sequence goes on from JAIRJW010000071.1 coordinate 2,532, forward strand.
AAGAATTAATGTGAGCAATAAAATAAAAATCCAAAAAATAGCGGCAGGTTTTGTTCCCAATTGAAATGTGTAACTTAATACGCCTTTTTCTTCCTGCTCCGGCGATTTTATTTTTCTTCCTATTTCCAATACAATTCCGTTCATAAAACTCACGGCAAAAAAGAACAATAATCCCGTTGGCGCTTTTTCGTTTTCCAATAACCAATCAAATCCGCTGGCGAACACATCTATCAATGGAATAATGAGCATGTGGCTTGTTACATACCAAAACTGATGACGCTTTAACCACTTTTTCACAAAAAATTCTTTGCTCATAAAAAACAAATAGAAATACACGATTGCCAACAGAAAAAGCATTTTTGAAAAAAAAAGAGAGGTAATAATTAATTGAAAAATGAGCGCAGCAATGCCGATGTATTTTAATTCGTTTAACGAAATCAAACCTCGCGGAACAGGTAAATAAGCTCTGTATTTTCGGTCGTCTTCGCGGTCTTTAAATTCATCTGAAATTCTAAGAATAAAAAAAAGAGTGATGGTATTAAAAATGCAAACAAAAAATTTATCGGGCGAAACAAATTCCGTTATACCCCTGCAAATGCGGGAATAGGCAATGGCTGAAAAACTGAATGAACCGATGAGAAAAAAATATCCGATGAGTGGATAGCGTTCTTTTTGATACGTTAAAAACCGTTTGAATAAAGATGCTTTTTGTTTCATTTTTTTCTTCCCAAAAGTTTATGCGCTTTGGAAAAACTGCCGCAAGCAATGGCTGCTGCAATACTTAGTTCGCCAGCTAAAATTGTTGCTCCGCATATTTCCGCAAATTTTCTTGCGCTGCCTTCGCCTTCGCAGCCCAAGAGTTTCAGGCATTCTTTTTGTGTTGGTAATTTGGTTCCTCCGCCAACGGTTCCCACTACCAAAGCAGGTAATGTAACCGAAACATATAAATTATTTTCTTCATTTATTTCCATTCGCGTGATGCCTATATGCGCTTCCGAAACGCAAGCCGCATCTTGTCCGGTGGCTAAAAACAAAGCAGTCAATCCGTTTGCAAAATGTCCCTGAATGCCAATGCTGCCGCTTTGTATGGCGGCAACTGAAGAGGATTGCCAATAGTGTACAATTTTTTCAGGCGTTGTTCCTAAAATTTCTTTCACCACTTGCCGTGTGATGACGGCTTCTGCCGTAACTTTTTTTCCTCTCACCGAAGAAAATGAAGTAACGGTTGCTTTTTTATCGCCTGCATAATTGCTTTCAATAAACCAGTGTTGCGGTTGAATGGGTGTGTGTTCAATGATATATTGACAAATGGCATCGGTGCAAATAGTCGTCATATTTTGCCCTGCTGCTTCTCCGGTTTGATATTCAAAAACCAATACCACATTATTGCCTTCCATATTGATTTTAATATCGTCTAACTGTGCGTGGTTGCTGTGTTCCGAAACAATTTTTTTAAAATTATGAATTTGCTCCAATATCCATTGCATAAATTTTCCCACTTCCTGCAACGTTCTAAACTTGAACAATGGCGCTCGTTGCACACCTTCGGTTAAACAAACAGAAACGATTCCGCCGCACAATGCCGTTGCTTTTGCGCCTCTGTTGTATGAAGCCACCAGCGTACCTTCTGTGGTTGCCAACGGCACAAAAAAATTTCCTTGCGCAATCGTTCCTTTCACTAAAAGCGGACCGATAATGCCTGTTGGCACTTGCGTAAAACCAATTTGCTGTTCAATATTTCCTTTAAAAATTTCGGTGTCGGTTATGCGTTCTTCACCGAACAAATATGGAAAATCGAATCCTGTTTGTTGCTTAATATGCGCTTGCCGTTTGCTCATAGCATCCTTGTTCCACGAAACCGGTTCGGGAATTTTAGAAAAATTTTCCTTTGTATGAGAAGCATTCTGCACCACCATATCCAACACTTTTTCAAAGGGAACAAGTTTGGAGAAAAGGGTAATTAAATTTTGGGCTTTTTCTAACGAAGTTGACATAAATAAATATATTCACGAAGTTATAAAAATTATGACAGTGACCTCATTTCACATTCAACGCATCCCGCAAGCTGGTGCCAAACAGGTTGAAAACCAAAATCATGATGTCAAAGCCTAGAGTCAGCGCAGGGTTTTGTGTGATGATGAAATCTCGTCTCATTGCTCAGGCCATTTTAACTACATTTTTAATGTTCTTTCCGGATATGCCCTGAATTGTGTATATTTTTGCAACAACAATTTTTAAGAGATCATGGATACTAAAAATGAACTTTCAACTCCGCAGGTTTCTAAGCTGGCGGAACACATCATCGGTTCTGAAATCATCAAGCTGGCTGCAGAAGTCAATGAGAGGATCAAGCTGGGAGAGAAAGTATATAACTTAACAATCGGGGATTTTAACCCGAAGATCTTCCCCATTCCTGCTGAACTGAAGCAGTATATCCGGGAAGCATACGAGGATGACCAGACCAATTACCCGGCAGCGGACGGAATGGCAGAATTGCGCCAGGCAGTTTCCCAGTTGCTTGTCAAAAGAGGAAATCTGAATTATACGCAGGACGAAATTGTCATTACCGGAGGTGCCCGACCAGCTATTTACGCCATTTTCAAAGCAATTGTCGATCCGGGAGATGCGGTTATTTTTCCCGTTCCGTCCTGGAATAACAACCATTATACTTACCTGAATAATGCCCGTCCGATCCTGGTTGAAACGAGTGCGGAGAATAATTTCATGCCGCGGGCGGTGGAAATTGCACCTTTTCTTCCGGAGGCGAGTTTACTGGCTTTGTGTTCTCCGTTGAATCCGACCGGAACTGTTTTTTCAAAAGAAGACCTGGAAGGTATTTGCGACTTGGTGCTGGCAGAAAACAGAAAACGCGCTTTGTCGCGTGTGAAACCGCTCTATGTGATGTATGACCAGATTTACTGGCCTCTGACTCACAGCGAGATCGAACACTACAATCCGGTTACATTGCGCCCGGAAATGCGCGACTATACTTTGTTCGTGGATGGTATTTCAAAATCGCTGGCAGCAACCGGAGTACGTGTAGGCTGGACCATGGGACCGAAATTTGTTATCAACAAGATCAAGTCCATTCTGACACACGTGGGTGCCTGGGCACCGAGAGCGGAACAAATGGCTACGGCAAAATATCTGAACGAGTTGAGCTTGTATGATGCGTATCTGAATCACATCAAATCGGAAATAAGCAGCCGTTTACTTGGTTTTTATAATGGTTTTCAAAGCTTGAAAGCAGTTGGGCACAAGGTTGATGCGATTGCCCCGGAAGCAGCGATTTACCTGGCGGTGCAATTTCAGTTGCACGGAAAGAAAACAGTTTCGGGAGAAGTGCTGGAAACAACGCAAGATATCACGAAATACATCCTTGATGAGGCAAAAGTGGCTATTGTACCGTTTTATGCCTTTGGTTCTTCGGCCGATTCGAGCTGGTACCGCTTGTCGGTGGGAACCTGCAGGTTGGAAGATGTGGATGAAGTAATTGCAAACCTGAAAGCAGCTCTTGAAAAATTAAACTGAAAATAATCAGGGAGAGGTTGAAAAAGGCTTTTCCCGTCTTTTTATTTCACATTAATTAAATTAATTCTTTATTGGAATTTTTTTTGTCTGTTGATTTTATAGAAAAGCGGGTGGTTTTTGTATGAAAATTCCCGGTTATCTCCCCGGGCTTATTTGAAAAAAAAATCCGGAAAAATAAAGGGAAAGTTTATACTTCGTTCAAAACTATCTGCATCATAAAGAGCCTTTTAGATAAATTTTGTTTAAATTTCGCACCAGAACTGATAGAATCTTTAATTTTTAAAACAGGCTAGTTTATGAGAAAATTAACAGTCCTTTTTATGACCCTGCTGTGTGGATTTATATCCTTTGCGCAGGTTACCCAATCAAAACCACAAAAAACGGAAACTGCACCTGAAGTGGAAAAATGCAGTCAGCATACTCACATGCAAGAAATGAAACTCAAGGATCCTGAACGTTATGCGACGGTATTCAGGGGAGAAACAAATGTGCCGCAGGCAAAAGTAAAAACACCAGTTACAGAAAAAGCTACAGGTATTGAATATACCGTTCCTGTGGTGTTTCACATTTTGCACAACAATGGAACTGAAAATATTTCCGATGCGCAGATTGCGGATGCTCTGGCAATTTTGAACCGGGATTACAGAAGATTGAATGCGGATGCAAACAATGTTTATACAACTTTCCAGGGAATGCCGACAGATGCGGAAATCAATTTCGTATTTGCAACGGTTGCACCAAACGGAGCTTGTTTTTCCGGGATTACGCGCACGGTCAGCACTCAGACTTCTAATGGAAGTGACGGTCAGGCTCAGGTCAATGCAATCATTGCCGGGAACAATGTGTACCAGGGAGTGTGGCCTCACAACCGTTATCTGAATGTTTACGTTTGTAAAGATTTAGGTGGCGCGGCAGGATATACTTTTTTGCCAAATGGAAACTCAACTGCCAGTGCAACGAATATGTATTACAACGGAATTTTCCTGTTGCATAATTACTGTGGTTCTATCGGAACTTCATCCGTAACAACGAGTCGCGCGCTGACACACGAAGTTGGGCACTGGTTTAACCTCTCGCATGTTTGGGGAGATGATAACAATCCGGGGGTGGCTTGTGGTGATGATTATGTTTCTGACACTCCGATTACCAAAGGATTTACTTCTTGTCCGACTTCGGCAAATGCGAAAATTTGTAACCCAAGTATTGTAGAGAACTATGAAAACTACATGGATTACTCTTACTGCTCCAAAATGTTTACTCCGGGGCAGGTAACCAGAATGCGTAATGCTATTGTGAGCACAACGGGAGGAAGAAGCAATGTTTGGACTACATCAAACCTGAACCTTGTGGGAGGCGGACCAGGGACTTCACTTTGCGTGCTTGACTTCAGTGCAACACAAGCAACCATGTGTGAAGGAACAACTGTAACATATTCTGCAAATACATCCAGTGGAATTGCTACTTATTTCTGGTCTTTCCCCGGAGGAACACCATCTTCATCTACATCTGTAAGCCCGACGGTGACTTATGCAACTGTGGGAACTTACAATGCAAGTCTGACAGTTACTGCTTCCTCGAATGGAAATACTTATTCCAAATCAAAAACGGGTTATATTACGGTGAATTCAGTAACAACTGTGAATCTGCCGATTTCGGAAGGTTTTGTATCAACTACTTTTCCTCCAGCTGGTTGGACAATCCTGAACACAAATAACAGTACAACCTGGGCGAGAAGCACAGCGGCAGGAAAGGCTCCTACGACTGGAAATTCAGTTAAATTCGACAACTACAATGTAAATGATGCAACAGATGACGAGTTGCGTTTGCCTAAATTGGATATAACGGCATACTCCAGTGCCCAGCTGACTTTTGATGTGGCTTATGCACCTTATAATGCTGCTTATTATGATGGCCTGGAAGTGTTGGTATCAACAAACTGCGGCGGAACATTTACATCCGTTTATTCCAAGTCGTATACCACTCTGGCTACTGCGAATGCAACGATAAGTGCCTTTACTCCAACAACTTCACAATGGAGGTCAGAAACCATTGATCTGACTCCTTATGTGGGGAACAGCTCCGTTTGGATTGCATTCAGAAACCTTTCCGGAAATGGGAATAACCTGTACCTGGATAATATCAATATAACTGGTGTGAGCGGAACTCCAGCTCCAACTGCTTCGTTTACTTCAACAGGAACTTCTGTTTGTGCCGGGCAATCCGTAACGTACACAAGTACTTCTACCGGCTCACCAACTTCATACAGCTGGTCTTTTCCAGGGGGAACGCCGTCTTCATCTGCGTCTGCCAGCCAGGCAGTGACTTATTCCACTGCGGGAACGTACAGTGTCTCATTGACGGTTACTAACGCAGGAGGGTCGGGCGTTGCTAACCAAACGAATTTGGTGACAGTAAATCCGAATCCGACAGTTAGTTTCGGAAGCTTGCCGCTGGTTTGTGTTTATGACAGCCCGATTATCCTGACCCAGGGAAGCCCGTCCGGAGGAACGTATTCAGGAACCGGAGTTTCAGGAGGTCAGTTTAATCCTTCGGTATTGGGTATTGGTTCTACAGTCATTACGTATAATTATACCAATCCAAACGGATGTTCAGGGTCTGCGCAAACGACGGCTACAGTTGATGGTTGTGCTTCGGTAGGGGAAAATGAACTGAACTTTATTTCCGTTTATCCGAACCCGTTTTCCGGAGTGCTGACTGTTTCTTCCGGAGATATTAACCTGAGTGGAATCCAGGTATTCAATGCTCTGGGACAGGTTGTTTACGAACTGAACGGAATTCAAACTGTGAAGCAAGATCTGAACCTGAGCACCATGGCAAAAGGAATTTATACACTTCGTATTTTGACGGAAGCAGGAATAAAACACGTTCCGGTTATTCTGGAAAAATAGTACCTGATGAAATAATGAAAAGGCTGGATTCTCTGAGAGTTCAGCCTTTTTTATATTTTGAACTTTTACACAATACGAACAAATACGGAATAATCTACAGGATTTCGTTGGAAATCAACATTATCCGATTCGTAAGATATACCTACACCAAATAAATTCACGTAAAATCCCCCGAAATTTTGACTTTGTTCAATGATCGGGGGATTTTTATGATTCGGGGGTGAATGGACTCAAAGTCTCAGTCTGCGGGTGAAACTCATGATTGCAGTAAGTACGATAAACAAACCGATACATCCTACGATCAGTGCATACGTTTCCAGGTTCACTAATACATACAGGAAGCAGTAAAGCAGTGAAATAGCTATAAAAACTGTCAGCGTAAATTTGAGCGATCGCAATACGGACCAAGAATACCAGGAGAGCAAGGTGAGAATGCCCAGGCTGGCTACGAGGTACGAAACGATAAACCCGAATTGTTCGGAGAATGACAACAGGATTACGTAAAACAGAATCAGCGACAATCCGATCATAAAATAATGTACAGGGTGAATCAGCATATTACCGATCAGTTCGATGAGGTAGAAAACGGTGAATGTGAGCAAGATTACCAGGATTGCGTATTTGACTGTTCGCTCGTTGAGCTGGTAGTGATCCACGTTTTCCAGGAAATTAATTGAAGCTCTGTTTCGCGTTCCGTCATGAGTGAAACTTCCTTTTTTGGCATTTTGTGTGATATTCAGCATATTCCAGGAGCAGGAAAATCCGTTTTTGACTTTGAATGAATCAGGATCAGGCAACGAGTTCCCAGAAAAGGAAGGTTTCTTCCAGTTGGAATGCATGTTGAAACGATTCTTTTTTGCGTGTCCCTTCAAAATAATTTTGCCGGAACCATTTACCGAATAGTGGAAATTGACCTGGATTTGGGTGGTAGACTGGTCGATAGCGAATGGAGCTGTTGCATAAAATAATTTTGTCTGTTTGGGGGTGGAAAAGGTTTCTTCTTCGATGTCCATTGGTTTCCCGTCGATCAGGATTTTTCTGATGTCTGAAAGATGAGTTCCTGGTTGGGCAAGTAACCCGATCTGAGCGTGTTTCAGGTCGATGCCTGGATTGGAGAACAGCGGCGTGAAAACAGATTTTGAAGTGATGTGGCATTGAAAAACAGGGAAGTGGTAGATTCCCCGTTTCTTGGCGTTGACTACCACATTCAGATTGTTGGTTTCGGTTTCGGGAAAGAAAAAGAGGTAACCAGTTTGTGGTTTTCCCGTTTTGACCGGAACGCGGATCACTATCCCGGAGTAGTTGAAATCATCACCCCATTCCGAGCGTATTTCGTTTTTGATCTCTTCGGCCCGTTCTTTCCGCTCTTTGATGAGCCAGATGACCCGCGCCAAAGGTGCCAGTAACAAAAGGGTTATGAATCCGATGAGCAGGAATCTTCCGAAAGACGAATTTAGGAATTTCACCCAATTACCTGTTTCTTTATTGTTTGGTGTTGCTTGTTGGTTTTCCATTTTGAATTAATTAAAAAGAACTTTGAATTTCAAAGTTTGTAAATAAAAAAATAGCTATTTGCTTGTTTTGATTAATTGCTCAAGCGCGGCCAGATGCTTGGCAAATATTTGTTTCCCGAGTGGAGAAGCTTCGTATGTAGTATTGGGCTTCTTCCCAATAAATTGCTTTTTGATGAGAATGTATTCCGATTGTTCCAGGGCTTTGATATGGGAGGCTAGGTTTCCATCCGTGACCTCCAGCAACTCTTTCAGCCGGTTGAAGTCCACGGAGTCATTGACCATCAGAACAGACATGATTCCCAGCCTGATCCGATGATCAAAGATTTTGTTGATACCTGAAATAATGCTTGTCATAACTTTTTACGATCGTATTTCAGATACATGAATGCACCGTAGATGATGTGGCAGACTCCGAAACCGAACATCCAAAAGTACAAACCATATCCGATAAAGAGGGTGTTCAATAAGCCCAGGATGATGAAAATGAAGCCCAGATTCCGGAGTGTTTCAAAAGAATAGCGACTGGCATTTACCAATCCAATTCCGTAAAACAATAGTGTTACCGGGGAAATTAATCCGAATTCCCGTTTACTGACTAGGATGATGGCAAACAAACCGCCTGTAATCAAAGGAAACATGAAGTTCATCAGAAAGAGTCGGGAGGTCTTGTTCCAGACCAGTTCCTGTTTTTTGCGGGCTTTCCTGATAGAGAAAAACATGCCAGTAACTAAAGAGAAAAGCATGATCGAAACAGCGATTACTACTACGCTCAGAAACTCCCATGAGTCGAAACGGATCGGGTACACAAACTCTTTTTGCATGAAATACACAATACCGGAACCGATCAGGGCATATATGCCTGCCAGGATTCCCGAGAGCCCGGACAAAGACAAAAACTTCGAGGATTTTTGCATCATGTTTTGAATCTCATGGAGCTGAGATAAATATTTTTCACTATTCATAAAAGAACTTTGAATTTCAAAGTAAAATAAAAAAAGTGAATAACACAACTATTTTTTTGATTTTTTTTAGAAAAGTTTTCAGGATTTAGTTGTCTGATTAATATGTTGTTGATAATGTGTGTTATACATCCCGATCACTACTGTGATTCATTTAGAATAATTTATAATATTCAGTGGTGTTTACAACGGTGCTTTTTCTCAGGTACAGGATCGTATCCGTGCCCTCCCCAAGGATGGCAACGACTGATTCTGCGTGTTCCCAGCCAGAGGCCTTTGATTGGTCCGTGAACCTTCAGAGCTTCGATCATGTAAGCAGAGCAAGTGGGTTCATAACGGCAGGAATCAGGAAAAATGGGACTGATAACCCACTGGTAAATTTTTACAGGGACGATCAAAACGGAAATAAAGAACTGTCGGATGTGTTTCATACTCATTACTCATTCCTGGTACAAAGTTACTTAAGAAAGCAATGCGGATTTCGTTAATTTTACTCAACGTTTATGGAAGAGATTCAAAAAAGACGAAACAAGAGTATTGCATTTCAATCGGGAAATGAAAACCGGATTGTTCATTAAATCTGAGAGTGATATTGCATGTTTCACGTACTTTGCTTAATTTGCAATATCCAAAACCCACGGCAATAATGAAACGCAAAACTTTCCTGGCGCTTTTAGTATGTATTCCCATCTTGTCTTTTTCGCAAAATTCTGACTGGGAATCCGAAATGATTTCCGTTACGGAAGGATCATCCGAACATATCATTATGGGAGCAGCGGGAATTCAGGCGGCTCAGTGGGATCAGTTACAGCACCCGAGATTCTGGCAGCAGATCATGATTCTTTCACCAGACTCGGTGTTGATCAATGTTGGGGCTACACGACAAATTATTACTAAAATGTCGGGCAAAGACTGGCACGCACAAACGGAAGCTCAGAAAACCCTGTTTAAGGACAGTATCCGTAATCTGTTCGGGTTGAGTGAGGATGAACGCATCAATGTAACGACCGGGAAGAATGATTTCTACCGTTTTGATCTCGTGTTTGAGAGTCTTCCTCAGGGAGTTTCCGCTTTTGAACAATTTGGGGTGGACCCATGGTATGCGCAATCGATCCTGCTGATCGAAAGCCCGGGAAGGGTACAGAAATCTTCTGTTGGCGCTTACGGACCTTTTCAGTTGATGCCGGGAGTGGCGCGTTCTATGGGGTTAACGGTCAACCGCACAGTCGATGAGCGAAAAGATTTTATGAGGTCGGCTTATGCTGCTTCCCAGTTATTGAAACGCGTTTGCATTCCTTCTGCAAAAAGCATTGCTGAAAGTGCCGGATTAGCGGTTGACGAACATGCGATCTGGTTCCGTTTGCTGACTATGCATGTGTATCATGCAGGAGCTTTGAACGTGAAAGCAGTGGTGAATGCCATTGGGCAGGTTGCAAGCGGGGAGGAGCTCATTCAAAAAATGTGGATGACCAGCGCAGCAAACTTCGGAAATGCTTCACAGAATTATTCTCAGTTGGCATTGGCGGCACATATTCAGTTGAACCAAATCATTCAGCACAAGGGAAGTCCGGTTTATAATTGCAATATGGCTTATTAAGTGCTTAATCTGATTTTTTGAACAGAATACTCAGAGAATTGACGCAGTGACGTGTGTTTTTTGGAGTGAAATTCTCTCCGGTAAATAAGTGGCCTAAGTACCCTCCACAATTAGTACAAATGATTTCAATACGTTGTCCATCCGGATCGGGAATGCGTTTCACATTTTTCTCTATTTCATCGTCGAAGGAAGGCCACCCGCACCCGGAATCGAACTTATCTGAGCTTCGGTACAAAGGTGTTTCACAGCGACGACAGACAAAAATACCCTGTTCATTCCACTTGTTATACTGACCGCTAAAAGGGTATTCCGTTCCTTTTCGCACGATAACGCGTTCTTCCTCAGGAGTTAGTTTGTTCCAGTCTTTTTGTTCTTTTTTCATGATTTATTCTGCAGTTACAAGATACAAAAAAGCGGACAAAAAAGAGGTTATCGATTCGATAACCCCTCATGAAAAATTTTGTTTTATAAGTTAAACTCCTATGGAATTGATTTTACCCATGATTTGTTTTGCGTAGAAATCTGTTGCCTGCTTCAGGATGTTTACTTGCTTGTTCTTCGCAGCAATCACTATTCTGGTTCCGTCGCGGTTGGCATTGATGGTAATGTATTGCAGGATTTCAATCACTTTGGCTTCGTCCTCCAGTTCCATACTTTTAACGTCCATTTTTTCAAATGCGATGAACAGGGAGAAACTGTCTTCCCCGAAATTTTTCACATAGGAAGGCAAAATCAGTTTCCCGATGTTTTCTTTTCCACTTGAAACGGAAATTCCCTGTTTGTTCGACTTAATGTGTAGTGTTCCCATGGTATAGGTATCGCCTTGTTTTGTTCCGAAAGTGCCGAATTGCTCGTCAACCATTTTTTGAAGGATATCTCCTTTTGGTCCTAAGCCCAGGAAACTATTGTATTCCAGCTCCATTCCTAATGCTGACTTCGGATTTCCGTTAAAAATCGCCCCGGCCTGTCCCGAGAATAATTTGGAGAACGGATTTTCGCCCAAAGCCAGCAGGGCAAATTTTGCTTCATTCGGAAGCCTGCTCATTAATTGCTGTTTCGCATTTGGTAAGTAGGTACTCAGGAAATCTTCTCCTTTTCTCAAATCCAGGTTCATGGCAATTCCCATCCAGGGTGTTCCTCCGCCCAGTTTGCTCACCAGGGTGCTCCCGTTTTTATCTTTGAAGAACAGTTTGTCTTTTAGCTCTTCTGAGAAAATGTTAGTCGATTCAATTACAGCTTCACCGTTCTTAAAATTTGCTACCGTTTTGATGTAAGCATTATCTGCCAGATCCTGCAATTCTTCCAGTTTATTAGCCGGTAATTTAGCCAGTTCAATATTGGATGTGTACAATAAACGTGCAATGTCTATTCCGGAGACAATATCACCGCTTTGTTCCACAATGTCGTTTGCAGTGCCTTTGGAAAGATCGCCTTCTGTGAAAGTAAATGCTTCCTTGATTTTTGCTTTGCCATCATAATTTCCGGATTTGCTGATAATAATGAAGAGCTTGTTACGAATGCCAAATGTAACCTCGTCTTCCTGATGAAAGGAAATATCTCCGTCTTTTTCTAGGTCGTATCCCATTTCACTGATAATGGAAGCGAGACTATCCCGGTTTTTAATATTGATCAGTGCGTAAAGTGTTTCAGGTGTTGCGCCGTGTCCGAAAGGAGCTTCCATGGCATAGTAGATCGGCTGATCGATTTGCAGGCCTTTTTTCCAGTTGCTCAAAACGCTTCCTAAAATAGTATTTATCTTCGGAATGTGTTTGTATCCGGTATTATCCAATATGTTCATCGCTCCGACATGGCCGAAAACCACGATGCTTTCATTTCTCCGGATCAGGGCAGAAGTTGCTTCTGCCGCATCATATTCTTTCGAGCTGGATGAACAGGAGCTGAATAGTAAAATACCACTAAAAGCAGAAATGCTGAATATTAGTGCTTTATTGTATTTTTTCATAGGTAAATTTTTGTTTCAAAATCAGATTCAAATGTAGACTTTCTTTTTAATTTCAAAGTCTAGAATTGCAATTTTTATTCCAAAATTAAAACGCTGATTTCATGCATTTTATTGAGCCTTATTTCAATTGGAGACATTTGTATATTGCCTCGGAGGATTCTCTTTCTCCTTTTTACGGCCGGGAGTATAGTGAGTTTGAGTTTACGGATCGGATATACAATTTCCTGATTCATCCGCAGTGGGATAATATCGGCTCACGGACCTTGTTTACGAAAATTCTTTTTGTGGATTATGAAGAAGGCTATGCAATTATGGAATTTATCGGCGAGTGGAATGATGCGATTGAAAACGATATTATGACTCTCAAGCGGAATGTGATTGAGGAAATCATGGAATATGGTGTCAATAAATTCATCCTGATTGGTGAGAACGTGCTGAATTTCCATTACTCAGATGATTGTTATTACGAAGAATGGTTTGATGAGGTAGAAGATGGCTGGATTGCGTTGGTCAATTTTCACGATCATGTGATTAGTGAACTGGAAAAGGCACGGATTGATCATTATTTCGTGATGGGTGGTGATCTGGAAGATATCGAATGGAGAACCAGTACCCCGGTGCAGTTTTATGAGCGCGTGGATGAGTTGATTCAGAGAAGAATCGGGTAAACAAGTGTACACGTGGGCAATATAGAAATCTCACCAAAGTGAATCGTTCTATATGACCTATGTTTCTATGTGATTCATTTTTCATGCTGATAGCGCAGATTTTCACAGGTGAATCTTGTGTTGGATGGATTCAAATAGATATGTTCATGTATCTCAAACCACAACAGGCACATAGAAAACACATAAGGAATAATTAATCAGCCGCATTGAGGCTTGTTAAGACACTCCGGACAACTCTGCCTAATGTTTGTTGTATATTGTGAGCATGCTTGCTCTTACTTCGAAATGTAAATTTTCTTAGCAATCATGTTATTGTTTACCGCCACATTCACCATGTAGATTCCGCTGTTTAGCTCCTGGTTCAGACGAACTGAAAGCGCGTTTTCTCCGGCACTTACATTTCCTAAGTTTTCCGTGAAAACTGATCTTCCGCCCAGATCCACTACATTGACAAATACAGAACCGTCCACTTTGCTGTCCAGTTGAATGTTCAGTGAGTTGGTAGCTGCCTGGTAAGCAATGCTTGTTTCCAGTTTCGTATTTTCAGCAATCCCTGCCTGTGACCCGAACGGATGCTGGGAAGTGCGAATGACATCTCCGGTTTCACTGTTGTTGCTGTTGGTCTGGTTGGTTGCCAGGTAGAATGTCACTGTTCCTACATTGGTTGAAGGAGAAGTCCAGTTGAATGTCCAGCTATTCAGAGTTGTTCCTACCAATTTATGTGTTACGCGGGTCTTTCCACCAAATGAAATGGTCTTTGTGTTGGTTGCATTGGTGATTGCAAAAGTTCCGGCTGCTGTATTGTTCGGATTCAGCGCCACGATTTCGAATCCGTTTTTCGGATTGTTTGTCAACATGGTCACCGTTACTTGGTATGTTGTGTTCGGATCGTAATCCGTAACAGCAGTTCCGCCGTTTGTGAGCGATACGAGGTTAAATCCGCTTCCGCTTTGCACTGCTCCCGAATGGCATTGCGTACAATTTCCATCGCCCGGAGCACCGGTTTTTCCTCCCGGACTTCCTGCTGCGTTCAGCTGGTGGAAATTCTTAGTGAATTTTTGGACGATTTCAATATTTTCCCTTCCTGAGAAACTCACCAGGATTCCTGATGTGAGAAGTAAACCAAAAGAAAAGTAGTTTTTTTTCATACGAATCAATTAATTGTTCATTTTTCCTTGCTGAGTCCAACATTCAAATTGCTGGATAAGGGAATCTGCCAGGGCTGGCCCTCCTTGAGGCATTAATTGAGGTGTTCCGTGCAGTGTACCTAAAATATCTGTTGCTGCACTTGAAATTTCTGCGTGATTGGATAAGACAGGAGTTGTTCCGGCTCCGCTTCCGTGACAGCTTGAGCAGTATGTCTGAATCATCGGGGCAATCTGCTGGTTGAATGAAATGGTATCGGAACAAGTAAGGGGTCCTGTGCTTACTGGTGCTTTGGCTTTGGTACAACTGCTTGTTGCTACGAGCGAAAACACAAGGAAAAAGCTCACTGTAGAAAGGATATATAAGGATTTTTTCATTCGTTATTTAATAAAAAGAGGTTTGAAACTCAGCCAGGAGAGTGCGGGAATGAATACAAAAGGAATGAGGTAGCCTTTGTAATAATCAATCATAGCCGCGGCATCTTCGTTTTTGAACACCGGATCATCCATTTTGAATACATAGAAAACCAGGGCCATTGAAATTCCGGATAAAATCACGTGAATAGTGAATGAGGCTAAAGCCTGGTTCCGGATCAACCGGTAGCTGATTCCTGCCAGAATGCTGGTTCCGATGGTGATCATCAGGGAAAAAGCAAGCAAGTACATGAACCCGGAATGTTCTGTAAAATCTGCGATTTTGGTATACATGTAAGAATAAACCCATGCAATCAGAGAGGAGAATAAGCCGGATGCAATTCCCAGAAAAAAAAGACGTTTAAACATATTCGCTTATTTTTCAGTAACAGGAATGGAATAGGAAATGTTCATGACGTCCGGAACGGCATCGCTTCTTTCTCCCACACCATAATCAATTCTGTTCACAGTAAATTTGCCCGAAAAAGTCAGATCGTTTCCGGATTTGGTTACTGTTGCCGGAATTTTCTTTTCTTTGGTTACACCTTTCATGGTCATTTTCCCTGTAATCGTGTATTCATCACCGGATTTTTCTATTTTGGAAGACACAAACCTGATCATCGGATATTTTGAAGCCTCAAACCATTCGGAAGTCTGTGCTTTTTTATTCTGCATGGAATTTCCGGTATTGATAGAACTCACATCGATTGAAAGGTCGAATTTGGAATTGGACAGGTTATCCGCATCAAACGTGATATCTCCTTTTGCCTTTTTAAATTCCCCGGAAGGATCTTTACTTTTGAATGCAATCGTGAAACCTTCTTTAAAAACATAATCTTTGGACGCAGTAAGTGTTATAAATGCTGAGCTTATAAAAATGCAGACAGCTAAAACGGGATAAAATATTTTTTTCATAATCATGTATTTTAATGGTGTCATTACTAGTGACAAATTATAGCTTGTGAATTTGAGGAATTTGATTCATTCGTCATGTATAATTTATAATTGGTATTATTTGCAATTTATCTTATTTATTGTCCGAACTCGAACTTTCTTCCGATACAAAAACCGATCCTGAATTGTCCTTTCAACCAGTTATCGTAGGTATTTGTGATAAATTGGGTTTCTCCGAATCCGCGGGAATTGGTCACATAAATCGTGAAATTGTGCCCGAAAGTAAGCCATTCAACTGCAAAACCAAGGCTGTTAAAGTTGTTTGTGCGCATTCCTTTATTCTGGAAAACCTGGTGGTATTCCACCATAATTCCCCAACGTTGAGTCAAAGACCAGCGCATAGCTCCACCCAAGGCGAACAGGGTGTTCTGATCATTTGCTGCAACATAATTCCTGTGAACCAGGGTTGGCATTAAAGCCAGGCTGACCAGGTTTCCAAATTTGCGTGCGATGTTCAACTGTGCGGAATAAGAAAAACGATAGGCTTGTTTCGGAAAGTAAGCAACCGAATAAATATCCGGAATTGCTTTCATATAAGTGTAGAACATGCTTCCGGTAATAGCCAGTGAGATCGGCATGCCTTTTTTCTTTTGCTGCAGGATGCGATATTTGGCAAAACCATCAAGGAGTGAGCGGTAAGGAGTTCCCGTTCCTTTGCTTCGACCGACTCCTACCATCAGATGGTTGGTAACCCCGTATTCGAACCCGAGACGGATATCGCTCGAGTTGTCTAAACCAAACCAGTCCTGAACTCCTCCGTTTGAGCCTGCGAAATCGCCGAAACGGTGCTCCACGCGAAATTCCAGGACGCCTTTGCGTAAACATTCCACAGAATGTGCACTGATGATGCGTGTTGATTGAAAGGTTTGTTCAATGAGATTGTCGTCAACCGTGGTTTCTTCTGTTTCTGTTGAATCAGTTTCCTGAGCGACTGAATAACTGGCCAGGCTCAGAGCAACTCCCATGAAAAGTATTTTGTGAAGCATTTGTGTTTGTTTCTTTATTTTCTACCAAGGTAATATTTACTCTGATATATAGTTAAATCCTATATGCAGAAATAAGTGGATGGTTGGGATGCCTGATTGAACGGTATTGAATCACAAGCGATTCAGGGATTCCCAAAATACGTTATTTGTGGTGTTTGAAAATGAGTTTTGAAATCATATAAATTGACCTTTATGGTCAACCTATATCAGAGACATACATCGAAGCCATTTTCACTTGTACATTTTCAATTCTCGTTATCCGTTCCAAACCCCCATGGAGTTGAATTTTTCGATGCGTTCTTCGATTCGCTCATCCGGACTTTTCGGATCCAATTCCGCTAAGTACTGAATGATTTTCGTTTTCACATTCTGAAAACTTGCTTCCTGGTCTCTGTGAGCACCCGCCAGTGGCTCTTCGATCACATCATCGACCAGTTTCAGGCGCTTCATGTCCGAGCTGGTCAGTTTCAATGCTTCAGCTGCTTTTTCTTTGAATTCCCATGATCTCCATAAAATGGAAGAGCAGGATTCTGGAGAAATGACAGAATACCAAGTGTTTTCCAGCATTACTACTTTGTCTCCCACACCGATTCCCAGAGCACCACCGGAAGCTCCTTCACCTATAATGATACAGATTACAGGAACTTTCAGTTGCATCATTTCATAAATATTACGCGCAATTGCTTCACCCTGACCTCTTTCTTCTGCTTCCAATCCCGGAAAAGCTCCCGGAGTATCAATAAATGTTATGATTGGTTTATTGAATTTTTCAGCCAGTTTCATTAGACGTAAAGCTTTGCGATAGCCTTCCGGATTTGGCATCCCGAAGTTGCGGTACTGACGCATTTTTGTGTTGATTCCTTTTTGCTGCCCGATGAACATCATTGTGCGCCCGTTCAGTAACCCGAAACCACCGATCATGGCCTTATCATCTTTTACCGTTCTGTCGCCGTGAAGCTCCTGGAAGGTGTTATTGGTGATGGCATTGATATATGCCAGGGTGTAAGGCCTGTCCGGGTGACGGGATAGTTGCACACGTTGCCAGGGAGTTAGTTTTCCGAATATTTCTTTGGTCTTTTTTGTCAGAGTCTCTTCTAAAGCCTGGATTTTATCAGTCATATCAACACCTGTATTGATGCCAATTTCACGCGTTTGCTCAATCTGATCTTCCAGAGCCTTTAAAGGTTCTTCAAAATCTAAATATGTAGACATAATTGCTATTTTGAGGGGCGAAATTTACGAAAATAGTTCGCATCTATGTAATTTTACGATATGATTAATTTTCCAACATGTAAAATAAATCTGGGCTTGCACGTTCTTCGAAAGCGGGCTGACGGGTACCATGCCATTGAGACGGCTATGTTGGAACTTCCTTTTTGTGATGTGCTGGAAGCTATGGAAAGCCAGGAAGCTGCTTTTACGATATCCGGACTGGAAGTCCCTGGTTCAGGAAACCTTATCCTGGATGCGGAGTGTGAATTCCGGAAATACAAAGCAATTCCGGTTTTGTCTTTTCATCTGCATAAGATGATCCCGATGGGCGGTGGGCTTGGCGGCGGCTCTTCTGATGCTGCTTTTACTTTGAAGTTGCTGCGCGACCGATATGCTCCGGAAATTGGGAATGAAGAACTGAAGAATATGGCGGCTAAGATTGGCTCAGACTGTGCATTTTTCATTGACGGTGGTTTACAGTTTGCAGAAGGGAGAGGGGAGGTGATGAGTCCGCTTTGGGTTGATCTGAAGAACTGTTATGTGGTATTGGTGAATGCGGGAATCCACGTTTCCACGAAAGAAGCTTATGATGGCATGGTTCCGGATGAAAACCGCGTTTCGCTGAAAAGCATTCTGGAAAAACCACTGGCGGAATGGAGGGATTCTCTGGTGAACGATTTTGAAGTATCTGTTTTTAAAAAGTACCCGGAACTGGCAGAGTTAAAGAAGGACTTGTATGCTCATGGAGCGATGTATGCCGCAATGACCGGGTCCGGATCTACCTTGTTCGGGATTTTCGACTCGCATCCCGAATCAATTTGCTGGTCCGGGGAAGTTGTTTATGAAAAATACTTAAAGCTCTGAAACCTGTTTAAGACCAGGAGTCTTTGAGGATTATTCATTAATATATGAGAACTGAAAGTGTTTTTGAGCTTTCATCGGTAAATGGTGTAATAAATGACAGTGAGAGAAATTTTGTTAGTTGTTGAATTCTTGGTGTTGTAGATGTAAGCGGTTTTGAGGTGGGATATTACTCGTACATTCAACTTATAAATGCAACTTTTGGTTAAACATTTCTATTGGAGATCTAAAGTTATATCTTTTTCGTGGTCTGTGATTGATTTGATTTTCAACAAAAGCGATCTGTTTAGGA
>JAIRJW010000063.1 GCA_031260455.1 Fluviicola sp.
TAAATTCTGCCAGTTCATTTTCCGTGGCTTCGTATTTCCTGATGTGGAACAAATCCAGACCCAAACGAAATAAATCGTTGACAAGCGCTGTTTCGCCAGGCAGAAAATGACTATCGGAAATAATGATGAGCATTATGAATAGATCTGACTTCCCTGTGTTTTAAACTCTTCCGATTTTTCAAACATTCCGGATTCTGCCGCATCGCGGATATCCTGTGTGATTTTCATTGAACAGAATTTCGGTCCGCACATCGAGCAGAAATGGGCAATTTTCGCCCCTTCAGCTGGTAATGTCTCATCATGGAATTCACGCGCCGTATCCGGATCCAGAGACAAATTGAACTGGTCTTCCCAACGGAATTCGAAACGCGCCTTGCTCAATGCATTATCGCGGTATTGTGCGCCCGGATGACCTTTTGCCAAATCCGCTGCATGCGCAGCCAATTTGTATGTAATTACTCCATCCTTTACATCTTTGCGGTTTGGCAAGCCCAAATGTTCTTTAGGGGTGACATAGCACAACATTGCCGTTCCGAACCAGCCAATCATTGCTGCTCCGATTGCGGACGTAATGTGATCGTAACCCGGTGCGATATCTGTTGTTAGCGGCCCAAGCGTATAGAAAGGTGCTTCGTGACATTCTTTCAGCTGTTTGTCCATATTTTCCCGGATCATGTGCATCGGGACGTGCCCCGGGCCTTCGATCATTACCTGAACATCGTGCTTCCATGCAATTTTGGTCAGTTCGCCCAGCGTTTCCAACTCCCCGAATTGCGCAGCGTCATTCGCATCTGCCAGCGATCCCGGACGCAATCCGTCACCAAGAGAAAACGCCACATCATACACTTTCATGATTTCACAAATCTCTTCGAAATGTGTGTACAGGAAATTTTCTTTGTGATGCGCCAGACACCATTTAGCCATAATGGAACCTCCCCGGGAAACGATTCCCGTCATGCGTTTTGCAGTCAGCGGAATGTAGCGCAATAAAACTCCTGCATGAATAGTAAAATAGGAAACTCCCTGTTCTGCCTGTTCGATCAATGTGTCCCGGAAAATTTCCCAGGTCAGGTCTTCCGCAATTCCATTGACTTTTTCCAAAGCCTGGTAAATCGGTACCGTACCGATCGGAACCGGAGAATTGCGAATAATCCATTCACGTGTTTCGTGAATGTTTTTTCCGGTTGAGAGATCCATAATCGTATCAGCTCCCCAACGACAAGCCCAAACAGCTTTTTCCACTTCTTCCTCGATTGAAGATGTCACTGCTGAGTTTCCGATATTCGCATTGATTTTCACCAGAAAGTTACGCCCGATAATCATCGGCTCAGACTCCGGATGATTGATGTTGTTCGGAATAATAGCACGTCCTGCTGCGATCTCATCACGAACAAATTCCGGGGTGATGCATCCTTTCGGAGTATTGGCTCCGAAGCTTTCTCCCGGGTGCTGCGCGGTCATCGTTTCATATTGCCCGTTCAACTGGTTCTTCAGCTCATCCACACGCTGATTCTCACGAATGGCAATGTATTCCATTTCCGGAGTAATGATTCCTTTTTTAGCATAATGCAGCTGAGAAACATTCATCCCCGCTTTAGCCCGCAAAGGTTTGCGAATGTGCTCAAAACGAAATTCATCCAGTTTCGTATCGTTCAACTGTTCTTTTCCGTAATCGGATGAGATTTCTTTCAGTTCTTCCACGTCACTGCGATCCAGAATCCATTGTTCACGCAGACGCGGCAATCCTTTCTTCACATCAATCACCGCATCCTGGTCGGTATAAGCACCACCTGTGTCGTAAACAGTAACCGGAGCATTTTCTTCCATCTTCCCATTCGTCAGTTTGGTTGGTGTCAGGGTAATTTCACGCATTGCTACTTTAATATCGTGAAGTTTTCCCGAAACATAAATTTTTTTCGATCCCGAAACCGGTCCGGTCGTGATACTTCCAACTTCGGGTGTTTTATCTGTTTTTTTCATATTTCATTAATTTCTCGCTGAGAACTCTGAGTTTGCCACAGAGTTCCGCAAAATTTAAAGTTTTCAATGATATATTTATCAACTTTCATCCTGTTTTATTCGGATGGATCTCAATTAATTCAACGCTACTTTTGCAATTTACTCTGCGCCTTTCTGCGGGAAATTACCCTCCCTGCGTAGCTTTAATAATCAGCACATCATCGTTTTCACAAAGTTGTACTTCTTCCCAGCCCGCTTTAGGTTTCACTTCGCCGTTAATTGCCACAGCAATTCCATTCTGCTTTTCACCAAGCTGATGAAAAACAAAATTGGAAAGTACCATCCGGTCTTCCACTTCGATTGTCTGATTGTTAAATGATATTGTCATTCCTTTTGTAATATACACACTTTAGGAATGACAACAAAGAACTGTATTCATTTTCACTTTTCCCTCCGCCGGTATTAACCGAATCAGGTTCAAAGGGTATTTCTCAGTCCGCATTTGGCAGGCACCCCTAAAGTCTCAGTAAAGATACGAGAGTTTATTGAAAAAGTCATCAAGTACCTGTTCATTTTAGCATGTCAGGATCAGCAAAAATTATTTTTCTTATTTTCATAAAAAATAACCTATGAAAAGCATTCTTCACCAAAGTGTATTCTTTCTTATTTTATTAGCAATAGTTGGCTGTAGTAAAAAAAACAATACGCCGAATTCTGCTGCTTCTGTGACAACCAATTCGTTTTTTCTAAAAAAGGACGGCATTAGCTTTACTCCCGTCTATATTGAAGTTTTGGAACTTTCGTCAAATTCTGTTGCCGTTACTGCTACTGCTTCACTCTATTCAAATGCGAATCTTTTCAGTTTCATGATCGACAAGCAAACTCCTGTTGGCTCATATGATTATGAAACACTTATCGATGAGTACGGGTTTTGGTTTGCCCATTCAGACTCCGATTTTGACATTCTTTATATCAACGAAGGAGTCATTGAAATTGTTCAGCAAGATACGATTCAAAAAATCCTTGAAGTGAAATTTCAACTGGAAATAGAAGGTTCCACTGCCCAAACACACCAAATAACAGAAGGACATTTCAAAGTACATTATTAGGTCGGTAAATTTCAACATATCTCCTGTAAGAAAACAGCATCAATATCCCGATTTTTTGATTAGCAAATAAATCAGACAGGGCTAAACTAAACCTATAAAAACAAATACACCAGCAAATACGTATTTGCTGGTGTATAATTAGTAATTATTTTAGTTTAAAACCTTTATCGGTTTAAGACTAGTCACGTTTTTTTAGTTACTCCGCCTTCGGAGCTTCTGTTTTTGCGTCAGCAACCGGTTTTTCCGGTTTCGGCAATAGCACCTTGCGGGACAATTTCCATTTTTTCGTTTTCGGATCTTTTCCGACTACTTTAAATTTCAATACATCGCCTTCTTTTACGACATCTTCCATTTTCGCCACTTTCTCCCAGGAGAACTCGGAAATATGGATCAACCCGTCTGTTCCAGGAAGAATTTCCACGAAACATCCGAAATCTTTGATTGCTTTTACTTTTCCTTCATAAGTTTCCCCTTCTTCTACCATTGGAGGGAAAGCAATCATGCGTACACGCGACTTAGCCGCAGCCATGTCATCTCCGTTATTCGACATGATCTGAACACGCCCTTCTCCATTTTCCAATTCTTCGATAGTAATGGTCGTATTCGTATCTTTCTGGATTCCCTGGATGATTTTTCCTCCGGGTCCGATGATTGCACCAATCATGTCATTCGGAACGTTGAATGCTTCGATACGAGGAGTTTGCGGTTTGAAATCCGGATTTGGTTTCGCAATTGTCTCAACAATCTTGTTCAGGATATGTAAACGACCTACTTTCGCCTGTTCCAATGCCTGGATCAATACTTCGTATGGCAATCCGTCTACTTTGATATCCATCTGACAAGCAGTAATCCCTTTGGAAGTTCCGGTCACTTTAAAGTCCATATCTCCCAAGTGATCTTCATCACCCAAAATATCGGACAATACAGCAAATTTACCTTCGTCAGCAACCAGTCCCATTGCGATTCCGGAAACCGGGGCTTTGATCTGAACACCACCGTCCATCAATGCCAGGGTTCCTGCACAAACGGTTGCCATAGAAGACGAACCATTGGATTCCAGGATATCGGAAACCAAACGAATCGTATAAGCATTATCTTCCGGAAGAACTGGTTTCAAGGCACGCAATGCCAGGTTTCCGTGACCGATCTCACGACGGGAAGTTCCCCGGATAGGTTTTGCTTCTCCCGTAGAGAACGGAGGGAAATTGTAATGCAACATGAACGGCTCTGTTCCACGGAATGTTGCTCCGTCAATCAATTGCTCATCCAGTTTACCGCCCAAAGTCAAGGTTGTCAAAGACTGAGTTTCCCCGCGTGTAAACACGGCAGAACCGTGAACCATCGGTAAATAGTCCACTTCAGCCCAAATCGGGCGGATTTCATCAAATTTACGGCCATCCAAGCGTTTTTGTTCGTTCAGCATCACCCAGCGAACCGCTTTTTTCTTTACTTCGGAGAAATACGTGGAAATAAACCCTCCTACTTCAGCCAATTCTTCTTCTGTATATGTTGCCTTCAATTCAGCTTTAACCGCATCGAACAACTCAGAGCGCAATGCTTTATTCGCCAATCCCTGGCGCGCTACGTCCTTACATTTTTCCATTGCGAATTCATATACTTTCGCTTTTACGTCTTCGTTGTGTACTTCATGCGAGTATTCGCGTTTCGGGTTTGCTTTACCAACTTCAGCCGCTAAATCCAACTGAAACTGACATTGCTCCTTGATTGCTTCATGAGCCAGTTTAATTGCCTCAACCATTTCCAACTCGGAGATCTCTTTCATCTCCCCTTCCAGCATCACGATGTCTTTCGCAGAGCCTGCGATGATCATATCGATATCTGACTCTTTCATCTGAGAAATTGTCGGATTTATCACAAATTCACCGTTGATACGTCCGATACGTACTTCAGACATCGGTCCGTTGAACGGAATATCCGATACCGCAATTGCAGCCGATGCAGCCAAACCACATAATGCATCCGGATTATTTTCTCCATCAAACGACAACAACTGGATCATTAACTGAACTTCAGCATGATAATCATCCGGGAACAACGGACGCAAAGCCCGGTCCACTAAACGCATGATCAGAATTTCACCTTCGGAAGGACGCGCCTCACGACGGAAGAATCCGCCAGGAATACGACCTGCAGCTGCAAATTTCTCTTTGTAATCTACTGTTAACGGAAGAAAGTCCACTCCTTCTTTTGCTTCTGGTGCGGCAACTACTGTCGCTAGGAGCATTGTATCTCCCATGCGCAACACCACTGATCCATCTGCCTGTTTCGCCAGTTTCCCGGTTTCAATGGAAATTTCTTTCCCGCCGGTCATGATGGATTTTTTGATTCCTATATTCATATTTATTCTTTACATTTTTAATTAGACTCAAGGCGTCAGACAAAAAGCTATTAACTATTTCTGTTTCGCATCGGTCTTCTGTCATTTTTTGCCGTTAAGCAAAAAAGGGGACAGCGGAAAATCCGTCAAGCCCCCTCTAATATATGCCAATGGGCGATCATCCCATTGAAGCTTACGTATTAACGACGTAAACCTAATTCTTTTACCAACGCACGGTATTTCTCGATATCCTTGCTTTTAAGGTAATCCAGCAAGCTACGGCGCTTACCAACCAACAATTGCAGTGCGCGCTGTGTTCCGTAGTCTTTACGGTTCTTCTTCAAATGCTCTGTCAAGTGAGCGATACGAAATGTGAACAACGCAACTTGTGCCTCTGTAGAACCTGTGTTTGTTTCAGAACCTCCGTGTTTTGCGAAGATTTCTTTTTTCTTAGCTGAATCTAGATACATGCCAATATTACTTGAATAATTTTTATGTAAAATCCCAACTTTTGGAATTACGGCACAAAGATAATAACTAATTACAAATTACACAATGTTTAATTGCTAATTAATTATCCCGAAACATAACCTCATTCGAAATCCGGAACAATGTGAACTATATACCTCCATCGGAAACGTACTGGCCATCTTTGAAGATACGCACTTTCAGTAAAACGCCGTCGCGGTCATAAACGAAGACTTTCCCGTCTTTCAGCTGACCGTTTCGAAATAATCCATCAATCCAGATTTCATCAGATTCCGTATATAGTTTATTGAACCCGTTTGGTTGGAATACTACTCCTTTTGCTACACGCGGCGTATGCACAAACGGTGCATTCATTGCAGAATTGCGGGTATGTGATACAGGACTGGAATCCTGAATGCGTTCGATCTTATTTACTACGTTTTGGATTTCCGGGTTTTCAACAGTAACATTCTGAGGAGTTCTTACACTCAGGTAAGTGGAGTATAATTGCGGGTAATTCTGGGACAACCATTCAAAATTGACTTCCGCACTCTGTGATTGGTTCTGATGCATGGATTCTTCTACCCAAAACTGATAGGCGAAAGGTGTGTTGAAAGCGCGTTTTGCAAAGAAAACTTGCCCTGCTACCATCTCGCGGTTGTGAAAAAACATCCTGCAATCAAACAATGCATTATGTGCTTCCAGTATCTGGGATGGTGTAATTTTTCTCGGAACAGTACTCGCCTGTGTCAGTTTTCCTTTTTTATCAAACCGGAAATAAGCTCCTCCCGGTCTGTTATCCAGATATTCCCCGATCAAGCGAGGAGTTTTACCATCCGGATAGTAGCAAATCCAGGCTCCGTATTTACGACCTTTAATGTATCGCCCCTCTTTTCTTTTTGATTGGCTATCAAGTGTTGTAGCATTATTATCCTCATCAACAACCCAGTACCCCATTCTTTTTCCATACACATCCAATCGATTCAACGTATCCATTTCATGCTCTTTTGCACTCCATCCGGAGTTTGATAAAAACAGTAAGAAAGTGAGTATGCTTATTATTTTATTCAAGGTAATGTATGTATAATTAGTACTAGTTTTGCAAAGTTTTCAGTTGAGCGAATATAATCTTTTAGCCAGTATCACCGGGTATCTGATGAAAATATTTTCTTAACAAATGAATATTCACACTATTTCAGTGAATAATCCTTTTCGGCACAAATTATTCACTGAAATGATGTTCCGGGCAGGACTGAAACCAGCTCCAAAAGATATTGCTCAACAAACTATATACTGATAATGATCAGTCTTGCCGCTTCAGAAACAGAGCACACAAAATCCATTCGTTCATCATTCAGGATGAACGCAGGAGCTTCAGATCGTTGTCCGTCTTGTTCCAGTACTCCCTGATGGAGATAAATGGCTGCTACATGTTGTTCCCATGTTATCCGTTCTCCTGCTTCGAAGCTGTGAACGGAAACAACAGGAGTGTAGTCCGGTTTGAATATCAGATTGAAATCCGTTAGTTTGCCTTTCCCGGTTGTTTTCCAGCTTCCGCTGAACCGGGCCAGTTCAAATACCCTGACAGATTGTTTCAGGATTCCGTTTTCCGTCAGGTGTTCCATTTCCAGATGCCCCTTCAGTGGAATGAGAATCCGTTCATATCCCTCGAAACTGGAAAATTCGGATTCTTCCGTTTCTATCACTGCAGAACTGATTCTCCAATCGAAATTACGTTCTTCAAGGCTTGCTTCTTCCGGGAAAATATACAATTGCGTTGTTGTTCCTCCTGACCAGGAAGAAACCTGAAAATGCGCTGCTGTTAAAACTTTCATAACAAAAAATTCCCTCTGACTGAGCCAAAGGGAAATCTGTTTTTGTTGAATTTATGACCTGAACAATTTCAGAGAATGTCCCAGCTTTTCTTTCAATTCTGTTCTGTTTATAATGTAATCCAGGAATCCGTGTTCCAAAACAAACTCGGAAGTCTGGAAACCGTCCGGCAAGTCTCTGCCGATTGTTTCTTTTACGACGCGAGGCCCGGCAAACCCGATCAGTGCTTCCGGCTCAGCAATGTTAATGTCTCCCAGCATTGCAAAAGAAGCGGTTACTCCACCAGTTGTCGGATCCGTCAGGTAAGAGATATATGGAAGTTTGCGCTTCGAAAGCAGGCTCAGTTTTCCTGAAACTTTTGCCATCTGCATCAGAGAAAATCCTGCTTCCATCATACGCGCGCCTCCTGATTTCGAGATGATCATGAAAGGAGCTTCCAGTTCAATCGCTTTATCAACCGCTCTGGCAATTTTCTCCCCCATCACTGATCCCATGGATCCGCCTATGAAGTTAAAATCCATTGCTGCAACTACAAACGGAAAACCATTCATATTTCCGTATGCCGTACGGATTGCGTCTTTCAGCCCGGTTGATTTTTGTGTCGACTTGATACGGTCTGTGTATTTTTTCGTGTCCACGAAGTCCAGCGGATCACCCGAAGTTACTTTCTCGTTCAGTTCCGTGTATTTCCCTTCGTCAAACAGCAATTTAAAATACTGTTCGGAACCGATTCTTTCATGGTTGGAACAACGGTCGCAAACCCATGCGTTTTTTTCCAGGTCCTGTGCAGTGAAAACGGTCTTACATCTGGAACATTTACTCCAAAGCCCTTCCGGAGTTTCTTTCTTATCCTTTGTAGAAGTCGTAATACCTTCTTTGGAACGTTTAAACCAACTCATATCACATGCTTATTAGTCAATGTATTTACATTATTCAAATCCTCAAATGATTTTTCCAAACGGCTCACAAAGGTCATTTCACCTTCACGCAACCATTTTCTCGGATCATAATATTTCTTATTCGGAACCTCTTCACCTTCCGGATTACCGATTTGTGTTCTCAGGTAGTCAATTTTTGATTCCACGTAATCGCGCACACCTTCTGTAAAGGCAAACTGCAAATCCGTATCGATATTCATTTTAATCACTCCGTATCCGATTGCTTCACGAATTTCCTCCACACTTGATCCCGAACCTCCATGGAATACGAAATCAACCGGATTGTGTCCTGTGTTGAATTTTTCCTGGACGAATGTCTGAGAATTCATCAAAATTTTCGGAGTCAGTTTTACGTTCCCCGGCTTATATACTCCATGCACATTTCCAAATGCCGCAGCAATTGTAAAACGCGGGCTCACTTTCATCAATTCTTCGTAAGCATACGCCACTTCTTCCGGCTGAGTATACAATTTGGAAGAATCCACATCACTGTTATCCACTCCGTCTTCTTCTCCGCCCGTGATTCCCAATTCGATTTCCAAAGTCATCCCGATCCTGCTCATGCGAGCCAGATATTCCTTGCAGATTTCAATATTCTCTTTAATCGGCTCTTCTGACAAATCCAGCATGTGGGAAGAATACAGTGGTTTTCCCGTTTTCCGATAAAACTTCTCACCAGCCTCTAATAAGCCATCTACCCAGGGAAGCAAATTTTTCGCACAGTGATCTGTATGTAAAATCACTGTTACACCGTAAGCTTCAGCCAAAGCATGAACATGTTCCGCACCGGAAATCCCTCCTAAAACAGCCGCCTGTTCGTCTTTGTTTGAAAGACCTTTCCCGGCAAAAAAATGTGCTCCTCCGTTTGAAAACTGAATAATCACTGGTGAATTCAATTTTGCGGCAGTTTCCATCACTGCATTCACGGTAGAAGTGCTCGTAACATTCACTGCAGGAAGCGCAAATCCCTTTTCTTTTGCGAAGCGGAAAATTTCCTGAACCTCATCTCCGGAAGCAACTCCAGGTTTAATAGAATAAGCCATTTTAGTCAATATTTGGGGTGTAAAAGTAATGAAAAGCGCCAAACAATGGCCAAGAAAGTATAAAAATCAACTCAGGCTGTCAGAATGGTAAACCGATTCCGAAATGGAGACTCGGCATATACAGGTTCTTAGAGATAATTGTCTTAGAGATAGTCTCTTTGTAGTTGGGACCATAAACGGCTTTCGCCTGCGAATAAAACTCCGATTTATTCGTAAAAATCCAGCGTTCTCCTGCCGGAAGAGAAGGCATGTGAATCGGGAAACCCAAATCAAGCCGAAACAGGAAGTAGGTAAAATCAAAACGCAATCCATACCCTAAGGTAATTCCCAGCTCTTTATAAAAATTCCCGGAAATTTGTCCGCCCGGACGGTTCACATCTTCTTTTCGTGTCCAGATATTTCCCGCATCGGCAAAAAACGCATGGTTCAGTATCCCGGTTCCCATTCCGAAACGGTATTCCAGAGACATATTGAAGCGGATATCTCCGATCTGTGTATTCACAAAATTCGGATCCAGCAAACCCGGGTATGCCCCCGGGCCAAGCGTTCTCGCTGGCCATCCGCGAACATCGTTGGATCCTCCCGCAAAGAAAGAATAATCATACGGCAGGGAGATTGGGGAATTTTTCATCGGAAAACCAACTCCTGCCATCGTTCTGAAAGCAAGTACGCTGTGTTTCCCTGTTTTATAATATGCCACCACCTTGTTATCAATCACTGAGAATTGGGAATATGGAATTCCCAGGAACAATTTATGTCCGGCCGTATCGTATTGCGGTTTGACCGAAGTAATCGCGTTCAGGACATTTCCTGCTATGGAGAAGCTCCCTGAATAGGCAAAACGCAATTTCGGATATTTTCTGCGCGTTTTTTTGTCGTTGTCGAAATCGTAGGAAACCCGGAAATCTTCCCAGATAAACTGGGAACGATAAGCATTTTTCAGAAACAAATCGTTCAGCTGGTTGAGTTTTGCCGTGAATTCCGGCAGTTGCTTCAAGGAAACGTATTTAATGACCGAAACTCCCGGCAAACCAAAGGAAACCGATTGTGTTTTCCCGTCTCCGACTAAAAATTTATAGATGTAGTTGAACTGTAGCACGCTTCGGGAAAAATCCGGTCTTTTCTGATAGTTGTATGCACTGGAAAGCTCTGTTCGCGGTCGTTGTCTTTTTCCGAGTATCGTCACTCCGAACGGAAACAACCCGGGAATATCCAGTTTCACGGAAGGCCCAAACTCCAACGTGTTGAAACTTCTTCCCTGCATTTTGATCTTATGTCCATTCGCACCTTTAATGACACTAGGGTTGGATTCAAAACCCCCGGAAATCGAAAATACAAAGTTCGTTCCCGTACGGAAAATATTTTTGTTGTTGTAGTTCAGCGAAGCGCTCACCCCCAAGAAACCGCTGGAGTTTTTAGCTTTCGGTTCAAAGCTGAAACTTTGTCTGGTAGCAGGCACCAGGTTGTAATGCACTTTTACAATGCCACTTCCGGGAAAGGTTTCAACGATTTCGGGTTTTATCACGGAAAATAATCCCAGTTGCATCAGTCGCTCAAAAGAGCGTTCCAGGTAATATTCCTTGTAATAGTTCTGATTTTCCAGGTAATTCTGTGCTTCAATCAACGACGGGCTCACAAACAATTTTCCATTGTAATAAAACGTCGCAACCCGATGCGGGTCGAAATCAACGCTGTCTTTGTATTTACCCAGCAAATTCCGGTTTACCCTGCTTTTAATAATGACTTTATGTCCGATTGTATCAGATGCCAGATAGTCCTCAACCGGTTTTCTGATTTTTCTGTAAACCGCAGTATCCAATGTGATCAGGAATCCGTTTTCTTTGATACCCAGCCCCATTTTGGCAACATCCGATTTAAAATTTCCTTTGTACAAACTAGTATCGGAAAAATGAAAATAAACGCCATTCACCCGGGTAGAAACGTGTGGAATATACGTCACATTCTTCGGGTTGTCTTTATCCTGGATGGCACGATCTCCGAGAATAATGGAAAATGTCATTTTCAGACCGGTTTCGGCAAAACTGGAAACCCGGCTCGTATCTGCTTTGTATGAAACATTTGATTCCACGAAGCCATAATAAGTCTGGTCTCTCATGTAACTTGCCAGTTCTCCCCTGTACGCACTGAATTTGTCGGCATCAAACGGAAGATTCACTGTTTTCTTTTCAATGATTCCCGCTTTAAAATCCGGGTTCAATCCCTGTTTGTCCGTATGTTTCTGAATAAACTGTTCAAATTCATGCTGAACCGACAGGTTGTTACAAATTAGTTTTACCGTATCAATATAGTAACGAGGGCCTGTTGTGATATTGAATATTGCAATAACTTTTTGCCTGGTTTTATTCTCATTGAATCTGCGGTGAATAGTATCAAAACGGCTGCTTACATCTGAATAAAAATACCCTTTGGAATGCATGTATGCACGGATTTGCTCCTGGGATCGCGCTCTGGATCCGGTGTCCGCAATAACAGGGACCTCTCCAAATTTATATTTGATCAGTTGCCGGAATGTCAGGTTAGGATCAAGGGTATCGCGCAAGCGGATTTTCTTGTAGATATAATCCGGTTCTCCATGGCGGATTGCCCGCTGCCTTCTTCGTTCGTTAATCCGGATTTCGCGTTTGCTTTTTTTGACATTTTTTTCATTCAAACGATCCAGTTTCCGGATTCTCCCCCGCTCTGTTTTCACGCTGTCGATTGAATTGTACATGTACAACCGAAGAGGGATTCCGATTACTTTCAGATTCGGCTTTTGTTTCAGCACGTCCTGCGCATCCGAAATACTGATTTTATCTCCCTGAACAACAATTTTGTTTTTGACAAGCAGATGCTTACCCCTGGGGAGCAGCCGGGTTGATGAACAGCCTTCAAAAGCAAAAATAACCGTAAGTATTACGAATATGTGAATAAATTTAAGTTGCTCAAAAGGCCTCTGCATACGACAAAAATAAGAAACCAAAGCAAAAATTCATTTTAAACGAAGTGAATTTGGTAAGTTTGATAAAAAATTCAGTGGAACCTCTTTCAAAAGCCGGACAAAAATGGGTACGGTCTCTGCATCTGAAGAAAAACCGGGATCAGGAGGCCCTTTTCCTTGCAGAAGGTGAAAAATCTGTGATGGAAGGAATTTCTGTCTTCGCTTCATACCTGGAAATGGTCATCGCACTTGATTCATTCGCTCTGAAAATTCCGGACCAGTTTCACTCCCGGACTTTTACTGTTTCGCCGAAAGAACTGGAACAGATTTCCGAGCTGAAAACTCCAAATAAGTGCATAGCGGTTTTCAGGCGATCGAAAGCCGTATTGCTCGAAAATGGATTAACCATTGCCCTGGATGGAATCCAGGATCCCGGAAATATGGGAACAATCCTTCGCCTGGCAGACTGGTTCGGAATCAAACAGATCGTTTGTTCGAAAGACACCGTTGATTGCTACAATTCCAAGGTGATCCAATCTTCCATGGGAGCCATTTACCGCATTCCGGTTCACTATACGGATCTGATTACTTACCTTTCTCACACAACTCTGC
This sequence comes from Fluviicola sp., assembly GCA_031260455.1. Taxonomy (GTDB): domain Bacteria; phylum Bacteroidota; class Bacteroidia; order Flavobacteriales_D; family Crocinitomicaceae; genus Fluviicola. Next base: position 13,239 of record JAIRJW010000063.1, read on the forward strand.
AAAAATTTGGCGCCATGCTGAACGGAACATCATATAAAAAGGTGAATTATCCGGAAGATGCCATCCTGGTAATGGGAAATGAAGGAAAAGGAGTACGCCCGGAAATTGAAGCTTTATTCGACGTTTCTGTTACCATTCCGCGTTTTGGACAGGCAGAATCACTGAACGTTGCAACGGCAACAGCCATTCTTTTGGCTGAAATTGTGAGCTGAAAGAGACCCATTTTGAAATTAGTTCAAGATGATATGAACATTTATTTTAGGTGATGTCATAGTTATTAGCAGTAAAATAATTTAACTTCGGTTTTCCGCAACTAAAATATGTGGTAAATACGGTTGATGGTATGAATTCTGATTATTAGGTTTGTCACACTTAAATAA
>JAIRJW010000017.1 GCA_031260455.1 Fluviicola sp.
CAGGTTGACCTCCCCCCATTAAATCGGGCAATTTAAAAATAGAGAATTTCGGGTGTCAAAGAGTTAAATAATTTAAATTGATACCATGAAAAAGTCAAAATTTACAGAACCACAAATCATTTTGGGGATCAAGCAATCCGAAACGGGAACCAGAGTTGATGAGATTTGTCGTCAAATGGGTATTTCACAGGGCACATTTTTCAATTGGAAGAAGAAATATGCCGGTTTAGGCGTTTCTGAACTTCGCAAACTTCGACAGTTGGAGGAAGAGAATGCTCAATTGAAGAAATTGGTTGCAGATCTGAGTTTAGATAAGCAAATGCTTCAGGAGGTAATCAAAAAAAAGCTTTAAGCCCTGCTTACAGAAAGGAGATGTCAATATGGATGGTGGAGAACTTCAAAGTGTCGGTAAACAGGGCTTGTCGGTGTGTTTTATTGGCAAGATCAATGTATTATTATTGCTCCAATAGAAGAGATGATAGCCTTCTTCGATTCCGGATTAATGAAATTGCTAGAACAAGGGTTCGATACGGTTTTTGGCGTATTTATATTCTTTTGAAACGTGAAGGATTTACGGACAATCACAAACGGGTTTACCGAATTTATAGAGAAGAAGGATTGAATTTGAGATCGAAGCGACCAAGAAGAAATCGAGCAGGAGCTCATCGTCTTGAAAGAGTGGAAAACTCCAGTTTGAATAAGGTATGGAGCATGGATTTCGTCCAAGATTCCCTGTTTAACGGCTCACGATTCAGAATCTTAGCTGTAGTCGATAATTATAGTAAAAAGTGTTTAGGTTTAGTTGTAGGCAAATCATTGAAAGGAAGGGATGTAGCTGAACAATTGGAACAAATCAAGCTAATGGAAAATTGTGTACCGGAACGAATACAATGTGATAATGGAAGTGAGTTCATTTCAAAAGAAGTTGATAAGTGGGCATATGAAAATGGTACAACATTAGATTTTTCGAGACCTGGAAAACCAACAGATAATCCATATGTTGAATCATTTAATGGTAAATTTCGAGATGAATGGTTATCTGTAAACTGGTTCCTTGCGTTGGAAGACGCTGATGAAAAGATCGAAATCTGGAAATGGGATTATAATCATTTTCGTCCGCATAGTTCTTTGGGTGATTTATCACCGGAAGAATTTATTAACTTGCAATCAAATATCCCGGAAACTCTAATTTAAACTGTCCTAACAATAGGGAGGATCTCATTTTTAGGGAAGTTTACAATTATGTTATTTTCAGAGAACGTTTTATACGTATAACTTGGTTGCTTATAATTAATTCATTTTTTACTAATTCTAGTAAATTATTTAAAACTAAAAGCGGGATGAAAGAGTTTAGCCAACGAATAGGTGGCAGCTCCTTTTTTCAACTGTCAACCAATCAAAATTGTGAATGGGAAACTTTGAGGATTTCAACCTCCTGGATTCCGTTGGGGAATTCCCACATAATCTTATCTGTTTCCGCGTACCCGATCAAAGCTGAGCCCATTGGGGTCAGGATCGAAATGCGTTTTTGCTCTGAATTCGAATGCTCCGGAAGCACTAACTGAATCTTCATGATTCCGAAAGGAGTATTCACATCCACAATGCTGTTCAATCGGATCACATCCTGCGGAAACTCTTCCGATTCATTAATCAGTCGGGCAGTTTTCAGTTCTTCCTTCAAACGGGAAATACAACTGTTCATCAGGTTTGCTGATTCCTGGATTGGATGGATCAACTCCGAAATCAATTCATATTCTTTTTGATCTAAAATGATATTGGCATATTTCATAACTAAAAGCTCACTGTTTTTAATTCTTTGATAATTCCGGATAACACATCTTTCGTATCTGCGAAAAGCAAAATACAGTTATCTTCATTGAACAGGTTATTTTTAACTCCTGCGTATCCTTTACTCATTCCCCGATTGATAACAACCGCTTGCCTTAATGGCTGGAAGCTCCCTCCACTTCAATGAAATTGGCTTCCAAACTTTTCACTTCTTCTTTTTTTACAGAACCTCATACGTCAAAAACGCGAACAATAGCTTCCGGTCTGCATGCAGTTGCGAAAACCTGTAATCCGGCAACTCCGGAACCAAGGATTAAAACTCTTGCAGGACGGATCGTTCCGGCAGCAGTTGTAAACATTGGAAGGACAGAATCATGCAATTCTGCTGCTTTGATGACAGCTTTGTAATCCGAAAGGAAAAGGAGGCTATGGATGTGTTTTGTCATCCATAGCCTGTGCTTTCGTAGTTCTTAGAACCAGATCCAGACTGTAAACAGTCCGGTTTGGTTTTTTCATTTTTTGATTTGGAAATTTATGGGAAAACTCCCCGATCATTATAAGTCAGTTCAATACGCTTGATTGCTTCAATGTAAGCTGCTGTACGGAAATCTGCGTTGTATTCTTCCGCTGTGCGAACCACACGGTTGAAGGAATCCAGCATTTTCTTTTCCAGACGGGTGATCACGTCTTCAAATTCCCAGATCTCTCCGCTTCGGTTTTGAAGCCATTCGAAATAACTTCCGATCACCCCACCTGAGTTACACAGGATATCCGGGATGATATCAACTCCTTTCTCACGTAAAATTGCTTCTCCTTCTGGTGTTGTAGGGCCGTTTGCACCTTCTGCAATTACTTTTGCCTTGATAGAAGCTGCATTCATATTCGTGATTTGGTTTCCTAAAGCTGCCGGAATGCATACATCACATTCTACTGCAAAGAAATCTTCATTCGGCATTGGAGTTGCTTTCGGGTAATTTGTAATAGCTCCGTTGTTGTTTTTCATGTAATCCAGCAAATCAGCCGGATCAATTCCGTTAGCATTGTAGATAGACCCGGAAGCATCCTGAACAGCCGTCAGAATTGCTCCGTTTTCATGCATGAAAACAGAAGCCCATTGTCCCACATTTCCGAAACCCTGAACAATGTACTTTTTCCCTTCCAGAGAAGTGTTTCTCCATTTCGCCCAGGCTTTCAGTGTTACCACTACTCCAAATCCGGTAGCGCGGTCACGTCCGCGAAGCCCTCCCGAATTCACCGGTTTACCGGTAACTACGTGCGAATACTTGGATCTTTCGTTCGGTTGTTTCGTTGACATGTAGGTATCAGCGATCCATGCCATAATTTGTGCGTTTGTGTTCACATCCGGTGCAGGAATATCGTATTCCGGCCCGATGTTATCGCCCAAAGCGTGTGTAAAACGACGAGTGATACGCTCTAACTCCGCTTTCGAGTATTTCGACGGATCCAGCTGGATTCCTCCTTTCCCCCCTCCGTAAGGCAAACCTGCCAGGGAAGTTTTCCAGGTCATCCAGATTGCCAGAGCTTTTGCATCATCCAACTCGATTTCCGGGTGATAACGAAGTCCTCCCTTGTACGGCCCCAACGCATTGTTGTGCTGCACACGGTAACCGGTAAACATTTCTACAGAACCATTGTCCAGGCGTACAGGAAAATGAACTACCAACTCATTGTTTGTCTGCCCCAAAATCTTGCGAATGTCTGCATTCAGATTCATGACGTCAGCCGCTTTTTCAAATTGCTGACGAACACTATCAATCATTCGGGGTGTTTTTTGTTCTTTTGTCATCATTATTTTGATTATTGATAATTTTCGCAGGTAAAGATGAAAATTTCCGGCGAATAATAGAAACAAGAATCATTCTTGATTGCAATGTTTACATCATGTTCCGGCATTTGTGTTGCATCCTGGTAAGCCGAAGCCTTCAAAAATAGATTCTGCATTTCTGAAAAAACAACCAATGGTTCATATTCAGAACACTCCCAGGTGGTCTCACCCGGAGTGTGCAAAGTGCATTTTTTTGCAAAGCAGCAAGATTCACAAATCCCTTTTCCATAATTGATTCATCTCTCTTAAAATTGCTGGAGAAGCATTACCAGAAAGTATGCCAGAGATTAGAAAATTATTAGTAAATAATCGTATTTAGTTGATAATAAAATAATTACTAATTATCTACATGATATTAAAACAGGTAGCTGAGAAATTTTACCGGGTAATTTTTACTCATAGGGTAATTTTTACCCGGTGAATTATTTAATCTTCTGGCCCAAAGTCTTTCGGTCGATTCCCAAGATTCTGGCCGCTCTTGTTTTATTCTGATCCACAGAATCGAGTACTTTCAGGACGTATTCTTTTTCCTGTTCTTTCAGGGTTTTGAATTCCGTTTGATGTACACTGCCTTTTGGTACTCCTGTTTTCAGGTAATCGGATAAATCTTTTACGTCAATGTTTCCCCGTCCCATAATTAATGCACGCTGAATGACATTTTCCAGCTCCCGGACATTTCCCGGCCAGGCATGCCGGATCAAAACATTGAGGGCCTGCGATGAAATAATCGGTGTATGTTCGAATTCCGAGCCGTGTTTGCGGATGAAAAAATGAATAAGCAGGGGAATATCGTCTTTGCGTTCTCTCAATGGCGGCATTTCAATATTTACCACATTGAGGCGGTAATACAAATCTTCCCGGAAAGTTCCCTGGCGCACCATCTGCTGCAAATCGGCATTGGTAGCTGCGATAATCCGTACATCGATCTTTTGCACTTTCGAAGAACCAATCATCGTTATTTCTTTTTCCTGAAGTACGCGTAACAGGCGACTTTGCACATTGTGCGAAGCATTTCCGATTTCATCCAGGAAAATAGTTCCCGTATTGGCCTCCTGAAAAAAGCCTGTGCGGTTTTCCATGGCCCCGGTAAATGACCCTTTGAGGAATCCAAACAATTCACTTTCCAGCAGGTTTTCAGGAATGGCTCCGCAATTGACACTAATGAACGGCGCTTTGGATCGTCGTCCGCTGTAATGAATGGCACGGGCAACGAGCTCTTTTCCCGTTCCGCTTTCTCCTGCTATCAGAACGGTGGCGGTATTGTTGCGGATCAATTGGATGATCTCCGCCAGGCGCTTCATGACATCGGAACGCCCGATCATACCCAAAACAGCAAAAGGGCTGGGGTTTTCAAGGTTTTCCGGTTCTTCTTTCCGGTATTTTTCCTTCCGGTTCTTTGTCAGGCACTTTTCTACCGACTGACTCAGTTCGGATTGCGTAAAGGGCTTTACCAGGTAATCGATCACGCCGGATTTAATTGCCTCAACAGCACCTGAAATGGAAGGATAGCCCGTCACGACCAAAACCGGCAATTCCGGGTAGTGCTCCTTCACATAGTGGACCAATTGCATGCCATTTACTTCGGGCATTTGCAGGTCTGTGATCAGTAAATCGACAGACGTGTGCTTCAGTACTTCGATGGCATCGTGCACATTACTCGCCTGAAAGGCGATGAAATGCATCCCCTTTAGCTGTCGCTGAAGCAATTCCAGCATTTCCGGGGAATCGTCCACAACTAAAACACTTTCTCCTTTCATGATACCTGTTTTTTGGGCAGAACAATACGGAACATCGTTCCTTTACCCATTTTCGATTTTACAAAAATACTTCCTTTATGGGATTTGACAATTCCGTGAACCACGCTTAAACCCAGCCCCATTCCTTCGCCCACTTCTTTCGTGGTGAAAAACGGTTCGAAAATCTGTGCTACGGTTTCCTCCGGCATTCCCCTTCCGAAATCCTGTACGATCAATTCGGCATTTTCTCCTTTATCACAGGTTTCAATTAAAATTTTTCCATTTTCACCCGATGCATATAACGCATTCGTGATCAGGTTAAAGATCACCTGTGTGATCTGGACAGTATCTAACTGAAGCGAAACCGGGCTTTCCGAAAAATGCGTTTCCAGTTGAATCTGCCTGCTTTCCAGTTGAGGTTTAATCAACACAATCGTATCCTGGATGAGTTCATTAAAAGAAATGCATTCCAGGCGCTGCGGTAACTCGCAGGAAAAATACATCAGTTTTTTCACCACTTCACGGGCATGGATTGCCGCATGCATAATCTTTTCTGCATCAGCAAGTGTTGCCAGGTCTTTCGAATCATCCATAATCAATTGGGAAAACCCGAGAATGCTTCCGAGTGGTGTATTCAATTCGTGTGCAATACCGGCAGTAATTTCCCCAAGCACTTTCAGACGGTCATGATGACGCAGACTTTCCTGGTACCGCAATTCCCGCGATTTGATCTCCTGTCGCTCAATGAACAAAGAAAGATCCAAAGCCAGCTTTTCCAGCAAGCGGTATTCTTCTTCCAGGAAATCGGCTTCGGTATATTTCGGTGCAGGATAGAAAACACGAAGTCTTCCGATTCTCTGCTCTTCAATGCGGATGAGTTGCTCCTGGGAAACGTTTTCTTCCGGTGCTTCAGCCGATTTGTACCAAACAGTCCGGATCTGAATATGGCAAACCGCATCGGCTTCGAATTGCCAGGCCTCCGGAATTCGCTGCACAATTTCCCCAATGATTTCATCAAAGATTTTGGACGAGTTCAGTGTAATTTTTGCAATATCATACAGACAACTCAATTCTTTGAGTCGTTCGTGTAATAATTCTCGTTCGTTATGTTCCACCTCAATTGATAAATTTATAATTACTAATCCAGGTTGAGTCCGTCACATCATACAGTAATTTCCAAAAGTTCGTATCGACAATGTAATCAAAATCGAGTTGTTTGATATGGTATCTTTCCGCAAGGTATTTTTCCTGTTTAAGCCCTGGTCTCATTTTATTCAGACTCCATCCTGCTTCGTTCGATCCTTTGTAGGGCCAGTCTGAAAAGCGGATTTTCCACAAGCTGTCGAGTGCGGGGCAATAGCTGGTTTCTGTATGAATAGTATCGTTCACGAACACGCCTCCCATCACCTTGTTTTCTTTGAAATGGTCTGTTTTCTGCGGATTAAAGGGACTTGGCCAGTATCCGCTCAGGACTTTAATGAACTCATCTTTACTGGTATAATAGCGTTTAGCTCTCAAAATACCGTCGCCGGAATATCTCATAGCTACGAAGCTCACCATCGTGGAGTTTGGTCCTGTAGAGATTTTCACACCGAAAACGACCCTGGATGAGGGTTGTTCCACTTCGGAAAATGCGAAGCCAAAAAGCAACAATATGAACAATATCCAATGTTTCACAGTTTTTAAACGCAAATTGTCCCAAAATTGTTTCCGAATGCACAGAAACAGCTTCTCAATTATATATTCGCTTCACTGGAAAATACCTGATCCAGGTCAATCAGTTGAAGCGCAGCACCCTGGCTGGCATCACCAGGGCATTCAGCCGGATATCCGTTGGAAACACATCATCAATCTTACTTTCGACATCGAAATAATGCAAGCCAACAAACAGACAGCCCGGCGAACATTTCCGCAGGAAACGATCGTAAAAGCCTTTTCCGTAACCTACCCGGTTTCCCTTTACATCTACTGCCAGAAGCGGTACAAAAACAATATCAAAACGGTCAGCTGCAATGACCTTCCCTTTTTTAGGTTCCGGAATTCCCTTCGGGCTCACTTCCAGCTGGTCTGTAGATTCAAACAAATAATGGTGCATTTCCATCGTTTCAAAATCGGTTTTCGGAACCGCTACTGTTGCCCTGATTCCCATTGCGCGTTCCAGGAGCAGGTAGGTATTGATTTCTCTTTGTCTTTCGATCGGCAGGAACAGGGAAACGGTTTTTTCCGACAGTTGAAAATGCATCAGAGCTTGTTCAACGATTCGTTCCGAAAACCTCTCAATCTCACCGGGCGAAAGCTGCAACCTCATTTCTTTATATTTCCGGCGCAAATCTGCTTTTGTCATACAATCCTGTTTAATCTGCACTACTTTGTTGAGTGACAGATTTTCCATTAAATTACTCTATTTCCCCGTGTTTTTAAAATCTACCAATCATTTCTGTTTCCGGATAGAACATTCGGGTTTATTTTCCTGGATAAATTAGTTGGCCAGAAACTTATAATACGCAACCAAAAACGGTTATTTGAACAAATAAGGCACGGATAACGAATATACCTGCAAAATGGGGCGTTGGCATTTTGTTAGCGAATTACGAAAGTATATTTGCAGATTTTAAAAAACATCAGGGTAAAAAATCCGTTGTTGATTACGATTAAAAAGGAAATGTGCAAATAGTCTTTGAACCGATACCAAACTGTTTAGAAATAAAAAAACGTTCAGCGAAATTCTGAACGGAAAAGGACATGTTTCAATGAAGCTGGCAAAACAACTCTGCAAAAAATTAAAAACAGACCCGAAACTTTTGGTCATTTTCCAGCATAATTTTAAATTATCTCATTATCTTTCGGTAGGAGAGAGCGCATAAAAGACAAAAACACCAGAAATAATAACTCCCAAAATTTAAAAGAGCACATGAAAGACATTTTTGAAGGAAACAAAGCATGGGTCAGGGAAACCCTGGCAAAAGATCCCTCATTTTTTGACAATCTGTCGAAAGGGCAAACACCGGAATATTTGTGGATCGGATGTTCTGATAGTCGCGTACCAGCAAATGAAATAGTGAACATGCCTCCGGGAAGCATCTTTGTTCAACGTAACATTGCGAACCAGGTGATCAACTCAGATATGAACCTCCTGAGCGTGGTTTACTATGCCGTAAAGTACCTGAAAATAAGACATATTCTGGTAGTTGGCCATTACGGATGCGGTGGTGTGGCTGCAGCTATGAGCAACAAAAGCTATGGTTTCCTTGACAACTGGCTGGTAAGTATCAAAAATGTGTACATGAAATACCAGCAGGAATTGGACAATATCCGGGATGAAGAAGCACGAGTAGATCGTTTGGTGGAATTGAATTCCATAGAGCAGGCACGAAATATGGCTAAAATCTCTTTTATCCAGGAAGAATGGCAAAATGGAAACCCGTTAGAAATCCATGCGACGGTTTACAGCCTGAAAGACGGAATGCTTCGCGACCTTGAAATGAGTTTCTACAGTTCAGGTGATTTGAAATCTGTATTCCAGATTAACCATTTTTAAAAAATAAAATGAACGAAGCGATTCAGCAATTGGAGGAACTGTTTAAACCTTTCCGCAATCCAAAGCGGGCACAAACAGCTCGGGCTTACATGAAAGATCACTTTTCTTTCATCGGGATGCGAACGGAAATTCGGAGAACTACTCAAAAAGCCTGGGTCGATTCATTGAAATCACTGGAAGATCGTACCATAAGATGGTCGGTAATTCGCGCTCTTTGGAGTAAAGAAGAGCGTGATTATCATTATGTCGCCATTGATTATCTGAACTCCTGGCCGAAGAAATATTACTCGGAAGCAGATGCTGGTGAACTGGAATGGATGCTCGGTCAGAATTCCTGGTGGGACAGTGTGGATGCCATTGCTTCGAACTACCTTGGAAAGTGGGCGCTTCTCTACCCGGAAAAAGCGCGGGAAACATTCGAGAAATGGCGTTACGACGAATCTTTCTGGTTGCATCGTTCGTGTCTGATTTACCAATTGAAATACAAGGATGAGGTAGATACAATATACCTCGAAGACCTGATCCGGCAAATGAACAACAACAAGGAATTCTTCATCCAGAAAGCCATTGGCTGGTCTCTTCGGCAGTTATCCAAATACAACCCGGATGAAGTGATCCGGATTTTGGGAGACAATCCGATCAAAGGACTTGCTCTGAGGGAAGCCAGTAAATACCTGGATTAAGATTAGAAAACCGCAAATTACGAATTGCAAATAATCCAATGATTGAATTATAATAAGACCATCGGCATTTCAGGTCTTTATATGAAACATATATTGTCTCAAAATTCCCTACCGTTTCCAGGAAATCACTTTCTCAAAGTCAATCAGCAATTGATAAATCGCATTGAACTTACTGAAGCTTAGTTCTTCGTACGTATCATCCACATCGTGGTAATGCTTGTTTGTTCCCATGGTGTACATGAAAAATGCAGGAACCCCTTTTTGAGTGAAGAAATAGTGATCTGAATTGGCTGCTGCTCCACGCACACCGATCTTCGGTAACAACTGCTGTTTTTCGTTGATCGATTTTAGTACTTCGAATTGTTCCGGGAACAGAGTTGCGTTCACAACTGTAGCCCCTTCTTCTCCGCTTCCCATAATATCAAGGTTGAACAGGAATTCAATATTTGTAAGTGGGAAAAGCGGGTGCTCAGTATAGTATTCACTTCCCAGCAAGCCAGCTTCCTCACCGGCAAAAGCAATGAAAACCACATTAACATTGGATGGGTTTTTCGTATAATAACGTGCTATTTCGAGTAAAAGAGCTGTTCCGGAAGCATTGTCGTTTCCACCCGGGAAATAAGCTTCCTGCCCCATTTGTCCCAAATGGTCGTAATGTGCAGTGAATACAAAGTATTTTTTTGATTTTTTCTTCGCCGGAATATATGCAATGACATTCCTGGCTGTATGGTTGATGGTTTTTGCATTTACCTCAATATGGAAATTCCAGCTGTCTTCCGAGCAATCAAAAGCACTGGATTGTATCTGGATCAATGGAAAACGGCTTTGTTCCTGGCTCACGCTCCAGGTAAACTTGGTATCGAAAATTTCGATAACCGGCATGGAATATCCCAGATTTTTAGCTAGTTCGCGGGCCATTTTCAAAGTGTCTCCTTTCCATAAATCATACCGGAATGCAAATCCGACAGCAGTTTTTGAACTACTCATTGCCGCTTCACCGATCTTATTCCTGATTCGCTTTCCATTGAACAAGTCTTCCGTCTGAATTTTATAAACTTTCAAACTGTCTTTATAAAACATCGGGCAGGAAGGATCCACCACAAATTCTTTTCCGGGAATAAGCTGCCTTCCGTTGACTGTACACACCATCTTGCCTGAAAAAGCATTCACTTTAAAATCAAATGCCTGAAACGGGGAGTTTTTAAAGAATTTGCATCCCATTTTTTCGAATTCCTTTCCCAGGAACTCAGCTGCAATGGAATCTCCTCCATTCACATAACCACGTCCGTGGAACTCAGGAGAACATAATTTCTGAACGGTGAGACGACCTTGTTCTACCTGGGCAAAACTCAGTAACGGCAGGAGTAGCAGGGAGGATAGAATTCTATACATATTTACGTTCTACTTTTTGAATCAGTTCGATTGCCAACTGGCTGTCAACGTCCCACTGGTATTTCATTGCATAACTGCTCACCAGAGACCTTGCCGCATCTTTTGACTGAATTCCTTCCAGCTGATCGATCAGTTGGTTGAACTCATCATTTGATCCGTTGAACAGTTCCTGGATGATCTGCAAGCGTTCATTGAACCCGAAAGCTCCTTTCAAAGTGTCCAAATGCACGGTCATCAGACGTGCAGCCAGCGTTCCGTCATTGGAATTCAGTTTTCCGTATACCGGGTGCAAATTCCCCGGGTTCTCAACCGTTTTTTCCGTAACAGGTTCCGGTTTCACTTCCTGAACAATCAAAGGGTCGGAAATCTTTATTTCCTCCTCTTCATCACTATTCGGTTCTTCCTCTGTCACTTCTTCTGCCAGGTCAAAAGTCAACTCGCTTTCTTCTTCCGCCATTCCGAATAAATCAAAAGAAGATTCTTCTTTGTCATTGCGGGACAAATCCTGTTGCAGTTCCGGATGTACTTCTTCTACTTTCAGTTCAACAGCCGGTTCTTCCTTCTCTAATGAGATTTCCGAAATAGCCTGCCCGGAAGCCGGATTACCGTAAACCTTTGTTTCATACGCTTTATAGCGCAGAACAATCGCCCGCTCATTCAATTGATTCGTTGCTGCAGTAAAAGCTTCCAACTCATTGAGCGTCGCTTTTCCCGATTTGATTTTTCCAAATAACGCTGCAATTTCTTCAATTAATCCGTGCATTTCCATATTTTCAGTATTTCGGAATTTTTCAACATTTGGCAAAACTTGTGCACTTCACCTGGTTTTAAACCTGGGAAATAACAATTTTTGCAATATAAAATTACAATTCGTGAAGAGTACTTTGGCTTTCTTCCGGAATAGTTGTTTAAAATGAATTGTTGATAACCCGAAAAAATGATGTTTTTAGAGCAGATTCCTTCCGAGGCAAGACAGTATGGTTGGATCGAAGTTATATGCGGTTCGATGTTTTCCGGAAAAACGGAGGAATTGATCCGCCGGTTGAAACGCGTTGAATTTGCCCAGCAGAAATTATTGCTTTTCAAACCTGCTATTGATAACCGGTATCACGAGGATCAGGTGGTAAGTCATGAAGGTTCCTCGCTCGAAGCTATTCCGGTAACAAACTCTTCCGACATTCTCAAACACTGGAAGAAAGAACGGGTAGTGGCTATTGACGAAGCCCAGTTTTTTGACGAAGGTCTGATTACCATCTGCAACGATCTGGCAAAACACGGAGTGCGCGTGATCATTGCCGGACTCGATATGGATTATCTGGGTCAGCCGTTCGGACCAATGCCGAATCTGCTTTGCATAGCAGAATATGTCACAAAAGTGCATGCCATTTGCGTTTCATGTGGTAACTTAGCACAATACTCACATCGGACAACAAAAGATGAAGGTCAGGTGCTGGTCGGAGCTGTGGAAAAGTACGAACCTTTATGCCGGAGTTGCTACAATAAAATTGAGCATTGAGACTAAATTATTCAATCGGACAATGTGCTGAGGTTTTTGAAGCGGAAATACGGGGTTCTCTTCCGGAAATCATTACTCATGTTTACTTTGATTCCCGAAAAATTCAACAAGTAAAAGGAGCACTCTTCTTTGCCCTGAAAGGACATTTGCGTTCGGGAAATGAATTTATGGAACAGGCTTACCAACAGGGAATCCGGATGTTCGTTTTAGCAAAGAATGCTACAGTTACGTTTCATCCTGATGCGGTTTATTTTCTGGTGGAAGATACCCTGGCTGCACTTCAGAAACTGGCAGCTTATCACCGGAAACGCTTCACTTACCCCGTTGTGGCTATTACGGGAAGTGTTGGGAAAACGACTTTCAAAGAGTGGATTTTTCACTGCATTTCGGATAAATTCAAGGTAGTCCGCAGCCCAAAGAGCTTTAATTCACAGATTGGTGTGGCACTATCCTTGCTTGAAATGCACGAAAATGCTTCCATTGCATTTATTGAAGCGGGTATTTCTAAACCGGAAGAAATGAAAATTCTCCGTGACATGATTTCACCTGACTATGGAATTTTTACGGCTTTCGGGAAAGCTCACCGAGAGAATTTTGCAAATATCGAAGAACATTTACTGGAAAAGTGGGTTTTGTTCCGCGAATGCAGACTGGTATTCGTTCCACATACTTTTGCAGATCTTGAAAACAGGCTTCCGGGGAATTTCCAGGTTTGTCCTTCGTATGAAGATCATCGTTTTCCGGCAGGATACAGCGGCATGCTTGGTGTCTTAAAAACATTCCTCGCTTACCTGCAGCTGAATCCATCTGAAATTAAAAAACGGATTGATTCACTTCCGACTCTGGCTCTGCGGATGGAAGTTTTCGAAGGAATCAATCAAAATACGATTATTAACGATACATACAACCTCGACCTGGATGCACTCGGTGAGGCTTTAATCTACCAACGTCAGCTGGCTCCCGGAAAGAAGCGAATCGTAGTGATCGGTTTATCTGAAAAGCATGTACACGAACGATTTGAAATTGAGCGTTTGATCCAAAGCTTCGATCCGGATGAGTTTCATTTCATCCCCGAAGGAAAATCCATTCCGTGGGAAAATTTCCACGATTCCATCGTGCTGGTAAAAGCTCACCGGGACTGCGCATTCGAATATGAAGTAGCCCGTGGGAAAGCACTCAAACACCGGACTGTTATTGAGATCAACCTAAGTGCGGTCAAACGCAATATTGCATTTTACCAATCCCGTTTACCGAAAGGTGTAAACATCCTCGCAATGGTGAAAGCATCTTCCTACGGTTCGGGTGCTGACAAAGTTGCCCCTGCTTTGCAGCAAAGCGGAATCCGGAATTTCGGAGTGGCTTTTGCAGATGAAGGAGTGGAACTGCGCAAAGCGGGAATCGGAATCGCATCTTCAATCGTGGTCATGAATCCGGATCCGGAACACAGCGATCTCATTATTGAGTACCGCCTGGAACCAGCGATTTATTCTTTTGAACAACTGGATGAATTCATCACCGCACTCATTCACAAACAGATTTCCAATTATCCTGTCCATCTGAAATTCGATACGGGAATGCATCGTCTCGGGTTTTCACCTAAAGACAAGGAACGCCTGCTTGCCATCATTCATTCTCAGCCAGAAGTCAAAATCCAGGGAATATACTCTCACCTGGCCGATGCCGATAATCCGGTTCACAGCGAATTTACCGTAAAACAGCTCGAAATGTTCGAATCCATTGTTTCATATTTCAGAAGCAATTATTCCGGTACTTTCCTGGCCCATGTGCTGAATTCGGAAGGCTCTCTACGCTACCCGGAACATTGTTACGACATGATCCGTCTTGGCATTTCCATGTACGGTTACACGGAAAACAAAGAATTGAGACCTTTCTTCGAACCGGGAGTTTCGTGGTACAGTTCCATTTCACAAATCAAACCCGTTCCGAAAGGTGATTTCATCGGATACGGCTGTGCGTACGAAGCAGCGGAGGATATGATGATCGCAATCGTTCCGGTCGGTTATGCTGACGGGTTCAGACGCAATTTAAGTAACGGACAGGGGGCTGTCTGCATTCACGGGATTAAATGCCCGGTAGTGGGTCGTGTTTGCATGGATATGATTATGGTGGATATAAGCTCAGTAAATGCGAAAATCAACGACCTGGTAGAAATCATCGGGCAAAACCAAACGATGGAAGCATTTGCAAAAGCGATGGGCACTATTCCTTACGAAGTGATGACAAGCTTGTCGAAACGCATGCACCGGGTATATGTAGAGGAATGAGACTCTTATTTTTTGAGTCATGCCAAAGAGGGCTGCAGAAAAGCGCACAGAGAGATCCATGGTTTGTATTTTCTCCCTATCTTACTTAGGTTATGTCATAGTTATTAGCAGTAAAATAATTTATAAATTTCTTGTAATTGTAAAAACTGTGTTGTAATATTGTCATATACAATCACAGCAAATGAATATTATACAAGTTTACAAACA
>JAIRJW010000049.1 GCA_031260455.1 Fluviicola sp.
ATCCGAAAACCGCTTTTATTGGATTTCGTCGCCAGCAATCCCAGGGTTTTAGCCTTTTTGGAGCCGAAAAGTTTCGAACCGACTGTATTGGTTGTGTAACAGGTATGGTGTTTTTTATCCTGGCATCTTTTCGGATAAATGCTCGAGTTGTTTGTAAAATTGAGCAAACTCCGGTGATTCGAAGTGGAAACCGAATGATGACCGTCTGCATAATAATATTCCGTCGGGTTGATCCTTTGGCGAAAAGCATCATCAATCTGTTTCCACGGATGCCAGTAATTGTAACGGTCTTCCGTAAACAAACGATTGACGGAGTTTGGGAATTCCAGTCCGTATTTCCGGATATCTTCGAAGTTTTCCTCGAAAGTACTTCCAAGTGAAGTTGGACGGTAACCATTCACAAAAATCAGAACCCGCTTCGGAGGATCTTCCAGTTTTAGTTTTTTGGTCAGATCCACCCCCAGGTGATTGTAAACCTGATCCCGCAACCATTTTCCTTTCGGCGAGTATATCTTCACCACGATGTAATGACTCTCAGCAAGCACCGGTTCATCCAGCTGAGCCACTTTCAGCGAATCGGACGTTGCAATCAGCCGAAGTTTCAGAGGAATGTTGTCTTTTGAAACATTCATTTTGAAGTAAAGCACTTTCTTACGTTCATACAAAAAGTAATTCTGGTTGTGTTTGATGATCAGTTCCGACCCGATATTCTTTTCCTCCAGTTTGTTGGGATGCGTATTGTCAAATAGCAGATCAAGCACTTTTTTCTGCTCCAGACCCGAATAGGATCGGATGATTCCGTCCTTTACCTCAAACCAGGAATACCCCAGATCCACCAAGCGAATCAAGCCAAAAGAAAAAAGAATGATTCCAAACCATTGAATCAGTCGCGACACGAAGGAGACCAAACGCGGCTTTTTCATCCTTGCACGGATAAATGACCTCAATTTCCGGAAACCGTAAATAAACCCGACAAGTGAAATCAATACACTGAACAGATGTAACGCGTTAAACGGTTTCCCTTTAACCCGAAATATGGTTTTGTAAAAAAGGTTGTCGATCTGTAAGTGATACGAATATGTATTCTTCTTCATCGGGCGCAAAACCGACGATAAAAAACTATTGTTTCTCAGAACAACCGTTCCGTCTTTATTTTGTTCGAAAAAGTAATAAGCCACCAACCCATTGTTTGTCACTACATCTTCGTAATCATCTATTATAGAATAAATCACCGGTCTGGTATTTGCCCGCAACCATTCCTCTTCCGTCAGTTGCAATTCTCCTCCAGGTTCTTTTTCCACGGATTCCTGGCTTAAAAAGCCTTTGAGGTACTCTTCTGCAATGATTTCCGCTAACGAAGACTGATCTTCCTGTGCAACAACAAAACCCAATGATTTATTTTTAACCATATACCCTTGCCATTTCGTACTCACAAATTCCGGAATCACAAAAAACAGCAATGTATTTGACACTTTTTCTTTTTCGAACTGTTTATACGTATCGCGTACATGCCGCATCTGGTCCGTATACTTTAAGCGGTCAGATCCGGGATTCTCAAAAGCCTGGTTTCCGTCAAATGCATCATTCTCAAAAGGTGCTTCTATGGTTACATCAAACCGCATATTAGCAGCTTTGAACAGCTTACCCAATGTTCGTTCCAGGCTGTCGCGGTTCAATATTGTTTTACAGAGAGGAACAATACGGATACGTTGCTCCACAGCTGGCAAAACAGAAACAGACAAGACCGAAACAATTTTCCCGTTGTATTTTGCCTGCACTTCGTAATCCGCATTCATTGCTGGCAGAAATACCTGGCATCTGGATCTGCTGATTTTCAAGGCTCTCAGCCCCTGATCGGCAACAAAAAAATTAACGGAATCAATATGTCGGATCTTCGCAAGGTTGATTTTCAAATCCACCAGATCCGACTGAGATTTTCCTGTAGATTTGAAAACCTGCACTTCGTAAGCTCCGTTCTTTTGCTCAAGTACCCGTTCGAAAAAGCCGTAATGCTGTTTCGGGTTTTTAACGAAACGCGCCATTTCTATCGGAACATGAATCACCGAATCTTTCTCACCCTGTGAAAAACTCCACAGACCCTGCATCAGGTAAACAATGAGAAAAAGCGATGTTCTGAAAATCATATCATTCTATATTGAAGTCTTTCCCAGCCACCGCAGAACATTGTCATGCCAGATCGCATCGGATTCCTTCTGTTCCAGGATTCCAACCTGAACAGCAAAATCGATCACCCTTCCAGGATAGGAATTCGCAACACCTTCCATTTCTCCCAAAGGATACGGATCATCCAATCCGGAAATAATCTGAGAGGCCCCCACACGGATTTTCAACAACTGAAGCGTATATGAGTCATGAACCAAGGTATCAAAAAACAGGTGTGGATGCCCCAGACTCGCTCTTGGGTCTCTTGTTTCGGTAAACAAATCCGGTCGGCCATCAAAACCCTGAAGTCTTCTTCCGTAGTTTGCCTGTCCCAGCATACAGCCATGCGCAAAACAAGTGCGGATATCCGGATATTTGTTCACTATATCTTTCAGCGCATACATGTGCAGCGTATCAGCCGTTTGCGCCATCATCCAGACCAAATGAAAACGCCAGTAAATGTCTTTCAGTGCAACCATTTTTTCTCCGTCATACGGATGAATTTCGATTGCCAGATTATACTCATTAGCCAATTCAAACAGAGGCAAAGTGGAATCATCTACCACCGAAAGCCACTCATTGTTTTGATTCAGAAAATGTGTCGGCAAACAAAGCACATTCATTTTCAAATCTTCCACACAACGCCGGATTTCATCCAGGGCATCGTTCAAATGAAGCGGCTGTACCACGAAACCACTGGTAAACTTATCGGGCCTTCTTTCCTGTACGCTTGCATTAAAATCGTTTTGCCAGCGAACAGCATCGTAACTATCCTGCCTCGACCAGCCGTTGCAATATACCTGCGACAGGTTCAGCATTACACCATGATCGATACCATGCCGTTCCATCCACTCGATTTTCTCATCAAAAAAGAAACTCGGATCTGTAATCGGCCTGGACCAGTCATCTTGTCTCATAAACTTTTTATCATCGTCAATCCAGAACAGCTTTTTTTCACGCATGAATTTGGGAATTTCCGATGGTTCCGGCAAAATGTGACCATGACCATTAATCTTTAGTTTCTTCATTTTTGGGCAAATCTTTGAATCAAAATTAAGAAAAAGCCGGTTTATCAGGCTGGCTTTCTTAGACAGCAATCTATATTACTTGTTCAGAGCGTATTATGTCTTTATCTCGTTTGGAAACCGATAATTTCGCTATCACCAAAAAATTAATTAATAAGCTTTTAAAGTTCGATTTTTAACACTTACTCATTAACAATGTTAATTCTATTCAAACATATCACCCAGCATATTTTCACCTGCCTGGCCGATTACCGGGATATATCTTTTTTGTCCCTGGATAGCAGATAACAGCAGCAGCAGCCAGATAATAAAGAGCAGGATGGTGATGATATTGATCACAATAATCCCGATAAAGGGAATGAAGAACAGAATCGTATCTACGATGCTTACAGCTGCCCCCAGCAACATCAGAATCAGCATCTGTCGCAGATGAAATGCTGCAAACTTGCGTTCTTCTCCTTCTGTTGATGAAATCTGTATCAGCGTAATAATCCAGCCAATCAGGGTACAATAACAAAGGATTCCATATGTTTTAAGGTAGGAATTTGAATTCATAAAGATATTATGTAACACCAAAATATACGGCTAAATTATATTTTCAGTTTACAAATTAGTGAATAGTAAATTTAAATGATTGAATTTCCGTTATTCTCCAAAAATAGACGAAACGAACTCTTCTTTCCGGAAGACCTGTAAATCTTCAATTCCTTCTCCGACACCGATAAATCGTACAGGAATACTCATCTGATCTGAAATACCGATTACAACTCCTCCTTTTGCAGTGCCATCCAGCTTGGTAATAATCAACCCCGTGAGGGAAGTTGCCAAAGCAAATTGTTTCGCTTGTTCAAAGGCATTTTGTCCGGTAGAGCCATCCAGTACCAATAGGATTTCATGCGGCGCATCCGGAACTACTTTTTCCATCACGCGTTTGATTTTGGATAATTCGTTCATCAGGTTTATCTTGTTGTGAAGGCGGCCTGCCGTATCGATAATTACGACGTCCGCTCCCTGCGCTTTGGCTGAACTCAGCGCATCAAAAGCCACGGAAGCAGGATCTGCCCCCATTCCCTGCTGTACGATCGGGACACCCACTCTTTCGGACCAGATAATCAATTGATCTACAGCCGCAGCCCGAAAAGTATCCGCAGCTCCGAGAACGACTTTCTTTCCTGCTTTTTTGAATTGATTTGCCAGTTTTCCAATGGAAGTGGTTTTCCCTACTCCGTTCACTCCGACAATCATAATCACGTGCGGATCTCCTTTGTGATCCGGGATGTTGTATTCTTTCGGACCATCGGCATCGTTTTCAGACAGCAACCCGGCAATTTCTTCTTTCAATACGCGGTTCAGCTCATCCGTCCCAACATATTTATCTTTTGCAACGCGCTCATTGATACGGTCAATAATTTTTAGTGTGGTATTCACACCGACGTCCGAACTGATCAGAATCTCTTCCAATTCATCTAAAACTTCATCATCCACACGGGATTTACCTACCAGGGAACGAGTCAGTTTTCCGAAAAAACTTTCTTTTGTTTTTTCAAGTCCTTTGTCTAGTGTTTCTTTATTCTCCTTGGAGAACCAACCAAATAATGCCATATGTTTCAAAAATACAAAAACCCCGAAATAATTCGAGGTTCAAAAACAATATCGAGTTTACAACTTTTAAAGAATCAGGCTTTGGTAAACCAGTCTTTTACTTTATCGTTATGTACGATTTCTTCTTTGAATGAAAAAGAACCAGATTTCCCGGATTTAACCATCTTGATTACTTTTGTGTGTTCTTTTCCTCCACCTTTCTGAAGGGATGCTACTACTTTCTTAGCCATGACTTAATTTTTTATGCTTGTTTTCGATCTGAATGAATCCGCAAGCGAATTCAAATCAAAAGCTGCGTTTTTCCTATTTAATTTCTTTATGAAGAGTATAACGTTTCAAGATCGGATTAAATTTCTTAATCTCCAAACGATCCGGTGTGTTCTTACGGTTCTTCATTGTGATGTAACGGGAAGTTCCCGCCATCCCAGACTCCTTGTGCTCTGTGCACTCCAAAATAACCTGGATTCTATTTCCTTTTGCCTTCTTAGCCATTTTCTTTAATTCTTTAAGATTGAATCACTTTCGTGACCGAATCAGGATTTACTTTAAATACCCTTTTTCACGTGCTTCTTTCAAACACGCAGAGATACCTTTCTTATTAATTGTTCTCAAAGCGGACGCAGAAATTTTCAATGTAACATACATATCATCTTCCGGTACGTAGAACTTTTTCGTTAACAAGTTCGGGTAAAACTTGCGTTTAGTTTTGCGGTTTGAGTGAGAAACATTATTCCCTACCATTACCGACTTTCCTGTTATTTGACAAACTCGTGACATTGTATTTTAATTTTTCCTTTATTCTAAAAAGCGGGTGCAAAGAAAAGCAAATTCCAGCAATTACACAACATTAATCGCTCTTTTTTTCGATATTTATTCCTAAAATTTCGCAACGAAGTAAATTCAAAGCTGTCAGCACAGTCATTTGTACGGTTCTTTGCCGGTCTGAGCCAAACAAAAACTTGCGCGAAATTTTTCGTTCCGGTCCGTCAATTGCAATCCAAACAGTTCCAACCGGTTTATCCTCACTTCCACCAGTTGGCCCCGCGATCCCCGAAACGGAAATTGACCAGTCCACCCCCAGTTGCTGTTTCCCCCCGGATGCCATCTCCAATACTGTTTCTTCCGAAACCGCCCCGAATGTTTCCAGCGTTTGGGCATTCACATTTGCCAGTTTCATTTTCAATTCATTACTATACGTAACCAAACCGCCCAGTACGTATGCGGAAGATCCTGAAATACCCGTCAAACTGGCCATGACCGAACCTCCGGTACAACTTTCAACCGTTCCAACGGTTTCTTTTCGCTGGTCCAGCAACCTTCCGACCACTTCTGTCAGAGTCTCTTCTTCCTCTCCATATAAATAAGCCGGGATCATTTCTATCAGTTGAGCACCGAAATAATCCACGCGTTCCTGCTTACCGGAATTCGAGCTGATGCGCAACTTGACTACTCCCGGAGAAGGCAAATAAGCCAAATCCAGGCCTTCAGCTCTCAATTGGTTTTCCCAGTCAGCTATTCTTTCTGCCAAAAACGACTCCCCGATTCCCTGCGTCAGATAGGTTCTCCGGATCAACTTTTTCACTGGAAATCTTACCAGCAAACGCGGAAGCACATACGCTTCCATCAGAAATTTCATTTCATACGGAACACCTGGCATCGATACGAAAATAGTTCCCTCTTTCTCAAACCACATTCCCGGGGCCGTTCCCAGATCATTGAAAAGTATTTCGCACGCTTCGGGAACCATTGCCTGAAGTTTATTCACATCCAGCATCGGACGGTTTTTCTTAATAAAGAATGATTCCACATGATGAAGCACCGATTCATCCAGCACCAAACGCGTCCCGAAATAAGAACACAAAACCTGTTTAGTGATATCGTCTTTCGTTGGTCCGAGTCCGCCCGTTATCAACACCACCCGGCTTCTCTGCTGCGCTTCGCAAAGTGCGGCCATGATTGCATCCCAGGAATCTGATATTGTTGCAACGTATGAAACCTTGATTCCGTTATCCGCCAGCTGAGCCCCCATCCACGAAGCATTGGTATTGATTGTCTGTCCGATTAAGAGTTCATCTCCGATGGATATAATTTCAACGTCAATCATGGTACCGTTTTTGAACATCGACAAAATTATTCTTAAGTTTGAACATAAAAAATAATCTTATGAGAAAATTCATTGCAATCCTGGCGTTGGGTTGTATTTTGACCGGGTTATCTGCCTGTGATACCTTAAAGGAAGCGGCAAGTACTTTAAATACCGGAGTAAGTACCACGCCTTCTTTAACCAATTCGGAAGTTATTTCCGGTTTGAAAGAAGCATTGACTGTAGGCATCCAGAATTCTGTGAATTTAACTTCCGTAACAGACGGTTTTTTGAAAAATGCTGAGATTCGCTTGCCATTCCCGGAAGATGCGCTCAAAGTAAAAGAAAAGGCAATTGACTGGGGATTGGGTTCTCAGGTCGAAAAATTTGAAACCACCCTGAATCATGCCGCAGAAGAAGCAACCAAAGAAGCCTTTCCAATTTTCAGGGATGCTATTTTGAATATGAGTATTTCCGACGGTTTCGCAATTCTGAATGGCGGAGACGGAGCTGCTACCAAATTCCTGAAAGATAACACAACTGCAAAACTGGTTGAAGCTTTCTCACCAAAAGTGAAAGACGCGATCTCCAAAGTAAAACTGACTGAATACTGGAATCCGATCATCACCAAATACAATAGTGCAATGAGCTTGACTGGCGGACAAAAGATCAACCCGGATCTGGATAAATATGTTACCGAAAAAGCCATTTCAGGTTTGTTTCTGATGGTTGAGAAGGAAGAAAACAAAATCCGGAAAGATCCTGCCGCACGTGTCAGTGAATTACTTTCAAAAGTGTTTGGGAGCATTAAATAATTGAAAGTGAGAAGAAAAAAACACTTCTCACTTTTAACTTTTACAATCAAATATGAAATATCCTGCATCGGAACTGGTATTGGATTCACACGGGAATGTTTATCACCTGGGCATTTCACCGGAGCATCTCGCACAACACGTTTTACTGGTAGGAGATCAGAATCGCGTAGCTGCTGTCTCCGCATTTTTCGATGAAATTACTCATCAGTCGGAGCACCGCGAATTTGTGTGCCACACCGGATTTTATAAAGGAAAACACATCACAGCATTGTCAACCGGGATCGGTACGGACAATATAGACATTGTAGTGAACGAGCTGGATGCGCTGGTAAATATCGATTTGAAAGAACGCACGAACAAAGTTCAGATCACATCTTTGAATCTCATTCGCATCGGGACCTGCGGTATTTTGCAGGCAGATATCGATGTGCACAGTTATTTATTATCCACCCATGCTGTCGGGATCGACAATGTGGCACACTTCTATCCTGTTTCTTTCACTGATTGCGAAAAATCACTGGCAAAAGCCCTGAACTCCTTTGTCGGTTTTCCGGAGGAAATCACCCCATACTGTTCCGAGTCTTCCGGGAAGTTGCTGAAACAGTTTTCAGGAGCACACACACACGAAGGGATCACTGTTACAAGTTCCGGATTTTACGCTCCCCAGGGAAGATCGCTGCGTTTGGGAACACGCACTTCCGAAGTAAACGAAAAACTGGAAGCATTCTCCTTTGAAGGACACCGCGTAATCAATTTCGAAATGGAAAGTTCTGCTTTATTCGCCCTTGGAAAGGCTTTGGGGCATCAGTGCATCACCATTTGCCTTGGAATTGCAAACAGGCCAAGAATGGAATTCAGCAAAGGTTACGAAAAAGAAATGAATGACCTGATCCATTATGTCCTGAATCGCATTTAACCCTTCTATTCTTTAACAGGATATTTGTGTTCGTATTCTTCCGGTGTTAAATCAGAGCCGTTATCATCATCCAGGATAGTCACCTTGAAATTATTTTCCCGTACTTTCACATTCATCTTCACAATTTTCGTACTCCCGATCTGCTGAATCACCTGAAACCAGTAATAGCCGTTTTTACCATTCAACAGGTCTTTGCTCAACTGCAACGAAATTTTCTGGTTCCTGCGTTCGGCAGCTGTCTGCAACTTTTTGACAATCTCCAGATTTTGAACCAGATCATAAGCTTTATATTCCGGTGTGTTCTGGCCTGCTTCCACTTTAGGCTCAGCCTTTTCTTCTCCACAAGAACTCGCAATTCCTGCCATCAGAGCGCTGAATAATAAGATTGGTAAATACTTCATGACTTTCATTTAGTTTCTAAAATAGGCAACAAATCTCAATTTCATCCATTCAACATGTTATCAAATCAAAAAAGAGCCAGTTAATTTTCGTTATTATTTCTCCGACAAAACCTCTTCACTCATCTGATAATCTCATGATTACATATTTCTTCGATACTGCCCTCCTACTTCAAACAGTGCCCTGGTAATCTGTCCAAGGGAAGCATATTTACATACTTCCATCAGTTGCTCAAAGATGTTTTCGTTCCGGATTGCAGCCCGTTGCAGACTGCTCAGCAATTCATCCAGTTTGTCCCGGTGATTTTCATGCAGGGCATTCAGCATTTTGATCTGGTATTGTTTTTCTTCCTCAGAAGCACGGATCACTTCTTTCGGTTCCACTGTCGGAGATCCTTTCGAGCTCAGGAAGGTATTCACACCGATGATCGGGAAATCTCCGTTGTGCTTCAAGGTCTCATAATACAACGATTCCTCCTGGATTTTTGAGCGCTGATACATCGTTTCCATCGCTCCCAAAACACCTCCCCGTTCCGTAATACGGTCGAATTCGGACAATACTGCTTCTTCAACCAAATCAGTCAATTCTTCGATAATAAACGATCCCTGAAGCGGGTTTTCATTTTTAGCCAATCCCAACTCGCGGTTGATGATCAGCTGTATAGCCATCGCTCTTCGAACGGATTCTTCTGTCGGTGTGGTAATCGCTTCATCGTATGCATTGGTATGCAGGGAATTGCAGTTATCATAAATCGCATACAATGCCTGCAAAGTCGTACGGATATCATTGAAGTCGATTTCTTGCGCGTGCAGCGAGCGTCCTGATGTCTGAATATGGTATTTCAGCATCTGGGCACGCGGATTCGCAGCATATTTCTTTGCCAGCGCTTTCGCCCAGATTCTTCTTGCAACGCGGCCAATCACCGCATATTCCGGATCGATTCCATTCGAGAAAAAGAAAGACAAGTTCGGTCCGAATGCATTGATATCCATTCCGCGGCTCAGGTAGTATTCCACATAGGTAAATCCGTTTGCCAGGGTGAATGCCAGCTGTGTAATCGGGTTTGCCCCTGCTTCTGCTATATGATAACCGGAAATAGAAACCGAGTAGAAATTTCGCACCTGTTTTTCAATAAAGTACTGCTGCACATCTCCCATGAGGCGAAGTGCAAATTCCGTGGAGAAAATACAGGTATTCTGCGCCTGATCTTCCTTCAGAATATCCGCCTGAACAGTTCCGCGAACCTGTTTCAGTGTTTCAGCTTTGATTTCATTATATACATCAGCAGGAAGCACCTGGTCTCCGGTTACTCCCAACAGGAACAGGCCTAAACCATTATTCCCTTCCGGAAGGTCTCCCTGGTATTTTGGTCTTTCTACTCCTTTTTCTGCGTAAATTGCTTTAATTTTTGCCTCTGCTTCTTTTTCCAGCCCGTTTGCTTTGATGTATTTCTCACAATTCTGATCGATGGCCGCATTCATAAAGAAACCGAGCAGCATTGGTGCCGGGCCATTGATGGTCATCGAAACCGAAGTAGCCGGATGTGAAAGGTCAAACCCGGAATACAGTTTTTTTGCATCATCCAGACAGCAGACCGAAACTCCCGAATTTCCCACTTTTCCGTAAATATCCGGTCTCAGATCCGGGTCATTTCCGTAAAGTGTTACAGAGTCAAATGCCGTAGACAGGCGTTTTGCTGGCATTCCCAAGCTCACATAATGGAAACGGCGGTTGGTTCTTTCCGGACCTCCTTCTCCGGCAAACATTCGCGTAGGGTCTTCTCCTTCACGCTTGAACGGAAATAAACCAGAAGTATACGGGAACTCTCCCGGAACATTTTCCTGCAACAACCAGCACAAAATATCTCCCCAGGATTTAAACTTCGGCAATGCCACTTTCGGAATCTGTGTATGAGAAAGCGATTCCGTATGCGTTTTCATTCTCAGTTCTTTGTCGCGAACTTTGAACACGAATTCCGTAGCAGCATATTTTGCTTTTTTACCGGCCCAGGATTCAAGAAGTTGCCAATTATGCGGATCCAAATCGCGTTTCACTATTTCAAACGCTTCCCGGACGCCTTTTATCAGGCGATCTTTATCCTCCATCGCGCTTGCCTGGAGGGTTTCAATTGATTTTTGAAGCCCATATAATTTATCGGCAACTTCCACCTGCCTGTTCACCCATTTATCATAGTTTCGGTTATTTTCCGAAATTTCAGACAAATAGCGCGTCCTGTCAGGCGGAATCACAAAAACCTTCTCCGACATTTCTTTCGTTATTTCAAATTTGGATTTCAGCGGAGCATTCGTTTTTTCTCTCACTTTGTCCATGATTACTTTATACAAAGTATTCATTCCCGGATCATTGAACTGCGAAGCGATCGTGCCGAAAACCGGCATTTCATCCACATTTTTATCCCACAGGTTGTGGTTCCGCTGGAATTGCTTGCGCACATCCCGCAACGCATCCAAAGCGCCGCGTTTATCGAATTTATTCAGTGCAATGACATCCGCAAAGTCGAGCATGTCGATTTTCTCCAACTGCGTCGCCGCTCCGTACTCCGGAGTCATGACATATAATGATACATCCGAGTGATCCAAAATTTCTGTATCCGATTGCCCGATCCCGGAAGTTTCCAGGATAATCAGGTCGTAATTTGCTGCTTTCAGAATCTGGATTGCTTCCGAAACGTGCTTTGACAGTGCCAGGTTCGACTGGCGTGTCGCCAGCGAGCGCATATATACTCTGGAGTTTTTGATCGCATTCATCCGGATTCGGTCTCCGAGTAAAGCTCCCCCTGTTTTGCGTTTGGACGGATCTACCGACACCACGGCAATTTGCTTATCTGTAAAATCCGTCAGGAACCGGCGTACCAGTTCATCCACCAAAGATGATTTACCCGCTCCCCCTGTTCCGGTAATCCCCAGAACAGGAACGTGATTTTTCGCTGCCATCTGATGAACCTGATCCATTACCGGAGCAGCCATTTCCGGATAATTTTCCGCAGCAGAAATCAAACGTGCAATCGAAGGAACATGCTTATCTCCCAGGTGATTGATTTCTCCATTCAGAACATCTCCAACCGGATAGTCCGAACGTTCAACCAGGTCATTGATCATTCCCTGCAAACCAAGAGCTCTCCCATCATCCGGGTGGTATAAGCGCGTGATTCCGTAGTCCTGTAATTCTTCTATTTCGGAAAGCAAAATCGTTCCTCCTCCTCCTCCAAAAATTTTAATATGTGATGCCCCTTTTTCTTTTAATAAATCATACATGTACTTGAAGTACTCCGTGTGTCCTCCCTGGTAGGAAGTCATTGCAATAGCCTGTGCATCTTCCTGAATAGCGGTATCAACTACTTCCTCCACCGAACGGTCGTGCCCCAGGTGAATGACCTCGCATCCCGTTGCCTGGATAATCCGGCGCATAATATTGATTGCCGCATCGTGACCGTCAAATAAAGATGCTGCCGTTACGATACGGATATTATTCTTTGACTTATAGGGTGCCTGTTGCTCCATAATAGCTCTCTTTTTGTTCTTTTAAAGAACCTCAAAGATAAGCCAAATTCAGGATTCAAGCACGCTTTCTGTCGGATTCAGCTATTTTTGCTTAAAAATTGCATCCGGTCAATTCTTCCATTTGATTCCGATACCCTGTACCTTGCTGCAAACAAACCCGGTCTGTACTGCAAGTTGAACGGGAACCCAAAATTCATCCAGCATATCACATAGAAACAACAATCGGTTTGAAGTTCTTCCCAACAGAGATTGCCAATTATTCCCGGTTATTGAAGGGATAATGTCTGTTTATATTATGAAGATCCCTGCAGGATAAAAATAAGAAAACGGATGTGAATTGTGGCTAATCCCTATGTATACTTATCCACCAATTTACCAAGGTAATTACTTGCCCCATTCCTCTGAAATCCGGCGGATTTATTCATGAGAGAATCCTTCTTCGGTGGGCAATAACAAAGCCTTACCGTATTTCTCCATCCGACGGGCATGTCTTTTCTTAATGTACTCAGCGATCGGAAGTGATTTCCCTTCCTCATCGATCCGCACAAAGATCATGTTGGTATGCGTTACCAGTTCCTGGATACCGGTATATACACTATGTTTACGGATTTCCATATACAATTCAATGGAAGAATTTCCAAAGCGAACCACTTTTCCGTAAACCTTCAGGATCGAACCGGACTTCACTGCTTTTTTGAAGACCAGCTCATCTACTTTGATTGTCACCATATTCGGAGAATCACATACCTGGGAAGCAAAAGAACCTGCCGCATCATCGATTAAAGACATCAGTTTTCCACCAAACATGTTATTGTGAATGCCGATATCAAAATCTTTGCAGATATATGTGGTAATCAATTCCATTTCTTTTCATTGTAATTAAAAGTGCTGCAAAAGTAACAAGACTTCTTTACACCTCTTCAAAAGCAGTGAAATGTTTCATTCCCCTTAACAAAGCTTACCAACTGACTTGTTTTTTTCAGGAAAAAAAAGAGAACGTCGTGATGATAATAGGTATGCAAAACAGGATTTTATCCTGAAGCATCTGGTGCAGACAATTACAAAAGTTCTTCTTTCGTTAAGATTTCTTAAACCCTGTCCCGAAAAAAAATTAGTAGTATATTCGCTTAACATTTAAAACTTATAAAAACATGATCGCTGGACTTATTATTGGAGGTATTATATTGATTTTGATCCTTTGGTTCGTTTCAATTAACAACCGGCTTGTTTCGCTGAAAAACAACCGCGAAAGTGCATTCGCAGATATCGATGTACAATTAAAGCAACGCTACGACCTGATTCCGCAGCTTCTCGGAGCAGTAAAAGGATATATGAATCACGAAAGTGACGTACTGATCCGCGTAACGGAAGCTCGTTCCAGATGTCTGAAGGCAGGAACCATTTCTGAGAAAATTGCTGCGGAAAACAATCTGGGAGCTGCTCTGAACGGATTAAACATTCAGATCGAAGCATACCCGGATCTGAAAGCAAACACCAATTTCATGAACCTGCAAAACGAGATCGGTGATATCGAGAATAAACTGGCTGCCGTGCGCCGTTATTTCAATTCTTCCACAAAAGAATACAATAATGGCATCGAGCAATTCCCAAGCAATATTATTGCAAACATGAAGGGATACAAAACAGAACCGATGTTTGACTTGGGAGTTGAACAACGCCAGACACTCGACAAAGCACCGGAAGTTAAATTCTAATTGATTTTAATGGCAGCTTATATTGGTCTTCATCAACAAATCCGAAGCAACAATTTAAAATCATCTTTGATATTGGCAGGATTCCCGTTTTTGATTTTGGGAGGAATCTATGCCTTTTTCTTCTTCGCCATGGGTGGACAAGAGCACATCGATCAGGTAAATCAGCGGTTTATTACAACTATTCCATTAGCGATCGGTGGAGTTCTGATCTGGCTCCTGATTGCTTATTTCGCCAATGCCTCTTTAATCCAAATGGCTTCCGGTTCCAGACCCTTGGAACGCAGGGAAAACATGCGTGTTTATAACCTGACGGAAAATCTCTGTATGTCTGTCGGAATGAAAATGCCACAATTGTTTATTATTGATTCCTCCTCACTCAATGCTTTTGCAAGTGGGATTAATGAAAAATCCTACGCCATAACACTGACAAGCGGAATCATCGAAGCACTTAACGACGAAGAACTGGAAGGTGTCATTGCTCACGAACTCACACACATCCGTAACAAAGATGTGCGGTTACTGATCATTTCCATTATTTTCGTCGGAATCATCTCTTTTGCAGTCCAAATCCTGTTCCGCAATCTGCTTTGGGGCGGCGGAAGACGGGATAAAGATGACAACAAACTGGTGATCATCGCTCTGCTCATTTCAGGTGTGGCTTACTTTTTTTCCATTCTTTTCAAGTTTGCATTATCCCGCAGGAGAGAATACCTGGCAGATGCGGGAGCAGTTCAGCTAACCCGAAATTCCCGGGCACTGGCTTCAGCCCTTCGTAAAATATCGGGACATTCGGAAATAGAATCCGTAAAAAGTGAAGATGTAAAACAGCTGTTCATCGAGCACAAAGCGTTGGATGATGCGGGATTTGCAGGATTATTTGCAACCCACCCACCTATAGAAAAGCGCATTGCTGTTTTGGAGCAGATGTGATAAATGGGCCCGTGAAAATGGTGTGATGTTAGATTTTCAAGACCAGCAAAACCAACAAAGATCCCGTATCCAGAGTCCTTTAACGGTAAGATGAGTGCTTGTCCGATTAACAGGATGGAAATCACTAGCCAGGTTCCCCCGAATTGAAAGACAAAAGAGCTGAAAGAACACATTTGCTGATGCCGAACTTGTTGTCAGCTCCTCAGGGAAAAGAAACATTTCAGTTTTTACCTGGTAAAGATTAACACAATTCTTCCCCTGAATCTATTAAATTTGCAATAAAAATCCATGCGAGTATATTTAGACAATGCGGCAACAACTCCACTTGCCAAAGAAGTTGCAGAAGCCATGATTCCTGTTTTACAAAATGAATTTGGCAACCCTTCTTCCACACATTTCTATGGCAGACAAGCAAAAGCATTGATCGAAACATCGCGCCGTTCAATCGCCAAACAATTAAACTGTTCTCCCAGCGAACTGATTTTTACTTCCGGGGGAACAGAAGCCGACAATATCGCATTGAACAGCGCGGTTTACCAATTGGGCGTTAAGCGCATTATTTCCACCTCGATTGAACATCACGCCGTATGTCATACAATCGAACACTTAGCAGAAAAAGAAGGAATTGAAGCCGTGTGGCTGACAGTGGATTCGAAAGGAAACATCGATCTGAATGAATTGGAGTCATACCTGAAAGATGAAAAACCGACACTGGTTTCGCTGATGCACGCAAATAATGAGATAGGAACACTTACCCCGATTGAAAAAGTAAGCGAACTTTGCAGGAAATACAATGCTTATTTTCATACGGACACCGTTCAGACTATGGGGCATTATGCTTTCGACCTGGAGAAACTGGGTGTTGATTTCATTACCTGTGCCGCACATAAATTCCATGGGCCAAAAGGAATCGGTTTTCTGTATGCCAGCAAACGCATCAAAACCGATATATTGATTCACGGAGGCGCACAGGAGCGGGGTTTGCGGGGAGGAACCGAGAATGTGTACGGAATCGTTGGTATGGCAAAAGCAATCGAACTGGCATACAGCCACCTGGAAGAACATCAGCAACACGTTCAGGGATTGAAATCATACATGATCGAACGGTTACAGGCTGTATTTCCTGAAGTTGCTTTTCATGGGGAAATCAGCCCGGAGAAAAGTTTGTATACAGTTCTGAATGTTTGTTTGCCGGTAACAGAAAAATCGGGTATGCTCTTATTCACGCTCGATTTGAAAGGAGTTTCCTGCTCTGGAGGATCTGCCTGCTCATCCGGTGCAACAAAAGGTTCTCACGTATTGGAAGGAATCAAAGCGGACCCGGCCCGGCCAAATGCCCGTTTCTCTTTTTCCCGTTACACGACTAAAGAAGAAATTGATTTCGCACTGGGACAATTGGAAGCCATTTATGAGAAAGAATTGGTTTAACCAGATTTGCCGAATATTCCCAACCTCACAGAAGGCGATTTTTTTGAACTAAAAAACCAAATCGTTCAGATTAATTCATTTT
Source organism: Fluviicola sp. (assembly GCA_031260455.1). Classification (GTDB taxonomy): domain Bacteria; phylum Bacteroidota; class Bacteroidia; order Flavobacteriales_D; family Crocinitomicaceae; genus Fluviicola. The sequence goes on from JAIRJW010000049.1 coordinate 16,680, forward strand.
CCGGAAAATTCAAAAGGAGTTTACTTCCTCATAATTCGTAAAGCAAATGACGCGAAAACTTTGAAAGTCATGCCTGATTAGTGAAAAAATCCACTAAATTTAACTTGTGCCTCATACAAAAAGACATATTCTCATCATGAGTTCCTGGTTCCCCACACGTATTGATCCGTATGCCGGGAATTTTGTAGAGCGTTTTGCCTGTTTATTATCGGAAAAATACGAAGTAACGGTGCTGCATACCATGGGCGACAAGAACTGTTCTTCCATTGAAGTAGATGACCAGGAGGCAGAAAATCTGCGCATTATCCGGGTTTACCATCGTATTGCCAGCAATCGTTTTATACATTGGTGGCTGCAACGGAAGGCTTTGCGGAAAGGACTTTTGATGCTGGATCACATCGATTTGATTTTTGCACACGTTTTTTTTCCGAGAGCCCTGCAATTTGCACGGGTACAACGGTATTTTCACGTGCCGCTGATCGTTATGGAACACGGTTCGTATTACCGCAAAAAACTGCGCAAAAACTTCCTGTCGCTTCACCAGCAGGTTATCAAACGCGGAAGCCGCCACACCAGTGAAATCATTGCCGTCTCCAATGTGCTTCGAAGTGATATGAAACCGCTCTTTCCGACAACTAAAATCCAGGTTATCCCGAATTTTGTGGATGAACAGATTTTTACCCTGAGAGAAACCAACCCGGTCGAACGCAAAAAATTCATTCATATTTCGACTTTAGATAAGAGCACCAAAAATCCGGCTTTTTTATTTGACGGTTTCCTGAATGCTTACCTGGAATCGGGAAAGCAAATCAGTTTGACAGTTGTTTCCGACCAAAATACGGAGGAATGGCAAAAATGGGCCAAACTGAACAGCTGTTCCGATGCCATTACGTTCACCGGTCCTTGTGAGTGGGACGAGGTGAGTCAACTCCTGAAAGAACACGATGCATTGATCCTGACATCCGAATACGAAACCTTCAGTATTGTGATTGCAGAGGCCTGGCTGACAGGAACACCCGTTATTTCAACAGCGGTGGGAATTGCTGCAAACATGACAGAAACTTTGGGGATTAAAATCGAGCAAAACAATATTGCAGATCTGAAATACGCTATTTTGAGCATGGTCAGCGGAAAGGTACAATTCGATAAAGAATTTCTCCGATCTTTCGGTATGCAGTTCTCCAAAGAAAGTGTCAGGAATCAACTCATCGAACTATTCAACAAGCATTTTATCATCTATGACTAAAGCGAAGCTCTTCAGACATGTATCCGTTTTAATTACGGAAAAAATATCCCATTTGCAGCAGGATATATCCGATTTGCAAAAAGACATTGCCGAGGACAGTAAAAGTTCGGCTGGCGACAAGTTTGAAACCTCCCGTGAGATGGCTCAGCAAGAATTACAAAAGATCAGCTCGCAGCTTGCCGGGCAGCTAAGACTGAAAAATCTGATTGAAAGCCAGGATACGGAAACTCCATCTATAATTAAAGTCGGAACCCTGGCAATAACCAGTTCGGGAGTTTTCCTGGTTGGAATTCCGATCGGGAAAGTTCTTTTTGAAAACACTCCTGTGACTGGTATCGGAGTCAGTGCCCCTTTAGGTCAATTGCTCCTCAATAAGTCTGAAAATGATCAATTCTCTTTTAACGGGCAAAGCTTCCGGATCGAGAAAATTTATTAACCGGACCAAAAAACTGCATCCTTTTAGTTTATATTAACCCGGTATTAAACCAATTAATAATTCATTCACACAAGACTTACAATTCCATAATTTTGATCTTCATTTAGAATAACGTTATAGCTGTTCCTTTGTGGCAAATTTAAAGCTATGAAGATATTTCTATCCGTTGTTTCATTTTTACTTGTAAGCACTGGATTTTCACAGGACAAAAATACCGGAGTGATCCAGGGAAAAGTGATTGATTCCGAAACCGGAGAGGGGCTTCCATCTGCCCAGGTCGAGCTAATTCAGCAAAGTAAACGTATCTTATCGGATATTGAAGGAGTTTACAACTTCGACAAACTGGAAAAAGGAACCTACTCTATCCGGGTTGTATATCCGGGAATTCCCACTCAACTTGTCAGCGATATCCAGGTAAAAACCGGGGAAGTGACAACAATCGATGTGGTGATGTATCCTCCGGGTGAAGATTCGCTTACAGAAGTTGTCGTTACAGCAAGAAGAATAACAGATACGGATCAAGGGGTGATACTGGCTCAGAAAAATGCCATCAGCGTTGGAGATGTCATGTCGAGCCAGTCTATTTCCAAATCCACTGCCAGTAATACAAGTGATGTATTGAAAATGGTCAGCGGAGCAAGTATCCAGGACAACAAATTTGCGGTAATCCGCGGTTTGAACGACCGGTACAACGCAGCTTTCTTAAATGGTTCGCCACTTCCTAGCTCGGAAAGCGACCGAAAGGCATTCTCATTCGACATGTTCCCTTCCAACATGCTGGACAATCTGACGATTACCAAATCAGCAACTCCGGACCAACCTGCCGAGTTTGCCGGTGGTTTGATCCAAATCAACACGAAAAGTATCCCGGAGAAAAATTTCATTTCTTTCCAGTTGGGAACCGGGATCAATACCATTACCACATTCAGAGACCGTACGTCTTACAAAGGAGGAAAACTGGACTGGCTGGGCATCGATGACGGAACAAGAAAAATGCCTTCTGTTATTCCTTCACAAGCAAATTTCCCGACAAACATCCACGATCAGGCAAAACTGGCTCAACAATTTTCAACCAGCTGGGGAACAACTGAAAGTAAATTCTTACCGAATCTGAATGTACAGGCATCCGGAGGATTTAATAAAAAATTCGGAAAACGTGAATTCGGGATGATTGCCGCTTTGACTTATAGCAGAAGCTTCAGCTATAATGAAACGGTTCGTCGCGATTATTCCAACAGTACTGATCCGAACTCAATACAATCCGCTCAAATCGATTATGAATACCTCGACAAAAACAATGTAACAAACTTACTGGCTGGCGCTTTAGCAAATTTCGCCCTGAAATTGAATGACCGCAATACCATTAACTTCAAAAACATCTACAGTATTAACTCGTCGGATAAACTAATCAACCGCACAGGTGAAATCAATCCGCTGGAAGAAAACCCGAACCTGATCCACTCCAATGCACGTTGGTTCACTTCTGACAGAGTTTACTCCGGTCAGCTGGAAGGACAACACGGTTTGAAAGCAAAAGGATTTAAAATCAACTGGCTGGCAGGGTACAGCAATGTTCAGCGTTCTGTTCCCAACCTGGCACGATCCATTTATACACGCAGTAAAAAAATAGATCCGAACAACCCTAATCCATACGATACGATGTATGTAGCGAATATTTCACTCACGAGCGTCGGCTCCAGCTACGGAGGAGGAATGTTCTTCTCCGATAACCGTGAGAGTTCTGTCAATGAACGTTTGGACTTAACGTACGGAACCGATTTGTTCGGAAAGATCAAAAGTGAATTCAAGATCGGGGTGTACAACCAGATTCGTTCCAGAAAATTCGAAGCGCGTCAATTAGGATACACACGCTATAGCGTAACAGGGGGAAATGTGAAATTTAACAACAATTTATTGTACTTGCCGGAAGACCAGATTTTCGCTCCCGAAAACATGGGACTGATCTCTCCGGGAGTTAACGGAAATCCTGGAGTCGGAGGATTCAAACTCACGGATGGAACAAAGGCTTCTGACAAATACGACGCACAATCCATCTTAAATGCAGCTTACATTCAACTGGATAATCGCTTCACAAAACACTTCCGTGTCATTTACGGTGTTCGTGCGGAATATTTCCAACAGGAACTGAATTCATTACGTGACAACAAAACCGAATTGAAAATCAATACGAAAAAATTAGATTTTCTTCCTTCCATCAATGCAATTTTTGAAGCAAACAAGAAAACAAATATCCGTTTAAGCTATTCCCAGACATTGAACAGGCCCGAGTACAGAGAACTTGCTCCGTTCGCATTCTACGATTTCACAACTAACTTTGTGGTTTCAGGAAATGATACTTTGAAACGTGCCCTGATTCACAATCTGGATTTGAGATATGAGACATTTGCAGGAAGAGGGCAGTTGGTTTCAGCAACCATTTTCTACAAAAACTTCATCAACCCGATTGAACAGAAATCACGTGCGGATGTTGTGAATGAAATTTCCTTCCAGAATGTACCTTCCGCAACGAACTATGGTCTGGAGCTGGAAGCAAGATCCCTGATTTCTTCCATTTTCAAACTGGATACTGCTTCCTTCTTTGACAAGCTGACCATTTACTCCAATTTGTCTATCATCCGCTCAAAAGCAGATGTCTCCAACGTAGTGGGCAGTGCTTCCGAATCAAGGCCGCTTCAGGGACAATCTCCTTATGTTTTCAACGCAGGGCTTCGCTACGATAACCCTCGCAATCTATGGGGAGTTGCACTAAACGTTAACAGAGTTGGCCAGCGTATCTACATTGTAGGAAACGTAAACGAGCCGGATTTGTGGGAAAAAGCCCGTACCTTCCTGGATTTGCAGATCACAAAAGGATTCTGGAAAGGTCGTGCGCAGTTTAAACTGAATATTCAGAACATTCTGGCTCAGGATCAGATCTTCTATCAAAACAGCGCTACTGAAAGAACTACCACAAAAGGAATCAACGGGTTCTTCAACACCATTTTTATCGGAAATAAAAACAACAATAATAACTATGATAAAAATATCGACCAGCAGATCTGGAAGACCAATTTCGGGACAACATTTACTGCTTCAGTCAGCATCACACTTTAATATAAACCTGGTTTTATGAAAGCCATCAGTCAGCCTGCTGGTGGCTTTTATTTTTACGAAGAAAATCAAACCAATATGAATTGCTCCGGATTAAAATTCACTTAACATTTATTTACACAAATCATAACTTGAAAGAAAAGATAGAGCAAAGTTGGTAAATCAACTTTGTACCAGGAAAAAAAAAGAAAAATGAAAAAAATTTACTTAAGTGCAATGTTTGCAGGTTTGGGTGCTCTGGCAGCATTCGGACAGTTTTTTGAACCGACTACTTACCGTGGTGCATTTGCTCCGGCTCCAACAGCAATGTGGACAGACGGATGGTCTAACTGGGATCCTCAAAACACAAACTACGGAGTCCCCAACCAGATTATCACTGCAAACATTACAACAAACACAACCTGGACTGCAGGAAACATCTATCTGTTACAAGGTCAGATCTACGTTAAAAACAATGCTACGCTGACGATCGAACCAGGAACAATCATCATGGGCGACAAAGCTGTTTTGGGTTCAGGTTTGTTCATTACAAAAGGTTCAAAACTGATGGCTGAAGGAACAGCGAACAGCCCGATTGTATTTACATCTAACCAGGCAGCAGGTTCTCGCGCTCTGGGGGACTGGGGAGGGGTTATCCTGTTAGGGAAAGCTGCTAACAACCAGCCAAACGGAGTTGCAAACATCGAAGGGCTGGCTCCGACAACTGATACCGAATTCGGTGGTGGTGCTACACCTGACGCACATGATAATTCCGGAACACTGAAATATGTACGTGTTGAGTTCCCCGGATATGCTTATCAACAGGATAAAGAGATCAACGGTATTACTTTCGGTTCTGTTGGTGATGGTACTGTGATTGATTATGTTCAGGTATCTTTCAGTAATGACGATTCATACGAGTGGTTTGGCGGAACAGTAAACTGTAAGCACCTGGTAGCTTACAGAGGATTGGATGATGATTTTGATACCGATTTCGGATACTCCGGAAAAGTTCAGTACGGATTGATCGTTCGTGATCCGGATATCGCTGATAACCCTTCAGTTTCTACTTCAGAAGGTTTCGAATCTGATAACGATCCTGACGGTACTACAGGTACTCCTCAAACACACGCAATTTTCTCTAACATTACTGCGATCGGACCATACAGAGGAAATCCTTCAAGTACAGTCGCTGCCGGTTTCCGTCGCGGAGCTCGTATTCGTCGCAATTCTGCTTTAAACATCCGCAACTCCATTTTCATGGATTTTATACGCGGAGTTCACATTGATGGTTCTGCATGTGAGGCAAATGCTACAAACGGATTGATTATATACAAAAACAACATTGTTGCAGGTAATTCTCCAGGTAAAGTAACGGAAGTAAACACAGGAAGCACTTTCCCTATCCAGACATGGTTTGCTGCAGGAATGAACGATTCTATCACTACTACTGCTAACATACTGATTACTCCTTATAACTATACATCTCCTGATTACCGCCCGACTACAGATTCACCACTTTTAACTGGTTCTGATTTCACAGGGTTGGCAGGAATCATTGAAAATTCAGCTATCGCAGGAGTATCTTTGTATCCGAACCCAACAAACTCAAATGCTACTTTGTTTGTCGATGTTGCTCAAGGCCATGATATCGAAGTAATTGTAATGAACACAAACGGACAAGTGATCCAGACTGTCGCTACAAAATATGCTGAAATCGGAACTCACCAGTTTACAATCAACTCTGCTGCTTTCGCTCAAGGATTGTATTACACCGTAGTAAAATCAGGCAATACAGTTAAAACAGTAAAACTGAGCGTAGTGAAATAACACGAAATATTTCCTCTGTTAATTTAGTTTTATACCAAAGAAGGGACATCATTCCGATGTCTCTTTTTCTTTTCAAACGCCCGCAGTAGTATATCGCCATATTGCGAAATGCAAGATCAAACCAGAGCAGCCAGCATCATCAAAATAATAATACCTTCGCAAAAACAATTTGCATGAAAATAGTCGCATTCGGAGCCAGTACCAGCAAATTTTCCATCAACCGGCAATTTGCTCATTTCGCAGCCCGTCAGTTCGATGCAGGGGTAAACTTGATTGACCTGAATGATTTTGAAATGCCTTTGTTTTCTGTGGATAAGGAACAGAAAAACGGTTTCCCGGATGAAGCCCGTAAATTACTGGAAATTTTTGAAAAGGCGGACTTTCTCGTGATTTCCATGGCTGAACACAACGGAAGTTATACCGCAGCTTTTAAAAACACACTGGATTGGTGTTCCCGCATCCGTGGAGAAGTTTTTCACGGCAAGCCCATGTTGTTATTATCTGCTTCTCCCGGGAAATTGGGAGCAAAGTTCGTAATGGAATCAGCATTGAGCCGTTTTCCGAAACACACAGCCCAAATTATTGGTCATTTCAGTTTACCGAGCTTTGAAGAAAACTTTAAAGATGGTACAATTGTAAATCAGGAACTGGCTTCGGAATTCGGTACGTTAATCGAAAACGTAAAAGAGACCTTAGCGAAGATCAAATAGAGAATCTACTCCCGGTAGTCGTTCAACGGTATATCCTTCTGCGTAACGCACACCGATACTGCGACCGAATTCTGCCATTCTCCCACGTAAAAACTCAAAAAATTCCTCACCGGAAATCGGCGTTTTCGGTTCTGTGGAGTCCGGATTCCAAAACTGAGTTTTATAGGCTTTGATCGAATCGAATTTTTGCTCTGCGTAATCTGTTACATCAATGGCGAAATCCGGTTTCAGGTAACGATCCTGGATATAATGGTATACAGCTTTCGGCCTGTGAGCTTCCTGGGCTTTTCCTTCCCAGGCAGTTTCAACTTTGCGCAAACCTGCCAGGAAACATGCTTCTGAAGCAAGTTTACTTCCTTTTCCGTGGTCCGGATGCCTGTCTGAAACAGCATTCATCAAAACGACAACTGGTTTAAACCGGCGGATTTGCTCAACAAGCAAGCGCAGGTTTTCTTCCGAATGAGTAAAAAAACCGTCTGCCATTTTCAAATTAACGCGTGCAGATAAACCCAGTATTTCACTTGCTGCAGCAGCTTCCTCCTTCCGGGTTTCTTTCGTTCCCCTGGATCCCAGTTCTCCCTGCGTTAAATCGATAATTCCCGTAGAAAAGCCCATAGCACGGTGCTTCAATAAAGTTCCGGCAGCAGAAAGCTCCACATCATCCGGATGAGCCCCGATAGCTAATATATCAACCTGCCCCATAATCTTACTTCTTAATCCAATCTGTAATCTGCTCAATACAAGGTTCCGTTTGCGGAGTGTAAACTCCTTCCGCTTCTCCCCTCTCATTGATTAAAAACTTTTGAAAATTCCAACTGACTTCAACTCCCGTCTGGTCAACCAGCCACTGATAAACCGGATGAATCTCTGAGCCGACTGTATGCACCTTTTCCGACAGCGGGAAACTGACTCCATAAGTGGCAGAGCAAAACAGTGCAATTTCTTCTGCCGTCCCCGGTTCCTGTCCTGCAAAATCATTGCAGGGAACTCCCAGGATGGTAAAACGGTCTCCTCCGAATGTTTCCATCAATTCCTGCAATTGCACATATTGAGGTGTTAACCCGCATTGAGAAGCCACATTGACTAAAAGCACCTTTTTTCCCTGAAAATCCTTCCAGTCAATCGGATTTCCGTTTAAATAACTCAATGGAAAATCGTACAGTATCATAGCAATTCTCTTTGAGTCCGAATATACTTTTTATTCCGGATTCCTGCAATAATTGTAATCGCGAGGAACACTGCAGTACTGGCCCAGACATACCCCGGCAGATTCACAGATCCGTCACTGTTTGCATAAGAGTGTAATCCAACCAGGATAAAGTTTACTCCAAAAAATGTAAACAGAATTGAAGTATATCCCCACATACTTGCAACGTTGAACGCAAATTTCCCTTTCAATCCCGGAATGTACCTGAAGTGAAGAATAATTGCATAAACCAGCACGGAAACCAGAGCCCAGGTTTCTTTCGGGTCCCAGCCCCAATATCTTCCCCAGGATTCATTGGCCCAGATCCCTCCCAGGAACGTTCCGATCGTCAACATAAACAAACCAGCGATCATTGTTATTTCAGAAACTGCAGTTAATACATGAATGATCCTGGTTACATCTGCTCCGTTTTTCTGATTGCGCGTCATATACAGAATGATATTAATCAATCCGAGAACGAATGCCAGTCCTAAAAATGCATAGCTACTGGTAATGACAGCAACATGAATCATTAACCAATAACTTTTGAGAACCGGCTGCAAAGGCGTTATTTCAGGATCAAGCAAATTCATTTCGGAAACAATGATGAAGAAAGATGCCAACAAGCAAGCTGCCGCCAGAATAACCACACTTACCCGGGATAATACAAGCCCCAGCAGCACTAAAACCCAGGCAATGAAAACCATTGCTTCGTACCCGTCACTCCAGGGAGCACGACCAGAAATATAACTTCTCATACCCAACCCTACTCCATGATAAATAAAGATAACAGCCAATAACGCCACACTAACTTTGGATATCACCAAATACACTTTTTCAGACCCCGGTGAAGGATTGAAAAATAATTTGACCAGGAAGATAACAAGCAGTAATACTCCTCCCAGCAGATAGCTATTCATTGAATTTTTGAAAATCCCCATCTTGTTGTACGAAACCTCCACCTTCACATGCATTTCCGTAGGAAGAACAGAAGCCGATGCCAAAGAACGCTGCAATTTTTTCAGGTCATTCAGCAATTCAGTTGATTTGGCATAACTTCCACCGGACTTTGCCTCATCGTTCAGAGAACTGATATAACTCAATGCCAGCCTGCTGCTTATACTATCTTTCATCATCAGCTCCTGGTTGAAAGGCATAAACCAACGGTTAGCTTTATCTCCTTTTAATGGAATGATCTTCATGAAATTCCAGTTTACCACTTCCAGGAAAACCTGGTACTTCTCTCCCAGCTTGATTAGCTTCTTCTGCGTTTCGGACTGCTGAGCTTCCGATTTTTGAAGTGCGGCATTGTAATCACTGATAAATTTAAAATTTCCGGCTTCATCCGTCAGTTCCCGAAAAGAGACATACTTAGTCAGGTTATATTTATCATACAATGCCTGCGGAACCTGAATAATCTTCTGATCTAACCAGTAATCCGGATACATATGCATGCTAAGCACCGTTTGAACCGCATTTCTGTCCTCGTATTTGCTTGACCGGTATAACTTTCTCAGAACCTGATCGCACATGGTCTGCATCGGAATAATGCGGCCTCCGCTCTGAACAAGTAGTGTTGACAGCTTGTCACTCTGATCTTCCGAGATGAAATACACAACCGGATTTGCAGGAGTAGCAGCCATTTGCTGATGTGTGTGTTCGTGCTCATGGTTATGATCGTGCACATGCTCTGGTGAATCCTGTGCAAATGCAGATAAAGAACCCAAAACAAATAAAATACTTACCGCACTTTTTGCATTGGAAGCTCTCAGGCTTCTCATTAATTCTTTAAATCTGGAATTTGGAGCAAACAAACTGAAAATCATACCGATAAACATCATTAAATATCCGAAATACGTTATATTGGTTCCCCAGAAATCGTGGTTTACACTTAAAATCGTCCCCATCTCATCCGGATCATAAGAAGACTGGAAAAAACGATAACCTCCGTAATCCAGCACATGGTTCATAAATACCCGTTTCATACCAAACTCGCCGTGTGCAGAATCCAATACCTGCAAATCGCTAGCATAAGAGGAAGGCATATCCGATCCCGGGTAGCGATCCAGAATGAAATCATTACATCTCACATAGAACGGAATCTTCACGCGTTTCATTCCATATTCAATGTGGTAATTTAAGCCACTGAACTCAAAAAATACCGGAACGCCCACTGCTTTCAAACCACCTTCCAAACGCACAATCCTACTTTTGTCTCCATCCGTGATTTTGATCGTCAGATAATCCGAACCCACATCTTTTCGCCCGGAAGAAACCAGTTTTTTCTCCACATTCGGAATTTCCTGCTTAAACACAAATTGTTGCCCGGCAATCTGGTAAAGCGTTGTCGTAGCAAAAACAACTTCCTGTCCCGGAGCTACTTTCACAAATACCGAATCCGGAGGTGCAATGCCACTCTGACGTGCTTTTTGCATTTCTTTCATCGGGATATATTGCAGAGGCATACTCGGTCTCAGACGCAACGTGTCATTTTTCCGATAAACATTAACACCACTCACCAGTTTTTCCGTAAAAGCAATATTTACACCATTCAGAGAGAAGATCTCATCGTTGATGATATAATTGGATTTCATTCCGTCCGTTACGATATCCAGAGCACTGGTTTTATACTTCGGGCTGATATCAATGGTATCAATTTGTCTGAACTTAAAATCCACATATTCGATCGAAACCGGAGTTCGATGATTCGGGAAGTCGATATCCATAGAAGCACTGTTGAACGGATAAGATTCCGCCATAAATGCCTTCACATCGTTGGTATACTGCATTTTTCCGTCATTGACATTCACCCACAAATACGGGTCTGAAGTATAAACGGTATTCGAAGCCTGCCCTTCACGGATCGGCATAATTCCTTCATAACTGACATAGCGCGTAACCCAGGCACCGATCACTACAACGATAAATGATATATGGAAAAGCAACAAAGCGATTTTCTCCCGTTTCCACATCTGGTAGCTGAAAATATTTGCAATCAGGTTTACTGAAAGGAATGCCAGAAGCAATTCAAACCATTTGGCATTGTAGATCCACAATTTAGCTGCCTGGGTGCTTTCTGAAGATTCGATGAACGTAGCTAGTGCAATTGCGGAAAGAAAGATGAATAATCCCACTGCCATCGCGCGCATAGAGAAAAGCGCTTTTGCTATTTTTTCCATGTAAAAACGGATTGATAATTTTCAGGTGCAAAAATAAGGATTCGTTTGGGTTTTCGATCGAAATAATAGAGTATAAAAACAAGAAAGGGAGCGAATTCGCCCCCTTTTAACACATTACTTATTATTATTCTGCTACCACATCTGCCGGAACCAAAATCCTTCCGCAGTGTTCACAAACAATTACTTTTCTTCGTGTATCGATATCCAACTGACGTTGAGGCGGGATCTTGTTAAAGCATCCGCCACAGGAATCACGGTCTACTCCTACTACAGCCAGTCCATTTTTCGCATTCATACGCAAACGATCATAAGCAGCAATCAAACGCGCATCGATCAAAGCTTTCGCTTTTTCAGATTGTGCAATCAGTTCCTCCTCTTCTTTCCGGGTTTCTCCTACGATTTCATTCAACTCATCCTGCTTCACTTTCAGATCGCCTTTACGCAAATCCAAACGTTCCTTTGCTTCCTCAAGCACTTCTTTCTTGGAAACAATTTTCACTTTCGCTTCTTTCGAACGCTTGTCGTGCAATTTAATCTCCAGCTCCTGGTATTCGATCTCTTTTGACAAAGATTCGAACTCACGGTTATTTCGTACATTATTTTGTTGTTCCTTGAATTTCACGATAGCCGCTTCAGCATCTTTTGCCGCCAGTTTACGGTCCGTGATCTCAGTCTCTAATTCCTTAACTTCATCCTGCAGGTTTTTGATTCTGGTCTCCAACCCTTCGATTTCATCCTCCAGATCCTGTACCTCCAATGGCAGCTCACCACGAACGGTTCTAATTTTATCAATTTGAGAATCAATCTTTTGCAACGCATATAATGCGTCCAACTTTTCAGCAACTGTTGTTTCTTTTGTACTTGCTTTTGCAGCCATACCTCAGAGATAATTTATCGGATTTGTATTTACGTTTGTTAAACGAACCGCAAATTTAGTAAATTTTTTCTTCAGTTGTGCCACCAACCATTCAGAAGTATATTGTTCGGATTCAAAATGACCGATATCCGCAATCATCAGGTGATCTTCCGCATCAAAAAATTCGTGATATTTAAAATCTCCGGTGATGAAAACATCTACATTGGCACGAATGGCATCTTTCAGTAAGAAACTCCCCGAGCCACCACAAACGGCTATTCGCTTCACCATTGATTTGGCCGGATGAGTATACCGGATTGCACCACAATGAAACGTGCGCTTCACAAGACGCAAAAATTCCATTGCTTCCATTCCTTCTTCCAGGGTTCCGGTCATTCCACTGCCGATATACTCGTTCGTATTGGTCAGCGCAATCAGATCATAAGCGATTTCCTCATACGGGTGCGTTGCTTTCATTGCGTGAAGCACTGCCTGAACCGCGTGCTCTGATATCACAACCTCCACTTTCATCTCCTTCACCACCTCTGGCTCACCCGCTTTTCCGATAAAAGGAGCCGCATTTTCATCCGGACGAAATCTTCCTTCTCCTTTTGAACTGAAACTACAGGAGTTGTAAGCCCCGATATGTCCCGCCCCTGCTTCTGCCATCGCCTCCCGCAACAGGTCAGCATGTGTTTGCGGCACAAAAACAGCTAATTTATAAGCCGTCGCTGCTTTCGGACTCAGAATCTTCAGGTCTTTCAAGCCCAGTTTTTCAGCAATAATGTAGTTGACCCCAAAATGGACATTGTCCAGGTTCGTATGCACCGCAACCAGGTTGATCCCGTGATTGATTGCCTTTAAAACAGTCCGCTCCACATAATTTACTCCCGTAATCCGCTTCAATCCTTTGAATATAATCGGGTGATGGGTCAGAACGACATTGGCACTATGCAAAATCGCTTCATCCACAACAGATTCCAGGCAATCCAACGCAACAACCACTCCTGTGATTTCAGCAGCCGGATTCCCAACCAACAAGCCCGAATTATCATACACTTCCTGATAAGTAAACGGTGCCAGATGATTCAAAAACGAAACGAGTTCTTTTACTTGCATATTGTTATTGATTGAATATCCAAAAATACAAAATCAATAAGGAAAAGACCAGCTTTTATCAACTAAAAACCCGACAAATCAAATCCCATGCAATACTTCAGCTTTTCTGGTCAAAAAACAAAAATCATAATTTTTAATGACTCATATCATGTTTCGATGCTAATGACTCGCCTATTTTTGGAAATAATTAAACACAATGCTATGAGTACAAAAGACTTTATTTTTAAACAGCATGAAGAGCATGTTGAATGGACCAAAAAACTGGATTTTTATAAAGATGAAATAAAAATACTCCAGGAGCGTCTGGAAGAAATTGTTCAAAAAAATAACCAAAAGGACGTACTCATCCTGGTTGAACATTTTCAAAATCAGCTCATTATATACAGAAATAACATCGATGAAATTCAGCATAAAATAACTGTTTCGGAAGATAAACTCCAAAGTGAGATCGATAAAAATCCGGTTGCGAGCGACCATCGAAAAACGGAATATCACCAGGCTGAAAAAGATGAAGTGCAAATCTTTGAAAAATTATTCAAAGAATTTCACGATGAGTTTAACCAGTTTGTATCCAAATGGATTTGAAAAAAGCCAGAGACGGCTTTAGAAATTGTGGAGAATAGCAGAGCATTTGATAATAATATCAATAAAAGGGGTATTTTAAGCTCATAACAATTCCTGGAAAATTTTTTTACCCGGTTCTAAACGCGTAAAAAAACGTGTTAGACAGTTTGTTTCTTCCGTGTCTGAAGTGGCGGATTTCTATTATCTTTACCTTCATGTATTCATGGCGGATTGCTCTACTTCCTTTTTCCTGGATTTATGCTTCGGTAGTTTCCATACGCAATTGGATGTATAACTCCAGGCTAAAAGAATCGGTCCCGATTCCGGGAAACTCAATTTGTATTGGCAATATTACAGTTGGCGGAACAGGGAAATCTCCGCTCACAGCTTACCTCGCCGAATTATTCCGAGATAAGCATCCCGTAATTCTTTCCCGTGGGTACGGAAGAAAAACCCAGGGACTTTACATCGCAAATACTCAAAGCACCGCAGCAGAAATCGGCGATGAGCCCATGATGTACTGGACGATCTTTCAACAGGAAATTCCGGTTATTGTATCTGAAAAAAGACAAACCGGGATTAATTGGATCCGAACAAACAAGCCTCATTCTCTGATCCTCCTGGATGATGCTTATCAGCATCGGGCAGTAAAAGCTGGCATAAACCTGTTGCTGATGACTTACCAGCGACCGGTTTTCAAAGATTTTGTTTTCCCGGCGGGCAACCTCCGGGAGCCACGTGCCGGGATGAAACGTGCCGATGTAGTGGTGGTCACCAAATGCCCGAAAAATCTCAGCGAGCCGAAAAAAAAACGTTTCGAAAAAAAAATCCCTGTTCCCAGAACACATGTGTTTTTTAGTGAGATCGTTTACGGGGAATTGAAAGGCTTATTCGGAGCAGTTTGGAAATCCGCTGACCGGCTGATTTTAGTGACCGGAATTGCACAACCGGAACCGCTATATCGTTTTTTATCTGAAAAATACCAGGTGGAAGCCATCCGGTTTCCTGATCACCACCGTTTTACTGCTGCAGATATTCAGCAGATTCTGCAAAAAGTTGCTACCTTTGTAAACCATCGTTGTGTAGTAGTTACAACTGAAAAAGATGCAGTGCGCTTTGTTGAATGGAAAGAAGAGATCATCCGGTCTGGAGTCCCGTTTTTTGTACAGCGTATTTCGTTTAAAATAGATAGGGAAAACGATTTTAAAGACTTACTTAAAAATTATGTTGCTAGAACAAATGAAAGAAGCAGCTGAGTATATCGGCAGCAAAACACCGGTTAAACCGAGCATTGGCATCATCCTTGGAACAGGGTTGGGTGGACTGGTAAAGGAAATCGAAGTGACCGATGAGATTCCTTACGAGCAAATTCCCCATTTCCCGGTTTCAACAGTAGAAAGTCACTCCGGAAAATTGATTTTCGGGAACCTGGGCGGAAAAAAGGTAGTTGCTATGCAAGGCCGTTTCCACTTTTATGAAGGCTACAACATGCAACAGGTAACATTTCCGGTTCGGGTGATGAAACTGTTGGGAATTGAGCGTTTGTTCGTCAGCAATGCATCCGGAGGTGTAAACCCGGATTTTGAGGTCGGTGAAATTATGATTCTGGATGATCATATCAACTTGTTCCCTGCACATCCGCTGATCGGGAAAAACATCGATGAACTGGGACCGCGTTTCCCGGATATGAGTGAACCGTACGATCACAAAATGATCGCTTTGGCGAAAAACATTGCTGCAGAAAATAATATCAGGGTTTCTGTAGGAACTTACGCTGCTTTAACAGGACCAACACTGGAAACTCCGGCTGAATACGGGTATGTTCGTGCAATCGGAGCTGACGCGGTTGGTATGTCCACCATTCCGGAAGTGATTGTAGCGCGCCACATGGAAATTCCGTGTTTCGCGATCTCTATCATTACGGATCTGGGAGTACCCGGAAAAATCCGGAAAGTGAGTTTACAGGATGTAATCGATGTTGCAAGCCGACAGGAGCCGAAGATGACATTGATTATGCGTGAATTGATTTCGAAAATTTAATTGGACATCAGGACATTAAGACATCAGGATTTTATGACTCAAATATTGCTATCTCGGTACAAAGTGCAATACAAGTCATAAAATCCTAAAATCTTGAAGTCTTAAAATCCGAAACAAAGAATGAATATAAAAGACAAGTACGAAGCGGTTATCGGGTTGGAAGTACACGCGCAGTTGTTGACGAAAACAAAAGCTTATTCTTCCGACATCAATGAATATGGAGCACACCCGAACACCAATGTGAGCGTGGTTACTTTGGGACATCCGGGAACGCTGCCCGTGATGAACAAAAAAACCATCGAATTTGCGGTAAAACTGGGATTGGCTTGTGGTTGTATGATTACAGAACACCAGCATTTTGCCCGTAAGAATTATTTCTATCCGGATCTTCCGAAAGGATACCAGATTACTCAGGATACCACCCCGATTTGTACGGGAGGTTCAATCACCATCAAAAATGAAGATGGGGCTGAAAGACCGATCGGACTGACCCGCATTCACATGGAAGAAGATGCCGGAAAATCCATCCACGATGTGGATTTGTACGATACACTGGTCGATCTGAACCGCGCAGGAACACCACTGCTGGAGATCGTTTCGGAACCGGAAATCCGTTCCAGTCAGGAAGCATACAATTACCTGACGGAAGTCCGCCGCCTGGTGCGTTACCTCGATATCTGTGACGGAAACATGGAAGAAGGTTCGCTACGCTGCGATGCTAATATCTCAGTTCGCCTGAAAGGTGCTTCCGGATTCGGAACCAAAGTGGAAGTTAAAAATATGAACTCCATCCGCAACGTGCAGCGCGCCATCGAATTCGAAATTGAACGCCAGATTATTGCGGTTGAAAACGGGGAAAATATTTCTTCGGAAACACGCAGTTTCGATGCCCTGAAAGGAATCACGATCTCCATGCGAAGCAAAGAAGCCGCAAACGATTATCGTTATTTCCCGGAACCGGATTTGCAGCCGATCGTTGTGAATGCAACTTACGTGAACCAGGTAAAAGCAAAAATGCCAGCGCTTCCACGCGAATTGTACACAAAATACACTCAGAATCTGAAGTTGTCGGATTACGATGCCGGAATTTTAACGGATTCAAAATCGATTGCCTTGTTTTTTGAAGAAGTCATCACTCATACGAAAAATTACAAAGCAGCTGCCAACTGGACAATGGGAGAAGTGAAGTCTTACCTGAACCAGAACGGATTGGAAGTTGAAGAATTTCCCATCTCTGCGAAACAAGTCGCAACGATCATTAACCTGATCGAAAGCGGAAAAATTTCCAACTCGGCTGCAGCGCAGAAACTCTTCCCTGCCCTGATTGAAAAACCAAATTCAAACCCGGAGGAATTAGCCGTTTCCCTGAATATCATCCAGGAATCCAATGCCGATTCGTTAAAAGAGGTTATTTTGAGCGTTTTCGGGCAACACCCGGATGAAGTTTCCCGTTTTAAAGCCGGAGAAAATCAACTCACCGGATTTTTTATGGGTCAAATCATGAAAGCTTCCGGAGGAAAGGCAGATCCGAAAACAACAAATATATTATTACGCGAACTAATACAAACTGTTTAATGACCCGTTTCAACTTTTTCATTGCTTTCCTGTCAGGATTATTCGCACTTTCTTCCTGCGGTGATAGTTCGGTCAGCGAAAAGACCAGGCTGAAGAATAATTTCCATATCGAAGGCCAGATCAAAGGTGCTGCCAATCAAAAATTCAGGATCGAAGCGCAATCACAGCAAGGAGTGATCGATGTGGCTCAAACCGTAACGGATGCCAACGGAAATTTCAAGCTGGACGGCAACATTCCCGGGATGGGAATTTATTCCCTTTCAATTGGTGAAAACGGGAAAAATGCAGTTGTCATCCCAATGGATTTAAATGACCACATTGTTGTAAACTCAACAAAAGAAACTTTTGCAGTGAACCCTGTTTTTTCGGGAACAAAATGGGCGAAGCCGCTCACAAAATACATGCA
This sequence comes from Fluviicola sp., assembly GCA_031260455.1. Classification (GTDB taxonomy): domain Bacteria; phylum Bacteroidota; class Bacteroidia; order Flavobacteriales_D; family Crocinitomicaceae; genus Fluviicola. The sequence continues at coordinate 34,917 of JAIRJW010000049.1, forward strand.
ATTGTTTAGCATTCTTGCACAAACACAAGCGGATCAGCTGCCAAAGATCAAAGATCCGGAACAACAATTGAAATTGTTCGCACAGCTGAAAAAACCGATTGTTAATTTTGCTCAGAAACAGATTCGCAAGGAACCGGAAAACCCGGTAAACATTATTTTGTTAAATTTAATCATGCCTTCCCAGGAAACCGGTTTTACGGATTGGGACCCCCGGAATCTGGAAGACATGAAAAAGGTGGAAACAGCTTTCCAGCGAAACTATGAAAATTCACCGATTACCGGATTTTTATCCCAGCAGATTGCCGCAATCGATGCTCAATATCAAAGTTATCAGCAATACAACTCAGGAACTATGGCAGCGCCTGAAATTGCACTCAAAAACCCGCAAGGAAAAGAATTGCGCTTATCAAGCCTGAAAGGAAAAGTCGTTCTGATCGATTTCTGGGCTTCCTGGTGCATGCCCTGCCGCAAGGAAAATCCGAATGTGGTTCGGATGTACAAAAAATACAGGAGCGAAGGATTTGAAGTATTTTCTGTTTCCCTGGATCAGGATGAAAGTGCCTGGAAAGCCGCAATCGACAAAGACGGGCTATCCTGGCCGAACCATGTTTCGGATTTGATGGGTTGGCAAACTCCCCTGACTCAAACTTACGGATTCCAGAGTATTCCGCACACTGTTCTTCTCAACCGCGAAGGAAATATTGTGGGTGTCGGGCTGCGCGGTACTCAATTGGAACAAAAATTGATAGAACAACTTACAAAAAAATAAGAGAAAGCACAGCTTTTGATAAATGACAAGCGTTAGTGCAGTCATAAACAAGTGCAGCTTTTGACATAATTAACTATCTGCTTTGGCAGATCAACACGAAATTAATATGAAACAGTTTATTCTAGGTATAACGCTTTTATCTGGCATGGCATTCGGCCAAAATCCCATCCAAGTGGAAGTAAGCGGAAATATTTTCAACACAAACGGAGACAGCGTGAAAATTTCCCAGTATTACGGTTCACATTATGTTGACTTCATTAAGGGAAAACTGGATAAAAAAGGAAATTATACCCTGAAAGGGCAAATTCCGGTTGCGGATTACTACGTTTTACGCATCGGCAACCAGCATCTGAACCTGATTTTGAAAGACAAATCTGCGATTCGCGTCAATGCGGACGGAAACAACATTAATGCTTTTCACACCATCACCGGTTCTGATGAAAGTACCGCCCTGAATGAGTTTGTTATGCAAATGCAGTATTTCAATCAAAAAAAGGATTCTGCTATCACAGCGATGAAAAACACTCCGGAAAATCAGAATGCGATCAATCAGTATTATCAGAACGAATATTTCAAGTTTTCTTCATACCGTCAGAAATACATTGCCGAAAACAACAATTCTCCGGCACTTTTGCCCGTATTGAGCACCCTGGACACCGATAAGGAACTGAGTATTTATGAAGCAGTTGTAAATCAGCTACTGAGCTGCTTTCCGTCATCTCCAAGTGTTCAGAATGCAAAAACAAACTACGATCAGTTAAAAGTTCAGAAAGACAAACAAAATTTCCTGGCTTCCGGAAAACCGGCACCCAATTTCACTCAGAATGATGTGAACGGGAAACCGATTTCACTATCCGACCTGAAAGGAAAAGTGGTTCTGATTGACTTTTGGGCTTCCTGGTGCGGACCTTGCCGCAAAGAAAATCCGAATGTCGTTGCTTTATACAACAAATACAAAGATGCCGGGTTCACGGTCATGAGTGTGTCGCTGGACAAAGAGAAAACATCATGGCTTGCAGCCATCGAAAAGGACAAGCTAATCTGGCCGAATCACGTGTCAGATCTGAAGTACTGGTCAAACGAAGTAGCAAAATTGTACCAGGTTTCCTCCATTCCTTTTACAGTTCTAGTGGACAAAAACGGGAACATCATCGATACGAAACTGCGCGGAGCTGAGCTGGAACAAGCACTTAAAACCATTTTCGGCTTCTAACATGGAAATTCCAACAGGCAAAAAGATCTACTTTGCTTCTGATTTCCATTTAGGTGTTCCTTCTGCAGAAGAAAGCCTGAAGCGTGAAAAACGAATTATCAGCTGGTTGGATCATATCCAGGATGATGCCTGTGAAATTTACCTTGCCGGAGATATTTTTGACTTCTGGTTTGAATACAAACACGCCATTCCGAAAGGATTTGTGCGCCTCCAGGGAAAAATTGCAGAACTGACCGACAAAGGCATTCCGGTTTATTTCTTTACGGGAAATCACGATATGTGGATGTTTGATTACTTTGAAAAAGAACTGGGTGTAAAAATCTACCGCGAACCTGTTTTTAAGGTCTTCAATAAAAAAAAATTCCTCATCGGGCACGGGGATGGCTTAGGTCCGGGCGACCGTGGTTATAAATTTATCAAGAAAGTGTTTGCAGCAAAATGGTCTCAATGGCTGTTTGCACGTTTACACCCCAATTTTGGGATTGGGCTGGCGAATTATTTTTCCCGTAAAAGCCGGATTGCAACAGGAGATGCTGACAGTCAGTTTTTAGGTGAAGACAAAGAATGGCTGGTACAATACTGCAGGGAACAGGAACAAACCAATTCTCAGGATTATTACATTTTCGGACACCGTCACCTGCCAATGACTATTCAGATCAGCGACCGTGCAACGTATATCAATCTGGGTGAATGGATCCATTACAATACATACGCAGTATTTGACGGATCAGAAACATCACTCCTGAAGTGGAAATAACAAATAAACTCCTGATCTTTAGAGATCAGCTACGACAGCAGCAAAAAAGACTATAAGCCGGATTTAATAAATTTGAATTGATTGAGCCCATTTGAAATAAAATAGATCCCTGCATCTAAATCAGTAGTATTGATATAATTAATCCCTTCACTTAATTCAAACAGATTCAGAACATTACCATTCATATCAAACAGCGTGATTTTTTGGCTTGGAACAGAACTCATTAATTTCAATTCGTTAGAAACAACATTGGAACCGGTTATTTCAAATAGGATTATGTTTTCTGCTTCCTGTAATCCCAAAGAAAAACCTGCCAGATCCTTAAACCACAAATAAGCAACAATAATTGTGTCAGTACCATCTTGATAGGTATGACCAGCGGCAGCACCCCCAACCCAATTATAATACAAAGGATGGTTGATGACTAAACTATCTGCAGAGGGGTCCGACATAAAAAAATCAATCGGAGATCCAGGTTCGGTATCGATTGCTGTATATAGGAACGTAGATATTATACTCGCCTCTCTGCATTCCTCATCATAATCAGCCGGGGTCCATTTAAGGGAAACCGGATAATGTGCCGCATGAAAAACAATATGAATCTCATTATCATACTGATAATTCAAAGGACATGTAATTGGAATTATTTGCTTTTTAGTTTGCATAAATGGTTGCTGGTATGACGCAAGAAGACGGATATCTAATGTATCCCATGGAGTACCAGAAATATCAAACTCACCAAAAGCGGCATCAATGCCATATGTTGCCGCATCGTCATATCCGATCCTAACCGAGTCCGTATTTCCTATGGCATCTTTTATCCTCAATATGGTAGAAAAATATTCCTGCCCGAATGCCATAGTGCATCCAAACATCAAAAATGACAGTACGGTTGTTTTCATAGTTTAATGAATTTTGAAGTTTGCTGGTTTATTTTAATAAAATAGGAACCAGTTGAAAAATTCTGAAGATCAATACCAAAGGACTGCTCCCCTTCGTCTATCACGGATTGAACGAGAACCTTACCGGCAAGATCATAAATGACATATTCCGCACGAGGAGAGTATCCGTTTAAATGAATTGTTAACAGGTCATTTACAGGATTGGGAGCAATGCTAAAGCCTGTAAAGTCGGAAATTGGCTGTGGATCCTGCTCCTGATTCTGAATTTTAAACCGGATAAGAGGACCCGTTTGCACATTGCCGAACCCAGTGAAATTTCCCACAGCATAAATATAATCTCCCATTTTTTTAATGTCATAAACACGGAGCGCTAACTCCCAACCTGGTTTATCCAATATCAAGTTATCTTTAAAATAATCCTCTTTGATCACCCCATGATTATCCGTTAAAAATAAACCTAGGAAATACTGCTCATTAGCCGTTATTCTCCCTCCTCCCCCCATTAAATAATTATCTCCTATTTTTAATGCACTCGATATAAAATTCTCACATGTATAAATGGTATCATTACAGTAGCGGGGATATAGATCAAACCTGAAGGTAGTGTCAAGTGAAAAATCGCTGTTTAAACGAACCAATGCAAATACATTATCGGGGAAATCCTCCAAGATGATATACCCAGACAAAAGTATCTTTCCATCTTCATCAATATACAGAATATCGGGTGATTGCAGTGCACTTTGTTTAAACGCCTTGCAGGAATCCAATAAATTTCCGTCAGAATCAATTCTTACCAGGTTGGATGTTTCGAACTGGTCGTAGTGTTGGAATGAACCCGAAATAAGATAGGTGCTATCCTTTTCTTTCATTATTCTGGAAATATGACGATCCACATCATGATGAAACGTGTGGTCGTAGCTTCCGTCAGAATTGATTCGAAACAACTGAAATCCACCCGGTGTAATCGAATCGGATCCCTGGACAATGAAATCCTGCATACCTACAAGCCCTCCTAACCATTTTTGATTTTCATCAATAAAACAAAAACGAGATGCCCCCCCAAAAGCAGACAGTAAAGGTCCATAAACGACTTGAAGGTTGTAATCAAAATCAAACCCGACATTTACGCTCAGTTTGTAGGGATAGTGCCCAATTGCATAAATGCTGTCATTGCTTACCACAACCGGACCATCTACAGGCATTTGTGTATATGCCCCCATATTAAATGGTTTATTCAGCAGTGAGTCAAAAGGTTGGCGATAGTGGTAATCCCGCTTATCGAAAAAAACCAAACGACTTGGTAACTCAGGAAACAAAACATCATTCATATTCCCGAAAGCGATAAACGTTGAATCATTCAGTTCGGTTATGCCAGTTATATCCGTGAGCATAACGTAAGGATAGTTAGGTGAAATAAACGTGCTGTCAAAAACAAACTCCTGAGCCTTAGCACCTCCAAGACTCAGAATCATGCAAATCATCGGGCTGAAAAACAATCTAGTCATGTGATACGATAAATTTATCTGAAACTTTAGCTTCTCCGGAATTCACAATTGTGAAATAATAAAGGCCATTTTTTAATTTCCTGGTGTCGATTAATTTTTCTCCTTCGTTTTCAGAAATATACAAGGTTTCAATCAGTTTTCCCTCACTGCTATAAACTTTTATTTCCGGATCAACCAATTGCTCAAAAATGGAATATTTAACAGAAGTATAATTATTTGCCGGATTAGGAAAAACTGAAACAGCATAATAGATCTGATTCAATGCCTCTTTAGAGGAACCTTGAACTGCCATCATGGTTTTTGTCATATTTTCTATAATAGCCTCGTTTTCAACACACCTATTATAAAAGAAGCACAATACGTTACGTGCAATTTCAGCTACTTTACCAGGTCCGGAAGAAAGCAATACCAACTGTGAAATTTCAGTTGAATCAAGCTGGCTGATTTTTCTCCCGGATGCTCTAACATCCGAAATCAAATCAATATAATACACTAAATTTTCAAATAAAGCCACGTCTTCACGTGATCCATACGAAATCGTATTTAATACATTCATTGCAGATATAAAATCTTCAATTTCAACATATTTCATAATTTTATCAAAAACAGAATACGAATCCTGTAATTTATCCAGTTCAGTTACTATTTCCTGATCAGTAACTTCTTCACTGTTTAAAAGACTTGTTAATAACAGATTTCGCCTTGTTTGAACTTCGTAACCTACGTGAGCAATTGCTTTTTCTAAAACAGACCTGGAAGATTCTTCATACCAGTTTGCCCGTATATTTTCATAGATGTATTCAGGAATTGAATTATTCGAAACATCCCTCAGTTTCTCAATAAAATCTTCACCTTTAATGGATTCGGGGTTGGCAAGGCAAATTTCCAGAATCATGGCATGAGGCAAAATGTGCTTCCCAATAGCCGCAATTATTCCATCTCTGCTTACATTGGGTGATCTGGAAATTAATTGATCTCTTAACTCCCAGGCATCATTTGACCAGTTCTCTCCAATATCTCTTATTAAATTTTGTGTATTCCCATCATCTAACATAGATGAAAGGGTATACTTCAAGTTTAATAATTCCGGCTCCATTGTTGTCAAATCATTAGTAAACTGAGTTAACTGAGAAGGGGAAAGTTGTAAGCCTCCTGACATTACAAAACCACCTGAAACGAAATTAGAAGGACATTGATTTTGATTAGCAACGTTTATTTGCGTAACAGCACCCGATACAGTAGGATTAGAGTTTGCACCATTATAAAAATAGAGCAATGGGACTGAATTTGTGTTAGATAAACCTATAGATTCTGAAACTAAATTTACAAAGATGTTACCGGTTGCCACACTGGAAACGGGATCTCCCTGATAATAGCGGATCCCCTCGGAACTATTCGTTCCATAAACTTTTATACCGCCATCAATAAAATGATCGAATTTATTACATAATGACTGGTAACCCTCTGTGTTGTCAGATGAGTTTTTATTAACACCATGGTTATAATTACCTGTATACATGTCAGTAAATTCATTTTTATAGATCCTGTTGTTTGATGGTCCTGACTGATTGTTATAAATACCATACAAACCAACTGTCGTATTCAGAGTCCGGTTAAACTTATTCTCTTCAATAGTGTACCCGGATGCGTGATCTAACTGAACTCCATGATGAGCTACTCCTGGTGTCAGCGATATAGCACTAAACCCACCAAATGTAAACTCATTACGGGTAACAGCTGCATTGTTAACCGAATGAATGATTACTCCAGATAAATTGTCTGTGAACATGCTCTGATCGACTGTTATCGTATTTGTTGTAACATTATCTAATGCTTCAATTCCTGCCCTGAAGCCGGTAAAAGATGATTTCAACACGTTTTGTGACGGGCATGGGCTCGCAGAAGATGAACAACCTGCATTTACAGCGTAACCCGCATCGATTGAATAAATTCCTCCATTTCCCCCGTCTGAGTTATATCCTTTTGCCGCAGACAGGTTATTAAACGTACAATTAGTATAGACGATACCCGTAACCTCCCACATGGAAACATGGTAATTGAATTTTGCATTACCACCAATCAGGTTGTCATCTACGGTGAACGTGTATTACTGAAATTAGATGAATTAGGTCTGGTAATTAACGGATTAGAAATAGCAAAATTTCGATAGGTAACAAATTCAACAGCTCTTCTGTTGTTTTTAAATATACCTCCATTACTTACAATAACCCCTCCGATTTTGTTATAATCATCCGGTTTCCAGTTTCTGGCACCATTTACTGCATTTTCGATCATTGCGCCATTTATCAGGTTTAAATATCCCTGGTAGGCAGGATACTGGTATTGGTTGCTGGTTCCCCAAACCTGAACCCCCTGCCAGTATGTATGGTCATGCCATTCATTGGTTAATTTACCTCCGTCAATAATTACTCTGGCCCCCGGTTCAATAATCAGGGAGGCTTCTTTCACAAACTGGACTTCACATTTAATAGTCAGTGTAACGCCAGGTTTCACAACTAAATCCTGATACATTTTTACCGGGAAATCCCATGTTTCAGAAGCAGGAATGTCCATCGGGACAGCAGAATATCCATTCGTGAAATCACGCATGGTTCTGGCAGATCCGGAAACCGGCCATGCCATTAATCTCCGATGCATGATTCCGCATTGCAGGGCGGAAGTATATGTCCAGTTAGTTCCCCCTCCCATGCAATTATTATTTTCAGGAGCTGCTGGTAAAAGACAAACCGTGCAGTTAGCACTAGGACCAGAGCTAGAATCAGAGCAAGATATTGAATTATCAAACGCATCAGATAAAAAATCAACAGAGGAAGAATGGCATGTTTGACTGTTAGAATCATACGTATGTTGCAAACCCAGATTATGCCCTATTTCATGCGCAAAATGAAATGCATAGGACCAATCATAATCATTGGTAGCATTCATCTCCGGATTATGCCTGTAAAATGACTGGCACGAAATTCCACCTCCTGCCGGTGACATCCCCGCAGCTCCCGGGTAAACACCACCCGTCATAAAATAATTCATCGCGTACTGAGACGTTGGATAGTTGGTCTTCATGAAATTATCAAGTGCAGAAAAATTCGCATAATGGTAGCTAGAGTTTCCCGTGCCATAATAATAAACAGAATCAGGCGTTGGGTCTGGAACAAAATAAATTGAATCCAGAATGATCCTTATCCTAGTATCCGGCAAAACATTCGGGTTGCTACAGGAATAGGTAGGTACATGGTTACTTTGATAAATTTGATTAACTGTATTGAACATATCCTCAATACGCTGTATGTTGTTCAAACTATTCATGAAATTTCCGCTTCCATTTGCTCTTTGGATAACAACAAAGTTAATATGTATATTTTTAACTACACTATTCGACTGATTTGGAACGAATGTTTCTTTTTTCTTGTATTTGTTCAAATAATCAGATGAAGCAACGAAACAACTACCAGATTTTTCTATGTTCTGAACCGGCTCAATTTCAACGCACCCAAATTGCGCATAGGTTAATAATCCAAATGTAGTGGATATCAAGGTTAAAAATATTTTTTCCATAGTACTAATAAGCAGGGTTGTCTGACCAAATATAGAAAAAAAACTTAACCCGTCCAAAAACTACACCCCCTGTCAAATTTAGCTGACAACTAGACTTACGAATTCCTAATAATTGTTTTTTTCATTCAAAATCAGAACATTCGCAATTATCACTCTCCTTCTTTCGGTTTCGGTTCTTCTTTCGTTTTCTTCTTCTTCTCTTTTTTCCCTTTTGCCGTCGGCATTGCGTCGTCTTCTTTCCCAGAACTTGCCGTTCCTCCAAACGTGCGGATTTCTCTCCCCTGTTCGTCAAAAACGTGTTCTTCTACGAGTATATCTTTTTTGTACAGTGCACGACTCTTGATTTTTTCATCGGGGAAACGTTCTTCAAACCACCCCTCTTTCAGACCCTTTTTGTATACTTCCAGGGTTTGCAGTTTCTGATTGTAATACAACGTCTTGAATTCGCCATTGCGCACATCCATATCCCAGTTTTCCGTTCTCAATAGCACACCATCGTCGTAATAATAGCGGAAAACACCATTTTTCTTTCCCTGCTTAAAATTCAATTCTTCGATAATCTTTCCATCACGGTTATAAACCAGAAAAGGCCCTTCGAGCAGCCCTTTGACATAATTCACTACTTTCATGCGTTTTCCTTTCGAATCGTAAGTGATTTTCGGCCCGTTCAACACTCCCCGAACATAATTCTCGAGCTTCGTCGTATCTCCTTTTGCGTTATAATTCACCTGAGTACCTTCCAATTGCCCCAGCACGTAATTCTTTTCCCAGGCGGGAATTTGCGTGGAATCGTTGAAATAGGTCCAACGACCTGATTCCACTCCCTGGATATGTGAACGGATTACCATAATGCATCCCGATTTATAGTATGTTGTATCAATTCCATTCGCAAATCCGTCAACGAAAGTAACACGGCGTTCCAGGATTCCATTCATGTGACAGGTTTCACACACGCCCGAAAAAGGCATTTTCTGGGAACTTGTAACTACTCTTTTTCCGTCTTGCGACATTTCGAGCTTTTCGTTACAATCCACCACTCCGGCAATCTTTCCACATTCCCATTCGGTATAGCGCTGTTTTGACCGATCTGCGGCTTTCTGGTAACAAGGCACAGAATCCCGTCTTACAACTCCAAATTTTGGCTGAGCATAAACTGCCACCGAAAACAAACAAAAAACAACAACGAGGATTTTCATATCTTATATACTTTCAGACTCAAGACAGAAGCAGAAGACTCGTCCTGAGTCTCTTGTCTGTATCTTATTTAATTAATCAACTATTGTTCCAGTTTCAGCGAAAGCTTGTTTAACGCTTCTTTCATCCGATACGGAATCGGAATAGAATTTTTGCTTACACTATCGTAGCAAACCAATACCGAAGTTCCGGTTGTTCTTACTTCCTGCAATACTTTTACTTCATAAGATAAGGTAAAGCTTTTTTCTCCGATATGCTTTAAATATACGAAGATTTCGATCGGTTCGTGCAGAAAAACGGGCTTCAGGTATTCCACTTCGTTCTTCCGTAAAATCACTCCCATTTTATTCCAGTCCCAATCCACTCCCAGCACCTGGCGGAAGTAGTGAATTCTCGCTTCTTCAAAATAATTCAGATAAACCGCGTTGTTGACGTGCTGCATCATATCACAGTCTGAGAAGCGAACCTGTAGTTTGTATGAATCTAACATTTTTTTACTTTTTAACTTAATACATCCAATACACTATATTCCGAATTATTGGAAAGAAACTCCGGCACAATCTCTTTCATCTGTTTCACCAAAGCCAGATTATCTGCTTTTCCAACAGAATTCAGTAACGTTTCGATCGCTTGAAGCACTTCGCCTTTCAGGTCTCTTTTTGCTGCAATAAGAATCTTTGGATGATGGGTTTCCTGCACATTCTCTGCATCATTGAGCAATTCTTCATAGAGTTTTTCTCCCGGTCTTAAACCTGAAAAAGTGATTTCGATATCTTTCCCCAGTTCCAGTCCCGACAACTGAATCATTTTCTTTGCCAGATCGACGATTTTCACTGATTTCCCCATATCGAACACATAGATTTCCCCGCCATTCCCCATCATCCCGGCTTCCAGCACCAACTGGCAGGCTTCCGGAATGGTCATGAAATAACGTGTAATACGTTCATCGGTTACCGTGACCGGTCCACCCTGTTCAATTTGTCGTTTGAACAACGGGATAACGGACCCGTTTGAACCCAGTACGTTTCCGAAGCGCGTAGTAATGAATTGTGTTTTTCCCTTGTTTGCTTCCTGTGCAATGATCTCTGCAATCCGCTTACTGGCTCCCATCACATTGGTCGGATTCACTGCTTTATCGGTTGAAATCATGACAAATTTATACACCCCCGTTTCGTTTGAAAGATCTACGAGAATTTTTGTTCCCTGGACATTGTTCCGAACAGCTTCTGACGGATTCAGTTCCATCATGGGAACATGTTTGTATGCTGCCGCGTGAAAAACCCAGGAAGGTCTGAATAATTCGAACAAACGACGCATACGTTCTTCGTTACAAATATCTCCGATAACAATTTCAAATGGTGGAATATCTTTCAATTGTTTCAATTCGAATTCCAGGTCATACAAGGCTGATTCTGCCTGATCCAGCAAAACGACCAATCTGGGCTGATATTCCAGTACCTGGCGCACAATCCCGGAACCAATTGACCCGGCTGCTCCGGTAACCAGAACAACCTGGTCTTTTAACGATGTAGAAAGCTGTTCCTGGTTCAAAACAATCGGATTACGACTCAATAAATCTTCAATATTGACCTGTGCGATCTGCTGCGAAGTAAATGTTCCGTTGATCCAGCTTTTCGGACTTGGCACTTTTTTCACCTCCACTCCTGCGTTGATGCATTTTTCAACAACGAACGTACGTTTTTCGGGAGTTAAATTCTGAATGGCGATAATAACCTGTGAAATGTTATTTTTCGCCAGGATATCTTCCAGGCGCGAAGTGTGAAAGACCTCCACTCCTTCAATTCTTGTCCCCGAAATCCGGGTATTGTCATCCAGAAAACCAAATATTTTGAAGTGAATTCGTGCATCTTTTTCAATAATTCGCTTGGCAATCAAACCGGATACTCCTGCTCCATAAATCAATACGTTCTTCTGTTCCCGATCGGATTTCACTGATTCCAAATACAACAATTTCACAACAAACCGGGAAACTGCCATCAGGAAAAAACAAAACACATACTCAATAATGATGATCGAAACCGGAAACAAGTAGTAATGATCAATCCAGTAATAACGAACAGCTCCAATGAGAACAAAAATGGCCGAGGTGGTTGTTATCGCAAGAAAAAGACGCTTGAAATCTGAGGTCGATGTATGTCTGACAATTCCTTTCTGAATTCCGAATAAGAGAAATACAATCAGACGTACCAGAAAAAATACAATGACCGAATACCGCACAATTGTCAGTTCACTGTGCCACATTTTCGCGTCTGCCTTGATATCGAAACGAATCAGGTAAGCGATTAACAAAGAAACCGCCGAAATGACCAAATCAATGCAAACGATTACCCATCTGGGCATATTTTTCTCTGGAAATATCACAATTCAGGATTCATTTTGATCATTACAAATTTAACGGAAAATATCAGGTGTACAACCCGCCGTTCAATGAAATGGTCTGACCAGTTACATAATCACAGGAATTCTGCAACAGCCAGTCGATCGCTGACAAAATTGTTTCCACACCTCCCAATTTGTTCTTTGGGATTTGTGCAATGATCTGATCCCGTACTTCTTCCGATATTTCTGAAATCATTCCCCGGTCAAAATAGCCAAGCGCCAAAGCATTGCAGGTAATTGGCTGAGCGGCTAATTCCTTTGCAATGGTTTTAGTCATTCCCAGGATTCCGGCCTTACTCGCAGCATAAGCAACAGTTCCGGGGACTCCGGTCTGCGCAACAACCGAGGAAATATTGATGATTCTGCCATAGTTGTTGGAACGCATGGAAGGAATCAACCCGTGAGATAACAGAAAAGGAGCAGTCAGATTAACCGCAATGACTTCATGGAATGCCGCAGGAGCCAGCTTCCAGCTCATTCCGTTCCGGGAAATTCCTGCATTATTGATTAATACATCCACTTTCCCGAAGTTTGCCAGAACAGTTGCTATCAATCCGGAGATCTGGTTTTCATCTCTCAAATCCGCTTTGAACCAGGCATGTTCGCAGCTCACATCAAAAGGTTCCTGCTGAAAAGTATGTAATGCCAGCCTGACATCCTGTTTTTCGAAATGTTTCACCATCGCAGAACCCAATCCCCCGGTTGCCCCGGTAATGAATATTACTTTTTTGTCCATTTGTCTCTCAGCATTTTCAATGTTCGCCACCAAAACGGGGCATTGTTCCAGCTCAACTGCGAATATACGATATCTTGCGCTCCGAAGTTCAAATTGAATCTCCTTACCGACCCGGCATTCGATCCTCCGAAATCAAAGATTTTTCCTTTCGATTCTGCATACCTGATGGCCACTACCATCAATTGATACATTCCCCCCTGTTTTTTTGCTTCTTCAGTAGTTGTTCCTTTCAAATAAAGGATGGTTGAATCGGTTTCGAGGACCCAGATTCCTCCCAGCCATCCGGCTTCCCTGTAAAGAGAAAACTGCCCGAGTCGCGAATGTTCATATCGCCTTACGAGCTTTTCCAGAATTGCAAGTGTATGAGTACTGATTCCGTGGATTCGACCAGCCAGTTCTGCTTGCAGCAATGGCATCATCGCCTGGATTCTGACTTCCTGTTTTACCTGAAAATCTTTGGCTTTTCCCAGGGAACGTTTCGCCTGTTGGTTCAACTTCAGCATTCCCGGGGTCAGCTGCTGATATATGCGTTGATTCAGGCTGAATCCTCTTCCAACCTGCAAATCTGCAACCTGAAACTGGTGCTTTAGAAGCTGGATAATTTCTTCTTCCGGGACCATATCACCAATCCATTCTGTAAACCGGTTAAAAAATGGCGTCACCAGGATCGTTATTCCACCTTTCACAACATACGGACAAGCCATTCCTGCTTTCCTGTCGTCTGTGTACAAAATCATCCAGTTTTCGGATGTTGCATCCAGATAAGCGGATTCGGAAAACACCGAAGCATTATGCTGAAGAACCAGTTGATCCCACTGTTCTTTCACTTCTTTCGAATTTGCCTTTATGAAATGCATGCGGAATAATTAACGAATTCAACCATCGGTTTCGTATCTGCAATGAATGACTTCAGTTTCCGAAGCGAATATGGTGTCATGCCTTTCGGATGTCCGATCACTACAAAAGTCTTCACGTTTCTCGACTGGTAATACCTCACCTGTTTTTTCAGCATGGATGCATAATAACCATCTGAACTGACATGATTCCAGGTTTTATTCAACAGAACGGATTTTTTTCTTCCCGGTTGTGCCAGGAACGATCCGTCACCAATCATTTTGTGACCTGTGGGGTTCAACCTTCCCAGAATATATAGTTTCCAGTAAAATAAGGGATGAAATTCCCAGGAAGCAATCGGCACTTCGAGGAAAAAACCATTTTTTTCTTCCTCCAGCACATCCGATTGAAAACGGTATGGATCTATAAACGGAGCAATTTGTGTAAAATCAAACCGGTAGTGTTCCGATTCGAATTTTCCTCCGGGGAAAACCGTTGAATCACAAACGATATTCAACTCCCGAAAAACGTGTTCTATCTGTGAAAAAGGTTGAATACACCAACCTCCGGCGCGATAGCTTGTGATTTTCACTCCTGTCAGATCAGTCAGAAAACGATGGTATTTTCGTACAATCTCCCTGGCATCATGATCCGGAAAATCGGAAAGTTTGTAAGCTCCGTTTGCCACAATCACCCATTTTTCACCATCATAGAATGATTTTTCCCAGTGCGGATGAATGTGGAGCTGTACTTCACAATTGAGCGTTTTCATTTCCTGCAATTGAGCAACAATCTGCCCAAAATCACTTTCCAGGATTGGAAACCGGTCTTTGTACTCCGATAGTTTGACCAGAAAGCCAGCGTCCACGAAAAACACCATCGGAACCTGAAATCTGCGGGAAAATTCCAGCAAACGGTTTGTTGGTTCAATCATACATTTTTGAACACTTCCGGTTTCCGTTCCGAAGAACAACTCATAGTCGAATGTCAGAATGACCTGCATATTGCGAAGATAGTTGCAAATTGAGAATAGGCAAGGGATATTGGTTAATTGGGAAAAATGTAGCCGGTTTGCAAATTTATAATACTGTACAAAACTCCTGATACTACCTGGAAAATTCCACATGTGCGGGATGTCGGTTCATATTTTCCAGCAGACTTTCCAAAATCTGTTGTAAATTAGTAAAAACTGAAGACAGACCAAAGGCAGAAAGCTAATACGGCCTTTAGTCATTCAACGAAGCGGTCTTAAGCCTCAAAGACTAACAAAAAACTATGAAAGAAATTGAACGAAAATTCCTGGTAAAGGATGAATTGCTGGATGTGGTAAAATACCTTCAATCAAAAAAGATCAGACAGGGATACATTTCCGATTTGGATGGGAAAACGGTTCGTGTCCGCACTAAAGGAGATAAAGGATATTTAACCATTAAAGGAAAAAACAGCGGGATTTCCAGGGATGAATTCGAATATGAAATTCCATTTGAAGATGCTGGGCAGTTGTTGCTGAACTTTTGTTCGAAAGTCCTCGAAAAAGAGCGTTTTGACCTGATTGTAGGTGAAAAAAAGTGGGAAATTGACATCTTTCATGGAAAACTCGAAGGGCTGATCATTGCCGAACTGGAACTCGGATCGGAAGAGGAAGCATTTGAGGTTCCGTCCTGGGTCCGGGAAGAAGTCAGTGGCGATGTGCAGTATTACAATTCCAATCTGATTCAGAAAGCCTAGGGTTACTTCGGCTCCGCTCAGCAACCCTGGCTTAATTTATTATTGGTAATATCCTCAAAATATAGGTGATGATGATTCAGATCTTTGAACAGATGAAAGCAATTTTCAACTAATAAAAAGCTCAGATTACCTGAATCCCAGCACAAAACATTCATATTTATTTCCCCAGCTCTTTGGCAATTTCTCCGAAAAAATAAGCACATGTGCTTCTTCCCCACCAATATGGTCTGTTTACATCCGTATAAGTAATCAGATCATATTTAGCCTGAGCTTTTTCAAAGTACATTTTGGCATTCTTTGCCCCGCCACCAAACATTTTCGGCGTGTAGAATGTCGCAATTCCCTTCAGAAGGTAAATGTGCGGATCGTTTTCATTCACTCCTTTGGCTGCCTTGAGGTTATCGTCGAAGATTTTCCCGTATTTTTGCCAGCGATTTTCCGGGTCTGCCCCGATTCGTGCATTGGCAACCATTGCTTTCATAATGAAAACTTCATCTTTTAACGGGCATTTTTCTTCCAGATCAGCTAATTGTGCTTCCGCCTGGTCCACAAAAGCATCTTTAATTGCCAGTGAAGGCTCAAAATACGACAACTGAATACATGAATAAGCATAGTAATAAACCGTCATCCAGCTCTCCGGGTATTTTTCCTTCAAAACCGCCAGCTGATCCGATTTTGTTTTCCATGCTTCAGCAGTGTGCAGGGAATCCAGATCAGCACAAACAGGAGTCAGATCTTTGATAACTCCCTCATCCTGGGCATTTGCTTGTAGTGTAAATGCCAAAACCACTGATAAAAGTACTTGCTTCATAAGCTAAAATTAAAGTTCATCCTTGTTAAATTCTTTCAGTGACATGTTAAATCCGAAAAACAGGTTGAAATAGAACGGAGGTTTTATTTCGTAGCGCTGACTCCCGTCATAACTATATCTGTATCCCAGTATATTGTGCCGGTTTGTAATATTGTCTAAACTAATATAAAAGACCGTAAATAACTTCTTAATCGTTGTTAAATATGCTGCCGTAAATGCTACGTTGTGATAATCTGGTGAGCGGTCTCCCAGAAAACGTGGATTCGCCGGATTGTAATAAGGGCGACCACTTGCATAACTATACGTCAGCGAGAAGCTGGTTTGCAATTTCATCGAGAAATACTTCATCACCACGTTCAGGTTATGGTCCGAAACATAATCAGGTGTCACTTTCGCAAGGTAGTTCTGGTATAAGCGTTTTGTATCGATATAACTATAAGAAACCCAGTAATCGAAGTTCTTGATGGATTTTTTGTCCCGCCAGAAAACGTCAATTCCCTGAGCATAGCCGGAACCACTGTTATCCACCATTCCGTAATTGAAGCGAAAAGCATTAGGCGTGTAAGCAACTCCCTGTTCCCGTACCAGCTGATTATATGATTTGTAATATCCTTCCAGACGAAAAATCCGGTTTTTCGCAATGATCTGGTAGTTTGCCATCAGGTGCAGCGCTTCCTGGAAGTCCGGACGATATCCCTGCATCAAATAATTCTGAGATGCCAATTGATAAAAATAGCCGGATGCAAAGGAAATCTGACTCGTTTTTCCTGTTTTGAAAGCCATCGCCAGACGCGGAGAAACGTTTCCTTTTGCCAATAATTTCGAATATTCTACCCGAACTCCCGGTTTGATGGCAAAATTCCGGAAGGGAATAATATCTGCTTCCACGTATCCGGCACTCAGCATTTCTTCAAACTGACCTCTGAGCGTATCAAAAGTCTGCTGATACCCGAAATGTTGCAATTCAGTTCCAATGAGCAATTTGAAACGGTTTCCGGGAGTATAAACCAATTCTCCACGCCCCTGAATACGTTTGTCATCGCGGGTTGAAGCCAGTGTATCCCAGGTAATATTGTCGTTATTATTGCTCAATGAAAAACCGGTATAATAAGTCCATTTGTCATTGATCGCGTTTTTAAAGGTTGCATTCACATACGTATTCTGGTTTTTCAGCCCGAAACGCATATTTTGTCCCGCAACCCCGGGATTTGGAATCTCCAGTCCGGAACTGTTGTAACTTTGATTGAAGGTTGTTTTGAACATGCCGTGCGTGGACGTTTTTGCCACATAGCGTCCCGAAAAACCGAATCCTTGCGGAGCCTCATAGAATTTCACATTGGATTTGGCCAATAAGAGAAACGGCGATAAATTCTGGTAGAACCCGGTGAATTCGACCGCGCTGTTTTCCATCAACTTCGAACCTCCGAGAAAAAGTCCGGCAAAGCTGGCTCCGATATTGATATTGGTTTGATCTGGTAAGTCGAGCGTACTCAAATCCAAAACGGAAGAAAGCGCTTGTCCATAGCGGGCAGTATATCCACCTGTACTAAAAGCAGTTCCTTTAAATTGGAACGGATTGAAACGTGTTCGCTGAGCGACACCCGGAACGGAACTTCCGAAAGCATTTTGAGCCACCAGACCATCAATGATAAAAGACGTTTCACTCACATCTCCTCCACGAACCATCAAACCGGTTTGGTCTCCGCCATTTCGCTGAACACCCGGCAAGGTCTGAATAGCCCCTGCAATATCTCCTTGTCCGCCAGCTGTTGTCACAATATCAAGCGGATCCAGGATAGCAACTGCCCGATCATTTGAAGCAGACATCGTTCCGGCAGAAATGACAACTTCTTCAATGACTTTTGCCTGACTCACTTTGACATTTTGAACAACCGGAATTCCGTTCAAAGTCACTTCAACTTGTTGTTCCTCAATTTCATCACCACGAATCAGCAATACTTGTTTACCAGTAGCTTTGGTTATCAGCTTATAAAATCCTTTTTCATCCGTCTGGACCCCATCGGTGGTTCCTTTCACAAAGACCATAGCCATAAAAACCGGCTTCCCGTTTTGATTCAGTACCGTTCCTTCGACCGTTGTTTGTGCGTTCAGGAATAGCGGTATCATACCGATAAGTAATAGTACATACTTCATAATCATCAATTATACGGCGAAATTAGGTCGAAAAAGCGGAATTCCGATACGGGAATCGGTGAATTGATACTCAAAACCGGTGAAACACAATATCCGAAAGGCCTATAACTTATCGCTTTCCAGATCCGTTTTTTGTGTATCAAACACACTGGATCCTATCCGGATGCTGAACCATTCCAGAAATAACTCCAAAGTCGGTTTCGGATACTCATCTTCCAAATCCACTACTGCCAGGCACTCATTCTTCATAATCTTTTTGAAATGTGCTTCAACTAATGGCTCATATTCAAAAAAGTCTTCTTCTACCAAGTACATATTCCCTTCCAGCTCATCCGATTCATCAAAATCAAATTCCGGATCGTGTTGTTTGGCCCAATCACAAAAAGCCTGTTTCGGTTCCACGTAAATGTATCCTCTGTTTACTACTTTCATATTTTCTTTATCATTTAGACGCAAGACCTAAGACTTGAGACCGCTTTGCTGAAAGACAAAAGGTATGATCTCTTTTTGTCTTAGGTCTTAAGTCATCTTACATTCAATTCTTTTATTTCCCCTTCTTTGATCACCGACCAGCGCGTCTTGCTTCCCGCCGGAATCTCAACCACATAAATCCAGTTTCGCTCTTCTTTTTTTTCATTCAGTAAGGAAATCAGCTTATTCGCCGGAATGGCAAATTTAGATTCCATATAGATCAAATCATTTGGTCCGACCAGGAAAAGTGAACTCCTGCTTTGCTTCTTAAACTGAGATCCAACGCGATAGGAAGTACATTTCGAACCATAACAATCGATCCAGTTGAAAAAGGCGTTCTTTGTTCTCAGGCTGTCCTTAAACGCATAATGAAGTGCTACCAGGCTGTCTTTCTGATTCAGCAAGTACCATTTTTCCAAACCGGATGGCCCGAAACGATCCGGGAAAAGCATACTATCCAGTTTGAACCAGGAAGCATCTTTGTAAAGTGAATCAAAAGCCGTGATGAAGTATGCGTTCTTTGGCTTCTGATCCCGGATTACCCCGGTCTCTTCCGGCTTATCTACTTCTTCAAACTTATCTGTTGTATGAGAAATTTCATCCAGCGTGACCGAATTCTTTTTTGAATCCGTACATGAAGCCAAAAACAGGATCAAAGCGAAACAAAAAAATGAAGCAGGTGCTTTCATATATCTTTCAATTTCTCAATAGTCTGTATAACCTGCTCTTCCGAAATATCCAGGTGCGTTACCAGGCGGATCATTCCCGGGCCGAACGAAGATACTTTAATCCCCGCAGCAGCCAGCTTGCCGATGTAAAAATCGCGCTGGGATTCTTCCTTCAATGTCAGCACCAAAATATTGGTTTCAACCGGTAAACTACTTTCAATCCAACTGCATGTGAGAAAAGCTTTTTCAAGTAATCGGGCATGTCTGTGATCCTGTTCCAACCGGGAAACGTTTTGTTTCAGGGCAAAAAGTCCGGCAGCAGCCAGAAATCCGGCCTGACGCATTCCACCTCCCATGACTTTCCGCACCCTCCTGGCCTGGTGAATAAATGCTTTTGTTCCAAGCAGCAACGAACCGACCGGAGCTCCTAAACCTTTCGAAAGGCACACTGAGATAGAATCAAACTGTGCGGTATAAGTTTTCAGGTCCACACCGCTAACGGCAAGCGCATTAAACACACGTGCGCCATCGAGATGCAATGGAATCTGCTTTTCTTTCGCCAGTCTGGAGATTTTCTGAATTTCACCAAAGTCGTAAACCGCTCCACCACCACGATTAGCTGTATCTTCTAATGAAATGAGTTGTGTAACCGGAAAATGCACATCATCGGGCATGATCCATTTCCCAATTCCGGCAGCTGTCAATCTTCCCCTGTTCCCCTGGAGTAAACGAACGGACGCACCTGAATTTTTGGCAATCCCACCGCCTTCATACTTGTATATATGGCTGTCTTCGTGGCAAATGATTTCTCCGCCCGGTTTCACATGAATATTGATCGCAATCTGGTTGGTTTGTGTTCCACTGGTGCAAAACAAGGCTGCTTCCTTTCCGAAAAGTTGCGCAGCAAAATCCTGCAATTCATTCACAGCCGGGTCTTCACCGTACACATCATCTCCAACCGAGGCCCGAAACATGACATCCAGCATTTCTTTTGAAGGCTTGGTAACAGTATCTGAACGAAAATCAACATTCATGGTACAAGCAATATAGTTTCAGCGAAGTTAAAAAACATACGCTCTAGAAAAGTTCCCGTATTTCCTTATTCTTAACGATTGTTTATAATAATCGTAGATCCTCCCCGGAGCGTCTGTTTCTCTTCGGAAAATTTTTTTCCGTGGACCAAGACGAAATTATTTTCAGCTTCCTGGTCGATCTCCCCCTCCTTAATCAGCTCATTTTCGACAATGCATTTCGCAACTCCTTTTGCAGTAGCCATTGCCGGGTTAATTTCACACTGTTGTTTATCGTTGAAAAAAGTTACCTGGAAATAAATCACCCGACCGTGGGGATTGGAATTACTGACTTTATTCGGGTTATTGAAATCCAGAAACTGCCAGTTCATCAAGGCTGTTCCGTTCATTGATTTAATTGTATAAACAGGTGCACCCACCCCTTTCTTTTCAAGTATTGCATAAGAAACTCCATCTACCCGGATAGTATCCCCTTCAATTGTCACTTTCTTTTTTTGGGAAAAGGCAGTTGATGAAACGCAAATTACTAATATCAATAACAGGTTTTTCATTTGATCAATTTTACAATCTTAGCAAAAATAGAAAAAATCCGCTCTGCAGATGAATCTTCCTTCGTATTATCCCTGGTTAAGAACAATTACAAAATGCAAAAACCATCTTCCCGCCCAAGCGAAAAGATGGTCCATATCTTTAAATGAGAAACGTTTCCCGGCGATTAACGCTTGTGAAAAGGCTCGTCAGAAACAGTCAGTTTTTTACGACCTTTACGACGACGTGCAGCTAATACTTTACGTCCGTTCTTAGTTGCCATGCGACTACGAAATCCGTGTTTGTTTCTTCTCTTTCTTACAGATGGTTGAAACGTTCTTTTCATGATTTATCTCTTTACTTCGAAATGTTCTTATTGTTCTTCTCAAATCCTCAAAATGCAAATGTCAGACATTTGTCAGAATGGGGTGCAAAGATAGGCAGATTTTCTAATTTTTCAAGTTTTAATCGAAAATATTTGAAAAAAAGTTTGTTTAAGGTTCTCTCCTGTTACTTTTGTAGTACAAAAACAGGAATATAAAATGTTGCGACCAAAACAAGCTAAGAAAGAACGGATTCAACTCACTCGCGACAGCTATAAAAAAGCACGCAAACTTTTTCACTATTTAAGGCCTTATCGTTTTGAATATGCAATTGGCTGGATCTTCCTGGTATTATCCACTTCTGCTGGCCTGGTCTTCCCTATTTTGCTCGGGCAGCTTTTGGGATTGAGTAGCGGTTCGCAAACAAGTATGGCTGAAGCTATCAAATCTATCGATTTATCGAATATCACCACAGTGGCGGTAGCACTTTTTGCCCTTTTCGGCGGGCAAGCAATATTCAGTTATTTCCGGGTTGTTTTATTTACGAATGTAACAGAAAAAGCACTTCGGGACCTGCGATACGATGTTTTCCAGCGGATGTTACACCTTCCGATGGATTTCTTCAACCGCAACACAGTTGGGGAATTGACCAGCCGCATTTCATCTGATATTACGCAAATCCAGGAAACGCTCAGAACAACTGTTGCGGAGTTTTTCCGACAAGTCGTGATGGTTGTAGGCGGAATTGCTTACCTGACCTTTGTCTCTTGGAAGCTTTCCCTGATTATGCTTTCGACCGTTCCGGTTATTATGATCGTTGCGGTTTTGTTCGGGAGATTCATCAAGCGTTTGTCCAAAGACGCACAGGATCAGACAGCAACAGCAAATGCCATTGCGGAAGAATCTTTAACCGGAATCGGGAATATTAAAGCATTTACGAATGAAAATTACCTCATCAAGCGTTTCAAATCATCTATTGAGGAAATCAGACGTCTGAACATCAAAAGCGGAATCTGGAGAGGATTGTTTATTTCGTTCATGGTATTCTGCATGTTTGGTTCCATTGTTTTCATTGTGTGGCAAGGTCTGCTGATGACTCAGGGAACAAATCCGGAGCTGTCCCAGGGAGATTTGTATTCTTTTCTGATGGTGACCTTATTAATGGCAGCAAGTATCGGCTCTCTTCCCGAATTTTACACCGGAATTCAAAAAACGATTGGCGGAACGGAAAAATTGATGAACATCATCAACGAAATCAGTGAACGTCAGTTATTCAACGGAACAGACAAACCCGAAATTGATGGCTCTATCCGCTTCGAAAATGTACATTTCTCTTACCCGCAACGTCCGGAAGCAGAAGTACTGAAAGGCATTTCTTTTACCCTGAACCGAAATGAAACCCTGGCTTTGGTAGGAACTTCCGGAGGTGGTAAAACGACTATTTCTTCCCTGGTACTGAATTATTACAAAGTCAGCAAGGGAACTATTTACTTCGGTGATACCGATGCAACTACAATCGATATCAAGTACCTGCGAAAACACATTGCAATTGTTCCACAGGATGTACTACTTTTTGCGGGAACGATCTTTGAAAACATCGCTTTCGGAAACCCGGATGCCAGTGAAGAAGCTATTATCAGCGCAGCAAAACAGGCCAATGCTTACGATTTCATCACGAGCTTTCCGGACGGGTTCAAAACACAGGTCGGAGATCGCGGAATTCAGCTTTCGGGCGGACAAAAGCAACGTATTGCCATTGCTCGGGCAATCTTGAAAAACCCGACGATCCTGATTCTGGATGAAGCTACCTCTGCATTGGATTCCGAATCTGAAAGAGTGGTTCAGGACGCACTGGAAAAACTGATGCGGGGAAGAACCTGCATCGTTATCGCCCACCGCCTTAGTACTATCCGAAACGCAAACAAAATCCTGGTACTGCAACAGGGAAAAATTGTAGAAAGCGGAAATCATACAGATCTGATGGCGATCAGTGGTGTTTATTCCGATCTGGTGAAAATGCAGGTAAATTTAGGATAAAATTCTACCTGAATAGAAATAAAAACGCAGACCAAAGCAATATTTTTTAGTTATTCGTATCTTTTCCTGAAAAATTAGAGCAAAATGAAGGAGAAGGAAAGTGTAAAACAATAAATCTTTCAGGGGTTCAATAATTGGAGAATGCCAACTTTGGTTGACGATAATATCCGTAATTCAAAAACGGTTGGAAACTATTGTTAATGCATTAGAAAAAAACGAATTTCTGAAATCTGTATTAAAGTGGGCAGAAAATTATGTTTCAATCAGCAATTACTGAAAGTTTTGGAGGAAAAATGACTAAAAACACTGTCCCCAACAAGCAGTCTGGGACCAGGAAGGGCATGTAGCTCACCCATCCGGTTTTGCGGAACTTTGGTATTAAACGAGTAAATATGGATAAAGAATTAGACGGATACATAGTTTATTCAGAAGAAAACAACAAACGAAAAATACCTGTCGGGGTTGTTTCTAATACCTATGAATGTATATCCACTATTGATGATATTCCCAAACAAATAAAAGATTTTACCGTTGGCATCGAAGATAAACGTTTTTATAAACACAAAGGTATTGATGTAAGAGGCATTGCACGAGCAACAATAGCAAATATAAAACACAGAAAAATAAAGCAGGGAGGTAGCACAATTACGCAACAACTTGCAAGAAATTTATTAAGAAACAATGAAAAAACAATCAGCAGAAAAGTAAAGGAAACGATCAAGGCAATTCAAATAGAAAAACATTATTCAAAGGAAGAAATTTTGAATTTGTATTTCAACAATGTCTATTTTGGAAACAATTTATGGGGAATACGAACAGCGGGATTATATTATTTCGGAAAAGAAACCGAAAATCTTACCCCCCCCGAATTATTATATTTATTGACAATTTTAAGAGGTCCAAATTATTACAAAAATAATCAAGAAGAAACATACAAAAGGTATATTTTAAATAACAATATTCTAAAAAAAGAAGGTATTATATCGTCAAAAAAGTATGATAAGAATATAAAAGTTTTGTTTTCGCCTCAAAATAACATTTTAGAAAAGATAACAACCACAGCTGCACAATATATATTAAAAGAAAAAAATGTAAAGAAAAAAAGCTTTATATCAACATTAGACATAAGAATACAAAGAACTGTACGCTCATTTGTTAAAGAATCCAAATATCCTACTTCGATTATTGCTATTAAAAATAAACAAGTTGTTGCAGTTGCAAGTAGTTATGGAAATGACTATCCCTTTATTTCTAAAACAAATGTTGGCTCTACATTAAAACCATTTTTATATTGTTTTTTGAGAAATAATGGCATTTCAAAAGACGAAAAGTTTAGTACCACAAAGAATTTATTAGATTGGGAAGTAAGAGAAGTGGAATATTATGGGAATTTTTTAAATTTGGAAGAGGCATTATTTCATTCTAATAATAACGCATTTATAAATGCAGCATGCAAACAAGGAATTGAAAATTCTTTTGACTTTTTATCTCAAATACTAAACCGTGAATTAGACGATTTTTATCCCTCAAGTATTTTAGGTGCGACAAAAAATGGTATTTCACTTTATGAATTAGCATTTGTGTATTCAGTTTTCTTTGATTTTTCGAATTTATCTGAAATTCAGAGTGAATGTTTACAAGTATTAAACCGCATATTTAGAGCCAAAACAGATTTAAATGTTGAAAATGTCTTTTTGAAAACAGGTACTACGAATAATAACGCAGAAAGATTGGCAATATTTCGTGATACTACCACAACATATGCTGTTTTACGAAATGAAAATCCAATTAACGACAATACAAAAGATGGCTCTTTTATGAAAAGCATCAAAGACCTTTGTAAATCATTATTCAAACACAATAAATCGGATTATAAATGGGGCTAATCAAATCAATATTAACAGAAGCAAATCCCAATATTGTCATTTTTCTAATGACAAGTTTTATTGCTTTTATATCTTGGATTGTAAAAGGACTTATAGAAAAACCTATTAACGATTCAAAAAATACATTCAATAAATTTCTCGAAAAGAGAATAGAAATTTTATTTGAAATTAAAGCAAGGTTAAATTTCATTGCATATTTTATTCAAGAACAAGACGAATGCGACAAATTTAAAGAACAGATACAAGATTTGATATTGAAAGACGGCCGGACTTGTTATTTGAATAAAGAAGATTTTGATAATGCTCTAAAAATATCAATTACACCTAACATAGATGAAACATTATTGAGACGAACAATCCAAACAATAGATGAAGATTTAGCCTCTCAAATTTCAAAAATTGAAGATGAAGTTATTTTTTTCAAAAAATTTTCAAACTATAACCCATTTAAAAAGTTCGTAGGTATCACTTTACTTGCACTACAATACATTTTATCATTAATTCTAATTGTATCGATTTTGTTTGCATTAGTATATGGGCTAATAATTTCTGCCTGGTATGTGCAAATTATCTTAATTCTCGTTATAACAATCGGTCTGATTTTAACAAATAAATGGTTAAATAAATGAACGCTCCAATATATACGATCAGTTTAAAAACCATTGATTTGGTTGCGCGAATTGCCGAAAAACTTGGTGAAATACGAGGTTCAGGTGAATACAATCGCAATTTGCGTTTGCGAAAAATCAATCGTTTGCGGTCTATTCAATCTTCTTTGGCTATTGAAAATAATACGCTGTCGCTGGGGCAAGTTACCGATATTATTGATGGGAAGAAAGTTCTGGGGCTGCCACATGAGATTCAAGAAGCAAAAAACGCTTATCGGGCTTATGAGCATTTGCTTGAATATGCCCCCTATAAAGTCAAGGATTTTCTGAAAGCACATCAATTGATGACTGTTGATCTGGTTAAAGATGCAGGACATTTCCGTTCGCAGGGAGTCGGTGTTTTTGAAGGAACTAAACTTATTCACGCAGGAGCGAGCTATCAATTTGTCCCGCAATTGGTTACAGATTTACTCTCCTGGGCGAAAAAATCAGATGTTCACCCGCTTATCAAAAGTTCAATCGTTCATTTTGAAATAGAATTTATTCACCCATTTATGGATGGAAACGGACGAATTGGGCGGCTTTGGCAAACGCTGATTCTTTCCCAATGGAACGAACTTTTTGCATGGCTTCCTGTGGAAACGGTGGTTTATGAAAACCAACAAGACTATTATAACGCTCTGCAAACAGCAGGGCGCGCAGCCAATTCGGAAATTTTTATCGAATTTATGCTCAATGCTATTTTGCAGGCATTGGAAGAATTACCAAACAAGAAAATTACCGATATATTTACCGATATATTTACCGATAAGTTATCAAAAACCGAACTGGAATTTTTAGAACAAATTGCAGGTTATCTTGACAAAAACGGCGAAATAACCAACTATCGCGCCCAATTACTAACAAACAAGTCGGATATTAGCGTGAAAAAATATTTTGCCAGATTGGTAGAAATCGGTCTGTTAGAAGTCGAGGGAAAAAACAAAGGGCGAAAATATACAATCAATAAAAAACAATGAATTTGTAAAAACGAAGCAAAAATTTCTCCAGATTGTGACCAGACTTGTTGCAAGGTTCTGAAACAACTCAATATTCAGGTTTTCCAGTTCAGATTGAAACTGAGATAGCCGAAGCATAAATTGTGGCGCTCTCCTGCTGCTATCACTTTTTACACCATTTTATTTCCGTAATCATGGAAAAAAGATTAAAAGATTTCATTTACAGCATAATAACCATTTGATAACATCATATATTTAAAATTTTGACTATTTCACCCTATCTTTGCGGTGAAAATTGAATTTGTTCTCCTTGATGCACAAAATGGCTGCTGAAACCAGATTCAATTAGAGTTTTTTTCATTCTAAAATGCGTTTGTTTAGCGTACTTGTTAGTTTTTTCATCATTTTTTCATCGCGATCCTACTCACAGCAGCTCATCATCAATGAGGTTTCTCAGGGAACTGGTTCGGCAGAGTATGTGGAATTATTGGTAATTGGGAATCCAAGTTGTCAAACTCCGGCTCCTTGTATGGACTTGAGAGGAATTGTCCTCGATGATAACAGCGGTTATTTCGCATCCGGAAGTGGAACAGGAATTGCACAGGGAGCTGTTCGCTTCGCCAACAATGCTTTTTGGAGCTGTATTCCGCAGGGAACCATGATTGTTGTTTACAATGAATCAGACCGTAACTCAGCAATTCCGCCAGATGATCTAAGCATGAGTGACGGAAACTGCCGTTTGATTATTCCTGTAAATTCCACATTATTTGAGGGACAAAGTATCAGTCCTGCTTCCTCTAACAATTCTTATCCTGCAAGTGCAAACTGGCTGGCAGGAGCAGGGTCCTGGAGCCAGGTAGCGATGGCCAACACAGGTGATTCCTTTTTGATCCTGCCCGGCATTTCTTCTCCAACTCCTTCTCATGCCATAAGTTACGGAAACAATACGAATAACACAATTATTTATTTTTCAGGAGGAGCAAGCGGAAAAGTTTTTTCGATGACGAATAATATGGGCAACGACCCTTTTTTGCAAGCCAACTGGACATCCGGAAACGTCGGGACAAATGAAACACCGGGAGCTGCGAACAACACCGCAAACAGTGCGTGGATTGCTTCCATGAATCCACAATGCGGTATCGCCAGCGTGCTTCAGGCAACAGCTACCGCAACTCCTGCAAGTTGCGGGTCAACGTGTAGCGGAACGGCCAATGTAACTATTACAGGAGGAACTACTCCATACTCTATTCATTGGTCCAATGCAGCAACAACTGCAACTATTTCCAGCTTATGTCCTGCAACTTATACTGTACAGGTGACTGATGCCGGAGGCTGTTCGGTATCTGCTCAGGCAATTGTAGCAAACGGGGCCCTTGTTTCTGTTACAACAACTCCAGTGAATGAAACTTGCCAGGGAACCTGTAACGGTTCCATCACAACCACTGTTACGGGAGGAATGGCTCCTTATATTTATTCCTGGTCGAACACCGCAACAACTGACAGTATTTCGAACTTGTGCCCTGCAACTTACACTGTGCAAGTAACAGATCAGAACGGGTGTACAGGAGCCGGTTCCGGAACCATTTCAGCTGGAGCGGCAATCCAGGATCCGACCATTCAAACAACAGGACCTTTTTCCACTTCTGATACCCCGGTTCAGTTTATTGCTGCAAGCGATGGCGGAACGTGGAACGCAGATTGCGGAACCTGCATTTCGACTTCAGGAATGTTCAATCCGCAAACCGCAGGTGCGGGAACTTACCAGGTCTGCTATTCCACAGGAGCGGGAGCCTGCACCTCACAGGATTGTCAGGCCATCGTTGTTACAGGATGTACTCCGCAAACGACGAGTGAATCTCACAGCATTTGCCCGGGATCAAGTTATACTTTCAACAGTCAGACTTTTACCATTGCAGGTTCGTATCCGTTTCATTTTACAGGACAAAATGGTTGCGACAGTACACATACTCTGAATCTTTCTTTCTATATGGTTACTCCAACTTCTCAATCCATCACTCGCTGTGCGGGAGATTCGGCAGAGGTTCAGGGAACCTGGTATTATACATCTGATAATGTTGTAACAAACATAACGGACGCAAATGGCTGCCCTACCACGCACTCAACAAATATTGTATTTGAAGATTGCAGTATTGAAGATTATGCGGTTTTCATTCCGAATATTTTTACACCGAATAATGATAATATCAACGATTTCTTCGCAATCAGCATCATGGGTGGTTTCCTGGAAGAAGGATTCATTGTGAACCGATGGGGGAATATTATTAAGGAATTCTATTCTGATGAATTGACCTGGGATGGAAAAACCAGGGAAGGATTCCCGGTTTCGGATGGTGTTTACACTTATGTTCTTGTAATCAGTAATACAGTTGGAACGAAAACAAAATATAACGGGTTTGTGACAGTTGTCAGATAATCTTTTACTTCCTGAGAACTGTTCTCTGAGGAGCATTCAGAAAATCCAACGACGGGTTCATGGCAATTTTAAACATCTTTATTCCAATCAAACTTCTTCTTTTCAAACGGGAACAGATCAAAAAGCTCACCGGAATAATAAAACTGGTAAGCAATCGCTCCAAAAGAGTATGGTTTTTCGTAAATTTTAATCGTAGATCCTCCTACGCGCGGGTTTGATTTCGGTTTGGATTGCGGGTATCCCACATTGAACAGAGTTGCCAGAATTTCCGGGCGTTTATCGATTGGAAAACCGGCTCTCTCCCACTGCATTTTCACTTGTTTCAGGAAAATTGCAGCATACATATACGAGTAGTAATGATTGTGGAAATCCGTTAACCGATCAATGCGCTCTTTGTTAATGGCAGCTGTATCCTGCCCCCTGAAACTCAACAATTGTTCGTACCGGTCCCCCAGGTAGTAAACGCTGTTCGGATTTCTCAGGTACTGTTCAATGTTTTTAGCCGTATGCTCCTTGATTCCGGTCACACCAAAGGAAAATTGCGATTCCACGGAAAGGACTTTCAACGGACCGATCCATTTTTTATATGCTTCACGGGAAGAATTAAACAAACGGATCTGTTCGCCCACCAGACAGGCAACGATCAGGCGTCCTTCCACTCCCGTTTGGTTTGCCACAGAATCTATCAGTTTTTTATCTTTTGAAACCGCTTCCTTAAATGTTTTCCATTCGGCAATGTTCATCCACTCAAAAGCACTCAGTGTGGTGATCTCTTTCGCTCGTTTGGCGTTAAATTTGATTCTGGACAAAGCTTTCTGATAGGATTTATTTTCCTTCAATTGCAAATCCACCGCATCCAGCATACGCAGAACCTCATAGCTGTCAGTTCCTTCCTGAAGCACAGAAAGAATGCGCTGCGCGTTTTGCGGATAATACTCATTCAGAACAATGATGCGTTCCATAGCTTCATAACGTTTCTGAACCATCGTGGCGCTATCCACCTTGAAACCCTGATCGTATTTATCCTGCATCTCCTGGAAGTACCGGTTATTGGCATCTACAATCCCGGATTCTTTTGTAAAGCCCAATTTAATGGCTGTGTAACTTGCGATTAAAAAGAATCCTGCAATGGCAAAAGCATACAACAAAGTGTAATAAGGTATTTTAAACCACTTGCTTCTTAAAAGTTTCTTCACTGAGACTTAATTTTCTGCAAAAATAGCTGCAAAAAACGATTCTTAATACTTCAATTCCAATATTTTTGCATATCGAAAAGCATATACGCGAACAAATCGTATATCATTTCAATGTAGCGATCAACCGGACCTAGTGGAGTTCCCTGTAATTGATCTCCTCTGACTAAAAAGATTGACAGAATGAGCTTTTCTTTCATGTAGCGCAAATCAAGTTAGTAACAGCAATGTAAACCAAATATTGGTAATTTTACATTATGGATAACAATTACATCTTTTACAAACTGCGCAAAATCTTTCAGTGGGATGAGGAAAAAACCGGACAACTTTTCAAATCCGTTGAGTACATCGTTTCTCCTTTAGATATTTTTGCCTGGATGAAGCAGGAAAAATATGAAGGTTTTCAAGTAATGCCCGACGAAGCTTTAGCTGCTCTGATGAATGGTTTCATTGCTGAAAAACGTGGCTTGAAAGATGGAATTATCCCGGTTCCGGAGACGAAACTGAACAACAATCTAATCCTGCGCAAATTGAAAATTGCACTTTCATTCAAGGATGATGATATCATTGAAACACTCAAAAAAGCTGATATCCGGATTGGTAAGGCGGAATTGAATGCGTTTTTCCGGGATCCGAAACATGCGCATTACCGGATTTGTGGCGATCAGTTTTTGCGGAACTTTCTCCGAGGGCTGCAATTAAAAAGTCTTAAAACGCAATAAACAGAGCATTTACAGATCTTCCGTGAAGGGAATTGCTTTATTCTTTTAAAACCTCAGCTTCTTCATCTCCAAAGTCAGCAGATCAAAAACATGAAAGGTGTCAGTATTAACCGGAAGCCCCAGGATACACTTCAATACCTCATTTGCCATCAAAGTCCCGATAACTCCTGGAATGACCCCGAGAACGCCATTATCCGAGCAATTCGGTACGTCTTCTGCATTCGGTGGTTCGGGGAAAATATCTCTCAGGTTTTTGCTCCCATGGTAATTGAAAACGGCAAGTTGTCCCTGGAATCCGAGAATGCTACCATAAACCAATGGTAAACCGAGTTTTACACAAGCATCATTCACAACATAGCGCGTCAGGAAATTATCGCAGCCATCAATTACCAGGTCGAATTGCGAGAGGATTTCTTTTGCATTCTCATCCGTCAAGACACAATCAACTAATTCGATACCAGCATCGGGGTTCTGAACCAAAGTCCTCTCTCTGGCAACTTCTGCTTTTTTTCTGCCAATATCCGACGGGCCATACAAAATCTGACGGTGCAGATTCGAATGCTCGATCACGTCAAAATCAATGATTCCGATTGTACCAACTCCACTGGCTGCCAGGTATTGAATAAGCGGACAACCCAGGCCTCCCGCTCCGATAACGGCTACACGTGCATGCTTCAGTTTCACTTGTCCCAGTAAGCCTACCTCATCCAGGATGGTTTGCCTGGAATAGCGTTTTGCTTCGTTTTCACTAAACATTTATTCCCATTTTACTACTTGAAATTTCGCTGGAAGTCTCTTTCCTCTGGTCCTTCTCCAAGAAAGGAAGCCAAATAATAACTGCGGTCCCAGTCTTTCCAGACCGCCTCATAACCATGATTCCGGATCAGTGCTGCGATTTCCTCTACCGATCGTTCATCTGATATTTCAAATTGTTCCAGCGATTCCGGCTCTGTCACATAGCCTCCCGGATTGGTTTTCGAACCGGCACTCATGGTTGTCACTCCCAACGGAATAATATGATTTCTGAAATACTCCGATTCCCGGGTTGAAACAGACAATTCCACATCTTCATTCAATAAGCGGTAAGCACACAGCAATTGCACTAATTCCTTATCTTCCACGATCACATTTGGTTCGATAATCCCTTCTGCCGGACGCATACGCGGAAAAGAAATCGAATATTTTGACTGCCAATATGTTTTTTGCAGATAATCCAGGTGCATGGCACAAAAAAACGAATCTATGCGCCAGTCTTCCAATCCCAAAAGTACTCCCAATCCGATTTTATGGATTCCGGCTTCCCCGCAGCGGTCCGGAGTATCCAAACGGTAGTTGAAATTTGATTTCTTCCCCTTCGGATGATATGCTTTGTATACATCCTTGTGATATGTTTCCTGGTAAACCAGGATGGAATACACACCTGCTTCATGCAATTCCCGGTATTCTTCCAGGTCCAGTGGCTGTACCTCCATCGAAATGTTGGCAAAATCGTTGCGTATCAACTCCAGGACATGTCTGAAGTAAGACATATTCACCGTATGACTGGCTTCACCTGTCACCAAAAGGATATGATTGAATCCTCGTTCTTTCAGGTAGTCCACTTCCCGGCGAATTTCATCATCACTCAAGGTTTTGCGACGGATTTTATTATCGAAACTAAACCCACAATACGTACAAACGTTGTTACATTCATTACTCAGATACATGGGGGTATAGAGCTGAATCGTCTTTCCGAAGCGTTTTTGTGTTAACTGATGACTGATTTGTGCCATCTGCTCCAGGTATGGCTCAGCGGCTGGTGAAATCAAAGCCTTAAAATCTTCCAGATCCCGTTTTTCCCGAGACAAAGCACGCTCCACATCCTGCGCTGTTTTGGCGTAGATGGAAGTTTTTACCTCATCCCAGGGAGTTGTTTGAAAAAGTTCTGTAAAGTTCATCTTTATGTATCGTTTCTCGCAGAGGCCACTAAGCATAATGCAGAGGCTCGCAGAGTTTTATAAGTTATTTACAATTCTTGCTATTGAATTTTTTATCAGCAATCGTTTATAATGCACATCCAGCAATGTATCGACTGATTTTATCATTCACTAATAAATCTAAACTAAAATCAACATCCATTTTAATATCTTCATATATTGTAAGTGGCGGCTTGGCATTCGGACAGGTTTTTGTTGCAAACTTTCAACCGAAGAAACAATTCTCAAATTTACTAAAAACTGTCAAACGGAGAATAATGTCCGCCTGACGCCAAACCCTTCCTATGTTGGCAGCTGGCGTTTCTGTCTGTCGTGTCACCTTGCGCGGTTTGCAAATGTGCTTCTGCTTGTGTGTCAGGTTTACGCCAATAGTTTTTCTAATTTCATTTTCCATTTTTCCCACTCTTTCATTTCTTTTGTTTGCAGGTCAATAAACTTTTGCGTGTGGTCGTAATGTATTAAATGACAAAGTTCGTGTACAATTACATATTCAATGCAGCCTTTGGGTGCTTTGATAAGTTCAGGATTTAAAATAATTTTCCCTTTTGATGTACAACTTCCCCAACGCAAGGGCATAGCCCTTAATGATAAATGATGAATTAAGAATGATGAATGATGAGTTATGAATGTTAAACTATGACGTTTTCCAAAATT
Organism: Fluviicola sp.; assembly: GCA_031260455.1. Lineage (GTDB taxonomy): Bacteria > Bacteroidota > Bacteroidia > Flavobacteriales_D > Crocinitomicaceae > Fluviicola. The sequence goes on from JAIRJW010000049.1 coordinate 69,022, forward strand.
CTCCATCAGCGGTTTTGCTATTTTGGGCAAGCGTTCTTTTGCTTTTTCCAAATACCAGTTTTCTACCAATGTTTTCGCTTTTGTTTTGTCATTCGTGTAAACATTCAAAAAACGCCCGCTCAACTTTACACTATCATTTGTAATTCCTGACTCATCATTCATAATTCTTAAAAGATATTGTCTGCCTAAATACAAATGTGTTTCGCCACTTACAAATTTTCGTGCTGGCGTTTTCGGTTGAAATGTCAAAAAGAAACTTTGTTGTTTAATTATCCAAGCTGCTTTTTTTTGCAAACATTCTTTCACTTTTTGCAATGGCGTTTCGATGGGTGCTTTTACCAATACTTCCATTTCAGGCGTAACGGTAATGCCCAACGATTTCCTGTTTGAAAACGCTAAATGAAAATCAATTTCTTTACTGCCAAATTGAATACTGCCTTTCATCGTGGATAACGGATTTTTGCAATAGCCACGCAACGTTCAGCGATGTTGTCAATTTCTTCAAAACTCAAATCCAAATTGTATTTGTCTTTTATTTCGTCCAATAAATAGTCGCCAATTTGGTGTGCCATTTTTTTAGGAACATCTACCTCATTTTGCCAATTTACTTTGAGCGATTTCAAAATAATTTCGTCAATGGCAAGTGCTGTGTTGGCTGCAATTTGTTTACGTGTGGTTTCATCGTCAAATTTGTTTTGGCAAACTTCGTTGCAAACTCCATAAAATGCTTTTGCTATGTCCGCGCTTTGCAAAATGGCTGGAATATCGCTGTCTGTATGGGTAAGAACGTTGTTCATTACATCTTGAACTCTGTTCAAATATTCCACTTCACTAATGCGTTTTGCTTCATAGTCGGCAATGGTTTCTTTCAGCATTTCAGAAAACTTTTTGTAAAACGCCGGGTCTTCCTCCATTTTTCCGCTGATGTGTTTTGCTGTTCTACTCGCAATTTTATCGGCTTTGGCTGCGTTGCCAACGGTATTTTCAACTTCTGCCTGAAATTTTTCTTTATCAAAAATGTTTACCAATTCGGTAATAGTTTCAACTTTTTCTGTTGTGATGTGCGTATCAATCAACTTTTGAATTTGCCCTTCGTATTGTTTGTAATCAACGGCATCGCTGTAACGCTGAATTACCGCACTACGCAACTTGATAAAGAAAGCTAAATCGTCTTTGTACCGCTGTATTTTTTTCTCATCTGTTTTATTGCGAAAATCTATTGACGAAAAAGCTAGTTTCAACAACCTGGCAAAACCTGCCAACTTATCGTAAAACAAAACTCTTACGGCTTCATCTTTCAATAAAACCTGATAGGCTTCAGCATCACGTTTGTTAGCAATGGTTTTAAAAATATCCCATAATTCTGCGTGTTTTTGCGGCAGTTTTTTGATTTCTTCGTTGATGCTGGTAAGTGTTCCCTGTATTTCTTCTTCGTCAAATTCAGAGAAAGAAGAATACAATTCCAATGCATTGTCTAATTGCTCTATTATTCCGTAATAGTCTATAATGTAGCCGTAATCTTTGTCGGGATAAACACGGTTTACACGGGCAATAGCCTGCAATAAAGTGTGTCCCTGCAAATTTCTGGTAAGATACAAAACGGTGTTTTTCGGTTCGTCAAAACCTGTAAGCAGTTTATCAACTACAATAATAATTTCGGGTTTTTCCGATTTTTTGTAACGATTGATAATATTGGTTTGATATTTTTTTGGTGTGCCGTGCTCATCCATCATTTTCTTCCAAAATGATTTTACCAAGTCGGGCGTTTCGCCATAAGCGCTTTCTTCGCCTTCTCGTTCATCAGGTGGCGAAATCAAAACTTCGGTGCTTACAATTCCTATTTCGTCCAAAAATTTTTTGTACTGAATTGCCGAAATTTTATTCGGACAGACCAGCTGCCCTTTGAAAGGTGTTTTGCCTTGAAAATTGTCTCGATAATGTTTTGAAATATCCCAACTGATGGCGTAAATCTTTTGTTCGGCAATATTCAGCTGGTCAGCACGGCTAAATTTCTTTTTTAAATCAGCTTTTTGATATTTGGTTAATGGTTCGGAAACCATATCAAAAAAATTGTCCAGCGGTTTTTCATTTACGTTTTGATGAGCATGTCTGCCTTCGTACAACAACGGAACAACGGCTTTATCTTTCACGGCCTGGTCAACGGTGTAGGCGTCAATCATTCCTCCAAATTTGGCTGCGGTGCTTTTGTCTTTTTTGAAAAGTGGTGTTCCTGTAAAAGCAATAAAACACGCATTGGGCAACGTTTTTTGCATATCCACGTTAAACGTTCCGTGCTGTGTTCGGTGCCCTTCATCAACCAACACAAAAATATTTGCACGATCTAACGGCTTGGTAATTTTCTTTACAGCTGCTTCAAATTTGTTGATTACGGTGGTAACAACCGCATCGCTTTTGCTTTGCAAATGTTCTACTAATTTTTGTCCTGTGCTGGCGTTATCAACGGGAATGTTACACTTGCGAAACGTGTCGGTAATTTGGCTATCCAAATCAACACGGTCTGTTACCAAAATTATTTTCGGGTTTTTAATTTCTTTTTCTAACGCAATGGCTTGTGCCAACATTACCATTGTTAAAGATTTTCCCGAACCCTGCGTGTGCCAAACAACTCCTCCCCTTCGGGAAGAGTTGGAGGAGGGGGAAAGAATCTTAATTCTTTTCATCGTTTTCTTTATCGCAAAATATTGTTGGTATCGTGCTACTTTTTTTGCTCCGTCATCAAACAAAATAAAGTTGTGTATTAAATCCATTAAACGCTCGGGGCGGCAAAGACTGTACAAATACTCGTCTTGCACGGTTGGCAAAATTTCTTCTTGCTCCAACGCATCAAAATATTGGCGAACGTATTTGAAACGCTCTGAGAATAATTTTTCTTTTTGTTCATTGGAAAGATGTTGATTTTTCAACGCTCTCAATTCATCATTCTCTTTCCACACTGCCCAAAATTCTTCAGGTGTTCCGTTGGTGGCGTATTTGGCTTCGTTGGTGGCAATGCTCAAAAGCAATTGAGCATACACATACAAATTTCTAATTCCGTCTTCGTGTTGGTTGCGTAAATGTTGGCTTATGGCTTGCGAAATCGGTTCTTTCATATCGGGGCGTTTGCATTCAATAATGCAAAGCGGAATGCCGTTTACAAACAAAACCAAATCGGGGCGGTAATGCTCTTTGCTGGTGCTTCGCATTACGCTGTATTCTTCGGTAACGTGAAAAATGTTGTTGTGCAAATTTGCCCAGTCAATGTATTGAAGCGTAAAACTTTTTTTGTCACCATCTACGTTTTGTTCTAACGATTTTCCCAACGTAAGCAAGTTGTAAGCTGTTTCGCAGGCTGACATATAGCCTTCGTTCATGGGCAAATCTTTGAGAGCTTGTATGCCGTTTTCAATATTGGCATCGCTAAAAACAGTGGTTTTTGTTGAGCTGACTTTTACACTGTTTATTTCTTTGAGTTGTTTACGCAACACTTCTTCCAACAACACATTGCCAGTTTTGCCTAAACGCAATTTGTCTGCTTCGGCAGGACTTAAATATTGCCAACCCAATTTTTGCAGCATTTGCAAAGCTGGAATTTGACTGATATGGTCTTCTATGAATGATGGTGTTTGCATAGTTTTATTTTTTATGGACGACCACAAGGGTCACCGTTACAGTTATTTGTATAATTTATCATTGCCCCAATTATTTGGATTGTTAATAATATATTTGGAAATACGTTGATAGGATTGTTCATTTCGGATAATGTGTTCCCAATAATTACGTTGCCATAATTTTCCGTTGAATGGTACCCAACCCAAATTTTTAACGCCACGTATGTATTCAACCGTTACAATGGATTGAAATGCACCCACCATATCGCCAATGGTTTTTGGTTTGGTAGGGGCAAACCCTTGTGGTCGTCTCGTTTTGTTTTGGGTGTCCACAAGGGATACCGTCACAAGGGCGACCGTTTTTTCATTTTGGGCGACCACAAGGGTCGCTACGATTTGAAAAATGGCGTGAAAATGGTTGGGCATTACCACATATTCGTGTAATTGGACATTGGTAAATCGTTGCGAAATTTTCAACCATTCGTTTTCCACCATTTGCCCTGCATCGTTTAATATCATTTCGCCATTTTCAATTTTCCCGAATAAACATTTACGGTTTTGTACGCATATTGTAACAAAATACAATCCTGCCTGCGAATAATTGTATCCTTTCAGGCGAATGGATTTGCGGTGGTGGATATTTGGATTGTATTTGTTCATATCTGTTTTTTTAATTGTTGGAGACAACCCTTGTGGTTGCCCCACAACCATATAGGGCAACCACAAGGGTTTGCCCTTACGTTAAGCGTTTTTTTCCTGTTAGTAGCTGTTGCATTAAGCCTTTTTTCTGTTCTTTTAGTTTTTCCGATTTTGATTTTAATAGTTGTATTTCTTTGTCTGCGGTTTGCAGGATTTGAGCAATTTTGGTTTGCTCTGAAATTGACGGAATAAAAAATTTCATTCCACATAAACCGTCAAAAGACAATGTATCTCTCACGCTTCCTTGCACAAACATTGGAATTCGAGCCGTGAACAATGTTGTTTTTAAAAGATAAAACAAATATTCTATGTTGATTTTTTCTGTATCAGGTTCAAAAACCACATACATCGGACTTAAAATTCCTTCATCAAATTTTCGTAATAAATCTAACGAACCAACATTTACACGAGAAGGATTGTAAGCAAATTGTCCTTTTTTTACAACTTTATAATTGCCTTGTTCTTTGCTTGCCACAACTCTATCAAATTGTTCTTCTTGGTCAATAAAACCTCTTGAATTTGTGACAGATAAAACTCTTGTAATTTTATTTCCGGTGTTACGTACTGAAACTTCTTTAATGTAGTTTCCAAGCATGTGATTTTCGTTTTTCTTTTTCCCACTCAACAATTTCTGCATGAGCCATTTTTTTTGCAGTTGTTTTTGGGCAATGAGTGTGGCAATTTTTTGTATGGCGGTGTCCCAAGTGCTGAGAAGGGCGGCTATGGCGGTTTGTTCGGGTAAGGGCGGGAGAGAAAATGGAAACTCGGAAACATAATCCCAATCAGCTCTCGGCATTTTTGAACCGCTTGAAACATTTGCTACTTGAATAAATTTTTCGGATTGAACTAAACGAAATAAAAATTCGTTCGTACATTTTTTTGAAACAGAATTTAAAACCCAAATTTCACTTGAACAAACTCCGTCAAATTCTGCAAGCCAATACTTTTTCAAATACGGTCTTAATTTTCCAAAAAGAACTTGACCTTTTTGGAATTTATTTTTTGTACTTTTTTGTTCAGATGAATTAACCCAACCGTTGATATTTCCTGTTTCTTGATTTAAGTGTTCAAGTTCAATGCACTTTAAGTCTTCTGTTGAAATAGGATTGTATTTTGCCTTTGAAACTTCGGCAAATTGAGCAAACTCTTTCACTTCCCAACCCTTTGGCAATATGTTGTTGTTTGTTTTCATTTTTCCTTAGGTAGTTTTTTAGGCTCGTTTTTCTTTTCCACTTTTTTAATGCTTTCTTCAGCAGGCAGGTTTTCAGGCATGGTGCCGCCAATTTCTTCAATGGTTTTGCGTACTTTTTTGCCTACTTCGTAGTGGGTTTGGTTGGCTTTCTGTTTACCTTTAATATTTTCGCGTTTTAATTTTTCTTCGGTTTGCGTGGCACGGAACAGGTTGGCGGCCAATTCTGTACTGCCCATGTGGTCTAAAATCTGTTGGCTTTTTTGCAAGCCTTTTTTCTTGTGTATGCCTTTGGCATCAAGCCCACCATACAAACCCATATAGCCGTGGTTTTGAAAAACAGCGTAGTCAAGTGGCTCAATTACGCCTGCGTTTTTGGCGGCAACGGCTAATTGTTTGTTGTGTTCGTAAAGTTCTTTTCGTAAAAAGAGGCGTTTTTCTTCTTCGGTATTAAGTTGTTGGTAAGCCTGCATTTGCTGCACTTCCTGCAAGCGGGTTTGTACGGCAAAATAGGTTTGCCCTTGTGCTACTACTTCTTTGCCCGGATCTGCATTTTGCACAATCAGATAGCAGGCATAGCGCGAAAGCTTTACCCCATCTTCCATTGGGCGTTTTGCGCCAGAACCAATATCAACCATTTCGAGGAAGTCCTCGAAATGGTTTTCCACTCGTTGGTTACTATTAATACATGCTTCTTTGGCTTTATCAATAACGGGTTTAAAGTGCCGGTACTCAGAATATTCCAGTATTTTACCCAGTTGTCGGGCAGACCACCACTCATTACCGTTTTTATCCACTTGTTTTATTTGTTCAAAAACAGGTATATTATTTTTTGAAATTTCCTTTGCCATAATTATTTGTTTTTAATGTCTTATCATTTTGCTGATGTCGGCAATATGTTGTTGTTTGTTTTCATTTTTGTTTGCGCTTAATTATTTCCAAACAAGTGTTGCCTGTTTGGGTAGGTATTTCTTTTAATGCCGTTGCCATTGGCAATGTGCCATAAGCAAATTCTTGGTTAAATATGGTTTCGGTATCAACGCTTACGTTAATGCGGTAGCTTTGTGCATCAAAAGTAATTTGGGTTTCAAACAGTAGATTCGTGTCGTATCGAGCGTTTATCAGGCCATATTGGTTGTATTGGTAACTAATGGCGTAAACATCGGTTTGGTAAATATCAAAACCGTAAATGTGTTTCCCGTTTTCAGTTACACCTAATCTTAGCATTTTAAGCGCATCAAAAATGGTACGTTCTTTTTCTTTTTCGTTGCCGTTTACTTTTTTGCTAATTTTTTTTTCCTGAAAAAGTATGTCAAACTTCCGTAACACACTGTCGCAAGGTTGTATAATGCCGGTTTCTGTAAAATGAAAAATATCGTAAATCAACTTAGGTGTTTTACTTAATTTTTCGCCTTTCCATTGTTTTTGCAACAAAGCAATTTCTTTGTCAAGGTCTTCTTGTTCGCTAATGTCTTCGCCTTTGGCAACACTCAAAATAATTTGTTCCGAACGTTTAATGAGTGCAGCACAATGTTCAAAAAATGCTTCTTTGTCGCCTTCATAACCCTGTATGTCACTTATGAGGCTGTAATATATTTTTCTATCTTTTTCATCTATCCAAAAAGGGTTGTAGCCACAAGCCACCAAAATAAGATTGGTTAAAATGCGTGCCGTACGTCCGTTGCCGTCATAAAACGGGTGTATGGCTAAATAATCTAAATGAAATTGCAAAGCAATGGTAATAGGGTGCGGTGCATTTTTTTTGTTTTGAAAAACAGCGTCTAATTGGGCATTGGTACGGTTAAGTAAGTCGTGAATTTTTTTGGGAATTTCATCGGGTTGCACAAAATCATAACGTTCGCCTTTAGTATTAAAAATGTAATTGGGCGTAGCTTTCCATTGTCCAATTTTGTTGCTTTCATCCGGTTTTTCCTCATACATAATGCTTGTATGAATTTCCTTTATTCGTTTTTCAGACAACCGCAATTCGCCTTTTGCAATTTTCAAAATATCTTCCACCACTTTGTTGTGTCCCTGCATTTCCATAATGTCTTTGTAGGGTTTGTTTTTTACAGAAATGTTGCCCATCATTACTTCTTTGGTGTCTTCAATGGTAAGCGTATTGCCTTCCATACTGTTGGAATTGTAATTCCACTCCAAACGAAATTTGTAGTTAATTTTCTTTTTTTGTTCAACCGACAAACTTCCTAAATCAGCAACTTGTTTTCTGATTTGTTCTATTTCGTTAAGTATGTTTTGATAGCTCATTGTATTACGCATTTAATTGTGATAAATACTTTTTCATTTCCTTTTGAACTTCTTTCAACTCGTTTTCCAAAGTGTCAATTTCTTGTTGCACGGCTGCAATGTCTATTTCGGCTTCTTCTTCAAATGTATCCACATAACGCGGTATGTTTAAGTTGTAACCGTTTTCTTGCAATTCTTCATAAGTGGCAACGTAGCTGTATTTTTCTTCGATAATGCCTTGTTTCAATTTACCTGCGGTAAAATCACGGTAGGTTTTTACAATGTGTTCAATGTCTGTTGCACGCAGTTTATTTTGGTTTTTGGCGGCTTCAAATTGTTTGCTGGCATCAATAAACAATACGTTTTTATTTTTGCCTTTGTCTTTATTAAACACAATTATTGCTGCCGGTATTCCTGTACCAAAAAACAAGTTGGCAGGCAAACCAATCACGGCTTCCAATAAATTTTCGTCAATGGTTTTTTGGCGAATTTTTCCTTCGCTTGCACCACGAAACAAAACTCCGTGTGGCACAACTACGCCCGCTTTTCCGTGTTCGTTTAACGTTTCAATCATGTGACTGATAAATGCCCAATCGCCTTTGCTTTTTGGTGGCACACCACGCCAAAAACGGTTGTAGTTGTCAGTTTCGGCTTGGTCTGCTCCCCACTTATCTAAACTAAATGGCGGATTTGCGACAACGGTATCAAACTTCATCAACGCATCGCCATCTTTTAGTTTGGGGTTGCGAATGGTATCGCCCCAACGAATGGTAGCGTTGTCAAAACCGTGCAAAAACATATTCATCACGGCAAGTGCCCAAGTGCTGCCATTGGCTTCTTGTCCGTACAACGAAAAATTTTCTGAACCAACTTCCAAACCTGCTTTTATGAGTAACGAACCCGAACCGCAAGTGGGGTCGCAAATACGTGAACCGTCTTTGCTTTTGGTGAGTTTTGCCAAGAGTGTAGAAACTTCGCTTGGCGTAAAAAATTCGCCTGCTTTTTTACCTGCATCGCTGGCAAAATTGGCAATTAAAAATTCGTACGCACCACCAATAATGTCTGTGCCCCCCAAATGCGAAGGGCGCAAATCCAACTTGTTGGAGTTAAAATCAATCAGCAAATTTTTGAGGCGATGATTTTTGTCTTTGGGTTCACCCAACACGCTGCTGTTAAACGAAATGTTTTGGAAAACGCCTGCACCGTCTTCACTATACAATTTTTCACGATTGGCTTCAACCAAATCAGCCAAAGCAATGTCAATTAGTTCGCCAATGTTGGTCTCGTTGCGGTATTCAAACAAATAGTTGAAATGGCTGTTTACAGGAATTACAAAACGCTCCAAATCCATAGCACGTTTGGCACGGGCAGTGTCGCCTTTGTATTTTTCAAGATAGGTTTCGTATTTGTCATCGTGTACATCGCTCAGGTATTTGATGAACAATATTGTGAGAACATAATCTTTGTACACACTTGGATCAATACTTCCACGAAACGTATCACATGCTTTCCAAACTGCATCGTTAATATCTTTTTGAGAAATCTTTGTCATTGCTCTTTATTTTATAGCGTTAATAATTTGTTGTTGTATTTTCTTGTCGGTTAAAAATTCAATTTGCTGGTTCAATTTTTTTTCTTGCTTGCGAAGATTGGCAATTTTTAAAATAATTTGTTGTGTTTCTACATTGGGAATTTTTATTTCCAAACTTTCCAACACTTGTTTTGAAATGGAAGGAATAGAAGTTCCGATTGCTTGTGCTTTTAAAAGCGTAAGCGTGTTTGGGTGATTGAGAAACCAAGCCAAGTATTCGGGCAACACATTTTTGTCTGTTAAGCGAAGTACAAAAAACGAAGTAGAAGCAACAGCAGGCAGATTGTGTTTTTCGTAAGCCGTAGCAAAGTTTTTAGTTCCTTTAGCTGCAAACAAAATGTCTCCGTATTTCAAAATGTGTTTATTGGAAATACCACTTGTAGACAAATCAGCGTGCAGCTTCGCTGCAAGCTGACCGTTTTCGTCAAAGTGTTTTGCCTGCAAATACACGATGTCGCCTGTGTCGGCAGGCTTAGCGAAAACACCTGTTTGAATGCTTGTTATGTCGTAAATGTGCCTAATCACAAATTTTAATTTAAGTAACTCAGCTACAAAATTGAATCAAATTTTTGAGACGATCAAATTTTTTCAAAAATATTTTTCAGTAGTGACTCTACAAATCATCAAAAGTAAGGCAAAAAACGGCTCTTTTTGGGATTTTTTTGTTGTAATGTGTGCAGAAAAGCCCAAGATGTGCCGTTTTTGGGTTAGCTGAAATTATTTTTTGTCCGTTTTCGCCTAAATAGTGAACTAAAAGTTTCTCATAGACTTTACATCCGTCATCTACATTGGTAAAAATCAAAAAACCTCGTTTTGTTTTGGCTGTCGGATTAAGTTCGGGTTGGTGGAAACTACAAATTCAAAAATCCGGTCAGCGGACTCGAAGCACTTGCTGGTTTCGAGACAGCTCCCAATCCGGATTCATACGCCATTCTTCCGGACTCAACCGCCATTTTGAAAGCCAGGGCCATTTCCTTCGGATTCCGGGCAACGGCAATCGCCGTGTTGACCAAAACTGCGTCAGCTCCCAATTCCATAGCATAAGCTGCGTGAGACGGGGCTCCGATTCCGGCATCCACGATTACAGGAACTTTACTTTGTTCAATGATAATTTCGAGGAAATCCAGTGTTTTCAAGCCTTTATTGGTTCCAATCGGAGCTCCCAGGGGCATTACAGCAGCTGTTCCGGCATTTTCCAGGCGTTTACACAGTACCGGATCGGCATGAATATAGGGCAGAATCACAAATCCCAGCCTTGCCAGCTCTTCTGTTGCCTTTAATGTTTCGATCGGGTCCGGCAGCAAATACTTCGGATCCGGATGTATTTCCAGTTTCAGCCAGTTAGTTTCCATAGCATCACGTGCCAATTGAGCAGCAAAAACTGCTTCTTTGACATTTCGCGCTCCCGATGTATTCGGTAATAACCCAATATGTGGATGATTCAAATGCATCAATAAGTCATCTGTTTCCGTTTCCAGATCTATCCGCTTTAATGCCACAGTTACCAATTCGCTTTCCGAAGCCAGTACAGTTTCTTCCATTTGCACTGAAGAGCCGAATTTCCCGGTTCCCAGGAACAAGCGTGATTTAAATTCTTTATCTGCTATTTTGAGCATACTATTTTTTATGTTGTTCCCCTTTGTGATAGAATAAAGGAATTATTATTTCAATGCTTTTGCTATTTCTTTTACAATATGTGCCTTTTCACCGGATTTCGAAATCACCCCCGAAACAGCAACTCCGTATATTCCCGTATGTTTTAATTTTTCCAAATCTGCCAGCTCAATTCCCCCGATCGCATAAACCGGAATAAACACACACCTATCCGCCATTTCCTGCAGAATGGTGTAATAACCTTCCAATCCCAAAACCGGACTCAGTTTTTCTTTTGTAGCTGTAAACCGGAAAGGTCCCAAACCAATGTAGTCGCAATGTTCTTCAATCCGTTGCAAAACATCTTCAAGCGTATTTGCCGTTCCCCCGATAATTTTTGTCGGGCCCAACAGCTCGCGCGCTTCCCGAACGGATGTATCCATGAGTCCTAAATGAACCCCGTCAGCATCAATTTCCTTTGCAATTTCAACCCAATCATTGATAATGAGCTTAGCTTCGTGAAACTGGCAAAGAACTTTGGCTCTTTTTGCCAGCTCCGTGATTTTCTCTTTAGTTCCGTTTTTGAAACGCAACTGAATCAGTTTACAACCAGCCTCCAAAGCTTCCAGGATATCTTTTTCCTGTTCTTCAAATGTTGCTCCCTGTGATATGTAGTGTATTTTATTCAGCATGATATGCCAACAGATTTGTATTACTTGCCAATCTTCTTTCAATATAGTCTTTCGCATTCCGACAGGCTTCCGGCAAACTTGCTCCCAAGGCTAAGCTGGACGCAATTGCCGCCGAAAGAATGCATCCGGAGCCGTGTTTCGGGTACAATTTTTTGTTGATCGTCCCCTCGATTTCCTTCGGTAAATGATTCTCAATCAGCAGATCAATTCCTTTCCTGACCGTACTATGCCCGCCTTTCAGTAAAACTGACGTATGGTTTCCCAATAGAAAAGCCGCCTCAATTTCATCTTTTTCTCCCATTAGTTTTCTGGCTTCACTGACATTCGGGGTAATCAGATCCACCGATATCAGAATTTCTTCCAGCAATCTGCGTTCAAACGCATCATGCAATTCAAATCCTGATGAAGCAGTCAAAACAGGATCCCAGACAACCGGAATCAAAGCAAAGGAAGCCCTGATTATTTCCAGAATTCCAGATAAGATTTCCAGATTTTCCACTATTCCGATCTTCACTGCCGAAACCTGGTAATTTTCGAGGATTGGCAACAACTGCGAGGTAATTTTTTCTTTCCCGATCCAATCCACCGAAATAAAATCCGTTTCGGTTTGATTCGTATTTCCGGTCAGAACAGCCATTCCAAGACAGCTATACTGTTCAAACGTTTTCACATCAGCAAGAGCTCCTGCCCCGCCCGTTGGGTCGAAACCGGCAATACTTAATACGATGGGACGATTGTAGTTCATAGCGTAAAAATATTCTTTCTTACTTCTGATTTTACTTCCATAAACGAACGGACAGGATTTTCCGAATTCCAGATTGTTCCCAGCAAGGCCACTCCGTCAAACCCCATTTGAATGGCTTCTGAGACATTACCTGCCCGAATTCCTCCCAAACTGATCACTTTCACCGGACTTTCTTTCTTTTCCGAAAAATTAAATCGTTCTGCTTTGTAACCGGGTTTTGAAATGCTGTCAAACACAGGACTCAAAAACGCATAAGAAAAATGATCCGGCAGCGCGTTGTATTCTTCCATGGTATGAATCGAAGTAGAATAAATCAATTCTTGTTTTATTCCGGTCCAACCGGATTCTTTCCATAATTTACGATCCCTTTCCGGGTAATGAAAACGTTTCACTCCCCATTTCAGCCCCAGATAGTGGTGATGATTCAAAACCAACCGTTCGTGAAATTCTGCATCAACGGACCGGATAAATTC
>JAIRJW010000055.1 GCA_031260455.1 Fluviicola sp.
CACCTGGCATCCGGCAGCACTGCCCCGCACCACCACACCCGATTGAATATTTCCTACGATGCCAACTTTTACGGGGCAAACATCCCGCTGGGCTACCAGTATCAGGTTTACAGCGCCAATTACTATAAAAGCAACTACCTAGGTCTGCCCGATTTTTTCCTCAGCACCTTCCTGTATGCCACCGTGAACCAGAAAACCTTCCGGGAGCTGGTGGGGCGGCATACAGTGACAATATTTTTTTCTTTCCCATACAAAAAATCAGCTACACGGAGCCCACCCACCACTGGAGGAGACAGAATTTCTTAAACGCGCTGAATGCGGTGGACAACGGAGAAAACATCTTCCACATGCCCGTTGCTTCCAGAAACATCGCTATTTCTCTGGGAAAAATCAGCGGAAAAAACAGTGATGGAACAGAAGAATACAATAACGCTGGAGAATACTGGCAGAACATTTCCGTGATGGGATTCCGCTTCCGCATAGGAATTGCGAAATACATGCCTTCCGGGCAGACCTTTCAGATCTTCCGCAGGCAGCTGCCTCCTGTGCTCCTCAACCCCTTTCAGGCCGTGTGCAAACACGAGGTCAATGTATCCATGATGCAGGAAATTGATAACGTAGCGGGATCGTTTCTGAATAAAATGGGGAACTTCGTTGATGTGGCAGACAGAACTTATTTTCCTCTGACGCCAGCTACCCTTTTCGGCAAATCCTTTTTCACTCACAAACCGGTGGTTTCCGCACTCGGCATCAACCGCAATCTCTGGCCTTCCGACGGCTCCAACGGTTATGAAGACATTAAAAAACATTTAGAAGTCCTTTCTGAAGGCACTCGGGAAGAATCAGAGAAACAAGACCGGATCCGGCTTTACCCAAATCCCAGCAATGATGGAACTTTTTCTTTGAAATCCGCTTCGGAAGCCGTAATTTCAACCGTACGTATCTATACTATGTATGGAATACCGATACGAGACAGCAAATATAGAAGCAACAGAATACCACTCACCGGTGCTACTCCAAACGGGAACGTCCTTAGTGCAGGTTACAATCAATTCAAAAACGGAAACCCTTAAATTAGTTGTATTATGAAGCAGATATTGATAATGAGTATATTGTTGTTGGCAACAGGTTGCACTAAATTTGGTAAGAATATCACCATGAAAGGGCGTGTACTGAATCCCATAACCGGTGAAGGAATTGAAGGAGCGGAAATAAGGATGTTTAAACCAATATGGTGGGCTTATGACGGGGGAGATAAAGTGATCAAAGCCACCACTTCCGGGGCAGATGGCTCCTTTGAGATCAGCAAGCTGAGCCTTTCAGCCGAATCTATTCAATGTAATACGTCTCCTGCCGGAGCTTACTATGGCATGGGCTGGACACAAAACAACGGGGCTTCCTTCATCGGAGCTGGGGCCGATTTAGCAGTCAAAAAAGGAAAAACCGTGCATGCGGATTATTATGCCGTGCCGTATGGAAATTTGAAATTTGCACCAAAAAACATAACGTGTTTCAATCAGTTTGACACACTTTTTGTAAATATCAAATATCAAATATCAAATATCAAATATCAAATATCAAATATCAAATATCAAATATCAAATATCAAATATTAATAATTTTTTACCCTATACTGATATTTACCCAGGCTGTATTGATTACACCAACGCAAATTATTATAAATTCCCAATGGGCTGGTATTATTTCAGCGGGTATTACAAGAGAAACAATGTAGTTACTCCATTTAGTGATAGCATATATGTTACCGCAGGCGGGTATCATGAATGGGCTTTTCACTATTAAACTACGGCTACCCGAACCAGGGTCGTCTGCCACAGAGTTCTTTTTCTTTCAGAATGAAAGGATCCCCGAAAAAGCTTCTTCACAAGCACCTTTTGATAAGTTTCAATCGGAGATTCGAAAAAAAGATTATTTTTGCAACGCTTAAATAGAAAAACAAATGGTAGAAACTACTAGTTTTAATGATATTAAACGTCAATTTCAGGAAAATAAAAGACTTCGCATAATCACTTTTGCAGTGATCGGTCTTATTATATTAATTCTTGGATACATTCTTTACAGACAGTTTGTTTATGCTCCAAAGAACCAGAAATCTAATGAAGGATATTACAGAGGATTAAACCTGGCTGCGAAAGATTCGGTCGATGCTGCAATTGCTGAACTGGAGCCTTTTGTGAAAAAAAATGACGGGTATCAGGGCGGGCAGGTAGCTAAGTTTACTTTGGCACGTCAGTATATGGCGAAAAATGACTTCAAAAAAGCTCTGAAATTGCTGGAAGATGTATCGCTGAAAGATACTTACGGTCCTGCAATGGTTTTGGGGCTTCAGGGAGATTGCTACAGTGAGTTGGGTAAATACAAAGATGCTTTGAATTTGTATGAAGATGCAGCAGAAGCAAAAGAGAATGAGTGGACAACACCAACTTATTTGTTCAAAGCGGGTCAGGTTGCGGAAGAAATCAAAGACTACGCAAAAGCAAAAGAATTGTACGAAAGAATTAATAAGGATTACTACATGTTTGGTCAACAGAAAACGATCGACAAATACATTGCAAGAGTGTCCAATAAATAAAATTTGAAAGTGGCTACGAGTTTAAAAAACTTATCAGCGTTCGATCAGGATACAATTCCAAATGGTGCCGGTTTTACAATCGGCATTGTTGTTTCTGAATGGAACGGTCATATCACTTCCCGCTTGCTGGAAGGAGCTGTTGAAACCTTGATGAAGGCAGATGTGAAGGAATCCGCTTTGCGGATCAAACACGTCCCGGGAGCTTTTGAATTGCCTTTGGGAGCTCAATGGTTTGCACAGGATGAACAAATTGACGGAATTATTGTAATCGGTGTGGTGATCCAGGGGGAAACAAGGCATTTCGATTTCGTGTGTTCGGGAACAACTCAGGGAATTGTAGATGTAACGCTGAAATACAACAAACCGATTGGCTTTTGTTTGCTGACAGACAATACGGAGCAGCAATCAATCGACAGGGCAGGAGGAAAACACGGAAACAAAGGAGTGGAAGCTGCTGTAACTGTATTGAAGATGATTGGATTAAAGAAAAATTTTAATTAAGAATGACATTAATTAAATCCATTTCAGGAATCAGAGGAATGATCGGGGGGGCTCCCGGTGATAATTTAACTCCTATTGATGCTGTGCAGTTTGCTGCCGCTTATGGGACCTGGCTGAAATCCATTTACGGCTCCGGCAAATTGAAAGTCGTCGTCGGAAGAGATGCGCGGCTTTCAGGTGAAATGATAGCTGCTCTGGTGATCCAGACACTTGTGGGCTTGGGAATCAAAGTGATTGATCTCGGGTTATCGACTACACCAACAGTGGAGATGGCGGTTCCATATCACCAGGCAAACGGAGGAATTATCCTGACTGCTTCTCATAATCCGAAACAGTGGAATGCATTGAAATTGCTGAATAGCAAAGGAGAATTTATTTCTGGTGAAGAGGGAGAGTTGTTGCTGAAAATTGCAGGAGAAGGAAGTTTCGTTTTTGCAGAGATCGATGAGATTGGAAAAGTGGTGAAGGACGAACAGGCAATTGAGCGTCATATTGATGCTGTTTGTGCGCTTCCGGATGTGGATATTCCCGCAATCAGCAATGCAAACTTTAAGGTTGTTGTGGATGCGGTAAACTCAACGGGAGGAATTTCTGTTCCGCAATTGCTCCGCAAGTTGGGAGTAAGAGATATTATTGAAATATACTGCGAGCCGACCGGATATTTCCCGCACAATCCGGAGCCCTTGAAAGAGCATTTAACAGAATTATCGGCACGTGTGATTTCCGAAAAAGCACATCTGGGAATTACTGTTGATCCGGATGTGGATCGTTTGGCACTCGTCAATGAAGACGGTTCTATGTTTGGTGAAGAATATACGCTGGTTGCCGTTTCCGAATATATTCTTTCCAAAAGAAAAGGAGCGACCGTTTCAAATTTGAGCTCTACCAGAGCCTTGCGCGATATTACAGAAGAAGCAGGTTGCGCGTATCATGCTTCGGCAGTAGGTGAGGTAAATGTAGTGGTAAAAATGAAGGAAACCAATGCGGTGATCGGAGGAGAAGGAAACGGCGGAATCATTTACCCGGATTTGCATTACGGAAGAGATTCATTGGTGGGAATTGCTTTGTTCCTGTCTCATTTGGCATACAAGAAAATGAGCATGACCGCTCTTCGGGCATCGTACCCGAATTACGAGATGGCGAAGAAGAAAATCGACCTGACTCCGGGAATCGACGTAGATGCAATCCTGAAAAAAATGGCGGAGAAATACCAAAATGAAGAAGTAGATACTGCTGACGGAGTGAAAATCTACATCGGGAAAGAATGGGTTCACTTGCGTAAGAGCAATACAGAGCCGATCATTCGCGTGTATACTGAAAGCAAAGACGCACAGGCAGCATCCGGTCTGGCAGACCGCATTATTGGTGAAATTCAATCGTTGATCAGATCAAATGAAAAAACTGCTTAATCTGCTGCTTCTGGCCGTTTGCCCTTTTGCAGTGAACGCCCAGGAAACGGTAAGTACCGAAGCATACGACTTCGAAAGCTGGACCCAGGATTGGAGAGATCCCTTAACAGAAGCGTTTATTATCGCCGATGCCTGTAAATTGAGGTCACAACCTTCTTCCGGTTCTGAAATGGTCGCAAAATTACTGATCGGAGATCGGGTTAAAGTATTGGCAGTATCCGGAACCGATACAACGATTAACGGAATTCAATCCAGATGGATTCATGTCGAAGCGGGAAAGAAGAAGGGATATGTTTGGGGAGGATTGTTGACAAATCAGGTTTTAAAAGTATCTGATACGACTTCTGCCATTTGGGGAATCACCCGGATTGTAAGAGAAGGCGATACCCTTGTTGATTATTATGCATCGGTTAGAATCTTTTCCCACAGGCAAATTATCAAGCAAACCGAGTTTAAAGTGAGTCATGCAGACCAACCCGGTTACGGTGAATTGGTTCTGATAAGAAACCCTCTGCTTGAAGGAGTGAAACACGTTTTTGTATATAATACACTGGCAGAAGCTTGTGGTGTAAGCTGGAGCGAACACTATTTGCTGGAAACCGAAGAAAAAATCAGCTACCTGGAAAGCGGATCCGGAGTTTCTGAAGCGGGAGCTTTCCACTCGTCAGCCGTATTGATTTTTCCCACCCTTGAAAAAGAAGAGGATTATACGATACCATATACCCGAAAACCGGAAAAAGACCAAATTTTGAGAGTAACTTCTTTGGATGAATACGACGAAAATTGTGTCTGGCAGGAACATACCAGCATTGAAAGTTTTGAATGGAAAGAAGGCCGGATGAATCCTTTTTGCAGGGATTAACCGATCGGAGCTCTTGTTTGTGCTTCAAATAGTTGTTATAATAAAATCGTATTTAGCTGTTGATACTCAGAAAGATATGTTTTTTTTGCGGCAATATTTTCTATTTTTATGCTGATTTATTTGAACGAAAACGGCTTTAAGTAGTATTTAAAGAAAATTAATTCCAATGAAAAAAGTAGTAGTGCTTTTACTGGCAATTCTCCCCAATTTCTATTCGTTCGCCAACGATAAAGAGGTCATCAAATCTGCCATTAGCGAGGTGACCGTGTACACCAGCGGTGCTCAGGTGTACCGAAAGGCAAATTTCAATGTAAAACCCGGAATTACCGAACTGATCATTGAAGGTGTCAGCCCGAACATTGATCCGAAAAGTTTGCAGGTAAAAGCCTTCGGAAATGTTGTTTTACTGGATTCCAAATACCAGAAATATTACCCGAAACCGGAAACTCCGAAACTGGAAGGACTTCCGCTAAAGATCCGGAAAGATATCAATATGCTCCAGGATTCCATGGATAATGTCGCTTATGACATCAAAGAAATCCAGGATGAGATAGATGTGCTGAATACCTCTAAAAACATCCTGTCCAATAACGGAGCCATTCGCGGACAAGGAAAAGTGAACGACTCGGTTCAATTGCTGAAACAGGTAGTAGATTATTACCAGCTGAAGATGAATGAGATCAACAAGAAGCTGCAGCAATTGAATAAACGTATAAAATTAAAAAATACGACATTCCAGGGAATGAGTGAGCGAATGAAAGATTTGCAGAATTATCAGTCTTCCAATACGCCAAAAGTTCCCGTTGGCCCGGTTCATAGAATTGTTGTAACTGTCCAGTCGAAAGAAGCGGTTGCCGGAAGACTGGTCGTTTCCTACCTGGCTTCAGGAGCTTCCTGGGTTCCTTCATACGATATTCGCGGCGAAATTACAGAAGGAAAAGTAAACCTGGCTTACAAAGCAAGTGTGCAGCAAAATACAGGTGAATCCTGGGACAATGTGCAGCTGACGCTTTCCACAAATGATCCGTATCAGAACAAAATCAAGCCGGATTTGCATCCATGGTATGTGGATTACTACAACTTCAGTGCTGTGAACGGAAGGCTGAATACTATGAGTATCTCCCCGGCTCCATCTCTTAAAGAAGATAAAGCAGACTCAGACTTGTATAAGAGGGAGGAAGAGAAAGAGATGACAGATGCTGAAACGGCTGCAAATTTCACAACGGTAATCAACCGGGTTTTATCGGCTGAATACAAAATTGATTTACCATATACGATTGAGAGCAATGGAGACAAATCCCTGGTATTGATACGAAACGTTGACTTGGCGGCCAACTACAGATATTATACCGTTCCTAAACTGGATCCGGGAGTGTTCCTGGTTGCAGAAGTAGTCAAGCTCGAAGATTTACAGCTGGTTCCTGCAAATGCGAATATTTTCTTTGACGGAACATATATCGGCGAAACATATATTGATCCGACAGCCATGAATGACACGTTGAAATTAAGCCTTGGAAAAGATCCGAACATCCTTGCCAAACGCATTTTGCTGAAAAAAGATTACAAGGAAAAAATCATCGGAAACGATATTGAGCGCACTTATGCATACGAAATTTCAGTGAAAAATCTGAAAGCCAATGCCGTGGAGCTGGTGATTGAAGACCAGATTCCTGTAACCACCAATGGGGAAATCGCTATAGACAAGATCAATACGGATAAAGCTGATTACGATAAAACGACAGGAAAATTAACCTGGACGGTCAATCTGAAAACCAAAGCCACAGAAAAAATGACCTACTCATTCAAAATTAAATATCCGAAAGACCGGAATGTCATCCTTTAATAGTTGCTTTGTAGTTTGAATGTATCCCTTGGCTTGTTGGCCGGGGGATTATTTTATTTCCGATAACCGGTGTTTGCTGATTGCATCCGGATCGTATGGAAAGAACAAGTTGGCCCAGATAATTTTGGAAAGCGCATAAAAATAAGGACTGATGAAAATAGAAATCCCTGAAATGACAGTGATCTGAGTCCAGGTTCCGGTTTTGGGAAAAAAGAGGTTGAAACTCACCCAGCAGGTTACAAACAAAGCAACCCCCAAAGCATAGGAAACATACATGGCTCCGTAATAAAAACCAACTTCCTTTTCGTATTTTAACCCGCACTTCGAACAGTGCTCATGTATCTTCCCCAGGTTTTTCATGTCATAGGGCTGTGAAAGGAAAAATTCACCTTCCCGGCATTGCGGACATCTCATCTTGAAAATACTGTTTAACCTGGATCCTTTACCAATCAACATTTTTTTATTGTTTCAGTGTTCTGCAAAGGTAGGGACATCCGGACGAAGAAAAGTTGATCTGAATCAGTTTTTAATTTTTTTTAGAAAAACAGTTTTTCTGAAACCTTTCTTCATTTCTTGCGTTAAAATCAACTAACGGATCAATTATTAACATCTACAGGTTAAGGGAAAGAGGCTGTCAGGTAAAAGACTGATGGCCTTTTTCTTTTTTGTTAATTAGTTTTCTTCTTCAATAAGAATCAGTACATTGGAAAGCTAAAAAACGATGTAAATGAAAAAAACGCTCCTTTTTTGCTCGTTATTCGGTGGAGTTTTACTGACGTATGGTCAGAAGTTTCAATTAGATTCCGAGAACTCCCAATCCCTGATTTTAACTTACCAGTTTAAAGAAATTCCTTTTGAATTCCGGCAAATTAATGGTTGGTCAATGATCGATTTTTCAAAAACGTTTAAAGTACTTACACAGGAAAAAGGAGCTCCTGCACTTCCGCTTTTTCATGAAACCATTCAACTTCCGGCTAAAGGAAACCCTCAGATCGAAGTAAGTTATGATGAAGTACAGGTTTTTGAAAATGTGTGGGTTGCACCTTCAAAAGGTAGTTTAAAGAGAAATGTGGATCCTGCTTTGGTTGCTTATTCTTTCGGAACGGTTTACCAGCAAAATGCATTGTATCCGGCAGTACCTGCAAACATACGGACTCCGTTTCTGTGGAGGTCCATGCGAGGTGCAGTGGTGGAGGTTTCTCCTTATCAATACAACCCGGTAACCAAACAACTGATTGTGTACAAAAACATCCGCATTCAGGTAGCATATAACGAACAGATTCAGGGACTGAACGAACTGAACGGCCAGGCAGATCCGGTGATGAAATCCCTGCAGCAAAAAATGGTGATTAACCCTTCTGCCCAGAAATATGCTCCGATGGAAGAAAATGGAAGTATGCTGGTTATTTCGGCTCCGGGACTGGTGAATGCAGTAACTCCTCTGGTTAACTGGAAAAATCAGAAAGGAATTCGTACGGAATTGGTTTCAACGGCAACAACCGGAACTAATGATGTTAATATTCTGGCTTACATTCAGAATTATTACTTATCGCACCCGGAACTGACTTACATCCTGTTGGTAGGTGATCATGCAGATATTCCGGCACATACATACGGAATTTCAGGTGGGGAGGACCTCTATTCGGACTCTTATTACGGACAACTTTCCGGCTCTGATTTTTACCCGGAAGTATTTGTTGGCCGTTTTTCGGGGACAGAAGCAAATATCACCACCATGGTGAGCCGTACGCTGGAATACGAGAAAAAGCCAATGGTAGGCGACTGGATGGAACATGCGGTCGGATTGGGATCAAATGAAGGAAACGGATACGGAGATGACGGGGAAGCGGATTGGCAGCACCTGCGCAATATCAGAACGGTTTTGATGAATTACGGTTATACGGACGTAGCAGAATTTTACGATGGTTCACATGGCGGAAATGATGCCAGCGGAGATCCTGGTTCAACGATCATTTTGCAGGCGATTAATTCCGGAACCGGCTTGTTTAACTACACCGGACACGGAGATGTGGATTTGTGTGCGAGCGGGAACTTTCAGAGTACACATATCAACCAGGCGACCAACAACGGGAAATACCCCTTCGTGGTTTCGGTGGCTTGTAACAACGGAACATTTATGACTGAAACCTGTATTTCGGAGGCATGGCTCAGAGCAACGAAAAACAATGCACCTTCCGGTGCGATCGGTGCAGCGGGATCTTCCATTTTGATGGCCTGGGCAGAACCGATGCAGACGCAAGACGAAATGGCAGCAATTATCGGACAAATTTACCCGGAGAATCATAAAACAACCCTTGGAGGTTTGTTTTATAACTCACAGTTGTCGATGCTGGAAGAATATCCTTCCGGAAGCGGGGAAGAAGTGATGCAAACCTGGATTCTGTTCGGAGATCCTTCTGTTCAGTTCAGAAACAGGCAAACTTTACCGCTTTTGGTGAATCATCCGGGAAACGTGCCGTTGGGTACGACTTCTGTAACAGTTTCCTGTACTGTAGATGGTGTCTTGGTAGCTATTTCTCAAAATGATATCTTACTTGGATCTGCAGTCTCTTCGGGAGGGCAGGCAGTTATTACCATTCCGGCGCTTGCTTCCAATGATTACCTGTTGGTAACAGGAACGAAACAAAATTATGCGACGTACCAGAACTCAGTTCAGGTAGCAGATGGTCCTTTAGGCTTAAATGATCTGGTATTTGATGCATACCCGAACCCGGCGAATGAAGAATTGATTTTAAACATCATGAATGGAAATGCACAAGCCGTTCGGATAATCAGCCTGGATGGAAAAACAGTATTGGAGCAAACGCTGAACGGAAACCAGGTGTTTTTGAATACAACATCTTTGCGTGCAGGCTCTTATATACTTGAAATGAATTCGGAGAATCAGAGCATGCGTAAACAGATTCAGATTATACATTAGATGCTTGAAGGAGAATTTAGGTAATGTTTTAGGCACTATCAGATCTGTGTAACAACGTAAAAAATGAGTGTATCACCTTTTTGTACACGATCTGCATTAAAAAGAACGCATGTTCACAATATTGCGAACATGTAAATGAAACCAAAAAGGATTCGTCAGCTGACAGGTCTCTTTTTGTCTGTATTTTTGATCTATGAAAGAGCTGGATGTTTTGATTATCGGTGCCGGGGCTGCAGGGTGCTTCTCTGCTATTTGTGCCTCCGAATCCTTTGGAGATGCGAAGATTACCATCCTGGAAAGAAATTCAAAAGCTTTGGCAAAAGTGAAGGTTTCCGGAGGGGGGCGATGCAATGTCACCAATGTGATTTCCGACCCGGCAGAATTGTCGAAACAATATCCGAGAGGAGGGCGCTTCCTGAAAAAAGCCTTTTACCAGTTTTCAAGCAAAGACATGAAGGCCTGGTTAGAGCAACGAAACATTTCATTGAAATTATATCCGGACGGCTGCTATTTTCCGTTGAGTAACGACTCACAAACGATCATTGATTGCTTTCTGAATGAAATCAGAAAGAATGGGATCGATCTGCTGCTGAATCAACGGGTAGAATCTGTCCGGAGACTGGATTCCGGGAAATTTGAAGTGAAAACCCCGGAAATGACCTTTCTGTCCCGTTCTGTGATAGTAACGACTGGCGGACAACCGAAAATATCAGGCTTCGGGCTGTTGAAAGCCTTCGATCTGAACATCATCCCGCCAGTTCCTTCACTTTTTACATTCAATATGCCGAATGAGCCGGTTAAGGAATTGATGGGAATTGTACAGGAAAACGCAATAGTTAAGATTATAGGCGAGAAATGGTCTTCCGGTGGTCCTTTGCTCATTACACATTGGGGAATGAGCGGTCCAGCAGTATTGAAATGCTCGGCTTTCGGAGCCAGGGTACTGGAGGAAAAAGAATATCGGTCAAAAATTGCTGTCAACTGGACCGGAGAGAAGAATCAGGAAGTAGTTCGGGAAATGATCCGGAGTTTTGTTCAGTCGAATAAACTGGTTGCAAACTCATCACTTTACAGGATCAAAACCCGTTTGTGGAACTACCTGACAGAAAAAGCAGGAATCCCGGCTCAGTTTAAATGCTCCGAACTAACCGTGAAGCACCAGAATAAATTGCTGGAAGTATTGATGAACGATTTGTATTCCATGGAAGGCAAAACCACTTTCAAAGAAGAATTTGTAACTGCCGGTGGAATTGATCTGAACGAGATTCACATGCAAACTATGGAATCGAAAAAATACCCGGGTCTGTTTTTTGCGGGAGAGGTGATGGATATTGATGGTGTAACGGGAGGATTTAACTTTCAGGCTGCCTGGACTACTGCAGCCATTGCAGGGAAACATGTTTTACTTAAAACCGGAGAAGAATGATACGGATGATATTGATGGTGATGTTGGTTTCATTAGTTGCTTGTAAAACTGTGAAAAACAAAAAACGGGCTGATACATTCGGGTCCTGCGACAAATGCCTGGCTTGGGTTGAAATATCGAAAGATTGCGGAGTTCTGCTGAAAGTCATCTTGGCCGATGGTTCCTGGAAGCGGATTGCTCCGCAGAAATTCGATCCCAAATTTCACAAAGAGGGGCTGAGAATGAAGGTCAGCTATGCCGGATTGACCCAAAATACGGAAAAGAAATGTGCTGAATACCCCGTTGTAGAATTGACAGAAGCTTATGCCGTTCGCTGATGCTGTAAAGTATTGCTAAAAGTAAATGATGGTACGAATCAGATTATCTGAATTTTAGACAAACCAATGCTATAATTGGTCCATTAAAACCTGGTACAGATCAATCATTGATTGAATGTCTTTCTTGTAAACCTTTTCTTTTGGAGTATGCACATTGTCTTCCGGTGCGCCGATGAAGCACCAGTCAATCGGAAGATCTGATTTCTGTAAAACAGAACCATCGCTTCCTCCGGTAGATTCTACTTCCAGCTGGTATTTAACTCCTGATTCCTTTGCTATTGCCAGAATTTTATTCAGGTATTTTCTTCTCGGAAGCATACTGTCCCTCATGGAAACAGCTACTCCTCCTTTGTGTACAACACCGTGTGTTACCCAGGTAATATCGCAGATTAATGCCTGGAACACATCGTAGTTGTTCATCAGGTATTTGGCGCATGCCCCGATAGAATTTCCACCGTGCTCTTCGTAAGTTGAAAACACAATAGCCCCGTTTTCCATTGTTTCTGCCAGTTGCAGTGCAACATATACACCAAGCCGGTTGTCCAGGTATGGAGATTGAATGTATTCCTTTGTTTCTCTGAAATCCGGTTTGAATGAAAGCAATGTTCCGCGATCAATTATGCGATTGCTCAACAACTGGATACGCTGCTGCCCCGGTTCATTTTCAAAAATCATCAGTTCACCTTCCACTTCTCCCTGAGAATCGTTTCCTACCAAGGGTGTTCCATCGGTATTTTTCGGTCCTCCGATGCGGATCAGCTCGTTTTCATACCCGACGGAATACCCGATTGTATCCATGTGCGCGAAAACGGCAGTTCTGGGCTCTCCGAAAACGAGGATCAGTGTATCCTGGAAACCTGTGCCGTCAATAATATGCGGCTTAGATTTCCATTTTGAGGCATTTTTCAGTACATATTCCTTGATAAAGGATTTGATACGTGATTCATCGCTGGCAACACCGCGGATACTGATTAATTCCTGAAGTAATTCGCTATTGGATAATTCCATGGTTTTCAATAATAATGTGTTTTTCTTCCGGAAGGAGCAGATTTAATTCTGAAATCCGGTCGAGTATGCCCAGTTCCGAAACGGGAATCCGGATTTCCAGTTTACAGGTGAGCTGAAAATCCTGTAGTACAATTTGTACAGGACTGTTTTTCAAAACTCCCATAACCTGTGGCATTTCATCGTAACTGTAACGAATACTTACCAGCACTTCGTCTTCCTGCTCAACGATTCCGGCATTTTCAAGAGCCTCTTTGGATGCGGTACGATAGGCGTTGATCAGTCCGCCAACTCCCAGGTTGATTCCGCCGTAATACCTCACAACTGCAACCAGGATATTGGTCAGATCAAACGACTGGATCTGTCCTAAAATTGGTGCTCCAGCGGAATTGGAGGGCTCCCCGTCATCACTTGCACGGTAGTGCTTTTTATCGCTTCCCAAACGAAAAGCCGAGCAAACATGCACTGCCTGGTGGTATTCCTTCCTCAACCGCTGGATGTATTCCTTGATTTCCTCCTCAGTTTTGCAGGGAATGGCAAAGGCCAGGAATTTGGATCCTTTTTCTTTGTAAAATCCTTCGCTGAGTGCCGTTATGGTTTTGAATTTTCCTGTTTGCATGTGATAGTGCAAAAGTAATAAGAAAGTTTTTATGCCTGTAGAGATCAGTTGATGCAGAGGGATTTTTGGAAAAAAATCTGGTTGTCGGCCAGTGAAAACAGGGATTTTACACAATTTTATAAAATTGTGTGGAAGCGGGAGGAAGTAAAAAAATGGCTGCCAGGAAAGCAGCCTCTCTATTATTGAATTGTTAATTTCTTTTCCAGATCTTCCAGGTAAACGCGGAACTGTTTGTCTGTCTCCGAAAGATTGATTACCGTTCTGCAAGCATGAAGAACCGTTGCGTGATCCTTTCCTCCGCAGTGCGCTCCAATACTTGCCAGGGAAGATTTCGTCATTTTCTTGGAAAAATACATCGAAATCTGACGTGCCTGAACAACCTCGCGCTTACGCGTTTTTGATTTCAGCATCTCAATCGGTAAGTCGAAATAATCGCAAACCACTTTCTGGATATAATCGATGGAAACCTCACGGGCAGTGTTTTTTACGAATTTATCGATCATCTGCTTCGCCAGGTCAAGTGTGATAGCTTTTTTATTCAGGGAAGCCTGGGCCAGAAGAGAAGTCATAGCGCCTTCCATCTCGCGAATGTTTGTATTGATGCTGTATGCAAGATATTCGACTACTTCACGTGGCAATTCGATTCCGCTTCCATACATTTTCTTCTCCATGATAGCGATACGTGTCTCCAGATCCGGAGTAGAAAGGTCCGCAGACAATCCCCATTTGAAACGGGAAAGCAAACGCTGTTCCATTCCCTGCATTTCAACCGGCGGTTTGTCGGAAGTCAGGATGATCTGTTTTCCGTTTTGGTGCAGGTGGTTGAAAATATGGAAGAATACATCCTGCGTTTTTTCTTTCCCTGAGAAAAACTGTACGTCATCAATAATCAGAACATCGATCATCTGGTAGAAATGAATGAAATCGTTCGTTGTCTGGTTACGGACAGCATCAATAAACTGGTGTGCAAATTTTTCCGAACTGACGTAAAGAACCGTTTTGTTTGGGAACTGGTTTTTTACACCGATTCCGATAGAATGCGCCAGATGGGTCTTTCCTAATCCGACACCGCCGTAAATCAAAAGCGGATTGAAAGCAGTTCCTCCGGGTTTATTTGCTACGGCATACCCTGCAGACCGTGCCAAACGGTTGCAATCTCCTTCTACAAAATTCTCAAAAGAATAAGCAGGATTCAGATTGGAATCTACATGAACCTTTTTCAGACCAGGGATAATGAATGGGTTTTTGATCGGGTTATCGCTGATATTCAAAGGCATGTTTACCGGTGCGTTCTTCACAGCCTTTTTGTTGGAAGCTGGAAGTTTTACCGTGTAAGGATTTGAATTGCTTGCAGAATTTTCCATCACAATGCTATATTCCAGGTGCCCTTCCTGACCCAGTTCCTTTTTAATCACTTTTTTCAACAAAGTGATGTAATGCTCTTCCAGCCATTCATAGAAAAAGTGAGACGGAACTTGTATCGTCAAAACATTGTTTTCAAGCTTTACCGGAACAATTGGCTCAAACCAGGTTTTGTAGGCCTGAATTGGTAAATTATCCTTAATAACTTTCAGACAAGAATTCCAAATAGCTTCATGATTGGCACTCATTTGGCAGGGTATTTTTAAGGTTTATAATAAATTGTTAATAAAAAATTAATCGGCGTAATAGATTCATAGCTTAATTGTTAAATCACTGAATCATTTGAGGGAGCAAATATTTACATAAAAAAGTGAAAAAAAAAGTTGATTAGGGGTTGATTATTTGAAAAGTTTTGCATTGTGCTGAAGTAATCCTTTAATATGATCTTTCAATTTTCTTGAAATCAGTTGATAGCTCGACGAATAAGCGAATTTCATAGTTAAATGTTAAAATTTAGTATTCCAACGAAATAAAATTTTCTAATGTCAAAGGTACAAAATTGCAGGCCGGTTTTATAGTTATTTAATGTTTTCAAAATATATAAAAAGCATGAGTTTTTTCTGCTGAAATATTTAAAAATAGTTACGACATTTAGCAAAATTTATTTCTAAGAAGAAGAAATACCATGAAGACTTCTTTTGAATTTCCTGCGAAAGTGCGTGTTAGATACGGTGAGACGGATCAGATGGGTTATTGTTATTATGGGAACTACGCAGCCTATTTTGAAGTGGGAAGAGTGGAGGCAATGCGCTCGCTCGGGATGAGCTACCGGGAACTGGAAGAAAGCGGTGTGATGCTGCCAGTGAGCCATTTTGAAGTGGAATATTTCAAGCCAGCTCTCTACGATGATGAACTGACGATTGTAACAGCTATCACTGAACTGAAGGGGCCGCGCTTATTCTTTGAATATACTTTGTATAATGAAAAACGGGAATGTATCAGTAAGGCGAAGACTACTCTGGTTTTTGTGTCCAAAGAAACAATGCGTCCGATAGCTCCGCCAGATACTTTCGTTGAATTAATGGAAAAGCACCATGCTTGAATCGACTTATTTCAGATTGCAGCTTCCGGAAGAAAGCCATTTGAAACTCTGGCTTACGGAACGTGAAGGGGAGATCCGTATCGGACAAAATGTCTTGTTTCGTGGGAGATCAGATCAATGGAAAGAAAAGCGTTTTCATGTGCTTGGAATCAAAGAAGATATCGGTCCGCGCCTGAATGGAGGAAGAGGTGGCTCCGATCGTGCATTTGATGCATTTGTTCCCCGGTTTCTGGCAGTGCAATCCAACCAGTTCCTGACCGGAAATTCCATTTGCGTTCATGGGTTTATCGAAGTAACCAGGGAAATGGTTGTGCTTTCCAACAGTTACGTGGATGACCTGGATTTCCTTGTTTGTACCTGGGTAAAAGAAGTGGCGGATGTTGGAGGAATTCCGATTGTGATAGGTGGAGGGCATAACAATGCTTACCCGCTCATAAAAGGTGTTTCTGAATCCGTGAATCGTCCAGTTTCGGTAGTAAACCTGGATCCGCATGCGGATACGCGGGCAATGGAAGGCAGGCACTCAGGAAATCCGTTTTCCTACGCGTTTGAATATGGTTTCCTGAGTCATTATTCGGTGATCGGTTTACATGAGTCGTATAATAATCAGTTTATTCTCGATCATTTGAAAGAAATGAAAGCATTTTTTACCTTTTATGAGTCCTGGTTGGAAAAACCATTCAAATTCCAGGCGGATATCGATAAGGTTTACGATTCGCATTTCCAGAATCCGATGGGAGTGGATCTGGATCTGGATTCCATTGCGTTTATGCCGTCAAGTGCGTTCACACCGTCGGGAATTACAGTGGATCAGGCGCGAATTTACATCCGGAAGATGGCTTCGCTGGAAAAGGTATGCTACCTGCACTTGCCGGAGGCAGCTCCCCAAACGGAAACGGATAAAATTATTGCCGGAAAAGCCCTGACTTACCTGGTGACAGATTTTATAAAAGAGTATCAAAAACATCATATATAATTCATATCTTCAGGCTGTGGCTTCACTTCGGGACATAATCTATCAGATATTCCGGTTTATCCGGATGTTTTTTCCTTTTGTTTTGCTGGTCCACCATTTGAAATACAATCTGCTCGGACTTTTTTACTGGGTGTTATTCTTTCTGCTCATTTCGGATAAGATCGGGGTGGGATTTGGTTTGTCCTACCTGTTTCTCTCGCCGGAGTATGAAGGAAATACCAGTTTCTTTTCCTTTTTATTGATTGGGTTTTCCTTTGGAGGGCTCACAATGGCTTTTCATTCGTATTCCTATATGCGTCTGGCATCCCGCTTTCCTTTCCTGGCAATGGTTAACAAACCTTTTGTCCGTTTTTGTATTAATAACAGCATTATTCCGGTCATTTTTATTATTTACTTTCTCATCAGGATTATCAGTTTTCAAAGAATAGAGGAGTTTGAATCCTGGACAAACATCTTTTTCTTTAGTGCCGGGGTACTGATTGGATTCTTCCTGTTTGTGGGAATTTCGCAACTGTATTTCTTCCCGATCAATAAGAATCTTTTTGAGCTGAATCGTTTTAGAGAGGATACATCGACCAGGAGTGACCGCTGGTTGCGCTTCGGGAAAGGGTACCGGGTCAAGGTGAAAGGTTCTGGCAGGCAGCGCTTGTATTTTTATGTGGGGAGAGGGCTCCGGATTCAGCAGTGTCGCTCTACCAAACATTACGCACAGTCACTTTTGCAATCGGTGTTTGATCAGAACCGGGTTTCAACAACTGTTTTCGAGATCACAACAATCCTGACTTATGTCCTGATCGGTTTGTTTGGAGGAAAGGCCTTCCTGGATGTACCTGCAGGTATGAGTGTGGTGCTGTTGATGACTATTATTCTGATGTTGCTCAGTACATTGATGACATGGCTCCGGGTGTGGGCTTATCCGGTTATTATTCTGGCTTTCCTGGTGATGAATATCTTTTCCAAAGGCGGGAAAATTTTTCAGTTCCAGACACAGGCTTACGGTTTGAGTTATAAGAAATCCGATTTGTATTCGGATTCGCTGATTTATACTCTGAGTAAAGATACGAAGTTGCGTTGCAGTGATTACCAAAGATACCTGGCGTACCTGGAAAATTGGAAGAAACAAACCGGAGAGGAAAAACCGTTACTGGTAGTGGTGAATACTTCGGGAGGAGGATCCAGGAGTGCCTCCTGGGTCTACCAGGTGCTTCGGGTGTGCGATTCATTGACCAGTTTTAAGTCCTCCCGGCATATTGCGATGATTACCGGAGCTTCCGGGGGAATGGTAGGAGCTTCCTATTACCGGTCTTTGTTGTTGGAGAATTACCAGACCGGGAAAGTAAAATTCAACGATAAAAGATACTTTGAGGAAATTGCCCGGGATTTATTAAATAAGCTTTCGTTTGCGGCGTCAACCAACGATTTGTTTTTCCGTTATCAGTCGCGTTTTGAGGACTCGGGTTACAGCTATGACCGTGCAATGGCTTTTGAGGCGAATCTGAATGAAAATACGGGGGAAAGGTTGAATAAACCGCTTTCGTACTTCCGGAATTTTGAGCAACAGGGAGTCATTCCGAATGTGATTCTGACTCCTTCTGTGGTCAATGATGGCCGGAGAGTGATGATTTCGTCTTTGGGACTGAGTTTTTTAATGGATTCAGCTGCCCCGGCTCCTGAAACTAACCGGATTCAGGAAAATGTAGATCTTTATGGTTTGCTGAAAAGCCAGGATGCCAAAGAGTTGCGTCTCTCGTCTGCACTCAGGATGAATGCAACTTTTCCGTATGTGCTTCCGATGACCAGTTTGCCTACAATTCCTGAAATTGAATTGATGGATGCAGGAGCAAGGGATAATTTCGGGACAAAGATTACAGTTCGCTGGTTGATGAAACTGGAGTCCTGGATCGCGAAAAACACCAGCGGTGTAGTGATTTTGCAAATTCGCGATAACAAGCGGGTTATGTACCAGGAGCAGACTCCCTCATTCGGTTTGTTTGATAAATTCACGGCACCTGTTTCTAATGTGTTTACTAATTTCCCCCGGATCCAGGATTACGATCAGGGCGCGTTATTGAATCTGGTTTTAGAAAAATACAATGTGCCAGTCCGGATTGTGAACCTGAATCTGAGAGAATTGCAGAAGGATCGAATCAGTTTATCGTGGCACTTAACGAAGCATGAGAAGTTGAAAGTATTAGCGGCTATAAGCCGTTCTTCGAATGTGAAAGAGTTTGCAAAATATAAAGAACTTTTGGAAATTCAACAGTGAACAATTTAAATTGTGCATGTGGTATTTAAGCCTGAAATGAAAATGGAAGGGGAACCATTGGAGAAGGCAACAGCAATATGAGTTATATTGGGTTACGGAAGCTCGGAACGGATTATTATGATATGACCGAAACAACTTTGGTTTAGCCAGACAATGCAGGATCTTGGAAGAGATCATAGCGCTTCTGGTTCATCAGAAAAGCAACGTCAATATAACTAGATTTTATCAATTAGTGAAATGAACATTCTATTATTTAGAAAAATAAGATTAGTTGGTTTCGAAATCAAAGAGTTCTTTCAATTCGATTTGTAAAGCATTAGCAATTTTATTTAGTACAGAGATACTTGTATTGACAAGCCCTCTTTCAATTCGCCCTATTTGAGAAATATCAAGTTCAGATTTATAAGAAAGTTCTTCTTGAGTTAATCCTTTTTCAGTTCGGATTTTCTTCAAATTCAAACCTAATTTCCTTATTACAAACTCATCTCTATAATACGACACAGGCAAATTAGCCTTATTTATTATTTATTTCTTAAGGCTAATTAGCCTTATTTTGTTGTTTTTGATAAACTTTAAAAACTATATGTTACTACAAAACAGACATCCAACTATTCACCCTCTTTTGTATCTTTGAGAAAGATGCTAAAGCCAGCCAGCGCTACATTCTGCCGTTGACTCTTTGCGTGAAAAGAGATCATGTTATTTAAACAAACTTATCAATTGGGTAAACCTGTTTTTTATATAGTCCTTATTCTAATGCTGTTTGTCTTTCCGCATGGGTTTGCACAGCAAAACCTGGTGTATAACGGAAGTTTTGAAGAATATTATTCCTGTCCGGTAAGTAATGATCTGGGGAATGGTCAATTGGAACTCTGCAAAGGCTGGTGGAAACCGACTTTGGGAACTAGTGATTATTTTAACCGCTGTAATACCAATAATGGCGTGGGAATACCTGTTAACTTTTGGGGATATCAGGAAGCCTATGGAGGAGATGGGTATGTAGGATTATATCCAATAGACTGGTATATTATTTCTGGAGAATATTTTGGTTTCGAATATATACAAACACAACTGATTAGGCCGTTAGTTTCTTGTGTTGAATATCATTTTGAAATGCAGGTAAACTTTGCAAATTATTCCCGTTATGGAATATCCAGATTAGGGGCTTTATTCACTAAAAACCCAATACATACCTCCACAGAGAACGCAATAACGTTTACTCCTCAGGTACTCAATAATCAGGGATTTTTGACTGATACTGCCCATTGGGTAACAGTATCCGGAAATTTCATCGCAACAGGAAATGAACAGTATCTGTGCATCGGTTATTTTTTTGACAATGTGCAAAATGATACACTGAATTTTCAGCCTCCTGTAGGATTTCTAAACGAAGGCGGGGGGTACTATTATATTGATAATGTATCATTGGTAGAAGTAGGAGCTGTTGAAAATTGTGATTATGAGCTGCCCAATATTGTTACACCCAACAATGATGGTGTAAATGATGTGTGGGAGTATAGCTCTTCGTTTGAGGGGAGACTAACAATTATGAATCGTTGGGGGAATATAATCTATGAAGCAACAGGAACTTCATTCCATTGGAATGGAGCAGATTGTACTGATGGAGTTTATTATTATATTTATTACTCCGAAGGTTTTTCAAAAACAGGTTTTATTCAGTTGATAAGGTAACTCTTATCAGATATGAAAAGAATAATCCTCTTAGGAGCTATGCTTTTAAGTATTCCAATTTTAAGAGCACAAGTTGTGCCCACCATCAGCACGCCACCCAATGGCGGGCAAACCAGCGGAGACTATTGGTCCCGGGCAGGAAACACCAGTATCGGAAACAATATTTTCGGAACGATGTGGAACTCTCCGATCTATACGGTTACCGGAAACACCTTTACTTCGGGGAATAATTACCGGTCAAAATTGAATGGGATTTTGGGGCAATCAACCCAATATCCAATTAATGGTTTTGGCTTTGGTAACACAGTAAATGACGTCAACACCACAGGATACATGTTATTAGGTAACAACGTGGGGAGTTTCTACCAGAACATGGGCGCATTTTCCCTGTTGCACCTGAACGGGCAGGACAATACGGGAATTGGCCAGGTTCAGGAATTCGGTTACCGCCCCTGGATGAAAACCGGGATTACTTTTACGGGCAATTCCGATTTGTCCTACATGGGAATGCGCCAGGTGGGAACAGGTACTGATGTAACGGAAACCACCATTTCCTGGGCAGACAATGCCGGTGGGAATTCCGGCCCGGACGAGCTGACTTTTCGTTACACTCAGGGAACCTTTGGAGACGGGGCAAACAACCTCTCCACTGATTTCACTAATGCCAGTGATCTGGATGGCAGGCACATTGCCCGTTTCACGGGTGAGGGATTAATGGGCCTTGGAAACACCTTCGGAATAAACACCACCGGCACACCTGCCAGTCTGTATTCCCGCCCGCAATCATTGCTCCACATGAGTTATCAGTTCAAGCAGGGCGCAGCATACGCCTTGAACGGCTTCCAGCAAATTACCTACCGCAGAGCCGACGGAGAAACAAGCGACATGATCGGTCAGGGAGAGCTGGCAACGGATGGTCTTCGCCTGGGGATTGACAATACGGTATACAATTTTGGAACAGCCCCCTTTTTGAACAGTTACCTGCGCTGGCAGGAAGCCTCCAGCTTCATCATCCAGACCGAAGACGGTGGCCCACCCAACATCGAACAAAACGAACGGATGCGCTTTACCTCCATCGGTGCGCTGGTAGCCAATCAGGGTGCAAACTATGGTGGCTTAACCGCTCCATCCAATGTTTCCCGCGTAGCAATCAGCCATAATGGGCTTATACCGGTTACCAAGCCTTTGAGCCTGCTTCATTTGGGTTATCAAACCTTCGGAGGTGGCAGTGACGGCTGGCGTGACTGGATGGACATAGGGATCTACACCTCCAACGGAACGGATCAGGTATTTTTGGGACTGAAACCTGAAAATGGTTCCGGAACATTGGGCGACCGCCAGGATGCAGTACTGAACTGGGGAGACAATATGACCGGGGCCGGAAGCCCGGACAATTTCCGGATGATCTTTACCTCCGCACCGGGCGGAACAGCACCGGCTACCGGAGCAAACGGGCTGGAAGGCCTGCGTATGACCCCAACCACTGCTACCGGAATTTACACCGGGATTGGCGGTGATCCGACATCCAATACGTATGTTGGTGGAAACAGCAATCCAACAGCAACCCTGGAAGTGAATTCCTGGGGACAAACAACCATTGCCGGAGGGAGCTCCGGACTTCGTTTCACCAACCTGAACACCACTTCTCCAACGGTTGCCAATCCGGGTAAAGGTGTGCTGGCAGTCAACGCATCCGGTGATGTGATCTACGTTGATGCACTAACGAGCCCGGGTGGGAATGGCGGATTCGGTGCAGCCTGCTTCGACGATACCAACGGTAAATTACTCTTTGATACGAAGGTGGATCTAAACAACCACAACCTGTATTTTGTAAACAACGATTTGCCGGGGCAAAATCACATCGGGATCGGATATAACTGTTCTCAGCCACTGCCCGCAAAACTAAGTGTCTGGCAGAGTCATCCGTCATCTGTAAACCAGTCAACCATTGCACTGAGTGCTGTTAATGCAGATGTTTCCCAAACGACAACAGTTAGTCAGCATACCGGCATTACGGGACAGTCAATCGGCGCGCATACTGCCTCGGGCTACACTTTGAATACAGGCGGGGAGTTTTATGCTGCCAATGCAAGGGAAAACTACGGTGTTTTTGCCTCCGTACTGGCAGGGAGCCAGCCTCAGTCTTTTAACACTGCAGGAGTATTTCGGGCTTCCGGTGGAGAAGCTGCAATGGGTGTTCGTGCAGTGGGAGGAGCGGCATCAAATAACAATTATGGCATGATGATAAACGGATTCGGAGGAACGAATGCCTACGGAATAATCGCTGAAGGGAGTGGGGCATCTAACATGAACTATGCGGGCTACTTTAATGGCGTTGTAGAAGCAACAGGCTATATCACCACTCCATCCGACCAGCAATTCAAAACGAATGTTACCAACCTGGAGGGCAGTCTGGAAAAGCTTTCCTCCCTGCGCCCGGTATCGTACCACATGGATCAAGCCAGTTACCCGCAATTCAACTTTGATTCCGGGTTGCAATTTGGGTTCATTGCCCAGGAGTTGGATACCGTTTTTCCCAACTTGGTACATCAGTCCATGTTTCCAACCCGATATGATTCCATCGGGAATGTAACCCATCCGGCTGTTTCATACAAATCGGTGAATTATACAGCCATGATCCCGGTAAATACTCAGGCGATCATCGAACTGAACAAAAAAGTGGAAAGCAAGGATAGCGTGATCACTGTTCTGATTACAGAAAATACAGAACAGCAGTCAACCATTGATGCACAACAGAAAAAAATGGATGAATTGAACGAACGTTTATCGAAACTGGAAAGCTGTCTTTCGGGAATTTTACCAGAGTTGTGCAAAATGAGCCGGGATGCGGTGAAGTCCACCACGCCGGAAGACCGGGAAGAGGTGCGCAAAAATCTGACTGTTCTGCTGAGCAGTCGCAGTACGATTATCCTGGATCAGAATGTTCCGAATCCGTTTGCAGAGCAGACCGTGATTAATTTCTCCATTCCCGAAACGGTGAAGAAAGCTCAGCTTCATTTTTATGACGGAACCGGAAGGTTGATGCATGTTGTTGAGATTGCGGAAAGAGGACTTGGAAGCTTAACTGTCTTCGGTTCCGATCTCAGTTCGGGGATATATACTTACACGCTGGTGGCGGACGGACTGGTAGTAAGTTCTATGCGGATGGTGAAGGAGTAATCCGGTAATTTTATTGATGAAAAGGAAATCCGGCATTAAGACAGATGCCGGATTTTCGTATTATAATTTACTTTAAATGATGAAAAAGCAATGGATTGTAACTTTACTTGTCAGCCTGTTCCTTCTTGCATGTCCTGCAACCTTTGTGGTTAGAATAGTTTTCAAAAAACCAGGATGATTGACTGAAAGGATTGGGTTCAGGCTTGATTTGAAAATAATTCGCCATTCATAAATGGAAGTTTGTAATTCGAAAAACATTATTTTCGCTGCATGTCGGAACCAGCACAGCTTTACAAGTATAATCCGGAGACTTATTCTCTGGAAAAGAATACGGAAATGTATTTTGCGGAAACATTTAATCCTTTTGAGGATATGAGCTCAACGTACTGGCTGAATTTTCATTCGATGAAAAATCGGGAGGCAATTCATCAGTTGTGTGATAAATTATCTGTGGACAGGCTGTTGCAGGAAGATTTGTTTATGCAGAATAAACGTGTAAGACTGGAGGAATATTCCGAGTATATCTTCTTCAGTATTGTGTCTGCTTTGCCGAAAGAAGGATTGAATATCTATGATCTGAAGAAAGAGCGGATCAGTTTCATCATTGGTGACAACTACCTGATTTCATTCCAGGAAAAGCCATCCGATCACTTTCCGAATGTGAGAGAGAGAATTGAGCTTAAAAGAGGAAAGATTAGATACAAAGGGCCGGATTTCCTGTTGTTCCGTATGCTGGAAGCGATTATTGATAATTATTCGGAAGTGGCGGAGGAAATTGGAGGAAATATTGAACGATTGGATAAACTGGTACTTCGCAACCCGAAGAGTGAAGTGCTTCGCCAGGTGGAATGGGAAAAACGAAAATTACTCGACCTGAGAAAAATTGTTTTCCCGATGAGGGAACTGATGGGGCAGCTGGATCGTGTGGAAAATGAATTGATTATCGAAGACAATGTTCACTATTTCCGCGAATTGAAAGACATTTGCTATGGACTGACCGAAGAAATTGAAGCAAAAAAACAAATGCTGGACGGTATTGCGAATTTGTATTATGCAATTCAGGGACAACGGATGAATGAGATCATGAAAGTGTTGACAGTTACCAGTGCTATCTTCATTCCGCTAACTTTTGTGGTAGGGGTTTACGGGATGAACTTCGAGCACATGCCGGAATTGTCCTGGGATTACGGTTATTATATCGTTTGGGGAATCATGATCGTCATTTCATCAGTATTGATTTTTATTTTCTGGAAAAGAGGCTGGCTCAAACGAAACAATTAGTCCCGGTCGATCGGTTCGCTGATATGAAGCATAAAGCACTTTCTTCCGTAATTGATATGATCCCGTTTGTTCCCGCAGCGTAAAAGCAGGGATTATTCTGCATTGTCGGCGTATAGGTCAATCTCTCTCATTGGCCCCATTTTTCTCATAACGCATCACGTGAAGCCGTGAGTCTGGTCCGGAAACCAAATGAATTCATCAATAAAGCAGAATAAGTATGATGCTTCCGGATTGCGACGGTGGAATTGCCCACAGTTTTTGCGCTGAATAAGGCTCCGGACAAATTATTGCTGTTTGTTTTTTGGTGTGAAATTATTATTTGGAGCGATTTAAAATAATGTCAGAAAAAAGGTGTAATTCTTTTTGCTTAATTAACCTTAAAACGTTCATAACTCCTGAAAAACGGCGTTGAATAAAGGAGAATCCTTGCTACATTTGTTTATTGCACAGAATCCGTTATTATGACTGAAAATCAATATACTGAAGACAACATCCGGTCACTCGACTGGAAAGAACATATTCGACTCCGGCCTGGTATGTATATCGGAAAATTGGGAGACGGTTCTGCAGCTGACGACGGGATTTACATTCTGGTGAAGGAGATTGTCGATAACTCTGTCGATGAATTTGTGATGGGGAACGGGAAACGGATTGAGATCAAAGTGAAAGAAGGAAAAGTTGCCGTTCGGGATTATGGTCGCGGAATTCCGCTTGGGAAAGTGATTGATTGTGTTTCTCAGATCAATACGGGAGGAAAATACGACTCCAAAGCATTCAAGAAATCGGTAGGTTTGAACGGGGTTGGTACCAAGGCTGTGAATGCGCTTTCAGAGTACTTTATGGTGTATTCTGTTCGTGACGGTCAGAAAAAAGAAGCCGTGTTTTCACGTGGTGAAATTGTAGAAGATAAGCCGCTGGAGCCGACAACCGAGGTAAACGGAACGTACTTTGAGTTCATTCCCGACGATATGATTTTTAAAAAATTCGGATTCCGGATGCCGTACCTGATCAAAATGATGTGGAATTACTGTTATCTGAACCGCGGTTTGGTGATTCATTTCAATGGGGAGCGTTTCCAGTCAAAAGACGGGTTAAAAGATTTGCTTGAAGACAATATGGATGGCGATCCGTTGTACCCGGTCATTCACCTGGAAGGCGAAGATATTGAAGTGGCATTTACCCATGGAAAAACATACGGGGAAGATTACTATTCGTTTGTAAACGGACAGCATACCACGCAGGGAGGAACACATCAAAGTGCTTTCCGTGAAGCTGTGGCTAAAGTAATCCGTGATTTTTACAAAAAAGATTATGATGCTTCGGATATCCGTCAATCGATTGTGGCGGCTGTTTCCGTGAAAGTAATTGAGCCGGTATTTGAATCGCAGACAAAAACCAAGCTGGGATCACTGGAAATTGAACCGGGAGGAAAATCCATGCGTGCGTTTGTAAACGATTTCCTGAAGGATAAACTGGATAATTATCTCCACCGTCATCCGGAGATTGCAGATACGCTGGAAAAAAAAATCAGGCAATCGGAACGCGAACGGAAGGAACTTTCGGGAATCCGGAAACTGGCGCGTGATCGGGCGAAGAAAGCAAGTTTGCACAACAAAAAACTGCGTGATTGCCGGATTCATCTTACGGATCAGAAAGATGATAAGCGTGAAATGACGACGCTTTTTATTACTGAGGGAGATTCTGCGAGCGGGTCAATCACCAAATCACGCGACGTGAATACGCAAGCTGTGTTCTCTTTGCGTGGTAAGCCCTTGAATTGCTATGGACTGACAAAAAAAGTGGTTTACGAAAATGAAGAATTCAACCTGATTCAGGCAGCTTTGGATATCGAGGAAGACATGGATAACCTGCGTTACAATAACATTGTGATTGCAACTGATGCTGATGTTGATGGAATGCACATCCGGATGCTGTTGCTGACTTTCTTCCTGCAATTCTTCCCGGACTTAGTGAAGCGCAATCATGTGTATGTTTTGCAAACGCCTTTGTTCCGTGTTCGCAATAAGAAAAAAACAATTTATTGCTACTCGGAGGAAGAACGCCGGAATGCCATTGCTGAATTAGGGAAAAACCCGGAAATTACCCGGTTTAAAGGACTGGGGGAAATTTCCCCGGATGAATTCAAATACTTTATTGGTGACGATATCCGCCTGGAACCGGTGATGCTGACGAAAGATGCTTCAATTGATTCCATCTTGTCCTATTTTATGGGTAAAAACACCCCGGAACGCCAGGACTTCATCATCGAAAATCTGCGTGTGGAAAAAGACGCTGAAGACGATTTGAAGAATTCCGGAGAAGACGATGCGGAACTGATTGAGAAAGCATCCTGAGAAATCCGCATCGGAATTAAATGGAGTTGATAACTGAAATAAAGCAAGTAGTTTACAATGCGCGGAAGCATGCATATCAGGCTATTAATTCTGCAATGGTGGAAGCTTATTGGCAGATCGGCAGACGTATTGTGGAAGAAGAGCAGCAGGGGAGCGAGCGGGCTGCTTATGGAAAGGAAATCATTAAAAACCTTTCGGAAGAGCTGACAAAAGAATTCGGAAAAGGATTTTCGGAAAGAACGCTTCGGGAGTTCAGGCAATTTTACCTGTATTTTTCAGATTTGGAGATTCAGCGAACACTGTTCGCCAAATTGAACTGGTCGCATTTTCAACGTGTGTTAAAAGTATCCGATGAAAAAGCACGTGAGTTTTATCTGACTGAAGCAGCTCAGAATATGTGGTCGGTGAGAACACTGGACCGAAATATTTCTACCTTGTATTATCAGCGCCTGATTTCCACACAGAAGAAAGAGCTGAATAATGATTTGAGTAAAGAGCCAATTGAAATAAAACAATACGACGGGTTTATCAAAAATCCTTCTGTACTGGAGTTTTTGAATCTGCCATCCGGTATGAGCTATACGGAAGAGCAATTTGAGAGTGCGTTGATCGACAATTTGCAAAAGTTCATTTTGGAAGTGAGCAGTTATTTGCGGCAAAATACCTTCCCTATTTACCTACGGAGGAAGAATTGATCGAAGAAATTGAAAGAGAAAAATTGAAGTTCAAACTAAATAACTAAGAACGGCAATGAGTGAAGACGAAATCGGACCGGCAGATCCGGAAAACGAAAATGAGGATACAGGAAAAGAAGGAGATGATGCGTCTTCTTTCACACCGGATGATTACAGGCACACGGACGAAAATATCATTCCGCTCGGAGGATTGTATGAAAACTGGTTCCTGGATTATGCTTCGTATGTAATTCTTGAACGTGCAGTTCCTTCCCTGTTTGACGGATTTAAACCCGTGCAGCGGCGTATTCTCCATTCCATGAAGGAACTGGACGATGGCCGCTACAACAAAGTGGCGA
Organism: Fluviicola sp.; assembly: GCA_031260455.1. GTDB lineage: Bacteria > Bacteroidota > Bacteroidia > Flavobacteriales_D > Crocinitomicaceae > Fluviicola. The sequence continues at coordinate 28,763 of JAIRJW010000055.1, forward strand.
ACATCATTGGGAATACGATGAAGTATCACCCGCATGGAGATGCTTCCATCGGGGATGCACTGGTTCAGCTCGGACAGAAAGATTTGCTGATCGACTGCCAGGGAAACTGGGGGAATACACTGACCGGTGATGGTGCAGCGGCTCCGCGTTATATCGAAGCACGTTTGTCCAAATTTGCCAGCCACGTGGTCTTCAACCCAAAAACAACCAAATGGCTCCTGAGCTATGACGGACGAAATAAAGAACCGGAAGACCTCCCTGTAAAATTCCCGATCCTGCTGGCACAAGGGGCAGAAGGAATTGCGGTGGGAATGGCCTGCAAAATTCTGCCGCACAACTTTATCGAACTCATTGATCAGTCGGTTAATCACCTGAGAGGAAAGAAAGTGGAAATTTTCCCGGATTTTCTGAACGGAGGAATGGCTGATTTTACCAACTACAACGATGGTTTGAGAGGAGGAAAGGTACGTATCCGGGCAAAGATCAAAAAGACCGATAACAAAACCCTGGTTATTAATGAAATTCCTTTTGGTTGTACGACTTCTTCGTTGATTGAATCCGTTATTAAGGCCAACGATAAAGGAAAGATCAAGGTCAAGAAAATAGAAGATAATACCGCTTCCGAAGCAGAGATTGTGATTCACTTGGCACCGGGAGTTTCCCCAGATAAAACTATTGATGCGCTCTATGCATTTACTGATTGTGAAGTTTCGATTTCTCCGAATGCTTCGATCATTGACAGCAATACACCGCGTTTTATGGGTGTTTCCGAAATTCTGAAAACGAATACGGATAATACTGTTCAGCTGTTGAAGCTGGAACTGGAGATTCGCCTGGAAGAGCTGGAAGCTCAATGGCACTTTTCAACCCTGGAAAAAATCTTTATCCGGGAGGAAATGTATATCGACTTTAAGCTGTATTCTGATAAGGAAGGGCTTTTCAAGTATATGTACGATCGTTTCAAACCGTTCAAAAAGCAGTTTGTCCGGGAAATTGCAGATGAAGACTTACAGCGACTGACACAGATCCCGATGATCCGGATTACGCGTTTTGACTCTGATAAAGCGGATGAATTGATCGCAAAACTGGAGGCTGAGATGGAAGAGGTGAAGAAGGATCTCGAAAACCTCATTGAATATGCCATCGAGTACTACAAAGACCTGAAAAAGCGGTTTGGAGCAGGAAAAGAGCGCAAAACGGAAATGAAAGTCTTTGATAACATTGCTGCAACGAAGGTAATTATCGCCAATCGTAAGTTGTATGTGGATGTGGAAGAAGGATTCATTGGCTGGGGCTTGAAAAAAACCGAAGCAGTCAATGATTGTTCCGAAATCGACGACGTCATTATCTTCTTCAATACCGGGAAATTTATCGTCACAAAAGTGGCCGAGAAGAAATTTGTCGGGAAGGGAATTGTGCATGCAGATGTGTGGAAAAAAGGAGATAAACGAACCATTTATCACGTGATGTACCAGGATGGTGCCGGAGGAGCAACGATGATGAAACGCTTTTTCGTCAATTCAGTAATCCGCGATACAGAATACGACCTGACCCGGGGAATCAAAGGATCGAAATTGCTGTATTTCTCTGTGCATCCAAACGGAGAACGGGAAGTAGTTACCGTGATGCTCCGCCCGCGCCCGCATTTGAAACGTTTGCGTTTTGATATCGACCTGGGAGATTTGCTCATTAAAGGTCGTCAATCATCCGGGAACCGTGTGACGAAAGAGATTGTACAGAAAATTACGCAGAAAGAAGTTGGAGGCTCCACACTGGCTGCACGCAAAATTTGGTATGACATGGTTGTTGGGCGTCTGAATGATGAAGGAAGAGGAAAATTCCTCGGATCTTTCAAAGGAGAAGACCGCATTCTGACCTTATATAAAAACGGCGAATACCGTCTGTCGACATTCGATCTGGCAAACCACTTTGATGAAGACATGATTCATATTGAGAAATGGATGCCGGACAGACCAATTTCAGCAGTTTATTACGACGGTGAAAAAGATTTACATTATGTAAAACGGTTCACTTGTGAGATTACAAGTGATAAGCGCGTAACCTATATTTCGGAAAGTGAGGGATCGCATTTGGATTGCGTTTCAACTGCTTACAGACCGGTAATCCGGATCGTGTACAACAAGTTACTGAAGGAAACAAAAAACCTTCCGGACAACGAGGTCTCACTGGCTGATTTTATCGACGTGAAAGGAATGAAAGCGCAGGGGAATCAGTTGACGAAGCTGAAGGTGAAAGAGGTTGTTCTGACACACGCTATTGAAGGCGTGGAGCCCTGGCCGGATGAAACTCCTTTGGAGCTGGATCTGGGAAATCCAGACGACGAAGTCAGAAATGAACTAACGGATGGAGAAAGTCCGACCATAGAATGGGATCTGACAAATAATTCGGACGAAGAGGAGAACCCGGATCAACCAACATTATTTTAATATGGAAAAGGCAGAATCAATCTGCCTTTTTTGTATTTTACTACTAAAAATTGAACAGGATGCGAGTTTCAGGAAAAACGTTTATTGTTACCGGTGGAGGAGCGGGAATGGGGCGCGAGCTGGTACTTCAGCTATTGCAAAAAGGCGGACGTGTTGCTGCGGTGGATATCAACTCGAAAGCGCTGGAAGAACTAAAATCAATTGCCGGAAGCGGTGTTACCGAGCTGTCGCTTCATGTTTTGGATATCAATGACCGCGAAGCAGTAGCGAAATTGCCGGAAGAAGTGGTCGCCGTTCATGGCACACTGGACGGCCTGTTTAATAATGCTGGGATCATTCAGCCTTTTGTTCGAATCAATGACCTGGATTTCAAAGATATTGAACGTGTGATGCATATCAATTTCTACGGATTATTGTATTTAACCAAGGCATGTTTGCCGTATCTGCTGCAACGTCCGGAAGCACATATTGTTAATACGTCAAGTATGGGGGGATTTTTACCGGTTCCTGGACAGGGAATTTACGGGGCCTCCAAAGCGGCAGTGAAATTACTGACCGAAGCATTGTATGCCGAATTACTTCCTACGAAGATACGTGTTACAGTTGTTTTTCCGGGAGCAGTCGGAACTGAGATTACAAAAAACTCAGGTGTTGAAATCAAAATGAATGCGGGTAAGGAGCAGAAAGTATCTAAAACGCTTTCTCCTGTGAAAGCAGCTTCGGTCATCATTTCCGGAATGGAGAAAAACAAATTTCGCGTTCTGGTAGGAAATGATGCAAAATTCATGGATTTTCTGTATCGTTTAAATCCGAAATTTGCGACGAAGTTCATCCAGAAACAAATGAAAGATTTGCTATAAAATAGTTTTTCTTCAGGTAAAAAAATATGCTTTTTGATATACAATTTCAATCAGGCTCTTCCCAAACGTTTCATGTGCCTGAAGTGAGAAGCCAGAGCTTTTCGGGTACTTGGATAAGAATAGTAATCAACGCCATATTCCGCACAGGTTTTCTCTACGATTTTTTGGATGACTGGATAGTGAACATGTGAAATACACGGGAACAAATGGTGTTCAACCTGGTAATTCAAACCTCCTACAAACCAGCTCACCACTTTGTTGTCAACGGCAAAATCACTTGTAGTGGATAGTTGATGTACAGCCCATTCGTTTTCTATTGATAATTCCTGGCAGTGGCAATGCTCGAATTCCACGTTTTCAACCACGTGAGCCAATTGGAATACAAAAGACATCGTCAGTCCAAGCATCATGTGCATTAGGACGAAACCAAGAATGGTCCAGCCGGTTCCCCATACAAAAGCGGGGAGAACGAGGTATAAGCCGAAATAAATAATTCGGGTTACCCAGAACATGATGTGATCTATCAGTTTCATTTTCCCTACTTCAATGTTAAAACGGGAACCTAAGATATAATCCTCAAAATCCTTTACCAATACCCAATAGATGGTAGAAATTCCATACAGGAATGGCAGGTAAATGTGTTGAAAGCGGTGTGCTTTATGGCGTGGCTGCGATTCACACATACGTAAAAGCGGGGTTTTGGCAATATCATCGTCAATTCCGTCTATGTTGGTGTAAGTGTGATGTACCAGATTGTGCTTTTGTCGCCACATGAAGGAATCACTCCCCAGTGCATTCATCGACAGTCCGAAAAAATAGTTCACGTTTTTCTTTTTGGAAAATGCTTCGTGGCAGGCATCGTGCATGATGTTAAATCCGACCAAAGCCTGAACAAAACCTAAGAATGAAGCCAGAATCAGGGCAAGGTATCCCGGAATCGGGAACAGCATGATTGTCAAATAGATTGCAATATAGACGGAGATGATAATGGCGGTTTTCACATACAGTTTCCAGTTCCCGGAAGTATCCAGTTGATTTTCATCAAAATAATTCTGAACCGATTTTCGCAATATAGAGAAAAATTCGCTTTGTGGTTTGGAAAATTGAACTTTTTTCAAATGATTTGAATTTTAATTAGTTGTGCAAAGCTAAAAAAATATTGATTCAGAGGAAGATTAATTAATTGATGAATCAATAAATTTAAGGACCTGATATTGTTCGGAAGAAACATTGTTGATTGCCTTTTGGCTTTCAAAAACCTGATTATTTGTGTATCTTTGTTGCTCTCAGGGATGATTTCTCTCCCGCAACTGCAAAAGAGGAAAGGATGATTACTCTCCGTGACGAGTAATATTAAAAAATAATATTATGGTAACATTAGACAAATTGTCATCAGAAGAATTGATGCAATTAGAAGACCGCTATGGGGCGCATAATTACCATCCACTTCCTGTTGTGCTTTCAAAAGGAAAAGGAGTATACGTCTGGGACGTGGAGGGAAAAAAATACTTTGATTTTCTTTCGGCATATTCTGCAGTAAACCAGGGACATTGCCATCCGAAGATCGTGAAGGCACTAACAGACCAGGCTCAGATTCTGACGTTGACTTCGCGGGCATTTTATAATGACACGCTGGGAGTGTACGAGAAATTCGTGGCAGAATATTTTGGTTATGACAAAGTACTTCCGATGAATACCGGAGCCGAAGCAGTTGAAACGGCGATTAAAATTGCCCGTAAATGGGGATATGAGAAGAAAGGGGTAGCGGAAAATCAGGCGCAGATTATTGTTTGCGAGCAAAACTTCCACGGGAGAACAACGACGATTATCTCTTTTTCCAGCGATCTGGATGCTAATGCGAACTTCGGTCCGTTCACTCCGGGATTTATCCGCATTCCTTATAATGATCTGGAAGCATTGGCAGAAGCGGCGAAGCAACCGAATGTAATTGGATTTTTGGTGGAACCGGTTCAAGGTGAAGCAGGAGTTTATGTCCCGAATGACGGCTACCTGAGTGGAGCTAAAGAAATATGTGAAGAGTATCAGATTTTGTTCATTGCCGATGAAGTTCAGACAGGAATTGCCCGTACGGGAAAATTGCTGGCAGTGGATCATGAAAATGTGAAGCCGGATATCCTGATTCTCGGGAAGGCAATTTCAGGGGGTGTTTACCCGGTATCTGCAGTCTTCGCTAACGATGAGATCATGATGGTGATCAAGCCGGGACAACACGGATCAACATTCGGTGGAAATCCGCTGGCAGCGAAAGTAGCTGTTGCGGCACTGGAAGTGGTTCAGGATGAGAAACTGGCTGAAAATGCTGAATATCTGGGAAACTTGTTCCGTGAGAAGATGAACGGAATCATTGGAAAAACGGATTTGGTTGTCAAAGTGCGTGGAAAAGGATTGCTGAATGCAATTATCGTGAACGACACTCCGGATAGCAAAACCGCCTGGAATCTGTGTGTTGAGCTGAAGAACAATGGCCTGTTGGCAAAACCGACACATGGAAACATTATTCGTTTTGCACCGCCATTGGTTATGACAGAAGAGCAGTTGCTGGAATGCGTTGCGATTATTGAAAAAACAATCCTGGCATTTAAAAAATAAGTTCAGCAGGATCAGGATAATTGAAAAATCCTCCGTTCGTCCGGGCGAATCGGGGGATTTTTTTTGAGTTTGATTATTTTCGGCAAAAAATCTAACGAAGTAGAAACCAAAAAGACGCATAACAAAGAAATTAGATAAATTTAAACAGGCTCTAACACCGGAATACCGTTTCTGTATTGAGCATTAATTATATTTGAACACTTAAAAATTGAATTGATTTGGCAACAAAAATAAAATTTGGAACAGATGGCTGGAGAGCAATCATTGCAGATGAGTTCACAGTAGAAAATGTGGCCAGGGTAGCCTATGCAACTGCTCAATGGTTGAAAAAATCGGCCTGGAACCCGAAAATTGCTTTAGGTCACGACTGCAGGTTTGCGGGTGAACTATTTGCCGAAACAGCTGCTAAAGTGTTGTTACACGAAGGAATTGAAGTGAAAATGTCGCGGGGATTTGTATCTACTCCGATGATTTCACTGGCGGCAAACCAGTTGGGTTGCGGATTGGGAATTATCCTGACAGCGAGTCACAATCCTCCGTCTTACAACGGGTTTAAACTAAAGGCGTATTACGGTGGACCTTTAACTCCGGATCTGGTTCAGGAAATTGAAGACATTATTCCGGCGGATATTGTTCCGTTTGACTATACAACTGTAGATTTAAGGACTTTCGAACAATCGGGGAAACTGGAAATCGTGGATTTCGAAACGCGGTACGTACAGCATATTGAGAGAAATTTTGATCTGGATGCAATTCGTAAATCCGGGTTAAATCTGGTTTACGATGCGATGTACGGAGCAGGACAAAATGTCATTCGCCGCATTTTACCAAATGTTCAATTACTTCACTGCGAGTATAATCCATCATTCCACGGGCAAGCTCCGGAACCGATCCAGAAAAACCTCCAGGAACTGGAACGTTTTATTATTGAAAACGGAACGATCGACTGTGCTTTGGCAACGGATGGAGATGCAGACCGCATCGGGCTTTATAATGGAAAAGGAGAATTCATCGATTCACACCACATTATCTTGCTGTTGCTGCATTATCTGGTTTCCAATAAAGGAATGTCCGGTAAAGTGGTAGCGGCATTCAGTACAACACCACGTGTGAAAAAGTTGGCTGAGTATTACGGTTTGGATTACGAAGTGGTGAAAATCGGTTTCAAATACATTGCCGGGATCATGGTCGAAGAAGATGTGCTGATCGGTGGAGAAGAATCAGGTGGAATTGCCGTAAAAGGGCATATTCCGGAACGTGATGGGATCTGGATGGGATTAATCATCTGGGAATACATGGCAAAATCCGGTAAAACCCTGGATCAGCTAATCGAAGAAGTCTATGAAATTGTCGGGGCATTTAAATTTGAGCGCAATGACCTGCATATTACAGAAGACCTGAAACAGGCAATCATAGCGAAATGCAGTGCAAACGAATACAAGAGCTTTGGAAAATACCAGGTAAGTAATGTGGAAACAATTGATGGATGGAAATTCTTTATTGATGATAATCGTTGGGTCATGATCCGTGCATCCGGAACAGAACCGGTGCTTAGAACCTATGCAGAAGCTCCTGATCTTGAAGAAGTAAGGGAAATTCTAAAAGCAACCGAAGAAACGATTTGTAAATAATTTACGGATTCCCGAATTATGGATTGCAAATGACATGTGCTCCAGGTAAAATCCTGAAGTTTTCATGACTTTGAGATTTGTGTTGCATTCATCGAAATTCGATTCAAAGTGAATGTGTTATTTCCAAAATGGAAATACAAAACTTACAAGTGCACGTCGGCGATTTGATTATTTTTGGTGAGATCATTCATAAAAGATATGGCAGGTTCTGGTTTTGGCGTTTTGGTCCGATTGACGACCTTCGGAGAATCTCACGGAAAGGCTGTGGGGGGAATCCTGGAAGGAATTCCGGCTGGTTTTTTCATCAGTACCGATGAAATTCAGAAGGACCTGGATCGCAGAAGACCTGGACAATCGGCTATTGTGAGCCAGCGAAAAGAATCAGATCGGGTGCAGATCTTATCCGGGATTTTTGAAGGAAAAACGCTGGGAACTCCCATTGGTTTCCTGATCGAAAATGAAGATCAGAAATCGAAAGATTATGATGAAATGCAGCATGTATTTCGTCCGTCACATGCCGATTTTACGTATCAGCAAAAATACGGAATCCGCGATTACAGGGGAGGAGGGCGTTCCTCTGCCCGGGAAACTGTTTCCAGAGTGGTTGCAGGATCCATTGCCCGCCAGGTGCTGGAAACAAAAGGAATCTGTATCGATGCATTTGTGGATCAGGTTGGTCCTTTGAAATGGGAAGGAATCTGGACACGTGATTTGAAAACAATCAGTGAATCGAGTATTGTCCGCGTTCCTTCAGAAGAGCTGGCTCTGCAGATAGAAGAATTAATTCGGGAAGTACGTAAAGACGGTGATACGATCGGGGGAGCTGTCAGATGTGTTATTTCAGGAGTTCCTGCCGGTTTGGGGGAGCCGGTGTTTGACAAGTTACATGCTGAACTGGGAAAAGCTATGCTCTCCATTAATGCGGTAAAAGGTTTCGAGATCGGATCCGGATTCGGTGCAGCTTCCATGAAAGGATCTGTGCACAATGATTTGTTTACGACTGACGGGAAAACCAAAACCAACCATTCGGGAGGAATTCAGGGAGGAATTTCCAATGGAATGCCAATTGTTTTCAGAGTAGCCTTTAAACCGGTTGCAACGCTGATGCAAGCCCAGGAAACGATCAGTGAATCGTTTGAATCAACTCAACTAAAAGCAAAAGGCCGTCATGATTCCTGTGTGGTTCCGAGAGCTGTTCCGATTGTAGAAGCAATGGCAGCATTGGTTTTACTGGACTATTACCTGATTCAAAATGCTTACTGCGAATGAAACTTGAGCGTATTCTGGCAAACAAATGGATGATTTTCCTGTTGTTTGCATCTGTGACTTACCTGTTCTCCACTAAAACAGACCGGTTGTACCGGTGGACAAATCCCGGTGATCAAAAAACAACGCCGATCTATTCTGATGGTGCCGGATATTATACTTATTTGCCCGAATGGTTTATTTACGAAGGTTCGAACTTCTCTTATTCGGACAGCATCGCCAGGAAATATCCCGACGCCGGTTTTGAAGACAACTTATCCAAAACCGATACCGGGAAGAAATACGACAAATACTTTACAGGAACTGCGCAATGTCTTACACCCTTTTTCCTGATCGGGCACGCGCACGCTAAAATAATCGGAGAGGACACGGACGGATACAGCTGGCCTTACCTGATCTGGCTGCATGCGGGAATGATTTTCTATGTTATGCTCGGGCTGGTCACCTTATTCCTGTTTCTGAGACGCTTGAAAATAGGTTACCTGGCTTGTTATGTCGCGGTACTTTCACTTGCACTCGGAACGAACCTGAGCTACTACGTATACGTGGATATTCCGTATTCGCATATTTTTTCCTTTGCGATGGTTAACCTGTGCTTGCTGACCGGAATCAACTGGATTCAGAAGAACAAAACTTCAAGTCTGCTGTTCTTTTCATTTTTCTTGGGACTTACTTTTGTCATCAGGCCTACCAATATCCTGATTCTTGCTTTTGTTCCCTTTTTATTTGCCACAAACAAGGAATTGATCTCTCGGATCAGGAGTCTTTTCACCAAACAATGGAAAGTTGTACTGTTCGGCATCTTGTTGTTCGGAATCCCGGTATTCATCCAGGTATATTTCTTTTACCTGCAAATGGGCGAAATCAGGATGAACAGCTATTCTTCCGATGAAGGATTCACTAATTGGAAGAATCCGTATATGTGGGAAGTACTTTTTGGTTTCCGCAAGGGAGTGTTTATTTACGGTCCGGTTTTGCTGTTGGTAATTCCCGGTCTGGTGGTGATGTTTTTCAAAGCTTCCAGGTTGTTTTTCGGGATTTTAATTTTTATGTTGCTTTCGACCTATGTATTGTCTTCCTGGTGGTGCTGGTGGTATGGTGGTTCACTCGGCTTTCGGGCCATGGTTGATTTTTACGGATTATGGATCCTTCCGTTAGCATACTTGGTTCACTATGCGAAAGTTCCCGGTCAGATTGTTATCATACTTTGCGTATTTTGTTCAGCCTGGATTTACCAGACGTATGAGAATCAGCAAAAAAAGCATATCCTGCATTACGATTACATGAATTACCCAATGTGGAAAAAGGTTTTTATGAAAGAAGATCCCCGGTTTTGTTTTATCTATTATTCCGATATAGATACGATTCCTGAAACCGGTAAAGCGATCGGTAATCCGGTAGGTTTTTCTGTAGATGGTCGTTTACTTGCTTCGGACAGAATTTACGGGTTTAAAGGGAAAGATTTCTACCGGGAGGTGCCTTACGCAGAGAAACTGATGAAAGTCAATGATCCTGAATCTTTTGTAGCACTGCGCGTTACGTTGAAGGGATCATTGGATTCCCCGGGAGAAAACCCGTATCTGATGACGGAATTTTTCAAAAGCGGTTCCCGCATCGGGCAAAAAGACATGATGGTGGGATCCCGGTTCGATGAAGTGAAAATGTGTCAGGATATCAGTGTGGATGTCATTCCGGGTTACCGCTGGAAGGAAGTAGATTCCGTCAAATGCAGCTTTGTGATGGGAGAAAAAGCACTGAAATTCAAAAATTTAAAACTTCAGTTTTTCCAATTCTGATAAACCGGTTTTTCAGGTGTTAAAAAACTGATTCTCCAGAAAAAGGCGAAAAAATCGTGTGCCTGTTTTGCACATTGCATACAGAATGCACCTTTTCGGTTGGGATCATCTTGTTCCGGACCTCGAAGCAAGCCTGCTGAATTCCATCATATTTCATAAGTTGTTCAATTTGGTTCTGCTTCAGTTTCGATTGAAATGCAGACGGAATCAATTTTTCATAACCCGCGATGAAAAAAAAATCGAAACTTCCCTCATTAATTGATTAAAATGCGGAATTCAGAAAGTTGATACTTTCTAAAATGGTAACTTTGCCGGAAAATGATGTAAAAATGATTCAACGAATTCAAACGATCTACTTTTTGATAGCGGCTTTTTTGGTGTCGGTAACTTTATTCGGAACAGATGTGTTTTCTTTTGTGCAGGGAAAAGTGTATCATGCTTCGGCATACGGTTTTTTCAGGGGAACAGAATCGTTGATGAAAATGGATTTCTGGATGCTTTCTGTCATTCAGATTATTTTTGCTTTCATGATCGTTTTCTCTTTTAAAATGCGCCATCGTCAGATTTTCCTGGGCTGGATCTTGTTTTTGCTCAATATTTTAAGTTCTGCCTGGATGGTTCTGGGAGCAAATGTTAAAATGATTGAAGTTTCTAAAAATCTGGAAGTGCCTAAAGAATTGTCATTTGGTTTTGCTTTTTATGTTCATGCAGCGGCGTTTATTTTCGTTTTCCTGGGGATCAGAGGTGTCCGAAAAGATAAAAAGACGATTGATTCGTTAAATAGATTGCGATAATTCCAATTAAAAATAGGAAGGTTCAATTTTAAATACAACAGAGTCTTCTTACCTTTGCACCCTCAAAATAACTCATAACATGAATTTTCTTTCTGTTGAAAACCTGACAAAATCCTTTGGAGACCGTGTAATCTTTTCAGATGTTACTTTCGGGATCGATCAGGGAGACAAGGTAGCTATTGTAGCCAAAAACGGAAATGGAAAAACAACGCTGCTCCGCTGTTTGATGGGCCTGGAGCAAATCGATTCTGGAAGAGTGGTTTACCGGAATGATATCCGCGTTGCTTTTATGCAGCAAACAGAAACTCTGGATGATTCGCATACAATCCTGGAAGCAGTTTTCTCTCATGATCTTCCGGAACTGCAAATCGTAAAGAAATACAACCAGGCCCTGCGTGAAGGAAACGAAGAGGCAATTCATGCCTGTTATGAAGAATTGACGGAGCTGAATGCCTGGGACATGGAAGTCAAAGTGAATCAGATTCTTTCTGTTTTGAAACTCGCTGATACCAGTTTGCCGGTTGGAAGCCTTTCCGGTGGACAAAAAAAGCGTGTGGCCCTGGCACAGGTACTGGTTGCGGAAGCGGATTTCCTGATCCTGGATGAGCCTACCAATCACTTGGACCTGGATATGATCGAATGGCTGGAAGAATATCTGTCGAAATCGAAATCGACGATTTTGATGGTAACTCACGACCGCTATTTCCTGGAAGTTGTTTGTGACACTATCTTTGAGCTGGAAGATCAGACGATCTATAAATACAAAGGAAATTTTTCCTACTACCTGGAAAAGAAAGCGGAACGCCAGGAGCAGCTGCAGTCTACAATTGACAAGGCGCGGAACACGTTCAAAAAAGAACTGGAGTGGATCCGTCGGCAACCGAAAGCACGTGGTACAAAGCAAAAAGCCCGGATCGAGAATTTCCAGGATGTCAAAAAAGTAGCTGGTCAGCGCATTGATGAAGACGAAATTGATATCCCGGTGAAAATGGAGCGTTTAGGTTCCAAGATTCTGGAATTGCATAAAATCGGTAAAGCTTATGGTAACAAGGTAATCCTGGACAATTTTTCGTATAATTTCCAACGGAAAGAACGTTTGGGAATCGTTGGAAACAACGGAACCGGGAAATCTACTTTCCTGAACATGATTCAGGGCAGGGAAGAAGTGGATAAAGGAAAAGTCGTTACGGGGGACACGGTTGTTTTCGGATACTACAGTCAGGAACTGATTAAAGTGGATGAGGACAAAAAAGTGATCGATGTGATCCGCGATATTGCTGAGTTTATTCCTCTGGAAAAAGGTCGTCAGCTTTCCGCAGCCCAGTTTTTGGAAAAATTTCTCTTCCCGCGTCACATGCACTACAATTTCGTTCATAAATTGAGTGGGGGTGAGAAGAGACGCCTGAAATTGATGACAGTCCTGATGGCAAACCCAAATTTCCTGATTCTGGATGAGCCGACTAATGATCTGGATATCTTCGTGATGAGTGTTCTGGAAGATTACCTGCGAACGTTTGAAGGATGTTTGATCGTGGTTTCTCACGACCGTTATTTCATGGATAAAATGGTGGATCACCTGTTTGTGTTTGAAGGACAGGGAGCAATTAAAGACATTATCGGGAATTACACTGAATACCGCAAGCAAACCGCTGCTGACTATAAAAAGGAAAAATCTGATGAGAAACCGGTCGAAGTCGTTAAAGTAAAGCAGATTTCTGAAGAAGCACCAAAAGAAAAGCGAAAACTTTCTTTCAAAGAAAAGCAGGAATTTGATCAGATTGAAAAAGATCTGGAGCGCCTGGAAGAGGAAAAAGTAGGCTGGACAACTGTGCTTTCCAATGCGAATGCTACAAATGATCAGCTGATGGATGCCGGGTTGAAACTGGCAGTAATCGTTGCGGAGATTGATGAAAAGACGGAGCGTTGGATCGAGTTGTCGGAATTTGCTTAATCTGCTCTTGGAAATACGGATGTAGTATCTGTTTTGTCAGTAGAATCAGGGATTTTTCATAATATTATAAATTTATAAAATTGTGTTGTTAATTTATTTATATGAATGAAAGTATGACAGAGAAAAATCTGTTTTCAGAAACTCAAAAATTCAGACAGTGGTGGTTATGGCTCATCTTTGTCGGAATAGAGGGATTAATGGGCTTTTCGATCATAACCCAGATCATATATGGGAAATCTTTTAGTGATAGCAAATGGGAAAATTTATTGATTGGATTTTTTGTCGTGCTGGCTGTTTGCATATTGTTTTTCATTCTGCGTCTGGAAACCCGGATTTCTGATAATGGAATTTATGTACGGTTTTTCCCGGTTCAATTAAAATTCAGGCACTATAAATGGGAAGATATTGACCAGATTTACCTGCGTGAGTACTCACCCATTGTTGAATATGGTGGATGGGGAATTCGTTATAGTTTGTTTGGAAAAGGAAAGGCTTTCAATGTTTCCGGAAAAATGGGGTTGCAGCTGGGTTTTAAAAACGGGCGCAAAGTGCTGATCGGAACCGATAAGCCTGAAGACATGGCGCAAAATCTGACAGCAATGGGGCGGTGATTAACCAATTTTTACTGGTTTTCCTAAAAAATTGGAATCAATACCAAACAAAATACCCCAGAATACTTTCATGCGTGCAAAACGCTCGCGGACTTTTGTTTTGAATCCGCCCATTTTGGCAACATTTTTGGCATTGTAGCCATAAACAGTCATCCCGAAATGCTCTCCGAGGTAAATGGCGCGTTCGTTGTGAAAACGCTGTGAAACGACGATTACTTCTTTTTGTCCAAACACTTTTCCGTACATGACCTATAAAAAAAGCGAGACAGAAACCTGCCTCGCCCTTTCATCTTATCTATACTATTGCTTATAAATTAATCAGAATCTCTTCTTCCTGTGAAATTGGTTTGCGGAACACAATTTTTCCGTCAAAGATGTCCATCACTACTGTGAGAGAAGTGTCCAGTGTTCCTGCCAGCATTGCTTTGGAAAGCTCATTCAGCACTTGCTTCTGGATCACACGTTTCACCGGTCTGGCACCGAAATGTGGATCGTAACCAGCTTCAACCAGGTGATCTTTCGCTTCTTCGGTTATATGCATTTTGATTCCTTTCTCCTGTAACATCTCTTTTAGCTGATTCAATTGAAGCTGAACAATTTGTCTTACATAACGCTTATTTAACGGAGTGAAAATGATCGTTTCATCAATCCTGTTCAAAAATTCTGGGCGAATGGTTTGTTTCAGCAATTCCAATACTTTGAACTTCGCTTTTTCCATTGCTTCGTGCATATTTTCTTCTTTGACATTCTCAAAACTTTCCTGAATCAGGTGCGATCCTATATTGGAAGTCATGATGATAATCGTGTTTTTGAAGTTTACCGTACGGCCTTTGTTGTCAGTCAAACGTCCGTCATCCAGAACTTGCAGCAGGATATTGAATACATCCGGATGCGCTTTTTCGATCTCATCCAGCAAAACGATGGAATAAGGTCTCCTGCGAACAGCTTCGGTCAACTGACCGCCCTCATCATATCCGACATATCCCGGAGGCGCTCCGACCAAACGGCTGACACTGTGTTTCTCCTGGTATTCAGACATATCAATACGCGTCATGGCGTTTTCATCATTGAAGAGAAAATCTGCCAGAGCTTTCGCTAATTCGGTTTTACCAACCCCGGTTGGGCCTAAGAAAATAAAGGAACCGATCGGTCGTTTCATATCCTGTAATCCGGCACGGCTTCTTCTCACGGCATCGGATAGAGCTTCGATAGCTTCTTCTTGTCCAACCACGCGTTTTCCGAGTTCATCTTCCAGACGCAATAACTTTGAAACTTCGCTTTCAATCATTTTGGAGACCGGAATCCCGGTCCATTTGGAAACCACATCTGCTATTTCTTCCGTGTCAACCTCTTCTTTGATGAGCTTCGAATTCGCTTGCAACTCAGTGAGCTTTTGTTTCGCTTCTTCGAGCTGGTTTTCTGCCTCCTTGATTCGTCCGTAGCGGATTTCAGCCACTTTTCCGTAATCTCCGGCACGTTCTGCCTGGTCTGCTTCCAGTTTCAGGCTTTCGATCAGTTCTTTGTCTTTCTGAACACCGTCAACAATATCGCGTTCTGCCTGCCATTTTGCATTGAATGCAGAGCGTTGCTCTTCCAATGTCGCGAGTTCTTTTCCCAAAGCTTCCAGTTTTTTTGTGTCATTTTCACGTTTGATCGCTTCCCGTTCGATTTCCAGCTGCATGATGCGTCTGTCCAGTTCGTCCAGCTCTTCCGGTTTGGAGTTGATTTCCATACGCAGTTTGGAAGCTGCTTCGTCAATGAGATCGATCGCTTTATCCGGCAAATGGCGCTCCGTGATGTAACGTTGAGACAGTTCCACCGCAGCAATGATTGCCGCATCTTTTATCAGTACTTTGTGGTGATTTTCGTATTTTTCCTTGATTCCACGCAGGATTGAGATTGCGTCTTCGGTATCCGGTTCGTCGACAAAAACGGGTTGGAAACGACGTACCAGAGCTTTATCTTTTTCAAAGTATTTCTGGTACTCGTTCAGAGTTGTAGCACCAACAGCGCGTAATTCTCCTCGGGCCAATGCCGGTTTCAGGATGTTTGCTGCATCCATGGCACCTTCACCGCCACCTGCTCCAACAAGTGTGTGAATCTCATCGATAAACAGAATGATTTCACCGTCAGCGCTGGTAACTTCTTTTACGACCGCTTTCAGCCGTTCTTCGAATTCCCCCTTGTATTTGGCTCCGGCAACTAAAGCTCCCATATCCAGACTGTAAACAATTTTGGATCGCAGGTTTTCCGGAACATCCCCATCAATAATCCGATGAGCAATTCCTTCTGCAATAGCTGTTTTACCAACTCCCGGTTCACCAATCAGGATCGGATTATTTTTAGTTCGCCTGGTCAGAATTTGCAGCACGCGCCGAATTTCGTCATCACGGCCGATCACCGGGTCCAGTTTTCCCAGTTTTGCCAGCTCATTGAGGTTTTTAGCGTATTTTTCCAACGATTTGTAAGTACCTTCCTGTTGGTTTGATGTGATTTTTTCTCCGTTTCGTAAATCCATAATGTATTTTAAAACTGTTGATTTATTGAGCTTAGCATCTCTGAGTAGTTGCCCGATCTGATCTTTTGAATCGATCAAAGCCAGGAAAAGCATTTCAACGGTGACGTATTCATCTCCCTGCTCTTTGGAAAGCTTCGTTGCCTGCTGGAGCGTTTCCTGAGCCTTGGGGGAAAGGTATAATTGTCCGCCGGAGACTTTGCTTTGGTTTCCCAGTATGCGGTCCAAAGCCAGCTGGATAGTTTGAGGGTTGACTTGTGATTGCTTGAGTAAATAAGGAACCACATCCTGGTCCTTCAGAAATATTCCTTTGAGTAAGTGTGCATTCTCGATAGCCTGATGCCCTTCAGTCTGAGCATACTCCTGAGCCGCCTGAATTACTTCCTGGGTTTTTATGGTAAATTGATTGCTATCCATTTTAGTTTGATTTTTTCCTCCTTTATTGTCAAATTATGAACCAAAGCGCCTGAATAAATCAGTTTGAGACAAAAAGGCAGCTCAAACCGACAAAATGACACATTTAATTTCGATCTTTCGATGAAATTAAGTCGTAAATTAGCCAAAAATTTCACCGGATGTCTAAGTTCAAGGAAATTTACAAGAAGTTCTTCCCATACTTTGTGGATGTTTGGCAATACATCGTGATCATTCTGATTTTCATTATTGCTGCGATCTTCATTTTGTAAAGCGGAATGGATACGAATGAATTGTTTTGATTCATTGCAAATTCAACAGAATCCTTATTTTTGTTCAAAAAGTTTAAACGTTGGAAAATCAACTTCAATTATCAATCGTTGTTCCTTTATTCAATGAGGTGGAATCACTGCCTGAATTGCATGCCTGGATCAAACGTGTGGTCAATGAGCACCATCTTTCGTATGAAGTTATTTTCATTGATGATGGAAGTAAAGACGGATCCTGGAAAGTAATTGAGTCTTTAAAGTTGCAGGATTCAAATGTAAGAGGGATCAAATTTCAACGTAATTATGGTAAATCTGCTGCGCTGCATACCGGTTTCCAGATTGCTTTGGGGCAGGTGGTGGTTACTATGGATGCGGATTTGCAGGACTCACCGGATGAGCTCCCGGAATTGTACCGGATGATCACAGAAGATGATTTTGATGTGGTTTCCGGATGGAAAAAGAAACGCTATGATCCGATCACCAAAACTCTTCCAACCAAACTTTATAACTGGGCTGCGCGAAGAATGACGGGGATTTATCTGCACGATTTCAACTGCGGATTGAAAGCATATAAAAATGTGGTTGTGAAGAGTATCGAATTGTATGGGGATATGCACCGCTATATTCCTGCACTGGCAAAATTTGCCGGATTTAATAAGATCGGGGAGAAGGTGGTGATTCATCAGGCACGCAAGTATGGAACGACGAAATTCGGGCTGAACCGTTTTTTGAATGGCCCGCTGGATCTGATGACTGTGGTGTTTATGGGGAAGTTTGGAAAAAAACCGATGCATTTCTTCGGTGCGATGGGAACTTTGCTGTTCATCATCGGTTTTGCTTTTACGGCTTATATTATTATTGATAAATTGTTTGTTCATTCCACGGCCCGACTGGTTTCGAACCGGGCGGAATTCTACCTGGCACTTGGATTTATGGTAGTTGGAATCCAGTTTTTCCTTGCTGGATTTTTAGCTGAGTTAATCGGGAGAAACTCGGCTTCCCGAAATCACTACCTGATAGAAACGGAAATCTGAAAAACTCAATGAAAGACTGGAACCTGGATCATTCCTGGACTTTATTTCTGGACAGAGATGGTGTGATCAACCAACGGATTATGGGCAATTATGTGAAGCAAAAAGACCAATTTGTGCTGCTTCCCGGAGTTGCCAGAGCAATCTTGAAAGCCAATCAGTTGTTTTGCCGTGTGGTGGTAGTGACCAATCAGCAGGGAATCGGGAAAGGATTGATGACGGAACGTAACCTTTCCGGGATTCACAGTTATTGTAGTGAGCTGCTGAAGTCTGAAGGTGCGGTAATCGATGCTTACTACTTTGCACCCGACCTGGCATCGGAGAATTCACCCTTGCGGAAACCCGGTTCGGGAATGGCCTTGCTTGCAAAAGCGGATTTTCCGGAAATTGATTTTCAAAAATCAGTCATGGTGGGGGATTCTGATTCCGATATCGAATTTGGCAGGAAAGTTGGAATGAAAACCGTGTTTATTCACCATAGAGAAACGATGGATCATGTACATGCAGATTTAACCTGTGATTCTTTGGAATCATTTATAAACCTATTGAATGATGATATTTAGGATTCTTTTTATTTCGATGCTTGTTGCTCCGGTAATCTGGGGGCAAACGGTGAATCAAAAAGATGCCCAGGGAAGAAAACAGGGGGTCTGGCAGAAAACATATCCGAAATCCCGTGCTTTCGAGTACAAAGGGCAGTTTAAAGATGATAAACCCGTCGGGACTTTTAATTATTATTATCCTTCAACTAAGATGAAAGCAGTCATCAGGCACGATGATAAAACAGGTCGGTCAACTGCTGTGATGTATCATGAAAATGGCTTGATAATGGCTAAAGGTATTTTCAAAAACGAGGAAAAAGACAGTGTCTGGGAATATTATGGACCATCCGGGAGATTGAGCACGAAAGAAACCTATGTCAAAGGAAAACTGAATGGCAATCAAACCATTTATTATGTATTTGAGGACCCGAACGATAAGCGCGTGATCACGGCAAAAGTGATTCCCTATAAAATGGGAGTGATTGACGGAGAAGTAGTGGAATACTTTGATACTGGAATTGTTAAAAGCAAAGCCACTTATGTAAACGGAAAAAAAGAAGGTGTTGCTATTACTAATCACCCGAATGGGAAAGTAATGATCACCGAGCGTTTCAAAGACGGTGTACAACATGGCTGGCAGCTGGCACACGACCAGACCGGGAAAGAAACCGGAGAACAGTATTATCGCTATGGGAAACGGATCGAAGGAAAAGAACTCGAAAAATACCTGGAGCAGCTCAGAGAAAAAGGAATCGATCCGAACGACTGATTTTTCGCCAAAAGCCTGAATTTACATATTTTAAATACATGAAAACACAAAATGTTGTACATTCGGCGGGTGAGTAAGTTTCGGATTATAACCATTTTGTTTTTTTGTTTTTCCCTGGTTGCAGCCCCGTCCTGCAAAAAGAAGGAAGAAACGGTGGATATGTATTACGATTACTTTCCGCAAACCGGGGGCCAGTACGTGGTTTATTCCGTTCACGAAGTAATCGTGGATACACAGGTCAACCAAAAAGATACACTTGACTATTTTATCAAAACAGTCATCGGCGATACGTTGATTGACAACCAGGGCAGGGTAGTGCACAAATTTGAACGTTACAAAAGCGCCAGTGCTTCAGGACCATGGAGTATCCAGGATGTCTGGACTTGCGTCATTGATGGTCCTCGCGGTGAGCTGGTAGAGGAAAATAACCGCACGATCAAGTTGGTTTTTGCCCCGAATGAGGATGATCTGTGGAACATGAATGCATACAATACATTGGATCCGTTGGAATGCTATTATTCCGGGTTACATGCGCCTTATTCCTTAAACGGGATGTATTTTTCCTCAACAGTAACGGTGGAACAGGAAGATTTCTCATCTTACATCGACTCACGGAGAAAATACGAAGTATATGCACGTGGAGTGGGGATGATTTACAAGTATTACAGGGATTTCGTCATTAATAACGGGATTCCTGATGATGTTAAAAAAGGCCAGCTTCTGGTTATGAGTGCCGTGGCTTATGGTCAGCAATAAAGTTTACCTCCAATGAATAAAACTGCTTGAAATCAATAGAATATCCTGCCAAATGATAATTCCCGGAAATTGTTTCCCCACAGGTCTCTTTACTCTTTAAAAATTTTGACAGACACGTAAACGGAACAGTCAGTTTGGATGCTTCCGGTTCGTTTTTTTATGATTAAGTATTTCATGATGAGTGGGTTTTGAGCAATTTGACCTGTTTGGAGAAAGTCAGTTGTCATAACATTTTGTTCGGTCATTTACACCCCGGTCCCGGTTCGGACGTATTTTTTTCAAAAGGTTTTACACATAAGTTGAATTTGATAACCTTAAAATGATATATTTGCGGGCTTAAAATATTTCAATCAAAATGCGTAATAAAGGATTTTTCTGGTTTTTAACGATTTTGTTGACCGCCGTATGTGTCTATCAGCTGTCATTTACATGGGTTACCATTAACGTTGAAAATGATGCTGAGCGTGAGGCACTACTGAGAGTTGAAGAGTTAAAGAAAAAAGCAGGTCAGACTGGTGATACTATTAGATTATCAAACGGAACGACTATCGATTTTAAGAAACCGGAATCATTTGAATTAGCGAAAGCAGCGATGATAAACCAGGTATTATCCGAAAAAGCTGAAAAAGTAGTTTACCCGGTAATTGGTACAAAATTCAAGGATGTAAAAGCTCGTTCACTGGCTTTCGGTCTGGACCTGGTAGGAGGGATGAGTGTGACAATGGAAATAGACGTTCCGGCGTTTGTAGAGTCTTATGCACGCAATCCGCGCGATCTGAGATTCAAAAAACCATTTGAAACGGCGTACGCTATTCATACAACGCAGGGAGGAGATTTCATTGATTTGTTCGTAGATCAGTTTGAAAAGAAAAACAAAGGAGAAAAACTGGCACGCATGCTGGCGCTTTCCGAAGTGAAAGAATTGTCTTACAACTCTTCCAATGCGGAAGTAGCAAGTTATTTCCACGATAAGATTGCAAGCTCTATGGATGGAGTAGAGCAGATCATGAGCCGTCGTATCAACCAGTTTGGTGTTGCGCAGCCAAATATCCAGAAAGAATCCCGCAAAAATCGTTTGTATATTGAGCTTCCGGGAGTTCAGGATGAAGTAACCGTTGCAAAAAAGTTGCAGTCTACGGCAAACCTCCAGTTTTTCGAAACATACGCTTTGGCAGAAATACAAGCGGCATTGAATAATGCAAATGTTGTTTCCAGATCTCCTGAAATTAAAAAGATGGAAGCTGATGCGGCCTCAACTTCTGATTCAACAGGCCTTGATTCGGCAAGACCGGCTCCTGTAAAACCATTGAAACCACTTTCTTTGTCAGCAACAGCCATGAACAAAAAGTCGTTGTTCGATTACCTGAAAGTACAGCCGGGAATGGGAGTTGGTACGGCAACAGCGGAAAATATTGAAAACGTAAACGATATCCTGAAGCGTTCTGATATCATCAGTTTGTTCCCTGAAGATTTGAAATTTATGTGGTCTGCTGACCTGGAAGACGGGCAAAACGGATCAAAAGCGTATGTGTTGTATGCGGTAAAAGTTCCGGAAGGAGGAAAAGCACTTGTGGGTGGTGGTGATATTAAATCAGCAGTTCGTTCATATAATCAGCAAAACCTGC
The DNA here is from genome assembly GCA_031260455.1 of Fluviicola sp. Classification (GTDB taxonomy): domain Bacteria; phylum Bacteroidota; class Bacteroidia; order Flavobacteriales_D; family Crocinitomicaceae; genus Fluviicola. The sequence continues at coordinate 50,650 of JAIRJW010000055.1, forward strand.
AAACAACCGTAAGCTTGACTATGTCTGCAGACGGTTCTCAGAAATGGGGTGCAATGACAGAGAAAAACGTTGGTCGCTCGGTTGCAATTACTATGGATGATGTGGTATATTCAGCACCGGTTGTACGTGATGCAATCCGTGGAGGTTCTACGGAGATTTCCGGAGATTTCAGCATTGCAGAGGCAGATGACCTTGCAGGCTTGCTGAACGGTGGAGCACTTCCCGCGCCATGTGTGATTAAGGAGCAGACAAAAGTAGGTCCTACAATCGGTAAGGAAAACTCAGAATCAGGATTGGTTTCATTCGCATTTGCATTTCTTGCAGTATTTGTTTACATGTATTTCTATTACGGAAAAGGAGGTTTGATCGCAAACATCGCTTTGGCAGTAAACGTAATCCTGATCTTCGGATGTCTGGCTTCCTTCGGAGCAGTACTGACTTTGGCAGGTATCGCAGGTATCGTACTGACAATTGGTACGGCGGTCGATGCGAACATCCTGATCTTTGAGCGTATCAAGGAAGAAAATGTACGCGGAAAATCGCCGGAAGAAGCAGTAAATATTGGTTTTATCAAAGCTTTGCCATCCATCATTGATGCGAACGTAACACACTTGCTGGTTGCGGTTATTCTGAAGATTTTCGGACGTGGTGAAATCGAATCTTTTGCAACAACCCTGATTGTGGGTATTTTTACTTCAGTGTTCTCTGCAATCATTATTTCTAAACTGATCATTACATCTTCGATTGAAAAGGGCAGAAAAATTTCTTTCAGTACGAAGTATACGCACCAGATGTTCAGTAATTTCCACTTCGACTGGATCGGGAAGAGAAAGTATTTCTACATTTTCTCCATCACGGTTTCTGTTTTGGGAATTGCTGCAATGGCAACAAGAGGGTTAAAACAAAGCGTTGAATTTACAGGAGGAAGAACTTTCGGTGTGAAAATGGAAAAAGCAGCTGATATTGAAGCGATCAGAAATGCAATGGAATCTGTTTTTGTTGAGAAAAATGGTGAAAAATCAAACGTGGAAATCAAAACGAAATCAAACTCTTTCAACGTAGAAATCACGACTAACTACTTGCTGGCTGATGCTTCTGCAACATCTGTAGTAGAGCAAAAAATGAAAGAAGGATTTGATAAAATCAAAGATAAATCAGGTGAAATCCAGGTAACGGATATCCGTTCAATTTCCGCTTCGGTTTCGGAAGAAATGTGGTCTTCAGCTACACTTTCGATTACCCTGGCTCTGATTGCCATCTTTGCTTATATTTTCATTCGTTTCGGTCAGTGGCAATACTCTTTGGGTGCAATCATCGGATTGGCGCACGACGTATTGTTTGTTCTTTCGGTCTTTTCATTGTTGCACGGATTCCTGCCGTTCAGTCTGGATGTGAACCAGGCGTTCATCGCAGCGGTACTGACCGTCATCGGGTACTCGATGAACGATACTGTGATTGTATTTGACCGTATTCGTGAAAGTTTGAATTTCGATAAAAACCAGCACGAGCACAAACAAGTAATCAATGAGGCATTGAACAGAACCCTGAGCCGGACATTCAACACATCCATGATCTTATTTGTGGTATTGTTAGTGATGTTCATCTTCGGAGGTACTGCAATTAAAGGATTCCTGTTTGCATTGCTGATCGGGGTACTGATCGGAACATATTCTTCTTTGTGCGTTGCAACGCCAATTCTGATTGACTTTACAAAGAACTTCAAGATTAAGAAAAGAAAAAGTAATTAACCATTTTATAATTTAGGAAAGCGGTTCGGAATAACGGACCGCTTTTTTGTTCTGCGTTTTTATAATCTTTTAATTGGATACGTCGAAACAAAAAATGACATCAGATCGTTTGTCATTAATATCCTGATACAGCGAAAAGATTAAAAAGATGGATTGTAATGCTATCTCCCAAATGGAATTTTGATGAGCCCCGGGTTCTTTCTGAGGTAATACCTCAAAATTGTTTTTACATCCGTATCTTCCGGATGCAGTTCAATGTAGCGTAGCCAGTTGCGGTGAGATTGTTTGACGATATAGTATGGAGCATATCCGAATCCCCGGTAGGAGCCGTTTTCAATCCAGATGACGCTTTTTTCACGTTTGTCTTTTCCGTTTTCCACAATGAGGAAACTGTCATCATCAAAAGTAAGTGTACGGATCAGGTTTCGTACACGCTCATTGTACGATTCGGGAGTTTCAGTGCCAATACAGGCTCCGCGGCATTTTCCAGCCTGATGACCGAAACAACCTGTGTTGCTTTTTTCCAGTCCGCAGAGCTTCGGGCACAATTGATGCATTTCCGTAAGCTGGAGGATGTAATCGTTTGCTTCTTTTTTGGTCGTAAACGTAGTCAGAGGAACGTTGGATATCTTGCTGATTTTGTCTATATAAAGTTGCAAATAGCCTTTCTGGTCTTCGAAATAGAATAAGCCGTAAGCGTACGTATTCTTGCGCAGCGCACGGTTATAAACAGGCTTATGGATTTTAATCAGTTCCGATTCATACAGCCAAGCAATCAGTTCCGATCCGGTCAGTTCAAATTCAATCCGGGCAATTTCCTGTCGCATTACTGAACCTTTGAGTGTCTTTACGTTTTTCAGATGCTGTTCGATCCGTTTTCGGATGTGTTTGCTTTTCCCGATATAAATCAATTGGTTGGCATCATTGTAGAACTTGTAAATGCCCGGTTTATTCGGAATTTCTTCCAGGATTTCGAGATTCAGGTTTGGGTTCAGGATTTTTGGATTTACGTCTTCCTGGATAAAACTCTCCAATCCTTGGGAATTTGTTTTACACATGTGTGTGAATAAATGTGCTGTAGCTTCTGCATCTCCTTTCGCGCGATGACGATCTGTGAGCTTGATCCCAAGCGCCCTGGATAGCTTCCCCAAACTATAGGAGTCGTGTCCGGGAAGAACGTAGCGGGAAGCTCTGACGGTACATAAATGTGCCTTGCGGTAATCGTAACCGAGTAGCTTGAATTCGTGCCGGATGATTCCGTAGTCGAAACCTACATTGTGTGCGACAAAAATGCAGTCTTCTGTGAACTCGATGATTTGTCGGGCAATTTCGTAAAACTTAGGTGCATTTTCGACCATTTTGTTGTGAATTCCTGTAAGCTTTGAAATGAATTCCGGAATTGGCATTTCGGGATTGACCAGTGTCGAAAAGGAATCAATAATCTGAGTGCCATTGTGTTTATAGATCGCGATTTCCGTGATCTTCGAGGATTTTGTAGAACCCCCGGTTGTTTCAATATCAACAATGGCATAATACATCATGCAAAGTTACTGAATTTTTGCGGGGGAGAGAATTGTTTCCGGGCGAAGCACAACGTTAAATAGCTTAAACGGGTGAAGAATATTCCTTAACTTTGGCCAAAATCAAATCAAAATGGCAAGTAAGAGATTAATTAAAAAACAATTGAACGGAATGATTATCGATGTGTTGGATGAGTGCTTTTCAATCCAACTGTATAATGAGTCTAAAACGGAAGCAACAGATAAATTAATTGAAGAGGCTTTGAGCTTTGGAGATAGTGTTTTGGCGAAAATTCATGAAGCAAAGACAAAGAAAGATTTTCCTGCTATTCATCAGATGATGGAAGATAAAGGCGTTTATTTCATCGAAGAATTGAACGGATTGCAATAAAGCGGTTAAGCTTAGAAAATAACATATTTGAATGAAACCTGTTTGTCAGTTGACGGATGGGTTTTGTTTTTTAATTGAAAAGGGAGAATTGCATTTGTAATTGTTAATTATCAATTGATGAATGATCGATTAGCAAATTTTTCCCTTTTAACGTTTCAATTCTCAATTATCTAAAGTGTTTTTTCAAATCCAGTAAGGGCTTTTCGAAATATCGGTAAGAAACAACGGATAATAAGGTGTTCAAACCAAAGAGGAGTATGAAATAAAGGATAAACCACCCGAAGTTCTGATTCATGCTGAAATATTCAAAGGTTTTACAGAGATAAAAGATGACGATGCAATGGAAAAGATAGAAGCCATAAGTCAGTTTTCCTGCTTTTTTAAAGAAGGGAATGCGGTCCGCTTTAAAGAATGAATGTTTTGCTGTTAGTTGCTCTATGAGAATAAAAGCGAAAAAGGTTCCGGAAATAATTCGTTCCAGCGCGATTAGTTTTCCGGGAAACAGGCAGGGACCCAGGAACAGAAATGTGATTCCGGCAAGATAGATTCCTGCAATCTGCCATTTTTTTAAATCCCTGATAAAAGGAATAGTCGTTTTCTCAAAGAGCCATGTGGCCATCAGCCCACCGATCGCCATATCGGAAATCACACTTAGGGAATGATAGTAGAGGATGCTTATATTGTCGGCATTCAGGAAACGGAAGACGACCGAACCGAGAATGATGAGAAGAAAAAATAATTGAAACGACCGGATGGATTTCCATTTCAGGAAACCGATGATTAGCGCCCAGCCAACATAGAATTGTTCTTCGATACTGACGCTCCAGGTAGTAGTGAGAAAATTAATACTATCATGGCTTCCGTGAATGATCTCATCGAAATTGGAGAGGAAGAGGGCGTAACGCCAGAATTCATGAACCGTTGGCGTTCCGAAAGGCAGGTTTGGAAAAACAAAGAATCCGAATAGTATAATGACGAAATACAAAGGCCAGAGACGCAGGATTCTTCGAACCAGGAAGAATCCGATATGAATGCGTCCTTTTTCTTTCAGTTCTTTTAACAGCAGGTAAGTAATCAGGAATCCACTCAGAACAAAGAACAAATTCACTCCATAATGTCCGATAGAAGTCAGTTTGCGGATTGCCAATATGGGTATTGCATCAAAAAAAGATCCCCAGATCTCCCGGTTGATGGTAAAGGCATGAAATAGGAAAACCATCAAAGCACCGATGAATCTCAATCCGTTCAGATTCTCAAAATGAATTTTCTCTTGCTCCATCCTTAACTTTCTGTTGAAGTGATCCAAATGTAGTTATTTCGGTTTAAATGGGCCCATAAAGGCTTTTCTGGGTATGGCTTTTCCGGATGCTATTGTTTTTTCTGATACATTTGCAGAAAATTTACTGATTCATGGCATTCGACATAGCAATTATAGGAGGAGGAATCGTTGGAGCGGCAACATTCTACAAATTGCAAATAAGATACCCGGATCTGACCATTGTACTGATCGAGAAAGAGGCAAAACTGGCGGATCACCAAACGGGGAATAATTCTGGAGTAATTCACAGTGGATTGTATTATAAGCCTGGATCTCTGAAAGCGAAAAACTGTATTGCCGGAAGACATGAATTGGTTGCTTTTGCCAAAGAGTACAATATTGCTCATGATGTTTGCGGGAAGGTTGTAGTGGCTACTGATCCTGCCGAACTTCCTCATATGGATAAAATTTTTCAGAATGGTCTGGCTAACAATACCGAAGGAATTGAAATGATCGATGCCAAACGTGTGAAAGAAATTGAGCCATATGTAGAAAGTATTGGTGGAATCTGGGTTCCTTGTACAGGGATCATAGATTTTCGTGGAGCTACTGAGAAAATGGCAGAGATTGCCCTTTCCATACAGCCGGATAGTGCGATGAAACTGAATCACGAAGTAATCGGAATCGAGCGTTCTGCTGAAAAAACAACTGTGGTAACCAATCAGGGAAATATCGAAGCAAAATACCTCATTTTCTGTGGTGGACTCCAGGCAGACCGTCTGGCGAAAAAAGACGGGGTGAAACTGAAAGAAAAGGTAGTCGGTTTCCGTGGAGATTATTATGAATTGACCGAAGAAGCAAAGCACAAGGTGAAAAACCTGATTTACCCGGTACCAAATCCGGATTTTCCGTTCCTGGGCGTACACTTTACGCGGATGACGAACGGTGAGATCGAATGTGGTCCGAATGCGGTGTTTACCTTTAAACGTGAAGGATACGGAAAAACGGATTTCTCGATGAAAGATACGTTTGATGCTCTTTCATACAAAGGAACGTGGAAGCTTTTTTTCAATAATATGAAATTCGGGATTGATGAATACAGACGCGCGTTCTCGAAGCGTTTGTTCCTGAAAACGCTTCAGCGTATAATTCCAAGCTTGACGATGGAAGATATTCATCCGGGAAGAGCGGGAGTTCGTGCGTTGCTTTTAGCTGAAGATGGTGATACCCGCGACGATTTCCGTTTTGAATTTCACGATAATTCGATCCATGTACTGAATGCCCCATCCCCGGCTGCTACGGCTTCGTTGGCCATCGGCGGTCAGATTGCTGATGAAGCAGAGAAGCATTTCTGTTTGAAATAAACTATTTTAACCAATCAAACTTTTACAGAAGTGATAATTTTCCCGGTTTAGGGTAATATGATATTGGTGATGTGCATACTCCAAGTGGACTAAATCTGCTTCTTTCAGCATTCGGATGTGGTTATGAACTGCAGTTACAGACATTTTCAATACGTTACTCATATCCGTATTCCTGAATGATTTGTTTTCACAGAGAAGTCGAAGCATTTTTGCCCTTGCAGGATGTGCCATTGCTCTTCCGAATTGAGAGAGAATGAGTTCTTCACTTGTGTATTTGTTGGCTTTGATAGCTCCCATAATGTAGAGTTTAAAAATGACTATTTGCTTTAAGTTAAGATAAAAGATCAATTTTTCAAATAGTATTTTTGTTAAATTTCAATATTTGGACATAACAACATTTAGATATTTAAACTTAACAATATTGTTAAATTCAAATTTTTAGATTTAGAAATTCCGAATATTGATTTATATGTAAATTAGTAGTTGTTACAAGCAATATTTTATGAAAATTCTTATCTCCCCAGCAAAATCAATTAATGAAAATTGTCAGTTCCCGGATTTTGATTTTACCCAGCCCATTTTTTCCAAAGAAGCAAAAACACTGGCAGGAAAACTGAAAAAACTTAGAACTAAAGATATTATGGAATTGATGCATGTTTCGAAAGATATTGCTGAGTTAAATGTGAACAGGAATAAGAAATGGTATTTATCTGCTGAGCCAACAGACGAAGTGAAACCGGCAGCCTTTTTGTTTGCCGGAGAAGTGTACCGGGGATTGAATGTGGAAACACTTTCTGCTTCCGAATTGGAAAAAGCACAGAAGAGCCTGCGCATTTTGTCCGGGATGTATGGCCTGCTCAAACCGATGGATTTGATCCATCCGTACCGATTAGAAATGGGGACGAAGTGGGATATCAAGGAAAACATCAGGAACCTGTACCAGTTTTGGGGAGATAAACTGACTAAATCTTTACTGAAAGAAATGGATGAAGATGAAGCAGTTATCAATCTGGCATCCAATGAATATAATAAAGCAATCAATTGGAAATTGATTAAAAATCAGGTTGTCACTCCCGTGTTCAAGGAATTTAAAAACAGCGAATACAAAATCATTATGGTTTTTGCGAAACATGCCAGGGGGGTAATGACCAGGTACATTATTCAGAATGAAATTCAAAACTTGGAAGATCTGAAAGCCTATCACTTAGATGGATACGCTTTTGATGAAAAACAGTCTTCTTTTACAGAATGGGTCTTTACCCGGTAACAGTGAACAAGCAGCTTGTTTTATTTCAGCCAATCGTTCTTCTTAACATTTTTCTGATGAAAAAGAAAAACTTACCTTTGCAGCAGGTGAGAATGTGTTTACTTTACGTAACCTTGCGTCTTTAAAATTCACCCCAATGGAACAAATTAGCGTCTTTGATATTTTCAAAATAGGAGTAGGACCCTCAAGCTCGCATACGATGGGACCATGGAGGGCTGCACAGCAGTTCATGAACCTGTATAAAACCCATCCCGGAATCAAAAAAATCAGGCGAATTCATGTAGATTTGTACGGATCACTGGCGAAAACCGGGAAAGGACATGGAACCGATATTGCTGTTCTTTTGGGATTAATGGGTGAAGATCCGGTTACCATTGATGTGAATACGATCCATCCAAAATTTGAAAAGATCCACCAGACAAAGACACTGGAAATTTGTGGTAAACAGGTCATTACTTTCAATCCGGATACAGATCTGGTTTTTCACTTTGACCAATCGCTTCCCGGGCATCCGAATACGTTGGTATTGACAGTAACCATGATGGATGGATTTGAAGAATCTCATACCTATTATTCTGTTGGTGGTGGATTTGTAGTGGAAGAAGGTGCAGAGGAAAAAGGTGTTTCTGATTCTGTCAAGTTACCTTTCCCGATTGAGACGGCTGCAGATCTGAAAAAATACTGTGAGGAGCAAAAAACAAGTATTTCGGAAATCGTCATGAGGAATGAACTGGCCTGGAGATCGCAGGAAGAAACTATTGCAGGTTGTATGACAATTTGGGATGTGATGCGGGAATGTGTTTACCGGGGAGTGAATACTCAGGGAATATTGCCTGGCGGACTCCATGTAAAACGCAGAGCTTGCGAGATGAGTCAGCGCCTGTTAAATGGCATTGTCTGTAAGGATTCGAAAGATTTTATCCGACAAATCCAGTCTACCAGCAATATTTTTCAGAATACACTGAACTGGGTAAGCTGCTTTGCACTTTCAGTGAACGAAGAAAACGCGGCTTTCGGAAGAGTTGTCACAGCGCCCACAAATGGTGCTTCGGGAGTGATTCCGGCTGTTTTGATGTACTATGTATGTTTTGCCGGGGGAGCGGAAGACAAAGATATTGTTCGCTTCATGATGGTCGCGGCTGAGATCGGAAGTATTTTCAAGAAACGTTCCACCATTTCAGCTGCTATGGGAGGTTGCCAGGCAGAAATCGGCGTTTCTTCAGCCATGGCAGCGGCAGCGCTGACAGAATGCCTGGGAGGAAACCCGAACCAGGCTATGATGGCGGCAGAAATAGCGATGGAACACCATTTGGGACTGACTTGTGACCCGATCGGGGGCTTGGTTCAGATTCCATGTATCGAGCGCAACACTATGGGAGCGATCAAAGCGATCACAGCGTGTCAGCTGGCATTGCAAGGCAATCCGGATACAGCAAAAGTATCATTGGATGGAGTCATCAAAACCATGTGGGAGACAGCTTTAGATATGAATGAAAAGTATAAGGAAACTTCCGACGGAGGATTGGCGACAAATATTCCGGTAAATATTTCAGAATGTTAAGTGGAAAAGCATAACTAATTTCAAAAGAGATGAGAGACGGGGTCAATGACACTTGGCACCTACTTTATTAAGTGCTCAGAGTTGGAAAAGCGACTTTATAATCAATAAATTGGTCTGAAACATCCTGATAGTAAGATTATAAATTTGTATGAAAAATAAAAATCAATGCTGGACTTCCGGTTTTAACAGCTACTATTTTTTAGAAGTGGTCACTCAGCCTATAATTTCCGGTTGTGAAATTCCTTTGTAAGTTCTTTGTATTCTTCTGTATAGTTTCTATACTCATCACGGATACAAAACGATGATTCCTGTACGTTCGTTTGTTGTTTTCTCAGGGAAACAATTGTCCTGGTTTGCTTGCCCGGCTTTCCGAAAATGGTAATGAGATTTGCAGGAAATAAGTTTTTTTGATCGGCATGCTGAACAAATGCTTCATGAGCTTCAAAAGGAAGAATGATCCAGGCTTTTCCTGCAGGAGAAAGCAATCTGGAAATAGCATCCAGGAGCTCTGAGAAAGTCAGGCTATCCGTATGGCGTGCCAGTGACTTTTGCTTATCCGGGTTTTTGAAACTGTTTTCGAAAAATGGCGGATTGCTGATGATGGCATCGAATTGAAATTCTGGCCAGTAGTTCTGTATTGCCTGGTTTACGATCAAAATCCGGGAAGTAAATGGATTGTTCCAGGCATTGATTTGTGCATCGAGGAAAGCCTCCTCTGAAATTTCAAGCCCGATGATTTCTTCGAAAGGAAAACGTTGGGCACACATAAGTGTAAGAACTCCGGTCCCGGTTCCGATGTCCAGTAATTTTCCGGGGGAATCCCAATGACAGAGCGTGCCGAGAACCATTGAATCAGTTCCGACTTTCAGAGCTGCATGTTGTTGTTGGATTTGAAAGTGCCTGAATCGAAAAACATTCATTATTCGTCCAGATACATTTCAATGAGTCCTTCTGGAGCTGCTACATACAGGGTTTTTGCTTTTCGATCCACTTTTTGTACCAATCCGGGAATGAACGGAATCAAGACCTCTTTTTCGTTTTGCATCACCAGGATCAAGGGATTGATGTTGTTATCGAGAACCTGTTCAATGATTCCTACTTTGCCATAAGTAACATCCACCAGCTGAAACCCCATGATTTCATGGTCGTAGAAATGTATGTCGTCCAACTCGGGTAAAACGGAAAGCGGAAGGTAACAGCTTTTTCGAAGAATGACCTTGGCATCATTTTCGGAGTCAATGCCTTCCAGTTTTACTGCTGCAAATCCTTTATTTTTTAATTGAAAAGACTGCACAAAAAAAGGAGTGAGTTGCCCGTTAATATCGATAAAAAAAGCATCAAGTGTGCGGTAATCTTCAGGGTTAGTTACGTCTAAAAAAAGCGAAACTTCACCTTTGTATCCGTGAAGTTTCGCAATATAACCAAGTTGAAAGCAATCAGATTGTTGCATTGATCAACTTTAAATGAATTAAGCTTCAGTTTCTTCTGCAGGAGTATCTTCAGCAGGAGCATCCGTTGTTTCTTCAGCAGCATCTGTTTCTTCCACAGGAGCTTCAGCTTCTTCAACAGCTGGTGTGTTTTTAGCTTCAATTGTTTTTGCTTTGGTCTCATTTGCTTCAACTTCAGCTTTCAAACGAGCAGCTTTGTCAGCAGCAGCATTTTTCCCAAGGCCTTCGATTTTACCCTGAATTTTAGACGCTTTCTCAGCTTCCCAAGCAGCAAATTTAGCTTCTACCTGATCAGCAGTTAAAGCACCTTTTGCGATACCTTTCAACAGGTGGTTTTTATACAAAACTCCTTTGTAAGAAAGAATAGCGCGGGCAGTATCAGTCATTTCAGCACCTGTTCCAACCCATTTCAAAGTAGATTCAAAGTTGATGTTGATTGTTGCAGGGTTTGTGTTTGGATTATAAGTTCCCAGTTTTTCGATGAACTTTCCGTCACGCTTAGCGCGTGAATCTGCTACTACTACATGGAAAATAGCTTTCCCTTTTTTTCCGTGTCTTTGCAAACGAATACGTGTTGCCATAAAATGTTAATTGTTTGAGGTACAAAACCCCGGTTAAAAATGAATATTAACTTCTGTTTAACGAATAAACAGGGTGCAAAGATAGGAAAAGCTTCAGAATCTGCAAATAAAAAGAGGCAAGATATTTTCTCCTTGTCTCAAACCGGTAACAATTCAATAGCATCAGTGTATCCCGGAAAGAAGACAGTAAGTATGGGTAAAGTTAATTTTTCATAAGCTAAACTATTTGAGATTTTTTGCAATTTAGGCATCAGAAGTTAAATTATGCAGACATAATATTTAAAATAATGCACGAAAAAATTGACCAGTTGAGAGAGATTGTAGAAGAGAAGTTCAGAAACGAAAGCGCAGACCATGACTGGTACCATGTCGAACGGGTTTTGAAGCTTGCCGAATTTATCCAGGGAAAGGAAGGTGGGAATTTGGAGGTGGTTCAGGCAGCGGCATTATTGCATGATATTTCTGACCACAAACTGAATGGGGGAATCAAAAATGACTGCGCAAGAGTTTCCCGTGAAATTTTAACTTCACTGGGCGCGGACCCGGAATTTATTGAGTGTGTATGTGAAATTGTGGATCGGGTTTCATTCAAAGGGGCAGGAGTGGAGGACGAAACCGGAAGCATTGAACTGGCCATTGTGCGGGATGCTGACCGCCTGGATGCCATTGGGGCAATTGGAATCGCACGCGCTTTTCACTACGGAGGAAAAAGAAACTGTTCGCTATATGATCCGGATCTGGCTCCGTCATTACATGCCAGCTTTGAAGCATATTCATCCGGTGAATCACATACCCTGAACCATTTTTTCGAAAAGTTGTTATTACTCAAAGACCGGTTGACAACGCCAGCGGCTCAGGAGATTGGTTTGGAAAGACATGAATTGATGCAGCATTTTGTTGATTCTTTCCTGGAAGAGTGGAATGTAAACGTAAAATGGAGATAATTTACTAAATCTGTTTACTAAAACATGATTGTCCGAAAAAAATAGCAATTTTACGGAATGATTGAACACGTTGCGCTTGGAATAGATATTGGTGGGACCAATACAGCATACGGTCTGGTAAATCGAAAAGGGGAAGTACTTTTTGAGGAGTCAGTTGCTACAGCTGATTATCGGGACCCGGAAGATCTGGTTGAGAAAATTTACCAGGACATCAAAAACAATAGTTACCTGGATAATCTGCTTGGTTTGGGAGTGGGGGCTCCGAATGGAAATGCCTTCACCGGAAATATCGAATTTGCTCCGAATCTGAAATGGAAAGGTGTGATCCCGATCGCGGAATTATTCGAACAGAAGTTTCATCGCCCGACCTTGCTGGCGAATGATGCAAATGCAGCAGCAATTGGAGAGCATTTGTTTGGAAATGCGAAAGACCTGAATGATTTTGTATTGATAACACTTGGTACAGGACTTGGTTCCGGGATTTTTATAAACGGCGAATTAATCGTAGGTTCCCAGGGATTTGCGGGAGAATACGGACATATTCGAGTGGTGCCAAACGGTCGTTCCTGTGGTTGCGGAAGAAAGGGATGTCTGGAAACGTATGTTTCAAGTACGGGAGTGGTTCGCAGTGTAAAAGAACTGGAAAGTCTGCACAAAGCAAACTCGTCGTTGGCCAGCCTTTCAAATGTTACGGCGAAAAAAGTGTTCGAAGCTGCAAATTCGGGTGATCAGTTTGCATGTGAAATCGTAGACTATACTGCGGAAATGCTTGGAATTTCCCTGGCAGATTTCGCCGCCTTCTCCAATCCGAAAGCCTATGTGCTTTTCGGAGGACTGGCACAAAGCGGGACGTATTTTTCCGAAAAAGTAAAAAAACACATGGAAGACAACCTGTTACAGATTTACCAGGGGCATATCGAAATCCGCAATTCGGTATTACACGATATGAATGCTGCCGTTTTGGGTACAGCAGCTTCCATGTTCTGGAGCGCAATTAAAAAATAAAATGATGAAAAAGACGGTCGTTTTATCTGTCCTGCTGATATCGTTTTCTATATCTTCCCAGGTACAGGAGCTCAAACAAAACTCCGATGCAGCCCGTGAAAAGTTCGCTTCGGCCAAGCCGTTAATCAAAGCGAAGGACTTGGTACATTATGTCAATCCTTTTATAGGAACCGGAGGGCACGGACATACATTTCCCGGAGCTGTTCTTCCGTTCGGAATGATACAAGTGGGACCTGATACGCGTTACGAAGGCTGGGACGGATGTAGCGGTTACCATTATTCGGATTCGGTGATCTACGGATTCAGCCACACGCATCTGAGCGGAACCGGAGTTCCTGATTATGCAGATGTTTTATTAGTTCCTCAGCAGGGGGTACTCAATACCGTTCCGGGCTATAAAAAAGCAAATGGCTTCGGGTCGAAATTCAGTCATGCAAAAGAAAAAGCGCTTCCAGGATATTACCATGTGGAGCTGGAAAATGGAATTACGGCTGATCTGACTGCGACTCTTCGCTGTGCATTTCATCAATACCGCTATTCTGCTCCGAAAGGAAAACGCTATATCATCATTGACCTGGGATACAGAGATAAAGTGCTGGATGTTTCCGTAACAAAAACTGGTACAAATTCCGTTACGGGAAAACGTATTTCTGACGCTTGGGCAACGCATCAGCATTTGTATTTCAGCCTGCAAACCTCGGTTTCGATTAAAAAGACCAAATGGATTCAGGATCCGAAAAATGGGAATTACCTCTTTGTGATGGAATTTCCTGAAGGAGTAAAAGAAATTTCTGTTCGTATCGGGATTTCCGGAACCAGTGAAGAAGGCGCAACTGCCAACCTGAATGCCGAATTAAGTACTCCCGATTTTGATCTTGTCCGGTCACGGGCGTTAGATGCGTGGAATAGGGAATTGGGGAAGATCCAGGCAGAGTCTAAAGATGAAAAGATCCTGACCAATTTTTACACGGCTCTTTATCACAGTTATGTGCATCCGTCACTTTGGTCGGATGTGGATGGAAAATACAGGGATTTCAATGATCAGATCAAACAATCTGAAACGCCCATGTATTCCGTTTTTTCTTTGTGGGATACTTACCGTGGTGCGAATCCGCTTTATACCATCACACAAGCGGATCGGGTTCCTCATTTTGTGGAATCGTTTTATCAGCAATACAAAAATACGGGTTTACTGCCGGTCTGGCCGCTTTCCAATAATGAGACGAATTGTATGATTGGTTACCATTCGGTTTCTGTTATTGCGGATGCATACCTGAAGGGAATTCCGCTGAAAGATCCGGAAGGACTGCTTGAAGCGATGATAGCATCCAGTACGGCTGATCAGCTGGGAAAAAAGCAATACGAAGAGATTGGGTTTATTTCTGCCAGCTCACAGGCAGAATCTGTTTCCAAAACCCTGGAATACGCTTACGACGACTGGTGTATTGCAAAATTTGCTGAAAAACTGGGAAAAACAGAAATTGCCAGAAAATACCAGATTCGTTCTGCAAACTGGATGAACCTGATGCATCCTGAAACACGCTTCTTCCAACCGCGAAAAGAAGGAATTTTCCTGCCATTCTTCAACCCGAATGAAGTAAACCATCACTTTACGGAAGCAAATGGCTGGCAATATTCTCTGGCAGCGCCGCAGTATATCCAGGTATTAATTGATATGCACGGAGGAAATGAAGGGATGATGAACTTTCTGGATACACTCTTTCTTGGATCGTCTTACATGTCGGGACGGGAACAGGCGGATATTACCGGACTAATCGGGCAATACGCCCACGGAAATGAACCTTCACACCATATGGCTTATACCTACAATTATTGCGGGGCTCCGGGAAAAACACAATTTTTCATTGATACGATCCTGAAATCCTTCTATACGAATGAACCGGATGGACTTTCCGGAAACGAGGATTGCGGACAGATGAGCGCCTGGTATGTTCTGAGCGCAATGGGATTCTACCCGGTTTCGCCCGGCAGCCCGACTTATGCAATCGGAAGGCCTGTGATGGATGCTGTAAGAATTATAACCGGGAAAAAGGATTTTTGGATTGTTACCGAGAATAATTCTCCGGAAAACAAGTACATTCAATCCATTACATGGAAATATGATAATGATGCTGCTGTCGTTTACCAGAAGCTGTTCATTACGCATGACATGATTATGAACGGAGGAACTCTCAGAATCCAGATGGGACCAAAACCGAACAAGGAACTGGCAAACTATGAATTGGACCTGCGCAATGAAATCAATCCGGGTTTTGTTCCGGTGCCGTTCTTTACAACGAGTCAAACAATGTTTGAATCGCAAATGGAAGTGGGAATCGATGTGTTGTTTTTTGAAAAAGGAAAAATCTACTACAGCCTGGATGGGGAGAAATTCCAACCATTTTACAAACAAGGAGGTGACAATATTATCCTGAATGAAACAGCAACTGTTTATGCAAAAGTGGTTCGGGAAGGTGGCGCTGAAAGCAAAGTAGTCAAATCTGAATTTGTGAAGTATGTGCATGACAAGAAGATTACGCTGGCAACTGAATATGCGAATCGGTATTCTGGAGGTGGCTCTCAGGCTTTAGTGGATGGTCAGCAGGGAACAAACGAATACCGGGGGACAGAATGGCAGGGATTCAGCGGCAAAAATGTGGAAGGAATCATCGAGCTGAGTGAAAAGAAAGAGATTTCGACGATCCAGGTTTCTTATTTACAGGACCAGAAATCCTGGATTTTTCCTCCGAAAAGTATCTCGGTAGAGGTTTCTGATGATGGTGTAAGCTTTAAAAAAGTGGGGAAAGTAGCTGGCGTTTCAGTGGAAGCAGGCGCGACTCCTGAAACGGGAACGATTACGCTTGAAATAACTCCTGTAGCTTGTAAATTTATCCGCTTTACTATTGAAAACTATGGTCCGTGTCCGGATTGGCATTTGGGGAAAGGAAACCCGACCTGGTTGTTTCTGGATGAAATCCAGGTTAATTGAGAATGTAAAAGTGAAATACACAAACGGTCAGTCATTCACATCAAAAAGTTGTTATCTTTAACGTTCTTTTAAATAAACTCTAAAGAATGAAAAAAATAGTATTCGCATTAGTTTTGCTAACCCTTTCAATAGGAAACATTGCTCGTGCAGATGAAGGAATGTGGCTTCCGTTTTTGATCGGGAGAAACTATGAGGACATGAAAAAACATGGACTGAAACTGACCCAGGAGCAAATTTATTCAATCAACAAATCTTCGTTAAAAGATGCTGTGATCTCTTTCGGAGGTTTTTGCACAGGAGAAATCATTTCCGGTCAGGGGCTGATCTTAACGAATCACCATTGCGGCTATGATGCAATTGCGGGGGCTTCAACTCCGGAGCATAACTACCTGGATAACGGTTTCTGGTCAAAGAATTTTAAGGAAGAGATTCCTGTAAAAGGATTAACAGCGACTTTCATGATCCGTATGGAGGATGTTACGGCGCAGGTTGTCAAAGAACTAAATGCAAAAATGACTCCGGAAGAACGAGCTAAAAAAATCAAGGAAGTAAGTGATGTTTTAGTGAAAGATGCTGTTGTAGGGACGCATTACGAAGCTTTTGTACGTGATTTTTACGACGGAAATGAATTCTACCTGTTCGTGAAAGAAACATTCAAAGATGTACGTTTGGTTGGAACTCCGCCGCAATCTGCCGGAAAATTTGGTGGTGATACGGACAACTGGGAATGGCCTCGTCACACGGCAGATTTTTCGATGTTTCGCATATATGCAGGATCAGATAACAAGCCTGCTGATTTCAGCGACTCGAATGTTCCGTTAAAGCCCAAATATTCTTTGCCGATCTCTTTGAAAGGAGTGAAGGCGGGAGATTATGCAATGATTATGGGATTCCCTGGGCGCACGAACCGCTACCTGACTTCTTATGGGGTGGACCAGGCTGTTTCTTTGGAACAACCTAAAATTGTTGATATCCGTGCGAAAAAACTGGAAATCATGAAAAAGTATATGGATAAAGATGTAGCAGTTCGCTTGCATTATTCATCCAAATACGCACAGGTGGCAAATTATTGGAAGTACTTTATTGGTCAGACCAGGCAATTGAAGGCAAACCATGTTGCGGATAAAAAACGCGAAGTAGAGGCAGAATTTACTAAGTATGCTACAGGGAAGGAAGAATACAACAATGTACTTTCCGATATTGAAAATGCTTTCAAAGTAACAAACGACATTATTTATATTAAAGTATATCAGAGTGAATTCGTTCGCCAGGTAGATATCAACTCGGTAGTTTACCTGTATAAACTGGCTGTAGATGCTAAAAACAATGGGAACGAAGAGCGTTACAACATGATCCTGGATGTGGCGAAAGAAACAGCGGAGGAAATTTACACTGAGCGTTCCATGGATATTGAGCTGGAGACTTTGGAAGAAGTACTGAAAATGTACATTCGGGACATTCCTGCAAGCCAGCAAACGGGAATCACAAAATCCATCGGAGAAGACGGCGTTGCTTCATTTATGAGCCGTGTGAAAGCAAACTCTGTTTTTGCTTCCAAAGAGCGTTATGAAGCATTCATGAAGAATTTTGATGCGGTAAAGTTGAGTCAGGATCCGTTATTCATCCTGATTCAGGATTTGGATAATGCTTACCAGACAGCAATGGGGCAGGATGCAATCAAAACGGCAAATACGAAGCTGGCTACTGCAAACCGTATGTTTATAAAAGGTGTTCGCGAGATGCAACCAAACAAGAAATTCTACCCGAATGCAAACTCCACGATGCGTTTGACATACGGAAACGTATTGGCTTACGACCCACGCGATGCAGTTCATTATGATTACTTTACTACCCTGGATGGTGTGATGCAGAAAGAAGATCCATCCAATCCTGAATTTGTGGTTGATCCGCGGATCAAGGAATTATGGGAGAAGAAGGATTATGGTCAGTATGGAGAAAACGGAAAATTAAATGTAAACTTCCTGACAAACAATGATATCACGGGAGGAAACTCCGGTTCGCCTTGTATTAATGCAAACGGAGAGTTGATTGGAGCTGCTTTTGACGGTAACTGGGAGGCAATGTCAGGAGATATTTACTTTGAACCGAATATTCAACGTACGATTGTTTGTGACGTCCGCTACATCATGTGGCTGGTTGACAAGTGCTATGGAGCTAATAACCTGATTGGCGAAATGAAGCTGGTGAAGTAAGCCGGAAAAGATTTGAAAGATGAAGCTGTTCTCCGTTTGGAGGGCAGCTTTTTTGTTTTGAGAGATTACTTCTCAGATTCATCTGCAAGACCAGTAAAAATGGACTTTTTACACAATTTTATAAATTTGTAAAATTATATTTTTGTCTGGGAATTATCCTGGTTTTCGAAATAGAAAACAGTACTGCCGAACAAAGTGACCAAATCCATCGCCACAAAAAAAATCCCGGTTCCAGAGAACCGGGATTTTCGATATATAACTGCTTCTTATTTCTGATAGAAAGGTATTTTAACTACTTGTGCCTTCACACCTTTATCTCTGATCTCGATAAAGATTTCAGTATCCGGAGCTGCAAATGCGGTTTTCACATAAGCCATCCCGATTGCTTTTTTCACGCTTGGTCCCTGAGTTCCGGAAGTTACTTTTCCGATCTCATTTCCGTCAGCATCCAGAACACGGTAGTCGTGACGTGGAATTCCGCGGTCGATCATTTCAAAACCAATCAATTTACGGAAAACTCCGGATTCCTTCTGTGCTTTCAGGAATTCAGCATCTACGAAGTCTTTGGTAAATTTGGTAATCCAACCCAAGCCTGCTTCCAGTGGAGAAGTCGTATCGTCAATATCGTTTCCATATAAGCAGAATCCCATTTCCAGGCGTAACGTATCGCGGGCAGCCAAACCAATCGGTTTAATTCCGAAAGAAGCACCTGCTTCGAATACTTTATCCCAAACTTGCTGCACCTCCGAATTCTTGCAGTAGATCTCAAAACCGCCTGATCCGGTATATCCTGTTGCAGAAATAATCACATAATCGATCCCCGCAAAAGGACCTATTTCAAAATGGTAGTATTTGATCGCGGATAAATCGATGCTGGTTAGCGATTGCATTGCTTCAACAGCTTTTGGTCCTTGGATAGCCAATAAGGAATAATCGTCAGAAAGATTTCGCATTGAAACGTTTTTCGTATTGTGAGAGGAAATCCAGTTCCAGTCTTTTTCAATGTTGGAAGCATTTACGACCAACAGATATTCCTCTTCCTTGATTTTGTATACGATCAGGTCATCCACGATTCCGCCTTTTCCATTTGGAAGACAGGAATACTGAGCGCGTCCGGTTGTCAGGGTCGCAGCATCATTGCTGGTCACACGCTGAATCAGGTCCAGGGCATCCGGTCCGGACAACAAAAACTCTCCCATATGAGAAACATCAAATACACCAACTGCATTTCGGACAGTTTCGTGTTCTATAGTCACACCTTCGTATTGAACAGGCATATTGAATCCGGCAAATGGAACCATTTTGGCTCCCAAAGCCTCGTGCACATGGGTAAGAGCAGTGTTTTTCATCTATTTACTTTTTGTTGTAAAAGTAAATATTCCTTTTTATTTGGGCTTAGAAAGTTTGAGAAATAAGGCGGAAACTTCGAGAGCCTGTTTAAATTTTTCAAAGATTTAATTATTTACAGGCCAGTTTGGAAAAGCGGATAGTACAATCTCTTTCGCTGGCATCCGGATTTTCGAAAGTGCCGTAACGGAGCGTGGCAATGGATTTATCCATGAAGTAATGTCGTTCCAGAATAGGTTTGATCGCTTCAAAAAGCTTTTCGGCATTTTTACCATTGAAGTAAAGGTATCCGTCACCAAAATCTAGTGAAATATCATGCCCTTCATATCTTCCCAGGTTGGAATTGGTAATGTTTGAGTGAAGTTGTTCTTCCAGTTCGTGCAATTCGGATAAATCTTCAATCCCGTAAAAAAATTGAATGACTATTAAATGTTCTTCAGGTGGTAGAGAATTTGCTGTTTTGCCAGTAGCTGTGTGTTTTCGCTGAAAAAGACCAAACAATCCCATTTTACAAGTTTTTCAATTTGTAAAGTAAGTTAAAGAAAAAAAATGACAATTCAAGAAGCATAAGCTTAATTTAACAAAATGCCAATCTGATGTAAAGCAAGCTTTTTGCCCCTGATAAAATGAGTATTATAAAATCGATTCAGTGTGCAAAATTGAAATTTTCACAAAAATAGATAAGTCTGAAAAATGAACGATTTTTAAATTGATTACTTAAATTAACAAGGGGTGTTTGTAAAATTTTGCATAAAAATCCAATTTGACCCCCTTAAAAAATATACTTTTGTTGAAAATTTTGAATTTATGGCAACAAAACGATTAAAAGCATATCAGGACGTGCTCAATCGTACACCTAAACACATCGAATTTGATGGAAAAGTATCCGATTTGTTCGGAAAGAATGTATTTCACGCAGAAGTGATGCGAGAATACCTTCCGTCGGATGCATATAAATCGATGATGGAGTCTATCCAGAATGGTACTCGTTTGGATCGTAAAATGGCTGATCAGGTTGCTTCAGCAATGAAGGATTGGGCAATTACAAAAGGAGCAACTCACTACACACACTGGTTTCAACCATTGACCGGGGCAACTGCGGAGAAACACGATGCATTTTTCAAGCCGGTGGGACCGGGACGCGCTATTGAGCGTTTCGACGGAGAACTGCTTGTTCAGCAGGAGCCGGATGCTTCTTCTTTTCCGAACGGTGGAATCCGCAATACATTCGAAGCACGCGGATATACTGCCTGGGATCCTTCATCTCCTGCATTTGTAATCGGGAAAACGCTGTGTATTCCGACGATCTTCATTTCATACACAGGAGAATCGCTGGATTACAAAATGCCATTGCTGAAAGCATTGCATGCGATTGATCACGCTGCAACTGAAGTTTGCCAATATTTTGATAAAAATGTTACGAAAGTAAACGCTACTCTGGGCTGGGAACAGGAATATTTCCTGGTGGATCAGGCTTTGTTCAACTGCCGTCCGGATCTGATGATGACAGGTCGCGCTTTGTTTGGTCACGCCCCTGCAAAAGGACAACAGCTGGATGATCACTACTTCGGTTCTATTCCGGAGCGCGTAACTGCTTTTATGCGCGACTTCGAAAATGAAGCAATCCTGCTGGGAATCCCGGTAACTACCCGTCACAATGAGGTAGCACCAAACCAGTTTGAGTGTGCACCGATCTTTGAAGAATGTAACCTGGCAAATGACCATAACCTGCTGTTGATGGACTTGCTGGAAAAAACAGCGCGCAAGCACGATTTCCGTGTATTGTTACATGAAAAACCATTTGCAGGTGTAAATGGTTCCGGGAAACACAACAACTGGTCTTTGGGAACAAATACCGGTGTGAACCTGCTTGCTCCGGGAAAAAATCCGAAATCGAACCTGCAGTTCCTGACATTCTTTGTAAATACAATCAAGGCAATTCACGACAACGCAGATTTGTTGAGAGCATGTATCGCTTCTGCAAGTAATGATCACCGCCTGGGAGCAAACGAAGCTCCTCCGGCGATTATTTCAACGTTCATCGGTTCCCAGTTGTCGGAGGCATTGGATGAACTGGAGCAAAGCGTGAAAGCAGGGAAAATGACACCACAGGATAAGACTGAGCTGAAGTTGAATATTGGTAAGATTCCGCAAATCATGCTGGATAATACAGACCGAAACAGGACTTCTCCGTTCGCGTTTACCGGAAACAAATTCGAATTTCGTGCTGTAGGGTCTTCTGCAAACTGCGCTTCTGCGATGATCGTATTGAACACGATTATGGCAAGACAGTTGCGGTTGTTCAAAGCAAGCGTAGATAAGCGCATTGAAAAAGGAGAGGCCAAAGATGAGGCAATTCTGAAAGAATTGCAGGTGCTGATCAAAGATTCGAAGAAAATTCGCTTTGAAGGAAATGGTTACGGAGATGAGTGGGTGAAAGAAGCTGAGAAGAGAGGTCTGAATAACTTCAAGGATACACCGCGTGCATTGAAAGCATGGGCAGACAAGAAATTCATCAAACTGTTTGATGAGATGGGAGTTTTGACACCGAGAGAGCTCGAAGCACGCCAGGAAATTGAATTTGAAAGCTACATCCTGAAAATTCAGATCGAAGCGCGTTTGATGGGGGATTTAGTGCAAACGCATATCATTCCTGCGGTGATCGAATACCAGAATAAATTGTTGTCCAACATCCAGGGAATTATGGCTGCACTGGGTGAAAAAGAAGGAAAAGCAGCAGCAGCTTCACAAATTGAGCTGGTGACCAAAATTTCCAATCATTTGAATAAGATGAAGTTTACTAATGACATCATGCTGCAGGCCCGTAAGGACGCTAACAAGATCGGGCACGCTGAAGAGAAAGCAGTTGCTTATTGTGACAAAGTAAAAGTGCATTTTGATGAAATCCGCTATCATGCAGATAAACTGGAATTGCTGGTAGACGATGAGTTGTGGCCATTGCCGAAATTCAGAGAAATGTTGTTTACGCGATAATCACAGAAAAACAGATAAATAAAACCTGATTTCGTCTGTGGAATCAGGTTTTTTTATGAACAGATAAAAGAGACCTAATCAACAAATCCGTAACTTTGTTTCGAAGATGAAACAATTTGATATTCCGTCCCTTTTCCGATCGCCGATTATTTCAAAGGTCAAGGCATTTCGTAAAACTCAGGATCCCCGTAAGAAGGATTTTTCGCCGACTGTGCTGGATTTTGGGAATCTTCAGTTGTATATTGCCCGGCACTTCGGTTTTTGTTACGGTGTGGAAAATGCTATTGAGATTGCATACAGGGCAGTGGAAGAAAATAAGGGAAAACGTATTTTCCTGTTAAGCCAGATGATTCACAACCCG
>JAIRJW010000068.1 GCA_031260455.1 Fluviicola sp.
AGACAACTGGTTCCTGGTGAAAATGAACCTGACTTCGAATTATCTTCTAATGGTGTAACATTTTATACTTTTCATCTTAAATTATCAAGTATTTACTATGCAAATATCACCTCCTATGATATAGCTACGGATAAGCTGTTTCTGTCTTTTGAAAAGGGTGATACAGTAACCGGAACATTTACTTTAACCCGCAAACAATAGCTTATGAAAGGAAAAGCAATTTTATTTTTTCTTGGTTTTTGCCTGATGCTGTCAGCATGTAAAAAAGAAATCGGAAAAAAGGAATACACAATGACTTTCAGGTTTGAAAGCGGCGATGAGATCAGTTTGACAGGTAAAATCTTTGAGAAATACAAAAAGAATAAAAAGTACCTGAGTGAGATTGATGGCGGATATTCTCTGAAAATGATCAAAGAGATGCGAGGGTTGTATCTGGAGTTTAGCAATAAGGTAAACAAGAAAGCCAACAATACAACAATTGCATTAAAAGTATCAGACAAGAAATTGATCTGGAATGACGACTGGAGATTTTGGCTCGAAAATCCAACCATGTTTGCAAATAATAACTCCGGATCGTTTACCGGAGACGTGGAGATGGAGGGAACGTATACACAAAAAGGACGGGCTTACACCGTAGAAAACGGAGATTTCAAGTTTTATTGGCGCAATGCGGATGAAGATTTCGGCATGAACGATACGATCCTGAAAGACAAGTGGACGTTGAAACGGAGCTAATCTAATGTAATTAACAGAACCCGGTTGAATTTGAATCGTTGTTCCGGTTCAGATTTGACCGGGTATGGTCTTTTTCATTTCATTTTAGAATTCATACAATTCAACCAATGCCTGTTTGAAGCGTTCTGCCGGAAGGAATTGTTTCTCCAGTGCTACGGCAAAAGGAACCGGAGTATCCAGTGAAGCTACACGTTTCACCGGTGCGTCCAGTGAATCGAAGCAGTTTTCATTGATGAGGGCGACGATCTCACCACCGATTCCACCGGTCATACAGTCTTCATGCAAAACGATTGCTTTTCCGGTCTGGCGTACTGCTTCGTAAATTGTTTCCGTATCCAGGGGTAACAACGTTTTCAGGTCGATGAGGTTTGCGGAAATCTCCGGATGCGCATCCAAAGCTTCCATTGCCCAGTGAACTCCCAATCCGTAGGTAATAATTGTCAAATCATCTCCTTTTCTCACATAACCTGCTTTCCCTATTTCTGTTGTGTAATAATCGTCATGGATATCTTCGCGGATGCTTCGGTACAGGAATTTGTGCTCAAAAAACAAAACCGGGTTCGGATCTTCGATCGCTGCATTCAACAATCCTTTTGCATCACCCGGAAATGCGGGATAAATAACTTTCAATCCCGGAGTATGGAAGAACCACGCTTCGTTGCTCTGGCTGTGGAATGGTCCTGCGGCAGTATTTGCACCAGTAGGCATCCGTACAACGACATCCGCATTTTGTCCCCATCTCCAGTGGATTTTAGCAAGGTTGTTCACGATTTGGTTGAACCCGCAGGTTACGAAATCTGCAAATTGCATTTCCACTACAGCCTTCATACCACTGATTGACAAACCTAAACCGGTACCCACAATTGCAGATTCACAAAGTGGAGTATTGCGTACGCGCCCTTTTCCGAATTGGTCTGTGAAACCTTCCGTCACTTTAAATACGCCTCCGTATTCAGCAACATCCTGGCCCATAATCACCAGTTCAGGGAAGCGCATCATACTTTCTCTGAGTGAATCGGAAACGGCATCAATCAGACGTTTTTCGGTTTTGGCATTACCTGCCGGAGCGATTACATTTTGTGTGTAGGGAGCATAAATATCGTTTAATTCTCTTTCCAGGTCAGCTTCCATGGGATTTTCTGCAAAAGCAATATCCAATCCTGCCTGGATTTCGTCTTTGATTTCCTGGTGGATCTGAGTAGCCAGTTCTTCAGTCAGAATGCCCTGTTCCAGCAGGTACATTTCATAATTTGCAACCGGATCTTTTTTTGCCCATTCATCCTGAAGCCCATCCGGGTAGTATTTGGTTCCCGAAGCTTCTTCGTGTCCGCGCATCCGGAAAGTCATACATTCCAACAGGAACGGGCGTGGTTTCTGGCGAATCGAATCTGCAATTTTACGCACCGTCCGGATCACTTCCAATACATTGTTGCCATCAATCTGGAAAGCATCCATTCCGTAGCCGATTCCTTTGTCGATAAACTGCTTGCAACGGAATTGCTCGTTACTGGGAGTGGATAAACCCCAACAGTTGTTCTCAATAGCAAAAATTACGGGAAGTTCCCAAACTGCCGCTACGTTCAGTGACTCGTGGAAATCTCCTTCGGATGCACCACCGTCTCCGGTGAATACAATGGTTGCCCGGTTGTTTTCTTTCAGTTTGTTTGCAAGAGCAATTCCGTCGGCAATTCCTAACTGCGGCCCGAGATGGGAAATCATCCCCACAATATTGTAATCTTTTGCTCCGAAGTGGAAAGAGCGGTCACGTCCTTTCGTGAAGCCTGACATTTTTCCCTGAAACTGTGCAAAAAGACGATTTAATGGAATTCCCCTGGTTGTAAATACACCCAGGTTACGATGCATCGGAAGGATAAATTCTTCCTGTTTCATAGCATATGCTGAACCTACTGAAATTCCTTCCTGTCCCCAACCTGAGAACCATTTTGAAATTTTTCCCTGGCGGAGTAAAATCAGCATTTTTTCCTCAATTAGCCGAGGTTTTACTATTATTTTATAAATGGTAAGCAGTTCTTCGTTTTCGAAACCTGTCCGATCAAAATCAATCAATCGTTTTGTTTTTTCTTTTTCCATAATGAATATTGCACGCAAATGTATTTTTAATAAACAGAACATGAAAGTCAAAATCTAAAAAGTTGACAACAATTCACACTTTGGAAATGGATCAGGGAATGGAAACAGAGCAGGGAAGGTGCTGTTGGCTGAAATGAAAATGCAGACTGGAAACAGAACCGTTTGCGAGCTCTGTACATTTTTATAAAATTGTGTGAAACCTCCTGTTTTAGTGAGATATGGGGTAAACAAAAGAACATTCTGGCATTCCGGAACGGTTTTTAAAACCTTTGTTTTTTCGATCATACCAGCCCCTGGATCAATCATCGGATCAGCGACTTTCGAGAAACCTGCAATACTTACACCTTTCACGTAATCGATTGTTCCGTTAGTTTCTTTACCATATTGTACAGAATTCATAGAATAGAAACCATGATTCCGCGCAATTTAGCATCTGCTTTTTCTGCAGTCCGGCTCATATAGAGGGAGTTCCGGGGCGTTTTAACTTTGAAAATGAGCAAAATTTACAGAATATTAATTCACAATTGGATTTTAATCAATGGGAGGTCTGTTTTGTTTGTTAAAAGGCAACGATTGATAATATTTTTGAAAGGAGTAAACAACCAGAGTTTAATAATGCCGTCTTTTGTACAAAATAAACACAAATTGAGATGAAAAAATATATTCTTTTATTTGCCTTTGGTGTTGTCTTTTCAAGCTTTGAGTCAGTTGGCCAGGTCTATGAGAAAGTATATGAATTGTCCGGGGCGGAAGTTCAGAATAAGATGAACCAAAATAAAATTGACGGCATTGACATTCTGTCAACCATTCATGCAAGCAAAATAGTTGGAATTGCAGGGTTAAATGCCTCATCTGTATCAAATTTACAGCAGGCACTGACCAGTAATCCCAAAATAGAATCTTTTAATCTGAGTGAAGACCTCACTTCTATCGGGATTGAAGCAAAAGCTTCTTTTACAAAAGATGAACTGGCTCAGTTGCTTTCTACTTTCTCTGTTATTATTACAGGGTATTCAGTAGTATATTCAATTAAAGAAGATTAATGATGAAAACAGTACAATACATATTGGTAGTTGCAGGATTTTTCTTTTCGACAATTGCACAAACGCAGGTTAATCCCGGTAATGCTTGCTCACAGGCAGGTTGCTCGGTATCGGGAGCGTATGCTAATGGAAATGGGCCTGGTGGACCGAATAATGCCCCTAGTATGGGTACCTATGGTTGCTTGTTTTCAACGCCGAATGCCTCCTGGCTGGCATTGGGAATTCAATCTAACGGAGATGTGCATTTAGTGCTGACGGAGAATAATTGTACTCCTGCCCCTTGCAATGGTGGCAATGGTATTGATGTGGATTTTGCACTTTATGGTCCCTTTCCCAATGTTTCAGCCGGATGCCCGATTGGACCGGGTACTCCAACCGTTGATTGTTCCTATTCCGCTTCCGCAACAGAATATGTAGATGTCATAGGTGCCGTAGCCGGTCAGGTATATATCCTGCTGGTAACGAATTTTAATGGGTCGGCAGGTACGATAAGTCTGCAACCTGCCTCAAACCAGACTGCTACAATAAACTGTAACATTAACTTCAGTGGCACAACTTCTTCTACTCCTGCTACCTGTAATCAGGCTACAGGCAGCGTAACGGTTACGCCTGTAGGAGGTTTCCCTCCCTATACATACTCATGGAGCACTCCCGGCAATCCAACTACGCAAACCGTAACAAATGTTCTTCCGGGTACATATACGGTAACAATCACTTCGTCAAACGGGCCGTTAGGGGAAACAGTAAACCCTACAACAGCAACAGTTACTGTTGCCAATATCAATGCAACTTACAGTGCAACGTCAACTCCGGCTTCCTGTCCGCTGGGACTGAACGGAACTGCAACTGCGAACTTCGCCATTCCGGGGAGTTCTTCGGGTATAACGGCAACCTATCACTGGAGTGATCCGTCAGGGCAAACAACGAAGACCGCAACAGGACTTTTGCCCGGAACTTATGTTTGTACGATTACATTGTCAAATGGATGCACCGGAACAGCTACGGCAACGGTTGGGGCTAATCCGGTTACTTATTCCGCTACGTCGACATTGGTTTCCTGCCCGGGAGGCTCTGATGGTACCGTAACGGCAAACATGAATCCGGTAGTGGGAACTTTGTCATACTCCTGGAATGATCCGGCTGCTCAGTCAACGCAAACAGCAACAGGTTTGCCTGCAGGAAGCTACAGTTGTATCATTACATCCAACATTGGGTGTACGGGAACGGTTAATGTAACTGTTTCCGAGATTCCGGGAATGATTGCAAGTTTTGATAGTATCAGAAACGTAACCTGTAATTCTGGCAATGACGGAGTTTTAAAAGTTGCTGTAACTCAGGGAACCGCCCCGTATTCATATTCCTGGAATTATTCGGCTTCCGCTTCAAATATAGCCAGCGATTTGCTCGTAGGAACTACTACGGTAACAGTTACTGATACAAAAGGTTGTGTGATTACGAAAAGCCAGACGCTGACTCAGCCGGATCCTTTAAAAATCACATTCCTGACTCAGGATGAGATTATTTGCCCGGAAGACTCCACCTTGCTTAGTGTACAGGGAGTAGGAGGAAGCTCACCTTATATATTTACCTGGAAAGAAAATGGAACGGTAATCGGAACCGGGACATCTATATACGTTAACCCGTTGACAACCGGTACTCAGTATTGTGTGGAGCTGACCGAACAATGTGGTTCTCCGAGCGTAGATTCCTGTATGATGATCAACTTCCCGACACCAATTAAGCCGAAATTTGTTTCGAATATCCCTTATTCCTGCTTGCCTGGAGAGTTTGTATTCATAAACCAATCCACTTTTGGCCCGGATGATAAAATTGACTCCATGATAGCAGATTTCGGAAACGGTGATGTCATGACATTCTATGGAGATACGGACCTGACTTATACATATACATCAGCTGGAATTTATACCTTGCATGTTACTGTAACTTCAGAATCAGGCTGTGTTACCGATAGCACATTTTTTGGGATTGCAAATGTGATTGCGAACCCTGTAGCCGATTTTACTATGTCGGCAAACCCGACCACGATCTTTGAAACGGTAGTTATCATGCAGGATAAATCAAGCCCGAATGTGGTAAGCTGGACCTGGTATGCTCCTGGATCTAATCCGAATCACAGTACTTATGAGAATCCAACCTTCCATTATCCGGAAGGGGTTATTGAAACTTACCCGATTCAATTAATTGTTGAAACACCGGAAGGTTGTGTGGATACGGTAGAACACATTCTGTCAGTGATCAGCGATATAATCTTCTATGCACCGAATGCATTCACTCCGGATGGAGATGAGTTCAATCAGAGATGGAAGTTCTATGTTTCCGGAATTGATGAGTATAACTTCGAATTATTGATTTTTGACCGTTGGGGAGAAATCATTTGGGAAACCCACGATGTGAACTCTACCTGGGATGGAACTTATAATGGAGAGCCGGTTACCCCTGGGGCATACACGTGGGTGGCCCGTGTGAAAGAAATTTATACGGATTCCAAAAAGGTATTCAATGGTGTTGTCAATGTCTTAAAATAAAAACGTTGACTCTTTATCTGTCTTTGAATTACATTCATTTCTAAAAGAATATAAATACCAGCTACTTAGAATTTAGATATAAGCGCTCTGGCTTCATAGTCAGGGCGTTTGTTGTTTTTACACTTTCGGATGAAGCCGGAACATAAGTTCTGAAGGTGGCATTTCAAAATGAAAGCAGCAGAATCAGGTGAATATTTTGTGATTTTTCGGTTCTCAAAAACTGGCGGCAATATTATAATTTAGCGGAATTTTTCCGGTTTTACTTCGGAAACACTTCTATTTAAACAATTGAATGATGAAACAGGTATTTTTTGTATCAATAGCGTTGGTGCAAGTAACTGTAGGATGGTCGCAAGCCGTAAGGGATTCTGTAAAGGAACGGATCGCTATTCCCGAATTGAGAATTAATTTCAATAAGTCGGGAACGCACTACTTCAAAGGAACCTTTTTAGCTCAAACCTGGTTGCGTTATTCGGATTTCAATCCGGGAACCACCATTGACGGAACTTCCAAATCAAGTTATACGGATATCGGAGTCAGAAGATGGAGGGTTCAGGTTTTCGGGCAATTGACTGACCGTATTTTCTTCTACACACAATTCGGACAGAATAATTTCAGTTTCCTGCAGCCACGGGGAACCGGAGCTTTTTTACACGATGTGGTAACCGAATTCAGGATTGTGAAACAGGTTCAAATCGGAGGAGGTTTGACAGGTTGGGGAGGCATGTCGCGTTTTGCAGCTCCTGCTGTAGCAAATACTGTGGGATTAGATGCCCCGGTTTATCAGCAAGCCACCAATGGAGTCAACGATCAGATCGGACGTAAATTGTCTGTCTATATCAGGGGAGAACTGTCAAAACTGAACTATCGAGCAGCATTGGGCCAGCCGATGTCTGTGAGGAACAGTACTGTTCCGGTTCCACCAATTAATCCTGTTTCCAATTTTAGTATGGAAGCTCCCCGGATGCAGACAGCCGGTTATCTGTTCTGGCAGTTTTTCGATAAGGAAATAACCGCTCTTCCAAACATGATTGGAACTTACCTGGGAAAAAAGAAACTCCTGAATCTCGGAGTAGGTTGGGTGCAGCAAAATAGAGCTATGTGGCATACGGGGATCTCCGGAGATACGGTTCGCACAAACCTGTTGCTTTTGGGAGTCGATTTGTTTGCAGATTTTCCACTGGGAAAGAAAGGAGCGGCTTTCAATGCTTATCTGGCTTATAACAACTTCGATTTTGGAAAGAACTACCTGCGGATGAATAATGCGATGAATCCTGCAAACGGGGTGAATTCTGCATTGGCTTCTCTGAACGGTCCGGGAGTGGATTTCCCGATGATAGGAACCGGAAATATTGTTTTTCTTCAGGTTGGGTATAAATTCAGAGATGATTTACTTCCCGATAACGGAACATTATTGCCTTATTTCCAGATGCAATATTCTCAATTCCAGGCGCTGAAGGATGCTGCTGTCATGTGTGAAGGAGGAATTAACTGGCTGATTCACGGAACGCACGGCGGAAAATTGTCTCTGGGGCTTCAGAACAGGCCGGTTTTTGCCAATAATACGAATGGAGAAGCAGTAAATACGACCCGAAAAAACATGCTGGTGCTGCAATACCAGATTTCTTTTTAACCTTTTTCCTTTTTCGTGTTATCACAGTAATTCCACAACATGAAATATTTTAGTATTCTGGCATCAGAATAAATTCGGACAAAAACCGGGGGAATCCGGTGTTTTTCTGCAGGATTTGAAAAAAGGGAAAATACAGTTTTTCCGGCCTGAACGTTAATCAATGCGCATGCGGATTCGCCATTCTTTCGGGTACAGATTGTTAAACCGGTTTCCGAGGTGTTTGATCCAGCCAAGTTTGGTTCCTTCGAACGAAACAGTATGAAATCCTTGCTTTCCGGGGAGATTGAAAGTTTCTCCTTTCAGGTAATGTAAAGCTTCTTTCCTGCTTAACGGAATATCCGGAATTTGATCCGAAAGTAACTCGTTTCCAAGTGCCAGTGCTTCATTGGGAATCAATCCTTTCCGAGAAATCTCTCCCAGTTCCGTCCCAAGTTTGATGATTCGGAGTTGGAGGTGCAGGTTTTCGACCAGGTCCGGTTTTCCGGCAGGAATGGCGAAAAGGAATGTGTTCCATTGCAGGAATTCCGATTGATCGGTATGGGCCCATTTTTCCAACCAGTTTTCTGGTTTGATTCGGGTAAGTGAAATTTTTTTCTTCGGTTTATTTTTCTGTACACGTTCTTCTTCGCGTTTGCGAATCACAGCAACATAAAAACCTTCCGTTTTCAGTTCGGAGGGAAGTGCATAGTGCCCGATTCCGTTTCTTCCCGCTTTCGCTTGTGGAATCTCAGTAGAAACCAGTTCTGAATCCGTTTGATCAAGCACCCATCGTACGTTGGCTTCGTTTTCCTGTTCGTTAAAAGTGCAGGTTGAATAGATGAGATAACCATTCAGTTTCAGGGAATTCCAAATGTCCATTATAATTCGTTTCTGTCGTGCAGCACAAAGATTAACGGATTCTTCCGACCATTCATTCCGTGCATCGGGATCTTTCCGGAACATTCCTTCTCCCGAGCAAGGTGCATCAATCAGAATGCAGTCGAATGTATTGCTCAAAGCTTCGAAATCTGCCGGATCATTGTTACTCACAAGTGTGTTTTTAGCACCCCATTTCGTCAGATTTTCTTTCAGGATGCGTGACCGGCTTTGAATCACCTCGTTTGCAAGCAAAAGCCCTTTTCCGGCCAGGAAATCTGCAATGAGAGTGCTTTTTCCACCCGGAGCGGCGCACAAATCCAATATAATTGGATCTTCCGGCAATTGAAGCTGATGCAAAATGGAATCGATGAACTGCGAGCCTGCCTCCTGTGGGTAATAACGTCCGCCATGAAAATGCGGATCAAGTGTGAAAACGGGACGTTCTTTCAGGTAAAAACCATTCTTCGACCAGGGAATTCTTTCCAGTTCATTGAAAACGGAAGCACCTTTTAACGAATTGATACGGACAGCAATCGGCTGATCTTCATTCAATGCATCCAGGAGCGCTGTTCCCAGAAAAGAATCGGTGCTTACACGATTTACAAATGCCTCAGGAAGATCAGCTTTTTTCATGATTTTACAAATGGTAAACGCGCGTTTGCACTGATGTTTTGGTCTGCAAACTGCTGATTTTCTGCCAGGAATTTCCCGGCAATGGCAATCATAGCAGCATTATCGGTACAATATTCGAATTTCGGGATATAGACATTCCAGTTGAGTTTTTCTCCTTCTTCCTGTAATTTACTTCTGAGTCCCGAATTTGCCGAAACACCTCCTGCAATGGCAATTTCAGTGATTCCCGTGTCTTTGGAAACTTTGCGCAGTTGCTTGAACAGAATTTCCAGAATCGTATCCTGGATAGAAGCACTCAGATCGGCTTTGTTTTCCTCAATAAAATGCGGGTTTTTGACTATTTCCTTCCGGATAAAATAGAGCACGGAAGTTTTCAGTCCGCTGAAGCTGAAGTTGTAACCGCCAACCTGTGGTTTGGAAAAGGTAAAAGCTTTCGGATTCCCTTCTTTTGCGAAACGGTCAATGAAAGGTCCGCCCGGATAGGGGAAACCGAGAATCTTTGCCGTTTTATCGAAAGCTTCCCCGGCAGCATCATCAATGGTAGAGCCCAAAACGATCATTTCGACCGGAGAATTGACACGTACCAGTTGCGTATGTCCGCCCGAAACAGTCAAACAAATGAAAGGAAATTTCGGGATCGGAGTTCCTTCGTTGATGAAATGAGCCAGAATGTGTGCATGCATGTGATGAACTGCTACCATTGGCTTGTTTAAAGCCAGGCTCAGTGATTTTGCAAAAGCCGTTCCGACCACCAGAGATCCCATCAATCCCGGCCCTTGCGTAAATGCGATTAAATCAATATCTTTTAGCGTAACAGAAGCCTTTTTTAAAGCTGCATCCACAACCGGAATGATATTTTGCTGATGAGCCCGTGATGCCAATTCGGGAACAACACCCCCATATTGCTCGTGGATTGCCTGACTGGCCGTAACATTAGATAAAATGGTATCGTTTTTGAGTATAGCGGCAGAAGTATCATCACAGGATGATTCAATTCCCAGAATTACTAATGATTGTTGGCTCAACTTTGTTAATTTTGTATATAATACATGGCAAAAGTACTCAAAATACTAGGTAGAATAGTAGGGATTTCTTTTGAATGGGTGCTTTTGATACTCATACTTTTTGCTTTTGCCATCAGAACAAGCCAATTTCAGACCTATCTGGGAACACTTGCCACCAATTATTTATCTAAAGCACTCAATGCAGAATTCCGGATCGGGAAGATTGATGTGGTTTTTTTCGACAAAGTGTACCTGAAGGATGTGTTTGTCCGAGATCAGCATAATGATACTCTGGCTTCGCTGCAACAAATTATGGTCCGCGTAAGGGATTTTGACCTCGGAGGAGATTACATTCACCTCAAAAGCGTGGGACTTTTAAATGGAAGAGTCGGAATTGAGCGGGATTCCATTAATGGCGATTATAATTACGCATTTATTGCAGACTATTTTTCCGGAAATAAGAAGAAAAAGAACAAATCCACTCCTCCGGTCATCACAGTCAACAATATCGACATCGAATGGGTTACGATTTCTTACGATGATAACCGGAAAGATTACAGTGATTTCGGGATGGATTTCAACCATTTGAAATGCGGGAATGTGATCCTTCACATTGCGGATTTTAAGGAAGAAAAGGGAATTATGACATTCCAGCTAAAACACCTTCAAACACAAGAGAAATCGGGATTCTGGCTGAAACGTCTTTTTGCGAATGCCGTAATTGATCCGGACAAGGGAGTGCTCCTGGATCATGTGGAGATCAATACTTCCCGGTCGGATATATATGCTTCGAAACTTTACATGCTCATGAGTACACTGAAGGGGTTCAATGATTTCGAAGACAGTGTTTCCTTTGACGCAGTGATTGACTCTTCGCAAGTCAGCTTTTGGGATATTTCGCTGTTTGGCCATGCACTGGAGGGAATGAATGAAGTTGTTTCCCTGAGTGCCGCAGTTACCAGGAAAGTAAAAGATCTGAGAATTGATAACCTGGATTTGCGTTTCGGAACCCGGAGTTTGATTAGGGGATCATACGCGTTACCGGATTTCAGAAACCTGTCAGAGTCGGCATTCAACGGACATGTCGATTATGCCCTGATCGATTTCAAAGATGTAGAAAATATCAAATTGCCCAAAAGATCGGGGATTAACCAGTTGGATTTTGATGAAATGGTGGATAGGCTTCAGTTTGCCGAAGTCAGGAATACCTTTGTAAAGGGTTCTGTTGACCAGTTTTCTGTGAAGAGTGATAGGTTGCAAACTATTTTGGGGTCTGTTCAACTTGATAATGAAATCAGATTCAATGAACTTCCGTCCGGAGGTTATGCTTTTAACCGTACTCAGGATACGAGTTATGATATTGCGATAGACAGTTTCAACCTGGGAAGATTCCTGGATAACTCCAGGTTTGGGAATATTTCCGGACAGGTTTACCTGAGCGGAATTGTGGGACAAAAAGACATGATCCGCCTGGAAACATTAGCAGGAAAAGTAACGGAATTTAACTTCAATGATTACACCTATTCAAACATTTCCGTTGCAAACGGGTCATTCATCAATAATGTACTGGATGCGAACTTGAAAGTAAGTGATCCCAACCTGGATCTGGCTTTTGACGGGGCAATAGACGTTTCCAAAATCCAGCATTTTGATTTCAGGGTGAAAATTGCGAAAGCCAATTTGGGGAAACTCCATTTCGATACCGATGAAGAATCATCTTTTGAGGGAAATCTGGATATGGATTTGACCGGGAATTCACTGGAAACATACCAAGGACTCATCAACGCAAACAGTATTGAATTGCTGAAAAACGGTAAAAAACTGATACTTCCGGAAGTGAGTTTGTATATCGAACGCAACCCGGAAAATGATCGTTTTGAGCTGCGGAGTGCCATTGTGGATGCTGATGTCAATGGGAAAATTAATTTCAATACCATCCCGATTGCAATTAATAACGGACTTTCGGATGCTTTTCCATCTTATTTTTTACCGAAAAGCTATCCCCGCGGAATGGAATCAACAGATCATTTCGACCTGAATGCGACGATCAAGGATTCCAAAGCATTTCTGGACATTTTTTTACCGAAGCTGGATATTGCCTATGGAACGGTTGTGAAAGCAGAGCTGGATTCCAGGGCACATTACCAGATGCTGGATATTCAGTCTGCCAGGATTGCTTATGAGAAGCTGATGAACGACAAAAGTGATGCTTTCCTTACCAATATCAATCTGCACCAGGAATTTTCGGAGGGGGAAGGCTCCCTGGTTTTGAAAGCCGGGAAAACGCAGCTGAGGGATTCCCTGGATGTGGAAAATATCCAGCTGTCTATAGATGGAACGAAGAATATTTATAAGACCAACCTGATCTGGAACCAGGGTATTCCAAATACTTCCGATTTTGATTTAGTTGTAGATGTGCGTGAAGAAGGTGAATTTGATATCCAGGTAAAACCGTCCTATTTTTCCGTGAAGAACAATCAGTGGGAAATCATGAACACAGCGCAAATGGTGTATTGTAGAAATCATCTGGAAGTCAGTCACCTGATGCTGGAAAGGAATGATCAGTTCCTGTCTCTAAATGGTGTTTTGTCAGAAGATCCGGAAGATTTCCTGACAATCAATGCACATGAATTGCACGTGGAAGAATTTTCCTCTCTTTTGGAAACAGAAATCAAAATGCAGGGAACCCTGGATGGAACTGCCCGTTTGGCAACGCCGTTTACAGAGATCAAAGTGGATGGCGATATGGTCCTGAAAAATTTGTTTCTGGAAGGCCGGGAAATCGGTGATGTCCATGTGAACGGAATCTGGATCGAACTGGAACGAAAAATCATCCTGAGCGGAGACCTGAAATACAAAAACCTGCAAACGTTTAATTTCAATGGGTATGTATTGCCGTTCAAAAAAGATAATAACATCGACTTCGATTTGGAATTCCAGGATATGAATCTGGCTTTTACAAATGCATTTATGAACCCGGAGGTTATTTCCGATATTGCTGGAAATATCAAAGGAGTAATCCATGCTACCGGGAGTATTGATGATCCTTTCATCAACGGAAATCTGCAATTGAAAAATGGTGGTTTGAAAGTCGGGATTCTGGGTACGCATTACAGTCTGAGCGGCCCTTTGAAATTTGACGGAGAAAACGACGGAATCTACGGAACATTCCCGGTTATAGATGATGAAGGAAACATTGCTTATGCGCTGGCTACTGTTTTCCACAACAATTTCAGGGATTTCTCTGCAAGTTTTGATGTTATTTTTGACGAAACAGTAGGAGGGTTCCGGGATCCGCTCAGCATGAGGCCGCTCAGCCCAACTCGGAAATTCATGGTATTGAATACAGATTACAAGGAAGGAACTGTTTATTACGGAAAGGCTTATGCAACCGGAAGTGCCAGTATTCTTTTCGAAAAAGGAAATACCGAAATCTCCGTCAATGCAAAAACCGAAAAAGGAACGCATGTGGATTTACCGTTATACGGAGCAAGAGAAATCAGTGAATTTGATTTCATTGATTTCAATACTGATACATTGAAAACTAAAAAGAAGCTGGATTTAACCGGGGTAGACCTGAAACTGAATATCAAAGCAACTCCGGATGCGAATATCCGCCTGATTCTGGATGACCAGACAAACGAGGAAATTCGGGCAACTGGTAGTGGGGATCTCAGGTTGGAAGTGGATCAGTTCGAACAGATCAGCATGAATGGTCAGTATATTATCAATAACGGGCAATACGATTTTGTACTTAACCCGATCCGGAAAACCTTTGAGCTGGATCAGGGAAGTAAAATTCTCTGGACAGGAAGCCCATACGATGCCAGCCTGAATATTAAAGCATACTACAAGGTCAGTGCCAGTTTGGATGAATTAAACCACGGTCAGATTGGGGAATCTTCTTCATCTTCTTCATCGTCTTCGAAATCTGAGGTGCGTTGTGTTTTGAACATCGGACAAACCCTTTCCAGTCCGTCCATTACGCTGGATATCGAAGCACCGAATGCCAGTGAATCCGGAAAAGAAGTATTGGCTAAAATCCGTTCTGATAAAGATGAGCTGCAAAAGCAATTTTTCACCTTATTGGTATTTAACAGTTTCCAGTACCAAGTGGCTGGAACTAACAAGCTCAACAATTATAACTATGCTGGTCGTGCGGCGGAAGTGATTACGCAGCAGATTAATGCAGCACTCGACCAGTTGTCGAAAGATGTGAAAATGAACGTTGGGTATAACGACAATTCGCTCACGGGAGATAAAAACTTCCAGTTCGGGCTTCAGCGCGCATATGGTGCAAAACAGAATATCATCCTGAAAACTTCCCTGGGAGTTTCCAATAATACCTCTGCGGGAATATCCAACAACTTGATCGGAAGCTTTAACCTGGATTACCTGATCAATGCTGACGGATCTTTCCGGGTGTCAATTTTCAATGAATCCAATGACAAAGGAGTTCTGAGTAATAAGGATAAGGGAGAATTGACACAGGGTGTCGGTTTGCATTACGAAGAAAGTTTCAACAACATTTCCGAATCGCGGATTATTGAGTTCTTCATAAACTTGTTCAGAAAGAAAAATAAAGTCAGCAATTCCAAGCGAAAGGACCGCGTTCCGGTAGATTTTATTCCTGGCCAGCAACCGGCTGTGAACCCGGATAAGGAAGAAAAAACAGCCCCTGAAGCAAAAGAAAATCCGCTTCCTTAATTCCGAATATTTTGCATGAGGCATTATTAAAATAATCTCGTCATTCAAAAAATAGAAAACCCGCTTTGTGACTCATTTTAAGAGCTTTTATACCAAACTGGCAAAGTATCGCGGTTCTTATTAGGTGATTCGTTGCACTTTACTTATTTTTACCGCCATTGAAAAATTCTATGAAAAAAGTTTTAATTGCAAACAGGGGAGAAATAGCGCGTCGCGTGATCCGTTCATTGAAAAAAATGAATATTGAAACAGTAGCGATCTATTCCGATGCGGACGCCAATGCACCGCACGTTTACGAAGCAGATGAGGCTGTATATGTCGGAAAAGCACCTTCTTCCGAATCGTATTTGCAACAAGATATTATATTGAAATATTGTAAGGAATTGGGTGTGGAAGGAATTCATCCGGGCTACGGTTTCTTATCTGAAAATGCTGGTTTTGCAAAAAAGGTAAAAGAAGCCGGAATTCAGTTCATCGGACCGTCTCCTGAAGCCATGGAACTGATGGGTGATAAACTATCTGCCAAACAAGCTGTGAAAGGGTATAATGTACCTTTGGTTCCCGGAGTAGACGAAGCAATTACCGATGTGGAAGCAGCGAAAAAAGTTGCATCTGAAGTTGGATTCCCTATTCTGATCAAAGCTTCTGCCGGAGGTGGGGGAAAAGGAATGCGTCTGGTAAATCACATAGATGAATTTGAGGAACAGATGAGAATGGCGCAGAGCGAAGCCCGTTCTTCTTTTGGAGACGATGCCGTTTTTATCGAGAAGTTTGTGACGAAACCGAGACACATTGAAATCCAGGTTTTTGCGGACCGTCAGGGAAATGTAGTTTACCTGTTCGAACGGGAATGTTCCATCCAGCGTCGTCACCAGAAAGTAGTTGAAGAAGCACCATCTGCTGTTTTGACACCGGAATTGCGTAAGAAAATGGGGGAGGCTGCTGTGAACGTTTGTAAAGCTTGCAATTATGAAGGAGCAGGAACAGTTGAATTCCTGCTGGATGCCGATCTGAATTTCTATTTCCTGGAAATGAACACCCGTTTGCAGGTAGAACACCCGGTAACGGAAGAAATTACCGGAACAGACCTGGTTGAGTGGCAGGTACGCGTGGCGCGTGGCGAGCGTTTGCCGAAATTGCAGGATGAATTGACTATCCACGGACATTCCATTGAGGTGCGTGTATACGCGGAAGATACTTTAAACGGATTTATTCCCGATACCGGAACCTTGAACCGTTATCGCAGACCGCGTAAGGACATGGCGCGTGTGGATGATGCTTTTGAAGAAGGAATGGAAGTTCCTATTTATTATGACCCGATGATTGCCAAGTTGGTTGTCTGGGGAGAAAACCGTGAGGAAGCAATTGAAAAAATGATCATTGCGATTAATAATTACCAGATTTCGGGAGTGAAAACAACTCTGGATTTCGGAAAATTTGTGATGATGCACCCGGCGTTCCGTTCAGGAGATTTTGATACGAATTTCGTGAAACATTACTTCGAAGATCCGAAAGTAATGTGGGAGATGTTTAAAGATGAAAAAGTAGCTTTGGAAGCAGGAATTTTCCAGATTTGGAAAGACCTGACGGAAAAAGCGAATAAAAATGCTGCTTCCAGGAATATCACTTCGACCTGGAAACTGCACGCGCATTGATTTCAATCTGCAATAAATTATGTTAGCTGTAATTTTACCAAAAAACGCAAAAAGATATTTGAAATACGCAGTTAGAATCATAAGTGAAGTGCTTGTTTATGAATGTTTTAACAAAATGTTCCTGGTAGGAAATTTCACGTTGGCGGCAAGTTTACGAACGCCCCACCTATTAACAGATAAATTAAAAAAACAGAAAAAATTTAATCTTGACAGTAATAGCAGCAATTTCAATCTTAACTTCTTTATGAAGCAATCGAATTCGCTTGTAAAGAAATTGGAGAAAATCCAAGTGTCGGAAGAAATTATACTGAAATAAGCGATCGCTTATTGGGTTTTAAATCGGGAAAGCACATTATATTCTATCATCAAATTTCCGAAGATGAAATAGAAGTAATAAGAATATTGCACGAACGAATGGACTTAAAAAACGGATTGAACGGATAAAAACCAGCCACCAACAGCGGTTTGGCGTTAGGCGGAGTTTCAGTTTTTAGTTGAAAAAAATCTCGTAAATTTAAAACTCGGTTCTTCGGTTGAAAATTCGATGGAAAAATTCCCCCACTTTGCTAAGCCATTACCCTGTAGTATCCAGGAATATTCTGATTATTGAAGCTATTCAGGAGATTAAAAACCTTTCTGTTGGGTTTTAATGGAATCTGTGTGTCTGTGCGGGAGAAAAAACAGATGCATTTTTAGTATATTTCATCACCTGTAAATTAGGACAAAGTCTAATTCTATGATAAAAACCGGGAAAATTCCACCTCAAAAAAGTTTTCGCCAGAACAATTTAAACAAAAAACAAAATTCCGGTATATTTCACTGATTTAGTAATTGCTATTTTCTTGAAAAAACCTACCTTTAGCACACCAAAATAAAAAGTTGTCATGAACTTACACGAATATCAAGGAAAATCAATCTTACAAAAATACGGCGTAGCAGTACAGCGCGGTGTTGTCGTAGACAAAGCAGAAGATGCAGTTGCTGCAGCTAAAAAATTGACAGAAGAAACAGGAACAGGCTGGTATGTGGTGAAAGCACAGATCCATGCTGGTGGACGAGGAAAAGGAGTCGTTCAGGAAACAGGTTCCCATGGTGTAGTTTTGGCAAAAGGCATTGACCAGGTAGAAGAAAAAGTAAAAGGAATCCTGGGAGGGCACCTGGAAACAGCTCAGACAAACGGAAAAGGGAAGCTGGTTGGAAAAGTATTGATCGCGGAAGATGTTTATTACCCGGGAGAAACACAGCCGGAAGAGTTCTATATGTCTGTATTGCTGGATCGTGAAAGAGGTCGTAATATTATTATGTATTCCACAGAAGGTGGAATGGACATCGAAACAGTTGCACATAACACTCCGCATCTGATTTTCAGAGAAGAAATCGATCCACGGGTGGGAATTCAGGGATTCCAGGCGCGTAAAATTGCATTTAACCTGGGATTATCCGGAGAGGCATTCAAGGAAATGACAAAATTCGTTGTGGCATTGTACAGCGCTTACGAAGGATGTGATGCTTCCATGTTCGAGATTAATCCGGTATTGAAAACTTCTGATAACAAAGTGATTGCAGTAGATGCGAAAGTAACCCTGGATGGAAACGGATTGTTCCGCCACCCGGATTATGCTGCTATGCGTGATACCTCAGAAGAAGATCCGTTGGATGTTGAAGCAGATGCTGCAGGATTGAACTTCGTGAAACTGGATGGAAATGTTGCATGTATGGTAAACGGAGCGGGTCTGGCGATGGCTACCATGGATATTATCAAGTATTCCGGAGGTAACCCGGCAAACTTCCTGGATGTGGGAGGTACAGCGGATGCTGAGCGCGTTGAGAAAGCATTCCACATCATTTTGAAAGATCCAAACGTAAAAGCAATTTTGATCAATATCTTCGGAGGAATCGTTCGTTGTGACCGTGTTGCTCAGGGAGTTGTTGATGCTTATAAAAACATTGGAAATATCCCGGTTCCGATCATCGTTCGTTTGCAGGGAACAAACGCTGAGGAAGCAAAACGCCTGATCGACGAATCAGGCCTGAACGTACATTCAGCAGTATTGTTGCAGGAAGCAGCAGATAAAGTAAAAGAAGTACTGGCGTAGTTTAAACTGCATCGGCATAAATTAACCCCAACTTCCGGTAACGGAACGTTGGGGTTTTTGTTTGGTATCATTGAGTGCTAAAGCTGATGAGATTTTGCCAATCTTAGATTCGCAATATTGCGAAACGTACATTCAACTTATAAATGCAACTTTTGGTTAAACATTTCTATTGGAGATCTAAAGTTATATCTTTTTCGTGGTCTGTGATTGATTTGATTTACAACCAAAATTC
>JAIRJW010000013.1 GCA_031260455.1 Fluviicola sp.
ATTCTGATTTGCTCCTTCGTTCGGAGCTTTTCCTCTTCCGTCATTGATATGACAGGAAACACAGGAGACGTGATTGAAAACAGGCCCCAGCCCCTGATTTTTAGGAGCAGGAGCACTGACAAAAGTTGCCCCGAAAGCCAGGTCGCCAATATCATGCAGTTTACCATACCAGTCGGAAAGTGCAGGGAGTGGTTGACCGTATGCCCCGACCCCCGATACAAATACTGTCTGTGTACCACCAGTATACCAATCCTGGTCTTCAACAACTGAAATTTCCGGTTTTCGGCAGGATGATAGTGTTAAAACTACGATCAGGACAGAGATGACGAACTTTTTGTGATGCATGACTTCCGGTTAATCTGTAACGTATTGTTGAACAAGTAGAAGCAAATCCCCCTCCAGTGTACTTTTCAGATCATTGATTGCGTTGATTGCATTTTGAACCAACGTAGCCTGGGAAGTGATTGCTGTTCCGAATGGATCTGTAATTGCTTGTATTTTGGTAATTGCATTGCTGATTTTTGTCTTGATTGTGTTATCCAGTGATAAGTTGTGTGCCCTTACCAGGTTTTCCAATCCCTGACCATCAGAGGTGTATTTACCCATATAAATATTTTCGACGCTGCGGATGTTATCCGTAAAGTCTTTAATAGAGTTTTGAGAATATGGGGATTCCTCCAGGCTTGGATTGTGTTGTGTAAACGGTTCGCTGATCTTTCCGTTTGCTACTTCATCACAGATTCCCGCAATTCCGTTTACCAGTTCTTCGAAAACAGATTTGGTTGTCGGGTAAAACGTGTTTCCGGGCCCGGGAGCTGTGAAAGATGTATAGAATGAGCCGGAAGCATTCACATTCCATCCCTGAACCAGATCAGAAGTCAGTTTCTTCACGTTTTTAGCCAAAGCCTTCAAATATTCTTTTTCGCGCAAGGTGAAATCGGAATATGTTTTTGTTCCGTTTGCTCCCCAAAGTATATATTCGATCGGGTGGAACCCTTTCAGAGCGTCATCCAAAGCATCAATGTTTGCATCAACGGTGAAATCCGTAGAACCTGAAAGGAGTGTTTCCATTGCGTTATAATCTACCGGCCAGGTATCAATGCGCGGATCGATTTCTTCCGTAGCAACCGGACCAAACAGGAACCCTTCGGAACATTCCCAGGATGAGCGGGAAAACTTCCATAAATTTCGGCAGTTGTCCAACTTTGCAGCTGATGGATTTGCAATAA
This sequence comes from Fluviicola sp., assembly GCA_031260455.1. Classification (GTDB taxonomy): domain Bacteria; phylum Bacteroidota; class Bacteroidia; order Flavobacteriales_D; family Crocinitomicaceae; genus Fluviicola. The sequence goes on from JAIRJW010000013.1 coordinate 1,230, forward strand.
AATCATTTACTGCATCATACAAGCTACTGGTATTGTTTGCCAGGTCATTGTATGTTGCAACGACCACATTTGTTCCGATAGCTTTCAGAATTTCTTTATGGTCAGCGGCGTATTCGCAGTACCCGTTATCTTTTTTCGCTTTTTTATCATAGTTTGTTGCCGAAGGATCAGTACATCCTTCCTTTTTGCAGCTTGTAATTACTGAAGTCAGTATGAGTGTTGAAACAATAATTGTTGAGTATTTCATATTTTGATTTTTATTATTTCCGATGTAACTTCCAGCGGATATTCTCTCAGCGGTCTTTTTGCAGGTGAATTAGTTACCTGACCGTCGAAACCAAATGCACTGCCGTGTGTATTACAGAAGAATCCGTTTTTTGTTGCTACCAAAGGGTTATTGGCAACGTGTGTACATTGCATCTGGAAAGCTTTGTATTGGTTTCCTTCCAGCTGAACAACGGCAATATCGAAATCCAGTGCTTCGTAGTTTTTCAGAAGAACCAGTTTGTTCGTTTCGGTAAAATGGCTGAGAGGTACCTGAATAAACCCTTGTTCGGGCATCACTTTGAGTGATACCAATGGAGAACAGGACTGAACCAATGTTGAAAGGACTCCTATCCCGGCAATTGAAGCACAAGCCAGGCATGATTTTCGAATAAACGTTCTGCGATTTAAATCCATTGTGATACTTGTTAGAAACTATAACCGATTCCCAGGTTGATAAAATGCTGCTTGGTGAAAAAGGGCTGACCGACCGGGTAAGGATTCACGATTAGCGCCGGATTGATTTCACCGGTTAAGCGGTAAGTGTATTCGACTTTGATCATGACACCGTGAATCGGGTTGTAACTCAGGCCTGCAATCAGGTATTGCTGGTCATGTGTTTTATTAATGATCCCGTTATCAGGCAGTTTCAGGTTCATGTTCAGGTATTCGTATCGAATGAACCCGCGAAATGCTTTTTCTGCTTTTTTGATGAAAGCATAGGAAATATCCAGGTAAGCTCCGAACATTTGTTCCGGTGTGTTATTTGCGTAAGCGCGGTTAATATCATTTGCCTGGGGAATATCCACCCAGGCAGCCAGTGCTTTCACACCCAGGCGTTTCCCTGTATATTGTGTGTTGACTTCAACCAATCCGACTGGTGTTCCGAATGTTCCGGATTGTAAATGCAAGCTGTCTGCCTCGTATGGTTTCAATCCTGCCGAGCCTCCGAAATAACCCGAAATCTGTGAACGGAAATTCCCGTGATAGTAAAGAAGTGATCCTGTTACTGCAAGTGAGTTGGTGGATGCCAGGCTTCCACCCAATTGTCCGCCTTCAATTCCTGTCCCGTTTGTAAATCCACGGCTGTTCAAACCGGTAATGAGCGCAAATGAATAGTTTAATCCCGGAATTTTGTCCGTTGAACCATAATAACCAACACCGATTTCTCTCCAGGTAGAAGGAATAATAAACGTTTCTACGTATGGACGGTAATTCCCGTTGAAAGTTGTTGGAAGGTGATTTTCATTGATAATCCCGATTCGTGGAATGAATAACCCTGATACGATGTAATTGCTCCGGTTAATGTTGAACTTGATGAAAGCCTGTTCCAATGAGAAGCTTCCGGCCAGCTTTCCAGACTCTACTCTCGCGTCCTCTAGTTCCAGCTCCGTAAAAAGTGAAATACGCTTGTTGAATTTATGTCCGATAAACAAGACAATCCGGTCTACATTAGCCGTTGCTTGCTTAAGTGTCAGGTTTTTGGAATAGTTAAAGCTTCCATATCCTGAAATGACCGTTGAATTGTTTGAAGCAATTAATCCTGCTGACAGGGAGTCTTCTTTTGTTAAGACCTGTGCGGATACTGACAGGCATGTTAGCGAAAAAGCTGCAATTAATAGTTGACGCATTCTTTATGAAATCTGTGAAAATTAAAGTATGCAAAGGGATTATTTTTCTAATCAAGCAGCAATACCTGATTCACAGTATTCGAAGAGGCTTATAATGGTTGGAGGGTATATTATGATACCATGAAAATGGTACTTCAGTTCATACACAGAGTTTACGGAACGATTGAGAATTTTTAGCAATGCGGCTTTTGAATGGTTAACAGGAATCGATCAAAGACAGATGGAGCATTATGCCGTTGGTCACTCAAAAGCAAAAATAGAATTGGCACTTTATGCTTTAAAGAGTTAATGAAGCTGTAGTTGTTTATTTTTCTTTCGGTTTGGTTTTCGTGAAAGATTTATATGATTTTGATTTTAAACTTATGCCGGAAACCTTTCATATCTTGTTGATATTCATTCAAATTGAATGTTCAATATCTTTGACGTAATTCCGCAATATTACGTCAGCGAAACCGATCTCAATCACTTTAAATATAAAATAATGCTTTTTGACCAGATTAACAATCTTTTTAGTTTAATTTTTTATCCAAATGCACAACAAGTAAAAATACACTTTTCTCAATCCGGTCAGAAGGAAAATAGTCAAAAATATGGGCAGTTACATTAGCCGACAGTTGATTTAGTAATAAATCATTTATACAGTTGAAAGAATGTGAAAATTGTCAGTATTCTTCTGCTTGGAAGAAAAATTAAAAAAGTAGCTTATGCAGGTTTGAAAATCGGGATATATAGAGTAAGAGATCAGCAATTTTTGCCTGCCTGTTTGACGGAATCCGGAAATTGAAAAGCCCGCGAATTTCGGTCGCGGGCCTCTGACTGTGTTTAGGATGATTTGGGTGGTTTTATAACTTTAGTAACTTCGACCCAGCGCCCTTTTTCCTGGGCGTTGACCGCGTGATCGTACATGGCTTCCGCGAACACTGCCGGAAGGTAGAAGCGGCCGAGGTAAGAGGCATTGAGTTGAATCTTGAATACTTTCGTTTCGTTCGGAGCCAGTTTGAAGTAACTGTAAACGCGGTCGTCACGGTAGTCCTGGTAATCGACGTTCGGCGTAGTGCCTTCGTCATAAAGTCGCGCGTTGTGAATTTCCCAACCGCTCGGCATGAGCTGATTCAGGGCCATTTCCCTGTAAAACTGATCCTTCGTTGGATTCTTGATTGTCACTTTCATGATGAAGTCTGTTCCCTGCATAATCCTGGAAGGATCGATCGTTACCCCATTGAGATTTGTGTAATCAATATTCATGACCAGGTTGCTGCGAATCTGTTTCTCTTTGCCGATCTGTGGTACTTTCCGTGTGCAGAAGGTCATGAAAATGTTTTTGGACGAAGTATTCTTTACCGACAACTGCTTCAGTTTCAATCCGTCTGCATCGGAATACTTTTTTGTCATCATGCACTTGGTAGAAGTGACTTTTTCCACATTTACCTCAAATTGCAGTGCTCCGCCATTTTTGATGCTTCCGCTTGTAAGGGCCAGGATGCAGTAACCGGCTTCCTGAGTACTCAGCCATTGGTCGGATTTCAGTACTCCGGCAATTTCCTTTTCGAGCTGCTCTGTCGATCTGGATTCGATCAGCAAACCCGCTTCGAGGTTCATGGCTTTATCGCGCAGGGTTGAACCGTAAGAATAGGCATATTCGCGGTAGCTTGCAGGGGTGAAACTCAAATTCCGCGTCAATTGCTTCGCCAGGTCTTTTTGCCCGATGAGATAATAGGCTGCTGCTAACCGCCATTTGGCTGTTACTCCCAGGTTGGCACGCTCTTTCAGTCTGTTCATTGCCCCCAATTCCGGTTTTCCTGCCAATGCGAGAGTATACAGGCGGTAAGCCTGGATCAGTTGGTTGGATTCTTCTGCGTGGTTGTCGTATATGGTATAGGATTCTGCAGACCAATTATTTGCCTGGGTTTTCTGGTATTCGATCCATCGTGATTTTAAATTGCTCGGGAGTGCGAATCCGTGTTGTTCGGCTTCGATCATGAAATGCCCTGCGTAGTTCGAACCCCAGTCACTGGCTTCCCGGTTTCCGGGCCAATAGGCAAAACCGCCTTCGTATTGCTGGAAACTTTGGTATCTCAGCAAGGCTGCCTTGATGTTGGAAACCATGACTGCTTTTTCCTTTTCGCTGAACTGCATGATGTCCATAGCGAAAAGTTGCGGAAAAACAGCAGAGGTTGTTTGTTCGATACATCCGTGCGGGTAGTTGATGAGTTGCGACATGCGGCCGTTCAGATTTATTGAATTGAATTGGCTCGCTTCCAGTGAATAGGAATGAGAACCAGAAATGCCATCCTGTTCCATTGTAAAACTGATTGACTTTCCAGGTTCAATCTCTTTGGTTTCGCTTTCCATCACTTCAGGGTTCGGACTTCGCACATCAACCTCGAATTCCTGTACGGCAGTTTCATTTCCGGATTTTGCAAGGATTTTCACTTTTGCGATCCCGATTTTGCTGGCTACTTTCAATTCGAAGGCAGCGATCTGCTCTCCTTCTCCGGTAAATTTCAATTCCTGGTTTTTCGCACCATTGATCGTTAACAACTCATTGCAGCTCACCTGTACATCCACATTGCGAATGTTGTCTTTTATCGCGAATACGTTTACTGGCAGGTGAATGGTTTCTGTCGGTCCGATTACGCGCGGCAGGGTTCCGAGTACCATCAGCGGTTTTTTAATGGCCACGGTTTCTTCAGCATTTCCAAAGGCTGTTACAGCGTGTGCAACGACCATTACCCGTACGGATCCGATATAAGTAGGGAGTTCGATCTGGTGTGTTTTGGAGGAACCAGCAGGCAAAACGAACGGTCCGAGGAAGCATACCATCGGTTTGAAACGATTGGCTTTTGGTCCGGCTCCGTCGTCGGCAGAACCATCGCCACCAATGCTGAGTAAACGGTCCAATTTACCGGAATAAGCACCGATTACTGCGTTGTACATGTCCCACGTTTTGATTCCCAGTGCTTCTTTTGCGTAAAATGTATTCCACGGATTCGGTGTACTGAAACGCGTCAGGTCCAGTAATCCTTCATCTACAACGGCTACCGTGTAGGTCATTCCTTTGCCGGATTGCTCACTCACAGTGATTTTAGCGGTGGATTCAGGGCGCCATTCTTGAGCCACATCAATTTTCGGATGCAGATGTGTTGCTGGATCATCGACCAGGATCGGGACAATTCCGTACATGCGGATCGGGAGGTCATTGGTGGTGGCGCTGTGCGGTTGAATCAGACTGATATGCACGTATGCATTCGGAGCCATATCTTCCGTTGCCTGAAAGGAGCAGGTTGTTTCGCCCCTGACGGTGTTTACCCAGAATTTCTTTACGATTTTTGTCCGCGTTTCCACCGAAATCAATGCTTTACCGGATGCCGGTGAAGGAATGCTCAGTTTTACCGTCTCACCTTTTACATACGTTTTTTTATCGGTCGAAAAATTCAGCATGGAAGCATATTCGTTATTTTGCTGGTTTCTTCTGCTCCAGTATGGCATATCGATTGATATGATTTTTCCGGCCTGGTGGAAGCCTTCTTCATCTGTTACGGTAATCAGGAAACGTCCGTAATCTGTTTCATTGAGCCCGAATTTAAAAGCAGTTTTTCCGGTAGAACAATTCAGAAGCGAATCGTATACAATCATGTTTCCGTTTCTGGCCATGAAATTCCCCAGATCATCGTCTCCGCTTTCATACCACCATCTCCATTCCATGCGGTAGATCTTCACCCGGATTTTGGACGGTTTCCTGAGCAGTTCACCAGCTGCATTTACCAATACCACATCGAAGGTGTGTTTTTTACCCGAAATCAGTGAGTTATCTGCTTCGGGATCCGGAACCCGGAACCCGACGTATTGTTTGTAGGGTGAATAAAGTTGTGAAAACCGGTCGATGGAAAAATTCCCGCTTTGCTCGAAAACCCGCATGGTGTATATGGCATTCAGCATCCCTGATGCACGTGAAAGACTTGGTGTTTCCTGCTTGAACTGCGCTTTCCCGTTCGCATCCAGATCGTCATCGAACAAGGTGTTTTTATCGGAGTTCATTTTCCGGATTGGGGAATCAAACTCAAAGCGCGGATATCCGGGAATGACCGTTTTGGTAGATTGGTATTCGACATCGACCGTAGCACGCAGATTTTTTGCCGGAGCTCCATGCAGCCAACAGGATTCCAGCGATAACAAACTATCCGGATTTGATCCTTTTGGCACATTGAGTTTGATTTTTAATCGATTCGGCTTCACTGTTTCCACCTTCAGGTATTTTGTGAATTCGCGTGATCCGACAACGATTCGGGCTGTGTACATGCCTGTTTTTGCGTCAGGCCGCGTGGCTGTGCGGAAGTCGTAATGCCCGTTGAGGCCATTCGAGTGTGTTATTTTAGTGATTTCGTACCCGGACGGATCTGTGAGCGTAAAAGTCACCGGGTGGTTTGCCGGAAGTTTTTGCTCATAATCGCGTAGTATGAAGTTGACATAAATAGAGTCTCCTGGTCTCCATACACCTCGTTCGGCATAAATATAGCCTTTCAATCCGTTTTGAACTTCTTCTCCTTCCACGTCAAATTCCGAAAGCAGGTTGGAATGACCGTCGCTTACTTTGAGGTAGCCCCGTTGTTTGCCATATTTCGCAATGAGCAGGAAGGGCTTTTCAGAAAGCGTCTTGGTAAACATTCCTTCGGAGTTGGTGGTCCCGGAAGCAATGACCTGTTTTGCAAAATCATAGAATGTTACGGAAGCATCCGGAATGGGCTGGGTGGTGATCATATTTGTCAGGAAAACATGCGCTTCTTTTTTTGTATCCAGTTTGTAGATCACTCCGATGTTGGAGGCCAGGATATTTCTGGAAACGGCTTTTCCGTAGTAATAATTGGAATTGCACGGTGATTCGGAGTTGTACCCGCCCCAATCTTCGTACCCGTCGTCCCAGTCGTCGAGATGCCACGGACGTTCGGACCAGTTGTCGTTACTTACTGTGGCGTTTTTCGTTTCTTCTTCGGAATTTTCATTTGAAGCAGGACAGTCGCAATACGTGTCTTTTTGCCCGAATTTGATAGAAATCCGGTAAATGGCTCCCGGTTCCGGGCTGATCCATTTTTCGAGATCGAGCACATGGGAAACCCATTTGCTTTGATCTTCTTTTTTCATTCCGAGCGGGATGTTCTTTTCCGCAATTTTCTTCCCGAAACGGAAAATGGCTTCGGATTCGTTCAGGTCGTTTACCTGCAGGAAGTGATGTACATTTTCTTCGTAGATTTTGATGATTCGGATGGTAGCAGATTTCAGCCCGATGGTTTCAAACGGGAAAATCAGTCCTTTGGAGTCGGGGAGGATAGAGCCGCTTCCAGTGATCCGCACTTTCGGTTTGGACGGGGAAAATAGCATGGAGCGTTCGCATCCTTTCAGCATTGGAAAGCCTTTGATGTTTTTGATCCCGGGATTTACTTTCAACCTGTAAGTTCCTTCAATGCGGTTCGGAATGAAAACAGTGACTTCGTTGTAATAGATCGAGAATGTTTCCCCGTTCACTCCTTCCAGGTCGATCAGCCCGTTCAGATCCTGGTTGCCGGAAAGTGGTTCTGAGAACATTAGGCGGATACTTTGATCGTCATCGTCGTTCACATTGAACGAACTCAGTTCGAAATCTCCGAGGGCCGGTACTTTGATACTGGTAGAACCATTGGAAAATGACGCGATGGGATCTCCGTTCCATTCAATCGAAATGGTAGATTCTTTGGCTGAACGTTTGATACTGTCCACAATGAACAGGTATTCATTTGCTTCGTAACTTTCCTCAAAACGTACTTTTTTGGAAACTCCTTCGTATTTTACGGTGATGAGTTCTTTTAGCTTAGTGGTATCGAAATGGTCTGTTATGGAGATTTCGCCCCGTAATGAGTACCATTCGAGGTTATAGGAATCATATTCGATCAAAGCCGGATCCGAAACACTGATTTTTTGCGGTTTGGTGGCAAACTGGAAGTTGAATTCCTCGTATCCGCGATCTACATCCATGATTTCATTCAGATCCAGGCTCACAGTATAAATCTGGTTGGAATTGAGTGGTTTTTTTGGAATAATGACAATAGTGCGGAAATCTGTCCATTCGAAATCGGCATCTACTTTCGGACTGATCTCGATAATGTCTTGGAGGATTTTTTCGTCCATCCGCGATTTCATCCCCAGTTTTGCAAGTTTGAAGGAGTCCAGTTGATCCTTCAATTCGATTTCAATACGATCGGAATTGGAGATAATCCCGGAGGTATAACCAGAAACCCATTTCCGGAATTTCGGATCGACAGAGATGATTTTATTGTTCGAGCATGCGAAGATTGTTACAAGTATGCTGGAAGCAATGGTCAGAAAAACAATGAAGCGTGACATAACTGTTGTATTTGTTAGGTCAAAGATGAATGCTTGTCAAAGAAGAAAAGGGTTTGTTTTAGGAGGTGAAAGAAGCTTTTGATTATTCGTTGCGGAAATGGGATTATTTGAAAACGGAAGGAAACGGTCATGCAAAAAATAAACGCTGCAAATAGTAGAGTAGGAAAGTGGAGTTTCGGATTGCAAAACTTAGATTCAATTCATAAATGCAACTATCCGTAGTTGCTAAGTAAAAATCAAGGGAAAGAGAAGTTATTCTCTTTCCCAGAGATAAAAAGCTTAAATTGACTACCGACCAAAGTT
>JAIRJW010000021.1 GCA_031260455.1 Fluviicola sp.
GTTTGTCTGGAGAAAAGTGTTCCGAGAGAGCAGCTGATTTATATCGACGTACACATGGTTACACTGTTGCCGCAATTCACTCATTATGCAGTCCCTTCAAAGGCTGTAAGTGCTGTCACAATGGGAAAACCAATCCTTTTTTGCGGAAACAGGGAAAGTGATAACTGGTCTATGTTCCGGGATTCCGGCTGGTTTATCAAAGATGATGAAGCATTGAAATCCGAGATTGAAGCTTTTTGCATGGAAATCACCAAAGAAGAAATCCGTCAAAAAGCAACCAATGCCAGCACCTATTCATCCAAATTGAACCAAATGGTATTGGATTCTTATCATTTCATCGGTCAGTTTATTTCCAGTATGTAAGTATTCTGGTTTTTATTTCTTTCAAGAGAAAAATAACTTTCTTTACTTACCTTTAAAGAGGAACCTGGTTCCCTTTTTCATGTAATTCACCACCTCAGGCTCCAGTGAAAAGAAATAAATCGGAAGAAAGAAACATCCTGCAGACAGAAGTGATTCAACAATAAACTGAATCCATTTATTCCCGATCATTCCCTGCGTAAAATGCCCGATAGCCAGAGTAATCAGCCCCAGTCCTATAATGATAAACTGGTTCAGATTAAAAGGATGAAGTTTATATACCACCCAAATAAAAATCAGTCGCCCGAAACTATAGACCAGTATTGCAATGGTTGTTGAAATACCTGCACCAACAATTCCCCAGACCGGAATCATAACTGCGTTCAGCACATATACCGCGATCATCAGGAAGACTGTGAAAAAAATATCATACCGGTATTTTTTGGAAGTCGTAAAAATGGCTCCGTTCAATCCGAAATACATATCCACCAAACGTCCGATCATAATGAAAAAAAACACCCAGATTCCTTCCCGGAATTCCGGTTTCAGGAATGAAAACAGGAAATCGATATTTACCCACACAAGAATGAACATTCCAAGCCCCAGCACCAACGAAACGGAGCTGGTTTTAACGTATAACTCTTTCATTTTGTCCATTTGCCTGTGCTTCCAGTAATCGGAGACCAAAGGAGAACTGACACGTATAATGGATTTATACGGAACCTGCAAAGCACTGCTAAGAAACACAACCGTAGTAAAAATACCCGTGCCGGTCAGTCCCACCAGCTGTGCAATCATTAAAACATCCAGCGAGTTGACCCACACTGCTCCCAGGGTGTTGAGATACGAATAGGAAGAATAATAAAAAACGATCTTTTTGAATCGCTTGGAAATCTTAATCTGTGACAACCCGATGTTAAATTCATTCATCCGGCGCAGGTAAATGATTAAAATCAGCGTCGGGATGAGATACAAAAGACTGTGAAGTATTACAAATACATCAAAAGAAATCAGGTCCATCCATTTGAATACCAGAACGACTGTTGTAGCAAACCTGAGTACGATTTCATAGGCAAAAACCGCTACAATATTTTTGTAAAGACTTCTCAGATAGATCTCCAGCACCATGAACACGACATAAGCGATTCCGATCGGAAGCGTCCAGTAATAGTAGTCGATAAACATGGGGGATTTTTCGATATATCCTGCCTGAATCTGTTCCCTGAAAACGACATAAATAATAGTGTACAAGAGAATTCCCGCTCCGACGAAAAGCAGGATAAAAGTCAGGAATCCGTGATGGTTCTTTGACTGGTTCCTCATAAACGGGAAAAACTTCCAGGTAGCGAAAACGGTTCCGAAATTCGCCAGCTGCGCAAAAAGGGTTCCGATTGAAATAATCAGGTTCACCAACCCGATTTGAGCTGTCGAAAGAATCAACAGGAATAAGACTCCCTTGTTCAGATAGCCAAGAAGAATTCCCAGATAGGAAATCACAGTTGTTCTGAAAGCATCTTTTTGGACTAATCCCATCGATTTTTTGGAATGAATCTGCTAAATTACTTACTATTTTTCTATCAGCAGGAAAGGTGCAAAAAGTATTCTATTTCTGATGATTTGAAAGATTTGTTGATAATTTGAATAACTTTGAACAGAAAGGGAATGGTTATTTTTCAAATCAGTGAATCAATAAAAGGAAACGAATCAAATGGTCAAAAGCACATTTATAGAAAATGGAACTACTCATTTATCCGGAAAAATTCCAGCAAGTCTAATAATAAATCAATATCAAAAGCAATTCAACATTGATGTAACAAATGTATTCGGAAACCTTAAAGAAGTTGAAATTTATCAATGTGATACCAGCGGATATCGCTTTTATTATCCGCTAAATCTTTCAGGGGATTCGAAATTCTATGAAAAACTACAAGAGTATGATTGGTATTACCTGCCCTGGAAATGGGAACATGCTGAATTCAGTAAATTGGTGCGCGATCACGATCAAATTCTGGAAGTAGGTTGTGGGAAAGGCGATTTTATTCATAATCTGATCAAACAAAATGACACTATTCAGTGTGTCGGTCTGGAATTAAATGAAAGTTCTGTCAAATCTTTTGAGCGCTTTGAAATTCTAAACGAACGAATTGAAAATCACTGCAAAGCAAATAAGGAAAAATACGATTTGGTTTGCTCCTTTCAGGTTTTAGAGCATATTTCCGATGTTAGCCCTTTTCTTCATTCGAAAATTGATTGTCTGAAAAAAAACGGAACATTGGTTATCTGCGTTCCTAACAACGACAGTTTTATCAAATACGGAGACCAGGACGTATTGAATATGCCGCCCCACCACATGGGATTGTGGAATACCGAATCATTAAAAAGTATCGGGAAATATTATGGAGTAGAATTGATTGACATAAAGTATGAACCTTTACAAGATTATCATTTCGATTTTTATTTCCGCTTATCACTAAAAAAATATTTAGGTGATTTTTTGTCAAAATCCATTAACCGGATTTTTGTCATCACCCGATTAAATTATTTTGTAAGCAAGTACTTAAAAAAGAGAAGCAATAAAATCAAAGGTCATTCGATTTTAGCAATTTATCGCAAAAATTAACTTCCTGCTGTTAACTGCTCATACAGTCGTATAAACTTTTCTGCAACAATACTTTCCGAAAAAGCCGACTCAACTTTTGCAATACATTGACCGGAGATTTCCGTTTGACGGATTACCCACTCAATCCCATGAATCAAATCATCAGTATCTCTATATCTTGCCAAGTATCCATTCAACCGGTGGTCAATAATATCCGGAATCCCGCCGGTATTAAATGCAACTACCGGAGTTCCGCAAGCCATACTTTCAATCAGTGTATTGGGCAAATTATCTTCCAATGAAGGCGCCACAAACAGATCAACGGCGTTATAGCAGGCAACAATAGTTTCCGGATCGCTTAAACTTTCTGTAAAATGGGTTGGAAAATAAAACTGGATTTCACTCCTGTCTTTCACATTCCCCATTACCACTATTTCGAGATTCTTTTTAATTACAGCTTCCGAATCAAACATTTTTTTCAACGCGGCAGACAAATACTTGTACCCTTTCCGCTCATCATCTGCTTTGGCAGCAACATAAAGCAACAAGGTCTTATTTTCCGGCAATCCGAACTGTTTCCTGGATGCAGCCTTATCTTTTCTCCTGAAAACCGTGGTATCGATCGGATTCGGAATAGCCAAAACGCGGTTCCCCTGCAATAAGCTGCTGGTTTTCGCCACATCTGCCAACCAGTTACTACAAGCCACAAATGTGATCTTATTCGTATAAATAGCTTTCTTTGCTTTCCATCCCCTGGAAGACAAGTCAGTATCATGCGGATGCTTCAAAAATTTACAATCCCCGCATGCCTGCATAAACCTGTTACATTCCCCCGAGTAATGACAGCCTCCCGTAAAATACCACATATCGTGTAAGGTAATCACCACCGGTTTGTTCAGACGCATCAATTCTCCAAGCTGTTTGTACGATAAAAAACTGTGATTGATCCAGTGAATATGTAAAATATCGGCTTCCCGAACCAATGGATGCCTGCTGACCGGTGTTCCCAGCTTACCAGTTGAAAATGCAAAACGCTCTTTTTCAGAAACCTCGTAGAACATGAAAAATACTTTTTCCAGGATGAAACGGTACTTTCGGATCCGCTTCTTTAGTTTTGTGTCGGCAACTTCATAAACATGTTCGCTTTTCGTTTGGGATTCATTTACTAACAAATTTGCTTCAAGTTTTGCTGTTTTATTTAAAGCAACCAAGAGTCTTTTTGCAGCAATTGCAGCTCCTCCCTGAGTTTCGAACGTATTAATCAACAGGATTTTCATGAAAGCACGATTTGTTTAAATTCATCATCATCCAATCTTTCAAAACGATCAAGCAAACTGTTTTTCGAGCAATTATAAATCTGTACCTGCTTTGTTTGAGCATATTGGCTTAATACCTCATACCCTTTAAACACCTTCAGAGAGCTTTCCAGCAAATCTGTCATAGTGGTCTTTTTAGCAGGATCAGACGGATCTCCAAGAATTCGCTCCGTGTACTCTTTCTTTTCCTGATACAAATGTAAATCCGTGAGAACCAAATAATTTTCTTTATTTACTTTGACATTTGTATGCCAATTGTTCTCCGCACCAAATAAAAAGATGCGCTTCACTCCTATTCTCATCGCCAGAAAAAGCATATAGATAACAACATTCTGACATTGCGGCATGGCCAGATTCCGGTCATACAACCAATGATTAACAGCCCGAAATCCACCTTTAGCCGTAACATAATTGACAAATCGAAACTTTAAATTCTTATTCTTGCGAAGCCCTTGAACAAAAGCCGATTTCCTGCTATTCCAGGGAAGATAAAATGTTATCTCCCAATTCACATCATTCTTCAGAATCCGATAAGTTTTTTCAACCGGTTCACTCAGCTGTTCGTTAAAAAAACCCGGGTCCAGTAAGAAATAATTTTCCGGCTTCAGTTGAAAAAAAAACTCGGAATGACAAAAATGATTCACCACCCCCAGGTCCGTTTTTTCAAAAATCTCCTGGTTATTCAAAATATCCTGTTGAAGCGAAGGGCCATTTCCCAACACAATCATATTTTTTTTTGCAGACTTTTCCATAAGGAGAAAATAGTTACTTTTCAGTATAACCTTTCCCAGAGTAAAAATCGTTTGAAAGAACTTATTAATCATACTTTACTATTTGTGAGAACGCATCCGGCATCTGATCCTTTAATGTTCCCGAGATGCTCTTTGTCAAGCCCAGTCCCGAACAGTAATTAACGCAACCATCATTCATTTGATTTTGGCTGTCAAAGATACTATTTTTATAGATTGGCAAATTTCAGAAAACACGAATGCTTCCTGCTATCGTTTTAACAGGCTCTCAAACAATTGAAATAAATCTTCATGGATCTACTCTAATCAGTGATTGATGACAGAATTCAATATCACACCTATATACTTTATTTTCCATATAAAGCATTAGTTTGATACAAATCAATACGCTTTGTGATACGCTATACGAATAACGCTCAAAAATGTTTCATGAAAGCACTTTAAATTCAATGATTTGCAAGAATATCAGTCACTGATTAGAGTTAAACCATCTTCATTTTTTAAATCCGGCAGAGTATCTCATTGCACAGACTATTATTTCTATATATTTGTAATACCTCAATTTTTAAATGAATCGTGAAGGATAAATCGATACTTATCACTGGTGGAACCGGATCTCTTGGAAAGGCTCTTACAAGACACATTTTAAAACATCATCCTGAAATATCCCGTTTGGTTATTTTTTCCCGCGATGAACAAAAGCAGTTTGAAATGGAGCAGGAATTCTCATCGTCCCAATATCCTCAAATCCGCTATTTTATTGGAGATGTAAGAGATTACGAAAGGCTTGAACGAGCTTTTTCAGGTATTGATTATGTCATCCACGCGGCAGCTATGAAGCATGTCCATATTGCAGAATATAACCCGGATGAATGTGTAAAAACAAACGTTGGCGGAGCCGAAAATGTTATCAAAGCTGCGTTGAAGACAAACGTCGAACACGTAGTTGCCCTTTCAACCGATAAAGCTTGTGCCCCAATTAATTTATACGGAGCAACCAAATTAACTTCTGACAAACTTTTTGTAGCTGCAAACAATATCAAGGGAAAACGAAACGTGAAATTTTCTGTTGTCCGCTATGGAAATGTCATGGGATCCAACGGTTCGGTCATTCCCTTTTTTATCAAGCGTAAAAAACTAAACCAGACACTCCCGATCACTGTAGAGTCTATGACCCGCTTCAATATTTCGCTTCAGGGAGGAGTTGATATGGTCATACATGCACTGGAAACAGCATGGGGAGGAGAAATTTTCGTCCCGAAGATTCCATCCTACCGGATTCTGGATGTGGCAGAAGCTATCGGACCGGAATGCAGCAAACCGGTTGTCGGAATTCGTCCCGGAGAAAAAATCCACGAGGAAATGATTACTGCTTCTGATTCTTTTTTCACCTACGACCTCGGAAAGTATTATACCATCATCCCTCAGAAACCTCATTGGAAAGTTGACGAATTCATGATCCATTTCAATGCGAAAAAAGTGGAAGATGGTTTTGCATATACCTCAGACAAAAACGGAGAATGGGAAACGGTGGAAAGTTTAAGAAGAAAAATTAAAGAACACGTCGACCCCGCATTCGAAATATGAACACAATTATTCCATACGGAAAACAGGAAATAACACCGGAAGATATTCAATCTGTAGTAGAAGCACTTCAGTCTGATTTTCTGACACAAGGTCCGAAAATTATAGCATTTGAGCAACAGTTTGCCCAATATACCGGCTCACAATACGCAGTAGCAGTCAGCAATGGAACAGCTGCTTTACATCTGGCGGTTATGAGTTTAAATCTTCAACCGGATGAATATGTTATCTGTACTCCGATTACTTTTTCGGCTTCAGCGAATTGTGTAAAGTATGTTGGAGGTCGGGTTTTATTTGCTGATATTGATCCGAAAACTTATCTGATGACTCCGGAATCCGTACATGAAGTGATTCGCAGCAACCCCGGTAAAAAAATCAAAGGCCTCATTCCCGTTGATTTTGCCGGGCGCGTACCACAGCTGGATGCTTTCAGAGAGCTGGCTGACGAGTATGATCTCTGGATTATTGAAGATGCCTGTCATGCTCCGGGAGGGTATTTTATCGATCAGAAGAAACAAAAACAATCAGTCGGAAACGGATTGTTTGCAGATCTTTCCATTTTTTCCTTTCACCCGGTGAAACATATAGCAACCGGAGAAGGCGGAATGATTACAACAAATAACGAATCTCTTTACAAACGATTACTCACGCTTCGTACACACGGGATCACCCGTGAAACAAGTTTATTCGAAAACAGCATCGAATTTGCCAACGGAAACAGCACAGCAGACAATTACCCTGTGTGGTATATGGAAATGCAAGAGCTGGGCTACAACTACCGGATTACGGATTTCCAGGCAGCTTTGGGGATTTCTCAGTTAAATCGTGCTGAAAGCAACCTGGAAAAGAGACGTTCCATTGCAAAACGTTATACGGAAGCTTTCAATGAGATTCCCCAGGTTATTCATCACTCCGGCTGGATTGAAGGTCATGCCTATCATCTATTCATTCTGGAAGTGGAAAATCGCAGAGGTTTGTATGACTACCTCAAGACACAATCTATCTTTGCGCAAATCCACTACATTCCGGTTCACCTGATGCCTTATTACAGGCACCAGGGATGGAAAGAAGGCGATTTCCCAAATGCCGAACGCTACTATTCCAGATGCATCAGCATTCCGATGTATCCATCCCTTACAGGTGAGGAAGTTAACTTCGTAATCAAAACAATCAAAGATTTTTACATGCTTTGAATTACTAAAGAATTTATATGGAAAAGAAAACATACCAGACCGAACAAGAGCAATTTTGGGCTGGAGAATTCGGTACAGAATACATTGATCGCAACAAAAGTGATGCTTATCTTGCATCAAATATTCATTTCTTTGCTCAAGCATTAAAACAAACCTTCCAGCTTAGTTCGGTTATCGAATTCGGTGCAAATATCGGAATGAATTTAAAGGCCATCCGGATGCTTTACCCGAAAGTAAAATTAGAGGGTATTGAAATAAACGAAGATGCAACCCGGATTCTTGCGGAAATAATCGGACCGGATTCTGTTCAAAATTGCTCCATCTTTGATATCGATTCAACTCAAAAGTACTCACTTACTCTTATCAAAGGTGTATTAATCCACATCAATCCGGAAATGTTAAATCTTGTTTATCAAAAACTGTATGACTGTTCGGAAAAGTATATTCTGGTTGCCGAATACTACAATCCGACTCCTGTTTCAATCAAATACAGGGGACATGACAACCGTTTGTTTAAACGGGATTTTGCAGGTGAAATGATGCAGCAATTCAAAGATTTACAATTAATTGACTATGGGTTTGTTTATAAAAATGATCCTTCATTTCCACAAGATGATATCACTTGGTTTTTAATGCAAAAGAATGACACGATCTGAGATATAGTCTAAATTTAGATGTAAAACCGTTCTTGCATTTTCGTTGGAAAGATAAGAACAAATAAAACGTAGCTTGAATGATTGCAATTATACCTGCGAGAGGCGGAAGCAAACGAATACCAGGAAAGAACATCAGACCATTTCTCGGAAAACCCATTATTGCATATACCATAGAAAATGCTTTGAAATCCGGGTTATTCAATGAGGTAATTGTATCAACTGACGACCAGGAAATAGCCGAAACAGCCATTCAATACGGTGCTTCGGTTCCTTTTACACGTTCGGAGAAAAATTCGGATGATTATGCAACAACAGCAGATGTTCTCGCAGAAGTCCTGGAAGAATATACCCGGATCGGGCATGTACTTCCTGCTACTTTTTGCTGCCTTTACCCTACTTCACCGCTTATTCATCCGGAAGACCTGGTAAACGCTTCAAAACAATTGAAAATTACCAGGGCTGACGTACTGGTATCAGCTGTTATTTACTCTTTTCCGATACAACGAAGTTTTCGGCTGGATGAATCCGGGCTTGTAAGACTTCTGGAACCTGAATCCATGTTAAAACGATCCCAGGATTTGAAAGCAACTTTTCATGATGCCGGGGCGTTTTACTTTTTTAATACCGAAAAATTTCTGTTACAGAAAACAGTCTGGTCCGACAACACAGCTGCTTACCTTCTGGATGAACTCAAGGTTCAGGATATTGATAATGAAACGGATTGGAAACTGGCAGAATTAAAATTTCAACTCCTGAACAAATGAAATTTCCTGAAACATATCGTTGCTTATCCATAAGCCGCTTCAATAACGGGGTTTATTCTCTGGTTCCTATCCGCTATGAAGACCGGAAATCAATTATGAAATGGAGAAATGAACAAATCTATCATCTCCGCCAGAATAGACCATTGACCGAAAGTAACCAGGATCACTATTTTCAAAACGTAGTGAAAAGATTGTTTACTGATGAACAACCCGATCAAATTCTGTTTTCATTCCTGGAAAATGACGTATGCATCGGCTATGGAGGATTAGTACATATCAACTGGACCGACAAAAATGCTGAAATCTCATTCATAATGAATACGGAGTCTGAAGCACATTCTTTTCAAAAATACTGGAGTTTATATCTTGATTTAATTGAAAGAGCTGCAACCGAAAACCTGGGTCTGCATAAACTTTTCACATTTGCCTTTGATTTAAGACCACATTTATATCAGGTCTTAGAAAGTAGCGGATATATCAAAGAAGCCATTCTGAAAGAACATTGTTTTTTTGACGGGCAGTTTATTGATGTTGTAATTCATTCGAAATTTCTTACTTCAACCCATCTTCTTCCGGTAACTGAAAATGATGTGGAATTACTCTTTAAATGGGCAAACGACCCCGCAGTCCGGATGAATTCATTTCACCCGGATCCGATCTTCTGGGACAAGCATCAGGAATGGTTCTTGTCCAAATTGAATTCCGCGACAACTAAATTTTATATTTTATATCACAACAAGATTCCCGCAGGTCAGATCAGGCTTGAATTGGCTGACGAAGTCTGGGAAATTAATTATTCCATTGCCAGCGAATTCAGAGGTAAAGGTTTGGGGAAAAGAATCATTGAATTGATTTGTTTGGAAATGCCTTCAGGCAGTAGTTTGAGAGGACTTGTTAAAAATGACAACCCGGCTTCCTTAAAAGTATTTCTGCAATCAGATTTTGAAAAAGAATCCGATTCATCAGCTTCTACTTCCCGGTTTATAAAAAAAATAGGATGATCCAAAGAGAGTACTACTTTGATTATCAAAACAATAAATGAATACAAAATGAAAATCGGAAACTTTCAAATCAATGATAATTCTCCCGTTTTTATTATTGCCGAATTATCTGCAAATCACAATGGGAGCATCGAAATTGCAAAAGAAACCATTCGTGCAGCAAAACGGGCCGGAGCCGATGCTATCAAATTTCAGACTTATACTGCCGATACCATCACCCTCAATTGTAAAAAAGAAGATTTTCTGATCCATGGAACGATCTGGGAAGGAAAATATTTGCATGATCTTTATCAGGAAGCATATACTCCATGGGAATGGCATCAGGAATTATTTGAAACAGCCAGAGAAGAAGGGTTGATCTGTTTTTCATCTCCATTTGACCTCACATCCGTAGATTTCCTGGAAAATCTGAATGTTCCAGCTTACAAAATCGCTTCATTTGAAATAACAGATATTCCTCTGATCGAATATGTTGCATCAAAAGGAAAACCTGTAATTATTTCAACAGGCATAGCAACTTCCGAAGATATTGAGCTTGCACTGAATACCTGTAGAAAGATGGGAAACAATGACATCATCCTTTTGAAATGCACCTCCAGTTATCCGGCTCCCATTGAAGAAGCAAATATGATTATGGTCCGGGATTTTTCTGAACGATTTGATGTCTTAGTGGGTTTATCAGATCACACAATGGGAATTACTGTTCCGGTTGTGGCAACCTGTTTTGGTGCAAAAGTTATCGAGAAACATTTCATCACCGATCGTTCAATAGGAGGACCGGATGCCAGCTTCTCCATGAATGAAAAAGAATTTTCGGAAATGGTGAAAGCCGTCAGGGAAGCCGAGAAAGCCATTGGATCCGTTACATACGAGTTAACTCAAAAACAGGCCGACGGACGTGTTTTTTCACGTTCACTGTATATTACTAAAGATTTAAAAGCCGGTGAACTGGTAACTCCTGAACATATCCGGTCCGTGAGGCCGGGATTGAGCCTTCACCCAAAGTACTACTATGAAATCATCGGAAAAAAAGCACTAAAGGATTTCACCCTTGGTGACCGCATAAAAAAAGAGGACTTTCAATAAGTTCATTTTTATCAGGATAAGATCAGTTAAAATGAAAGGATATTGTTGAGTATATACAGGTTTGTCTGACAGATGTAATAATTGTCTCCGCAAACGGAGTTGAAATTGCAGGTTTCAAAACCCGGATTATTGACCGGGTTCTGACTGAGCGTTTGAAGGATTCAAAAATCCGCACGAAAAGGCAAGGATAATCCAGGTTTGCTTCAGTGTTATTAATTTTCAGTTGCCGAATACGAACATAAGAAAAATAGATTGATTATCTTAGTCAAATGAAAGTTTCAATTGATCCATCATGGGAAAAAGCACTTCAAAAGTCATTTGATGCGCCTTACTTTAAAAACCTGGTTCATTTTGTGAAGCAGGAATACCACCAATTCCCTTCTCAGGTATTTCCGGAAGGGAAATACCTTTTCCGAGCCTTTGACAGTTGTCCGTTCGACCAGCTCAAAGTAGTGATTCTGGGGCAAGATCCTTATCCGACCAGAGGCCATGCACATGGGCTTTGCTTCAGTTGCGATGCACATGTGAGGCCTCTGCCGAAAAGTTTGCAGAATATTTTCAAGGAACTGGAAGACGATCTGGGAATCAAAGCTCCAGCGAACGGAGATCTGAATCACTGGGCTAATCAGGGAGTTTTGCTTTTGAATTCACTGCTAACCGTTCGTGAAGGGCAACCCCTTTCTCATGCTAACCGGGGCTGGGAAAAATTCACCGACGAAGTGATCGAAGCTATCAACAACGAACGCGAAGGAATTATTTTTGTGCTTTGGGGCTCTCCTGCCCAGGCAAAAGCATCCCGGGTTGACACCAATAAACACATCATTCTGAAAGCACCTCATCCTTCCCCGCTTTCGGCACATCGCGGTTTTTTCGGAAGCAAACCCTTTTCAAAAATCAATGAAATTTTAGTTCGGCAAGGGAAAGATCCGATCAAATGGGCGTAGAAATGTGATAGGGGTCGTGCGTGAGCGCACATTCAAAATACCTCAAAAAAAGTTAATCACCCTTCCAGGGTTTATAACCCTGGAACAATTTTATCGATTTCAAATGCGGATATTTTAATTGGATTTCCGCATCCTTTTCTCTAATTTCATTCCAAAATCACATTCATGGAAGCAACATTCACATACTACATTTACAACTCATCAGTACAACCGGAATTATTATTCAGACAAACAGAGGATTACAACCTGTTCCGGGAAAAAATTAAAAGGTATCTGGACCCAATCGGTCACTTGCATGCCCTAAAACTTTCACCAACCGAATTTCACCTCGTTATCGAATTCAATTCCATCAGAATCCTTAAGAATCAAGCTAAGCAACCATTCAAATCCAATAAATTCTTAAGCCAGAAACTAGCTGATTTTTTCAATAGCTATGCCCAGTCATACAACAAGAAGTACCTGCGAAAAGGGGCACTTTTTCAAAAGAATTTCAAACGTTCGGAAATTTTTGACCTGGAACATTTAGACGAGATTATGAAAGAGTTTGCATTGGGATAACGTTATTCGTGCTAATCCCGGCCGGGATCGTGATTCAGTCAAAAGCTAACGCTTAATTCCCTCATCTCTTCCGCACTAACGCTTGTCGTGATTCAGTCTTCAAAAGCTAACGCCTAACTCCATCATCTCTTCCGCACTAACGCTTGTCGTGATTCAGTCTTCAAAAGCTAACGCTTTTTCTTATTTTTGCAGCGATGAAACTGCAAAATGATTTGATCTTACGCGCTGCAAAAGGCGAAGATATTGAAAGATACCCTGTCTGGTTAATGCGGCAGGCAGGACGAATTTTACCAGAATACCGCGCTGTGCGTGAAAGTGTCAACGGATTCAAGGAATTGGTTGAAACTCCTACTCTGGCAGCGGAAGTAACCATTCAACCGGTGGATATCCTGGGCGTAGATGCAGCTATTATTTTTTCGGACATCCTCGTAGTTCCGGAAGCAATGAACATTCCTTATCAGATGGTGGAAAAACGAGGGCCATGGTTTGAACATACCATTCGCTCGGAAGAAGAAGCCAGACGCCTGGAATTTGATTTCGATGTGAACGACCGTTTGGGATACGTTCTGGAAGCAATCCGCCTGACTGTAAAACAACTCAGCGGACGTGTTCCGGTGATCGGTTTTGCAGGTGCCCCGTGGACGATCTTGTGTTATATAGTTGAAGGGCACGGCTCTAAAACTTTCAGTGAAGCACGCAAGCTGCTGTATACAAATCCCGGTTTGGCACACAGATTGTTACAGCACATCACGGATGTTACCATTGCTTACTTAAAAGCACAGGTGAAAGCCGGAGCAAGTATGATACAAATTTTCGATTCATGGGCAGGAATTCTGGGAACCGGGCAATATGCCACATTTTCCATTCCTTATTTATCTCAGATAGCTTCTGCGATTAATGACGTTCCTGTGACTTTGTTTTCGAAAGGCGCCATTACTTCGGTACCTGCTTTGGCAAAACTGGATTGTAACACGATTGGGTTCGACTGGAACATGGATATTCCTGCTCTACGGCCTGTGATTGGCAATTCTCGAACGATTCAGGGAAATCTGGACCCCTGCGCATTGTACGGTTCTCACCAAAGTATTGAAACAGAAACAATAAAAATGTTAAATTCGTTCGGTGGTAATCAAAGACATATTGTTAACTTAGGCCACGGAGTTTATCCGGATGTTGATCCTGAAAAGGTTAAAACATTCATTAAAACTGTAAAATCTTATGAAATCAAATAGTATGAAATTCAGACAACTTGTTGCATTAAGTGCTTTAATTGGATTACCATTTATTGCCGGAGCGCAAAAAGAAGAAAACCTTGTAGACAACGGAGGATTTGAATCCAATTCAGGAAAACCTAAAAAATTAGGACAGATTGATTTGGCCACAGGCTGGAAATCTCCTACAGGTGCCAGAGCAGATTACTTCCTAAGTGACTCAAAAGTACCTGAAATTGGCATTCCTGAAAATGCTTATGGTAAAGAATCCCCGAAAGAAGGTGAAAATTACGCAGGCATTCTGGCATTCTCCTACGGAAATAAAATTCCAAGAACGTACATCATGACCAAGCTGAAAACACCGCTGAAAAAAGATGTTACTTACTGTATTTCTTTCTATGTTTCCATGTCTGAAGCATCTAAATATGCGTGTAACCAGATTGGGGCAAATATTTCGAAAAAGGAATTCGGTACGGATCAGAAAGTATCTCTGATTGATAAAACTCAGATCCTGCACCCGGATAACAAAGTATTTAACGCTTCTTACAACTGGGAACGGGTATGCGCCAACTACAAAGCTGAAGGAGGTGAGAAATTCCTGACAATCGGGAACTTTACTTCTGACCAGGATACCAAGTACGAAACAAACAAGAAGCCGAAAGACTCTAAAACCACTCAGATTGTAGGAGCATACTATTACATCGATGATGTGGTGGTAACTATGCTGGATAAAGGCGATGACTGCAATTGCTACTCAGACGACAAAGACAAAAACGAATTGTCTACAACCGTTTATATGAAGCAAGTTGCAGATAACGACAAAATGTCTCCCAAAGACCGTATCGAAAATCAGGAAATTTATTTCGGATTCGGGAAAACATACCTGACAAACCAGGCAAAAGCAGCTTTGGATATCGTGGCGAAGGTCATGACAGAAAATCCGTCGATGACCATCACGGTAATCGGCCATAACAATGCGGAAGAAGACAAACTCGCTGAAAAGAAAGATCTCTACGCTGATATGGATACTAAACGAAACCAAGTCGTGAAAGAATACCTGATTTCGAAAGGAATCGACACTTCCAGGTTAAAATCCGAAAGCAAAGGAAGTGACATACCGAGTCCTGAAATCAGAGAAACAGATGACAATGACTTGAAACTGGCAAAAGACCGAAGAGTAGTCTTCAAAGTAAACTAAAATTAGTTACAACAGCTTCATACCCATTTTCAAAAACCATCCGTCAACCAGCGGATGGTTTTCTTTTTTGAACCCATCCAAGATAAACATCTGAGATAAGAATTGAAAAGCCAGCACCGACTCTGGGTTTAATTTACAGCTTTTCAATTCTTTCAAAAACATAAAAAACATGGAAATCCATTATCCCATATACCGAAAACTGGAAAACTTCGGCAGATATTACAAAATCGAAAGCCCGGATCTGTTCACCGAGGTTTCCCTCCTGAATGGAAAACCACATTATCAAACGGTCAATGCTGTTCAATATCCCGAAAAGTTACGTATCCGGGACATGATTGCCTGTGAATTCTCTTTCAAAGAAATGAATCCGGAAGAAATCGAAACTTATTTTCAATAAAAAAATCCATCCGCCTCAGGCCGGATGGATCTTCTGGTATTTTTTAATCCTGGATGCACTAGGAATCAATCTGTTGAATAACCATAACCATGTTCTAAAAGAACATATAATCATGAAAGTAAAGTTCGTCAGTCACAGATTAGAGTTGAGCCTCCTTCATTGCGTTAATTCAGAACAATCTTCGAAGTCTTTGCCCCGATCCGAATCAGGTAAATTCCTTTTTTAACTGAATTGAAGTTCAATTCCGTCACACCTTGTGAAATGCGTTCTTCGAAAACCAGTGCTCCATTCAAATCAACCAATTGAACTGCTCCGGCAAAATTACTGGTTACTTTCAACATTCCGTTTGAAGGATTCGGGCTGATCTGGAATAACTGCTCCGAAGCTTCTGCAACATCCAGCGTAGAAGGATTTGGATGATTCCATTTGCTCAAAAATTTCCACACTTCAATCATCTCATCAATATCACTCACCGGTTTATACAAATAAACATGTCCGGCACCGTTAAATCTCCACAATTCCAACGAACCTGCCAGGTCACAGTTATCATACACAAAGCGGTCAATAGTGATGGTATCTGTACCAGTATCAGGAAGCCTGGTAGAATCCGCTGTAGCCGCACAACCGTGAACCCCTCTCCAGAAATCAATTGTTTGCGGAACCAAACTCAGGGAAGGCAACGCCGTTCCATTGTATGGAACCGTTCCGTCAGCTGTTCCATGCAGGTGGATAACCGGAGTTTTGTATGCCGGAACACAGGAGCTGATATCCGAAGTTGCCATCGTTCCCGACATAGCACCGATAGCAGCAATCCGTTGATTCATGGCACAAGCCATGTGATGAGACATAATGGATCCCATAGAAAACCCTGCGGCGTAAACACGTGCAGGATTCACATTGAAATCTGTTAAACCGCGGTTGATCAGCGCATGCATAAAACCCAGATCATCTGCCGTGCTTCCCAATAAGGTTCCGTTATTCCATGCCGACATTCCGAAACTGTTATTCAGGGCCTGCGGATAAACGGCAATGACCCTCGCTGTATCGGCAATATTATTGAATCCGGCTGCAACCATATCCGAATTTGTTCCTCCCAAACCATGCATGATGATAATCATATCCGGGCTTTCCGTCTGAGGATTGAATCCTGCTGGGATATACAATTTGTAAGACCTGCTGACTCCGTTGATCGTAACAGTTTCATCGGTAAGCTGGCCGAAAACCGTAGCAATGCTCAATCCCCAAAGGGATAATAGTGTAAAGATTTTGTTCATAGTAGATTTAATTTATCCAAAAATAAATTTTTTAATTTAGTATCAATCAAAAATTTTATAATCTGTGTTAAAATTCTCATCTTTTTCATGCATATTACTACTCCTTTCATGCACAATTTCTGCCAGGCAGGAAAATCTTCTGAACAAACAACTTTCGAAGTATATCAAGGCACACAACGAAAAAAATGCACTGGAATATGCCGGTTTGACTCATCCGCTTGTTGTAAAATATTACTCTTCGCTTGGAAATTCCAGCTTTATTACCCATTTTAGTAATCAAACAGGAGAAAACAACACGTTTTTTTACAATCCTCTATTCCGTGAAATGAAAAGCGAGGGAAACTGGATTGAGCGAAAATACACAGTTTACAAGGAATCGGGCGAAGAAAAAAACAAAAATTATGAGATCTACGCTGTTTCTTCGGATGGAGGTGAAAATTGGTTTTTTCTGGATGAAGATGATTATTTTAAACAAAAAATTCCGCTAAAAAGACGGCTTTTTTCAAAATAGCATATGAAATACCTTTTACTACTTCTACTATTATTCACGCATACTGCTTTTCTTTCCTTTAGCCAGGGATGGAATCCGGTTGGAGCGCGGTCTGTTTCTCTTGCAAATACAAGTGTCTGCCTGAACGATGTTTGGGCTTATCACCATAACCCGGGAGCAACTGCTTCTATTCAGGAAATCTCAATTGGAACATACTATGAATCCCGGTTTCTCACCAAGGAACTTCAGACGCAAGCTTTGGCATTGGCCATCCCATTGAAAGTCGGGGTGATTTCTGCAGGAGCGCAGTTTTTCGGTTACGAGCAATTCCGCAATATCCGAACAGGACTGGGATACAGTATGAAGTTCACGGATTTCCTTCAGGTCGGAATCCAGGGAAATATCCAGACTTTGAGGCTGGGCGGAAATTATGGTTCAACTACCAGCGGGACTGTTGAAGCGGGGCTTCTTGCGAAAATTTCCGAAAAATGGAGTATCGGGATTTCGGTGATGAACATCGGCAGGCAACGGATCAATCCGCTCAGTGACTGGTTTGTAACCGTTCTCCGGGCTGGTTGCCAGTACAAACCATCTAAAAAGGTCTCTATCCTGGCAGAAGTCGAAAAACAAGTCATCACTAAAATTTCGTTCAGGGGAGCAGTGGAATACCAACCGGCAAAATCGTTTTTCATTCGACTGGGAGCTCAGAGCGCACCGATAGAATTCGCACTTGGTTTCGGCTACAGGATTTCCGGGTTTTCTATTGATCTCGGTTCAAAATACCATCAAACATTGGGCTGGACACCTCATTTCGGATTGAATTACCAATTCAGAAAGCATGAAAAAGATTAAGGCTTTACTTGTTTTTTCTACTGCTTTCGCCTGTTGGTCTTTTAGTCAGGAACGAAACGAAATCATCCAGCAACGGATAGAATTCATCGCGGAGCAGGCGGAATCCGAAGAACCGGACCTGACGAATATTTTCGACCAGCTCAATTACTTCTTTGACAATCCGGTCAACCTCAATAATACGAATCCGGATGAACTGCGCTCACTGGGGCTTCTAACGGAAGTTCAAATCACGGATGCATTGCTGCACATCGAACGTTTCGGAAAATTTATCAGCATTTATGAACTTCAATCACTGAAATACTGGGATCTGAACACCATTTACCTCGTTTTGCCCTTTATTCGGGTAGATGACCGACTGGACAACGTTCGTCTGAACTTCAAAGATGCCATCAAAAACGGAAAAGTCGAATGGTTTTTGAGATATCAACGCACTCCGGAGCGAAAAAAGGGCTACAATGCCGTTTCGGACTCTGTTCTTAACAATTCAAACGGGTACTATCACGGAAACGCGGATAAATACTACACACGTGTGCGTTACACATATCGAACCAACATCAGCATGGGATTGACCGCTGAAAAAGATCCGGGAGAAGAATTTTTCAAAGGTTCTCAAAAAAACGGATTTGATTTCTACTCCCTTCATGCGTTCTACAAAGGCGGAAAATACCTGCGGGCTGTTGCCGCTGGTGACTACCAGATTCAGATTGGCCAGGGGCTCAATACCTGGAGTGGTTACGCTTTTGGGAAAAGTGCAGACATTTTCTCCACTAAAAAAGCAGCAAACCTGTTAAGGCCTTATACTTCCGTTGATGAAAACCGTTTTTTTCGCGGTGGAGCTGCCATTGTCGGGTACAAAAAATGGAATCTGCTGACGTTTTACAGCCATAAAAAAGCAGATGGTTCCGGAATTGTCGATTCTCTGGCAAACGACCTGGAATTTGTTACAACGGTTGATCTTTCCGGTTTGCACCGAACCAACAGCGAAATTGCCAAAAAGAACCGCCTGAAAGAACAGATTATCGGAAATTACCTGAGTTACAATTCTACGCGCCTCAATGCAGGAATTGCCGTAGTTAACCAGCAATACAGCCAACCATTGCAAAGAGACACTATTCCCTACAATTTATTCGCATTCAGAGGAAAAAGTACGACTGCTGTCAGCGGAGATTACAACTTTGTGGTCCGGAATTTCAACTTTTTCGGCGAAGTTTCCTACAGCACACACTCTAAATCCTTTGCCCAGCTCTACGGTCTGATGGCAATCCTGGATCCGAGCGTTTCCATTTCCGTCATTTACCGCAATTATGCCAAAGGATATTACACCTTTTACAACAACGGTTTTTCGGAGGGAAGCAGTACCCAAAACGAAACAGGTTTGTTCTCAGGAATCAAACTCAAACTGGCTCCTGCCTGGTCAGTCAGTTCCTACATTGATTTCTTCAGCTTTCCCTGGCTGAAGTACCAGGTAGATGCACCTTCCAAAGGATACGAATTTTTAGTTCAGCCGACCTACAAACCGAATAAAGTGTTTGAACTCTATGGGCGTTTCCGGCAGCAAGTCCGGCAAAAGAATTCCCGCAATTCCGACGGTACAATTACTGAAATCGAAAATGTGGTTCAGAACAATTACCGTCTCAACCTTTCCTATAAAGTGCTGGAAAGTTTCACGATTAAAAGCAGGTTAGAATACGTCACAATCAACCGGAAAAGCAGCTCTCAGGAAGGAGGATGGGCCTTCACGCAGGATTTCCTGTTCAAACCTCAAAAACTTCCTTTTGACCTGACGCTCCGTTATGCCCTTTTTGACACCGACAGCTATGATTCCCGTATTTATACGTTTGAAAACAACGCACAATACGTTTTTTCCATTCCAGCATATTATTACCAGGGATCACGGGTCTATGCACTCATTCGTTACACATTCCTGAAACATTTCAACTTGTGGGTCCGATACGGAATTTACTTATATTCCAACAAAAACGTATTAAGCTCAGGTCCGGAAGAAATCAAAGGATCAAAAAAATCGGATATTACAGTTCAGTTGCGGGTCAATTTCTAATCAGACAAACATCTTCTCCTTTCTTCATGTGTTCCTTCTTAATTCCCTCAATCAAATACAGGCGACTGATTTCCTCTTTTCAGCCGGTTTCCAATAGCAAACGGAACGACGTTGACGATATGAGCGGTTGAGTTGGTCGCAGCCTCTTTCGGCAATACCAGCTCAAACTGATGATCAAAATATCCGTTTACCTGAATCCCGCGTATGCAAGCTTTTTCGTACAAACACTAACGAATTACCTGTAGCGTTATACAATTACAGACGGGAAAAACCGGCGAACACATACATTCTGAGATTCTGAACTTGGAATCTGACTGGGACTTCTACTTTTTCTAACGGCATAAAAATGAACTAAATCAAAAAATAATTGTATATTTATACCGTTAACTTTTAATTACTTACCATTATGAAACAAGCAATTTTAAGCATTGGAATTTTACTGGCTGTTGTTTCCTGCAAAAAGGAAACAGCAGAATCAAATTCATCTGTTCGTTCTAATCAGAACACAGAGCAAAAAATGAATATTACAGGTACCTATGGTGGAACCAAAGAGCTGTCGGAAGATGAAGCATGGCAGGCTGGATGGATAAATGGAAATCCAAATCTGTTTAATCTGGATGAATACATAGAGAAAGGTATTCCAGAATCAGAGTTCAGCACTGAAGCACGGATTAACATTATTGTTACTTTGCTGGCTGAGAATCCAAATCATATAGCTGAAATGAAAATGGTTGATGGAATTCTGTCTTATACCATTCGCGAATTAACAACTGATGAAATGAAAGGCCTGGAAGATGGTACAGCACCATTTCCTCTCGATATGAGACTTTGTGAAAAGGCTGGTCAGGGTGTTGGTTTTCTGAACTGTGTAAGAAAAGAAGTGGAGGCCAGAGGATGCGTAAAGGTAACATTTGCTAATGACAACATATATCAGACACATACCTGTTAGCGTTTAGCTTTTTTTGATAACTGTAAGCCGGATCAATTGTTGATCCGGCTTTTTTGTTCACTGAATTTTATGCGGAGTATTCCAGATTCAGTATTACCTGGTTCAGATGATTGATAAACGATGGCTGATCATATTGACCTGGAACCTGGAAAATCTGCAGAATGATTTCCAATGCAGTACCATTTGGTCTTGATCCTAGATAGCCTGCACAATGCGGTGAATTGCAATCAGAATACTACTTAAAAATCTGAAGCAAAAGAGTCCTTATATTATCTCTTGAACATTGAAAATAAATTAAGTGTGGAATAAGAAAAATGGGAAAACAAAAAGAGTGTGATCGTGTTTATACCTCACACTCTTTCCTGTCTGGGAGGGAGACGGGGTTCGAACCCGCGACCTCTGGAACCACAATCCAGCGCTCTAACCAGCTGAGCTACAACCTCCATTAAGTGGGCGCAAAAATAGGTATTCTTTCCAATCTTTTTACACTTTTCATCATTTTTTTTCATTTTCACTTCACTTTTGTTTCAAACGAAACTTTTCCGGGTTCGTATATCATAGAAAATGAACAAATTCAATCACGTTCCCAGGAACTAAACGTTCTTTGTTGAAAACACATTTTTTATTTGCACATTTCAGATTCGATGAATCAATACATTTGTATTATGAGCAAACATAAACTGAAAATCGGGGTATTCGGAGCTGGTCACCTGGGACGTATTCATATCCGGCTCATCCTGGAATTATCCGATTTATATGAATTTGTCGGGTTTTACGATCCTTCCGATGAGTCCGCGGAAAAAGTCCTTTCGGAATTTAAAGTTTCCCGGTGGAATGATATGCAGGAGCTGATTAATGCCTGTGATTGTGTGGATGTTGTTGCTCCTACATTATATCACTTCGATATTGCTTCCAGAGCCATTCGTTCAAGTAAACACGTTTTCATTGAAAAACCATTGGCGGAAACAACAGAACAGGCAAAAACCTTGCTGGATTTATCCCGCGAAGCCGGAGTGATTGTTCAGGTTGGGCATGTAGAGCGCTTTAATCCTGCTTTCAGAGCTGCTGAGCCGCTGATCGTCAAGCCGATGTTTTTCGAAATTCACCGCCTGGCACAGTACAATCCACGTGGTACAGACGTTTCCGTAATCCTGGATTTGATGATTCACGATCTGGACATCGTATTGAGTTGTGTGAATTCAACGATCAGAAGAATTTCTGCAAGCGGTGTAAGTGTCGTAAGCAAAACTCCCGATATTACCTCTGTTCGGATTGAATTCGATAACGGATGCGTGGCGAACCTTACAGCCTCCCGCATGTCCTTAAATAACATGCGAAAAACACGGATTTTCCAAAAAACAGGATACCTAGTGATCGATTACCTGAACCAATCAGTAGACCAGATCATGATTACTCCAAGAGACCAGGAAGCTCCCGGATTTTTTAGCTTTCAGCTCAACGACGATGTCAATTTTTCCGCTTTAAAACCCGAAATTATCAAGTCGAACGCCATTCAGGAAGAGCTTCGTTCTTTCTACAATTCCATTGTGTACCACCAACCGGTTATTGTTTCTATTGATGATGCATACAGGGCCTTGGATGTAGCATATCAGATCATTGATAAACTGAAATCTGCCCATCTCTCGGTTTTCGATAATAATTAACGTAAATTTGCGTTATGCAGGGATAGACTCTTCTATGAAATATTTATACTTTTTTGTTCTTCTTACTTTCGGATTATCAGGTTGTGTAAAAAACAATGCGTTACCGGTTTGGTTTGAAATTAATAACTGGACGTTGAATGCAAATCCGAATCCCAGCTCCAATCCCGGAGTATTAACGCATAATTTTACTGACGTATGGGTATATATTGACGGAAAAATAATTGGTGTATTCGAATTGCCTTGTAAGATTCCCGTATTGGTTTCCGGTTCCTGTAAGGTAACATTGTACCCCGCAATCCGAAATAATGGTATTTCCGCAACCAAAAAGATTTACCCGTTCATGAAAGCGTACGAGAACAACATGGAACTTGTTGCAGGAGAAACATATACGATTAATCCAACAACGATGTATGAAGCTGCAACAGAATTCTGGGTTGAAGATTTTGAGGGGTCTGCCATTAAAATCGAAGAAGATCAGTCTGTATCCAATGCAACCTTAAACCGTGAAACAAACGGAGCAATTGGTCCCTGGGGCTCTTACGGTCATATTGCTTTGAACTCTTCCGATTCTCTTTGGGTCGGTTTGTCTACCGATGTACTGTATTTGCCGAAAAGCGGTGCAGAAGTGTATCTTGAAGTCAACTACAGAAATACCAATTCCATTCTGACTGGTCTTCTTTCCTACATTGGTGGAAGCGCTACTGATAACCCGAACATTTCCATGAATGCCCAAACCATCACTCCTACCGTGTGGAAAAAAATCTATATTGATCTCAAAGACATTGTTTCCAATACCCCTAATTCAATATATTACAGGCCGTATTTCCGGGTTCTTTTGGATTCGGGGCTGAGTTCGAGTGACGTTTACATTGATAATATCAAAGTTGTACACTTCTAGAAAGAATCGGTTGTAATGCAAAAATTGTTCAGATGGTTATTTATCGGAAGCGACTTTTTAACGGCTGCGCTTTCCTGGGGTATATTTTACTATTACCGGAAAACGAGTATTGAGCATGAATTGTTTTCATTCAACAAAACATTTTATTACGGAATCTTTGCTATTCCACTTCTCTGGCTCCTGTTTTACACATTCCAGGGAACTTACCAGGATGCAAGAAGGCTTTACCGTCTGAAAATTCTTTCTCTGACCAGTTTTGCAACCATTTTCGGATCAATCGTCCTGTTTTTTGTCCTTCTGATCGATGATGATGTCAATACTTATACCAACTATTATCGTTCGCTTCTGACACTTACTTTGTTGCATTTCGGACTCACTTTTTCATCCCGCCTGATCATTACAAGTATTCTTGTTGCGCGAATTCATTCCAGAAAAGACGGTTTCAAAACCTTGCTGATCGGGGGGTCTGAAAAAGCGGTTGCAATCTATCAGGAAATTGAAGGTGTGGAAAAAGGAGGTGGAAATCAGTTTGTGGGATTTGTGAACCTGAATGGAATTGATAAGCTTCCGGAAAACAATATTCCCTATTTAGGTCACGTTGACCAATTGGAAGAAATTATTGCCCGATACGGAATCGAGGAAGTGATTATTGCCCTGGAAAGTACAGAACATGAGCGTTTAAAAAACATTATTTCCCGCATCAACGGAGAAAACATCGTGATCAAAGTACTTCCGGATATGTATGATATCTTAGCAGGATCCGTAAAGCTGAGCAATATCTTCGGTGTACTGCTCATGGAAGTCAACGCCGAGGTGATGCCTTACTGGCAGCGCGTGGCCAAAAGAGCTTTCGATATTTGCTTTTCCTTATTTGCCATTGTATTACTGATTCCTGTTTATATCTTCCTGGCAATTGGCGTAAAACTTTCTTCTCCGGGACCAATTCTTTTTTTCCAGGAACGCATCGGTTTAAACGGAAGACCATTTAAGATCATCAAATTCCGTACGATGTATATTGATGCGGAAAAAGCCGGTCCTCAACTTTCCAGTACCAACGATCCGCGAATTACTCCTATCGGAAAATTCATGCGTAAGGCACGCCTGGATGAGTTTCTACAGTTTTTCAATGTATTGAAAGGTGATATGTCTTTGGTTGGCCCAAGACCGGAACGGCAGTTCTTTATCAACCAGATTAAGGTTCGGGAGCCCCAGTTTCTGGAATTAACCAAAGTGAGGCCGGGAATTACTTCCTGGGGCCAGGTAAAATATGGTTATGCCGAAAATGTGGATCAAATGATTCAACGCATGAAGTTTGACCTGCTTTACCTGAGAAACCGGTCAATTGCACTGGATATCAAAATCCTTATGCATACGGTCCTTATCATTGTCAAAGCAAAAGGAAAATGAGAATAATGAAAGTTGCCATTACAGGAGGAAGCGGACATCTCGGAAGTGCCATCATCGAAGAGATGCTTAATCGGAATTACGCCATCAAAGCACTCGTTCACTTGAAAGGCAATTTCCTGGAAAGGGAAAACAAAAATATTGAAATCGTAAAAGGTTCTTTACAAGACGAAAACTCCCTGACCGAACTGATGGAAGGCTGTGATTATCTGATTCATTGTGCAGCGGTCATTTCCATCAGCGGTGACAAAAATCAACTGATACAAAAAGTCAACGTTCAGGGCCTGGAAAATGTATTGAAAGTTGCTTCGAAAAACAACCTGAAACGCATTATTCACCTGTCTTCCGTTCATGCTTATGAGCACGTTCCAATGGACCAGCTTTTGAACGAAACGCGGAATTTCGTTTCCGATCAGGCTTATGCATACGACAAGAGCAAGCGCGATGGACAGCTCATTGCACGAACGTATTTCGAACAGGGGCTTCCAATTATTGTAGTGAACCCGACTGCGGTTTTCGGTCCTCCGAATTTCGCCAAGTGCAAACAAAACAGTGCTTTTGTTTCTATGTCCCGAAGACGGATACCCTTCGTGTTCAAAGGTGGTTACAATTGGGTCGATGTTCGCGATATTGCAAACTCTGTTTGCAACGCCTTAACCCGGGGAGAACCTGGAGAATCCTATATTCTTGGCGGTGAATACCACACGTTGAAGGAGTTATCACGGACTGTGGCAAAAGTTTCAAATAAACGCATTCCCTGCTTCGAAATCCCTGTCAGTCTTGTGAAATTATTTCTGCCACTGATCGGAATGTATTACAAAGTCCGGAAACAGGATCCTTCCATTACCAGAGAAAGCATTGAAATCCTCGAATTCGGAAACAAGCACATCAGTTCGGAAAAAGCCCGGATACATTTGGGACATCATGCACGTCCGACCGAGGAAACTATGAAAGATTTACTAACTTGGCACCGGGATAATCACTAATGCCAATATTTCAGTATTATATACAATCCCAACCAAACTGTTTTTTCGCAATTGACATAACATGACACAAGAAACATTCTATTATTTTTGCTATGCCTGGGCAGGTGTTGCGATCATTGCATTTTTAGGACTTCAATTCAAAGATGCTCCGTACGGGAAATTCACAACCTCCAAGTGGGGACCGACCATGTCGAACCGCTGGGGCTGGGTCATCATGGAAGCCTTTGTACTGATTGTACTCTATTATTTCATTTTAACATCACCAAAGAAACTTTCTGCCGTAGACTGGACGATCGTTTCGCTTTTCACGATACATTACATCAACCGCAGCTTTATTTACCCATTCCGAACACGCACTAAAGGAAAACAAATTCCGGTGAGTATTGTCGGGATGGCGATGTTTCACAACCTGGCTAACGGCTTCCTGATCGGGTATTACATCGCTTATTTCTCTGATTACAGCAATGATTGGTTCATTTCCTGGCAATTCATTCTCGGAACATTTTTGTTTATTTTCGGGATGTTTACCAACATCTATTCAGATACCATTTTAATCAACCTGAGAAAAAACCCGGCAGATGGATATAAAATCCCATACGGAGGTCCTTTTAAATACATTTCTGCACCAAACCTGGGTGGAGAACTGGTAGAATGGATTGGCTTTGCGATTTTATGCTGGAATCTTCCAGCTTTCTGTTTTGCATTCTTTACTTTCTGCAACCTGTTTCCAAGAGCTTTAGCAAACCACAAATGGTATCAGCAGACCTTTGAAGACTATCCAAAGGATCGAAAAGCGGTGATTCCGTTTGTTTGCTAGTTTTTAGCTTTTTAATAAAACCTGTTTCTTTTGTTTTCATAAACAAACTTTGCTTTTTAACAAAAAAACACATTAAATGTGCGTACATTTGTACAAAATGTTAGTCATGGGACATCTATTTTCAAATAAAAAGGATAAAATAACCAACGATTCAACAACTACTTCTACTAATAAAAGTACTGCTCTTGATATTGATTCCAAATTATATAAATCAATAGAAGAATTTGCGTGGAAAAATGCATCTCCAGCCGAGATTCATAAAGATTCTTTACCACATTATGCAGAAAAATTCAAACAATTTGCACGTTAAAATAATTTTTGACATTATACATTATATTGGAAGGTTTAACACAGATCTTCCTTTTTATTTTATCTATGAACCAAAACAGAACATTCACTGTAATATCAAAAAAAAATCGAGTAGAAAACCATAATGAATTAGATTTTCCAGTTGGAGTAAACAAAATAATAAAATATAGCTTTTCTACCTTCTGTAAACATGGAAGAAAAAGGATATATATTGTAGAAATACATGAATACAATGGATATGCAATGATCAAATTCTACCCCAGACATAAAAAAGATGATAAGAAAAAATATGAGCTACGGGGAAAATTAGAGATTGGATATATACTACCTAGAATAAACTTTTTATTTATTTTGTCCCAGTGCTCTGATATAATGAAAAGGTATTTAGACAGGCACCCTAATCACTATATAGGCTATGTAGGACAAGTTGATAAATTAGACAATAAAAGAAACAAACACACATCACAAAGAAGTGATGTATATAATTTCATCCTTTCTTCTGTTATAGAACATGACAAGTACAAAATCATAACCAAAAAAGTATTCCAAGAAATCAACATGAGGTTAATTCGAAAAAATCTCAGAAAAGATCATGCACAAACAGAAGAACAAAAAAGGATTTATGCAAGGTTCTTGAATGATTTGTCAAGAAACAATTCAGTCCTGTTTGAATTGATGACAGATCGAACCAAAGAGAAGATCAGAGAAAATAATTAGTCATAAATCCTTCTATTTTACTCCTTATTCCTGAATAGAATTTATTCAACCAATCTTAGCTTCTCATACACCGCAATAGCCTCAATGTGGCTGGTATGTGGAAATTGATCTGTCAAAGATAATTTCACGAGCTTGTATCCACCTTTTTCCAATGTTTCGGTATCGCGTGCTTGAGTGGAAGGGTTACAGGAAATATATATCAGGTGAGAAGCTCCCAAAGCCATGACTTTTTGCAGCGTTTTCGGCGCAATTCCGGCTCTGGGCGGATCGAGTACAATGGTATCGATACGGTTCAGGTATTCCGGATGCAGGGATAAGAATTTCCCTACATCCGCAGCGAAGAAATGTAAGTGTTCCAGCTTGTTGCGTCTGGCGTTGCGTTTCGCATCTGCAATTGCTTCTTCCACAATGTCAACTCCGATAATTTCACTGGCATTGACACGCTGTGCTACTAATTGACCAATGGTTCCCGTCCCGCAGAACAAATCCATGATCACACCACCATCTTTGACGTAATCACACACATAATCGATTGCTTTCGTGTATAATCGTTCAGCACTTTTCGGGTTAGTCTGGAAAAAACTTTCCATGCTGATTTCAAACGAAAGTCCAAGCATTTTTTCCACTACCACTGATTCTCCAAAAAGCAATTCACTCGTTCCATTCTCAATTTTCGCACGGTCTGCAATGTTATCATTGACCGTATGCCAAATGCCAGCTAAGCGATTTCCCAGTTTTTCCTTCAGGAAAGCAACCACTTGTGCTTTATCAAACTTTTTGATTCCGGCCGAACTCGTCACTATATGCAACAGCAACTGATTCTGGTCAAAAGATTTCCGAACTACAATGTGACGGAAGAATCCTTCTTTCCTCGGTGGATGCCAGGCAGAAAGCCCGAATGTTTTCAATAAATCACGAAATTCGGGAAGAATTGTTTCCCATTGTTCGTCAAACAAACCGCTCGGCTTATTCAGGTTTTCCACCTTCCACCAGGTTCCTCTCCGTTTAAATCCCAAAGCAAAAGCATCATCAATTTCTTCTCCTGTTTCCGGAACGTGTTCAATACAGGAAAAACTATACTCCATCTTATTTCGATAGAAAAAAACTTCCGGAGAAGAAATAAATTCATCAAAAAGAGCTGCAGGATCCTGGATTCGTCCGATTTTCCGGTAAACATCCAGAGTAGATTTTTTTTTATAGTCCTGCTGGATTTCAATCGGTACAAAGAGGTAAGGTGCACCGGAAATTTCCTGGAAGGGCAATTCCTTTTCCAGTGGAGAGCGTTCCAGTACTTCGAGGAGTTTGCATTCGGCATGGCGCTTGCGCTTCTTGTCAACACGAGCTCTTACCAGCTGTCCCGGAAAGGTATTTTCAACAAACAATATAAAATCACCTTCTTCTGATTTCATGCGGGTGATTCCCTGACCTCCAAACGCAAAATCGTCAACTTTTACCTCAATAATCTGATTTCTGTGTACCACTACTTCTGATGTTTCTTCTTACCAGCCGATGCTGATGTTACAATTCCTGATCTACAATGTCCTGGATAGACTTGTTTTCTAAAATGCGCAATGTTTCGTTCCGAACATTGATGAATACTTTGTTCAAACCACAAGCTTTTTCATCAACACATTCTTCACAACGCTGATAATAATTCAGACTCGCACACGGCAGCAATGCAATCGGGCCGTTAAACAGCCTGATGATTGTGGAAATCTGGATCTGCGCCGGTTTCTGACGCAAAAAATAACCTCCGCCCTTTCCCATTTTGGAGTTGAGAATTCCCTGTTTTTTCAGGTCCAGTAAAATGGCCTCCAGGAATTTACGCGGAATCTGGCTTTTTTCTGCAATTTCGAGAATCAAAGTCGGCTCATTAGCATCTTTCTTTGCCAGGTAAGTCAAAGCGTGTAATGCATATTTTGTCTTCTTTGATAACATGAAAAAAAGTAGTCGTTATATACTAATTTACAATTAAATTCGAAAAAATACTTAGATCAATCCTTTGATTACCCCTTTATCGGATGCTTCGATAAAAGACAATATCTCTCTTCTGATATCAGAATCAGGAATCGATTCCCTCACAATATCCAACGATTTGGTCACATGGTTGTTCTGTACGAAAATAATACGGTAAATATCTTCTATTTCGCGAACCTGCCCGTCTGAATATCCGCGTCTTCTTAAACCCACGGAGTTAATTCCTGCGTAAGTCAGTGGTTCGCGGGCACATTTCACGTAAGGTGGTACATTTTTACGAATCAAAGAGCCTCCCGCAATGAACGAATGCGCTCCGATATGAACAAACTGCTGTGAACCACATCTTCCTTCCAAGATTGCGTAATCACCAACTACGCAATGTCCGGACAAACCGGAATAGCTGGCCATGATCACATGATTCCCGATCTGGCAATCGTGCGCGATATGTACATAGGTCATCAGCAGGCAATCGCTCCCAACTGTTGTTTTCCATTTGTCTTTAGTTCCGCGGTGGATCGTTACACACTCACGAATCACTGTCCGATCACCAATTTCAACGGTTGTGTACTCTCCGTCGAACTTCAGATCCTGTGGAATCACACCAATCACAGCTCCGGGATAAACCTCGCAGTTTTCCCCGATTCTTGTTCCGGGATAAATATTGACATTCGAATGAATCCGGGTTCCCGTTCCAATCACCACATCTTCGTGAATGGTGCTAAACGGATCAACAGTTACCCCTTCTCCCAACTTTGCATTCGAAGAAACCTGTGCTAACGGACTTATCATGCTTCTACTCTGTCTTTAATCACTTGCGCAAGCATTTCAGCCTCAAACACCTGAGTACCATTCACATATGCTTTACCCAACATATTTACCAATCCTCTGCGAATCGGAGAAATCAATTCCAATGCAAAAACCAGGGTATCACCCGGCATCACTTTCTGCTTAAACTTCACTCCGTCGATCTTCATGAAGTAAGTCGAATACAAATGTGGATCTTCTACCCGGCTCAATGCGAAAATACCTCCGCACTGTGCACAAGCCTCAATCTGAAATACTCCCGGGAATACCGGATTCCCCGGAAAGTGCCCTTGGAACATCGGTTCGTTCATCGTCACGTTTTTTACCCCAATGATGGTGTTTTCTGTCAGCTCCATCACTTTGTCCACCAACAGGAACGGATATCTGTGAGGAAGCATACGCTCAATATCGTTGATATTGTATACCGGTTCCTTGTTCAGATCGAAAATACGACCTTTTTTGTCCTGCTTTTTGATTTCTTCTTTCAATACTTTCGCAAAACGCGTATTACCAGAGTGTCCCGGCCGGGCTGCCAGGATATGCCCTTTGATAAAACGTCCTACCAAAGCCAAGTCTCCGACGATATCCAGTAATTTATGTCGGGCTGGCTCGTTTTCGAATTGCAGTTTCAAGCTGTTCAATACGCCAATCCCGTCGTAATTCACTTTTAATTTATCTTTTCCAAGCAATTTTGCCAGGCGATCCAGTTCTTCTTCCGTTACATCGTTTCTTTCAACAAGCACGATAGCATTATCCAGGCTTCCTCCTTTGATGAGGTCGTTTTTAGCCAGGAATTCCAATTCTTTCAGGAAACAAAAAGTTCTGCATGATGCGATATCTTTCTCGAATTCCCCGAGGTGATACATGTGTGCATGCTGTGTTCCCAATGCCGGAGAATTGTAATCCACCATCACTGTCAGGCGGTAATTCTTGTCCGGAACCGCTAGGAACTCAATTCCGCGCTCTTCATCTTCCCATTTAATATTTTCAGTCAGTTCCAGGAACAAACGATTTGCTTTTTGCTCTGTACGGCCTACCCTCTGAATCTCTTTCACAAATGGCAAAGATGATCCGTCCATAATTGGGATTTCAGGACCTGTGAGCGTAATTAATGCGTTGTCAATTTCCATTCCGTACAACGCAGCCAGGACGTGTTCCGTTGTATACACTTTTGCTCCGTTTGACTCCAATGTCGTTCCGCGTTCGGTAGAAACGACCAGATCTGCATCTGCTTTAATTATCGGCTGACCATCGATATCTAAGCGCTGAAATTTGTATCCGTAGTTCTCAGCTGCCGGGTGAATTTCCATCACAACTGATTCTCCGGTATGCAATCCAACACCATTGAATACGATTTTTTCTTGAAGGGTAAATTGTTTTTCCGACATATTATTCTGCAGATTTTGAAAGTGTTTTAATTTTATCTTCTATTTCTGATAATTTCTTAATGATAATCGGAAGTCTTCTGAATCCGACGAAGGATTTTTTGTAGTCATCCATTGGGATGGCCGGTGATCCCATTAACACTTCCGCTTTTTTGATCGTATTAGGAATTCCGGACTGAGCAACGATCTTCGTTCCGTCAGCTACGTGCAAATGTCCACTGATCCCTGCTTGCCCGCCAATCATGACGTGTTTGCCGATTTTAGCAGATCCCGCCACACCAACCTGAGCTGCCAGCGCTGAGTGATGGCCGATTTCCACGTTGTGAGCCAGGTGAACCAGGTTATCAATTTTTACACCCTGCCGGATGATTGTTGAGCCCATTGTAGCACAGTCAATTGTGGTATTGGAGCCGATTTCCACATCATCTTCCAAAATTACATTCCCGATTTGCGGAACTTTGGAGAACTCGCCTTTTTCATCCGGAGCGAAACCAAAGCCGTCACTTCCGATAACGACTCCCGCATGCAAAATGCAACGGTTTCCGATTTTCGTATCCGCGTAAATTTTCACTCCTGCATGAATCGTACAATCGTCACCAATCATTACCCCATCACCAATGTAAGCCTGTGGATAAATCTTCACATTTTTCCCGATCGTTACATTTTCACCAATATAGGCAAAAGCTCCCAGGTAAAGTCCTTCGCCATAACTTGCGGATTCTGAAATAAATGAGGGATTTTCAATCTTTGGCTGCTTCTGACGCATCTGATTATACACATCCAGCAATTTAGCAAAGCAGGCATACGCATCATCCACCTTAACCAGTGTCAGCGTTTCAGGAAGCGGCTTCGAAGGAATAAAAGTTTTATTCACAATACAGATGCTTGAACCTGTTGTGTAAATATATTCTTCGTACTTAGGATTTGATAAGAACGACAATGTACCCGTTATTCCTTCTTCAATTTTAGCTAAACCTGCAACAGTAATGTCTGTATTACCAAAGACTTCACCATTCAAGATAGTAGCTATTTGCAGCGCAGAAAATTCCATTGAACAAAATTAGTAAAAACCTTTAGGTTACGTGTCTGTTAAGTTAGGATTTATTAACATATCATTGTGACGAAACTCATCTTTCTTACAAGCTATTTTTCTTCAAATCGGTAAAACTCAATGTGCTCTTTAAACCAAACAGTACGGGCCTTTAAAGTATCTCCCTGCTGCCTTGGCAACAACACCAATTGCTCCGGGAAAGGTTCTGCTTCCAGATTCGACTGAGCAAAATCAATCAGACTGTTTTTTTTCATTAAAAGCTGTATATATTCCTCATCTTTCACGCCCAGTTTCCTGCGCTGCCCGTTCAGAACGGGATTATCTTTCAGGAAAACAAAATTTTCCACGTTTGGGAAATGGACCATGCGGCCCAAACCGGAAGTCGTATTTTTAAACTGCTGGATGGAACCTTTCGGCCAGAGCACTTCCGATATGAAAGCGCCTTCAGGCAGGGAAAACCACAATTCGACCCCTTTCCCATTCAGTTTCTTGCTGATTTTATAAACTTTCGGATTGCCTTGTTTCTTGCTTGAACCAAAGGAAACAGATCCGTCATTCAAAAAAGAAACAATCATAGAGTCCGTTAGTCGATGCTGATTAAAAATGCGTTGATTATCTTCTGAAATCACCAACACCCTTCCTAAAAATGTGTTTTTCACACGATTCTCCGGTAACCAGCTGCACCCGCGGTTTCTGAAAAAGAAAAAAACGAATATCAAACCGATACCAAAACCCAAGCCGTAATAACGCAAGCGTCTCCAAAAACTCTTCATCTATCCTGATTGTGTATTTCAAAAAAAAAGTCCGATCCCCGATAATTACCGGAGGCGGACCTTCAATCCATTACATTCAACATTAAATCAATGCATCCAACTTTGCTGTCAACTGTCCTTTAGGAACAGCACCAACTGATTTGTCTGCTATTTCTCCACCCTTCACGAAAATAACAGTAGGGATATTGCGAATTCCGAATTGAGCAGAAACTCCCGGATTCAAATCTACATTTACTTTTCCGATAACAGCTTTGCCATCGTATTCGGCAGCCATTTCTTCAACGATCGGGCCAATCAATCTACATGGGCCACACCATTCTGCCCAAAAGTCTACCATTACCGGTTTGTCTGATTTCAATACAACTTCTTCAAAGTTTGCATCTGTGATTTCTAATGCCATAATTGTTTCTATATTAAGCGACCCTTTAGTTTGGTCTAAAGTTACTATTTGTTTTTATTTGTCAAAAGCCTTGCCAACACAATTTAAACTGTCATCTTGTCATGCTGAACGTGCATTTTTTTCATCGTTTTCTGATTATCCGTCTGCAAACAGTAGAAATACACTCCATTTCCTAAAGCATTGGTATCAAATCGGATAATATGCCCTCCCAAAGCAAACTCCTTATCCTGAAGCACTTCGATCGTTTCCATTTTCGCATTCAAAATTGAAAACACAACATTTTTCGGTTTCTCAATCGTAAAGTAAAATTCCATTTCACCGCTTTGCTCTTTATTTTCCAGGTCAAAAAGCAGGGCATAATCCTCTTTTTTCAGACTTCCTTTGGAAAAACGTCTGATTATGGACTTATAAGCAATATACAGCATTACGACTGCCGCCATCACAATCAACGTTGCCAGCAATTTACTCTCCCATGAGCGGATTCCCTTCACAAAATTCACCCGGTACAAAACCAAAACTGTAATAAAGAGACTCAACCCAGTCAGACTCAAAAGCGTTTTTTTCTTCATGATTACAAAGAGATAATTCCGGGAATGACTTTTGCTTTTTCGTAAACTGCAATGATTGAATCTACGTTCAGCATCATTTCTTTGACACTGACACTTACAAACTTGCCGTTACCTGATTCGTGAAACTGGATCTGAGCCGTTTCATCAAAAAGCGCAGTTGCCTGCGCCAGTAAATGGGGAGTATTCGGAACAATGAATTTGAAGAAGTAGACATTCGGCCACTCTTCCCGCAACAATTGTTCTCTCAATTTATCAAAAGTTCCCTCACTCATAGTTTCAAGTATTTCGGCAACAAAGATAAGCGCTTTAGAGCAAGTAACAGCTCTTTTGGCAATTCACTTTTATTCTTTTCCAGTTCCGGGAATGTTTTCACTCCTTGCTCCCAAGCTTGTTTCAAACCATTTTGAACAGGCATCGGGTCGGGCTCTGTCCCAAACACTGGTTCTTCTTCAATCCAGTCACGGTTTTCAAACCGGGCAGAAAAGGCCAGTTCCATCTCCAATCCCTGCCCCAACAGCTCAATGGCCTGCCAAGGTACAGAAACCTGCGAAAATAGTTTCTTCCAGTTGCTTTTCGCTTTCATGTAGGTTTCCCAAAGCTGTAATACCTCATCGGTTTTTACAGGATTGAATTCAAATGCCTGTAATTGGTTTCCATCCGGCAAATTCAAACTTGTCGCTATTTCCGACAATTTTTCCAGGCGAAGAATTTTTGACCGGAGTGTTTGCCGCAGAAGCGGTTTCAGCAAAATAGATTTCTTCAGTTCAAACAACTCCATTTCCAGCGCGTCTTCCGCTTCAGAGAGGTCTTCAATCCGAAGAAAAGTATAAATTTCCTCCGGAGTCACTATTCGTGTTCGTTTTGATTTTTACGCATCCGTATATT
The DNA here is from genome assembly GCA_031260455.1 of Fluviicola sp. Taxonomy (GTDB): domain Bacteria; phylum Bacteroidota; class Bacteroidia; order Flavobacteriales_D; family Crocinitomicaceae; genus Fluviicola. The sequence goes on from JAIRJW010000021.1 coordinate 35,880, forward strand.
GAGAAATTCAACAAACAGCGCATACACCAATGCAAAATAAACGTACCCCTTCGGAATGTGTTGTCCGAAAGATTCCGCGATCAACAGGACTCCGATTGTTACCAGGAAGCCCAGCGCAATCATTTTGATTGTTGGTCTTTGATTGATGAAATCCGCGATCGGTTTTGCGAAAATCAGCATGATAATCATGGAAATAATCACCGCCAGGACAATAATTACAAACGGGTTATGCCCGGCTGCCTCATGGCGAATATCATTGGTCATACCGATAGCAGAAATAACCGAATCGAAACTGAAGATAAAGTCCACCATCACAATCTGGAAAACGACTGCACTCAGGCGGTTTTTCTTTTGGCTTTTCGCATTTTCATGTATTCCTTTCACACTTGAATGCATTTCTCCAACCGACTTATAAATCAGGAAAAGTCCACCTATCAGCAATACCAGTGAGTGAGCAGTGAATTTAACATTATAAATTATAAACAAAGGTGTTTTGTCCAGCGTCATGATATAAGAGACGATACTCAACATCAGGATACGGATAATCAGGGCCAGGCTCAATCCTAAAATGCGGGCTTTACGCTGATCTTGTCTTATCAGGGAATCTGTAATGATCGAGATGAAAATGATGTTATCGATCCCCAGAACAATCTCCAGCAAGGTTAGAACAACGAGGTAAAAAATTCCAATTCCGGTAGTTAAAATATTAAAGTCCACTTTTCATTTTTAGGTAAATTTAATAGCAAAACCACCTATGAAATGTGGATTTGTGATTTTTTTCATTTTTAACAGTTTTTACCCGTTTTAAATTTGGCTTTAAATTCTAATTTCCCGATATTAAGAGAATCGGACTATTACCCAAACCCAATATAGTGTTCAAACCAATCAGAGAGTCCAGCTGTTTTTTTGCAGTAGTTTATGACAGCTTGGATTCTCTTTCTATTATTTAATTTCTCAAAGCCTGACAAACGAAATAACCACCTGTAAATGCACCAATTACAAATTGGTAATTATTCATTTATAATTCATGATTACCCGCTTGTAAATTTGATTAAAATAAAATCACCCTTTTTCGGGCATTTCGATTTTACCCGCGTTTTGTGAATGATTTGAAGTAAGTCTCAAGTATCGCGCTGTTGTTCTGACTCATTGTATTTATTTCCAGCAATTTTGGTTTTCCATTCACACTATCCCCGAAAAAAGCATCCAGATGAACATCCAGATCTTCAAGTGATGCCGCATAAAAATATTCCATTCCATACAATTTCGAAACAAACTCAGCTGTCAGTTCCTGCTCGGCAACAAAGATCTTTTTCCACTGGTTGGTTGATTTTGGTCCGGAAATGATATTAAAAATATCTCCTCCGCCGTTATTGACCAGGATAATTCGCAGGTTTCCGGGCAAATGCTTGCTCCACCAGGCATTGGAATCGTAGAAAAAGGACAGATCCCCGGTGACAAGTAAATGGAATTCATCAGGCGAAGCGATTGCCGACCCCACAGCCGTTGAACTACTTCCATCTATTCCACTGGCTCCACGATTACACCAATAGTTCACCGTTTTGACCGGATCGAACAGCAAGGCGTAACGGATCAGCGAGCTATTTGAAATGTGGAGATTGCACTGATCCGGAATCACATCCATCACAAATTCCATTACTCTCAGATCGCTCCACGGTTGGTCTGAACAGATTCGTTTATGTTCGTCCGAGCCATATTGATCCATTTTCTTCCAGTTAAATCCGAAACGGGATTTATGCGGTATTTCTTCCGTCAGTTCCGCCAGGTGCGCAAGTCCTTCCAATGCCGGAACAACAGCAGAAAAACATAAGTGTTTATAAGTATCCATAAACGGAAAATCCATTCCGAAACGAATCACAGGTGCCTGAGACTGACGCAAAAAGGCTTTTATCTTTTTCGAAACCACCGCTCCTCCAATTGTCACAATACAATCCGGGTAAAAGTTTCTGATCTCTGATTCCCGTATGATATTCAAAGTGCGATCAATGGCAGAAACAAAGTACGGACTGTACATATTCGATGTGTGTTCGACCAAAACCGCTGCTGAACCATCCATTGCAAGTTTTTCCAGTACCTGTTGTAAATCCGCATCTTTCTGATGCTGCCCCACAATAATCAGACGCTTTTCAGACGCTGACCACAGCCCTTTTAACCGGGCCTTGCTTTTTTTAGACAGTATTGTTTCGACATCGCCAAGTTCAATCCAGTTTTCGATGATTTCAATCTGCTCTGTTGTTTCATAAAGCGGCTCGGAGAAAGGAATATTCAAATGAACCGGGCCTTTCACAGAACCATTGCAGCTCTGAAGTACTTCCGAGAGATTTCGTTCGAAATGCCAGCGTTGGCTGTTGGAGTAAATCTCATTCAGCTGGGCACTTTTCAGTACCATCCGGTCAAACACGCGTTCCTGGCGAATGGTTTGCCCGTCTCCCTGATCCACCCATTCCAAAGGCCGGTCGGCAGAAATAACAATCAGCGGAATTCCCTGGTAAAATGCTTCAGCTACAGCTGGATAGTAATTCAAAGGTGCTGAACCTGAAGTGCAAGTAATCACCACTGGTTTTCCCAGTTTTTGTGCCATTCCAAGTGCATAAAATGCCGCAACGCGCTCATCCGGAACAACAAAGACCCGGAAATACGCATCTTCATCAAAAGCAATACTCAAAGGTGCATTTCGCGACCCAGGGGAAATCACTACATGTGTCACGCCTGCTTTTTTACATCCGTCAACAAGTAGTTGAACTTCCAACTTTGCACTCGAAATCATGCTGTAAATTTAGTTGTTATTGTGTATGCACGGTTTAAAAACAGAGTCAAAATAGTTTGCCTTATGCTTATTTTTTTCAAAAGAGCCGGATTTTAATGAGGTAATTATTCAGCTTCTCTTCCTCTATATCCGAAATGAAACCTGCTTCATCGCCCGAATAAGCGTTTCCGCCTTGTGTTCTGTTTCTTCCCATTCCAGATCCGGAATGGAATCGACAGTGAAACCTCCGCCAACGTATAAGAATGCTTTGTCTTTCATCAATTGTGCACAGCGAAGGTTTACAAACAGGTTGGTATTTCCTTCTTCAAAATACCCGATAAACCCGGTGTAAAGTGCCCGGTCGTGCATTTCTCTGGTGGCGATTGCTTCCATAGCATTTCTGCGCGGAGTTCCGCACACAGCAGGTGTCGGATGGAGATCCATCGCGATTGACCAGGCATTGGGCCGGGTGAGTAACGCTTTGAAATCTGTTTTCAAATGCTGCACCGGACCAGCATTTACTATGTAAGGTCCTTCCGCTTCGATTTTCACACATTCATTTCGTTCCAGTGTTTCCCCGATTGCATCCACTACAAAAGCGTGTTCTTCGAGCTCTTTCGGTGTCCAGTCATGTTCTTCATTTTCACCGTGTGTTCCAGCCAGAGCGACCGTTTTACATACCATTCCCTGCTGATTCATCAGCAATTCAGGAGTTGCCCCAATCCAGGTTCCGAATTCTTTTGACGAGATCAGGTAACAAAATGCACTGGGATAGGTCTTTTCCAGCACCTGGAACAAGTCAAAAGCCTTTTCTCCTTCAAAGGGAAAAGCTTTCACCCGCGAGAAAACTCCTTTTTCAACACCCAGAAGCGGAAAGGAGTTCAAAAAGGCCTGTGCTTCAATCTGGTAATCTCTCCGACTTATAATTACGGGCGCTTCTTCCCGGTAATGAAAATCGAATTCCTCGCCCTGTTCCGTTGATTCCCGGAAATGGAAAATGCGCTCATGCAGGAAATCAGATACCACGAATCCCACAGGTTTCTCGTCTTCATTCAATAGGATAAACTGCCCTCTTTTGATTTGGGGAAACTGCTCCCGGGGCAAGCGGTAAATCAGTAAATCTTTCACGCTTTCGGTACGATCATTATGGTTAAACGCCCTGTACAAACCAGCTTATCCGTGGCATTATCAAAAATGTCCACTTGCCAAACATGTGTCCGGGAACCTGCATGTACAATTTTTCCGATTGCCCTCACACTGCCTTCTTTCACATTACTGATGTGGTTCGCATTGATCTCAATTCCAACCGGAGCTTCTTTACTCAAATCAATCAGTAACGTAGAACCAATTGACCCTACCGATTCGATCAGAGCCGCACTTGCTCCGCCATGCAGCAATCCCATCGGCTGGTGCGTCCGGTGGTCAACAGGCATCGTTGCCACAATATAATCTTCACCGACTTCCACACATCGGATGCCTAAATGCCCCAACAAGGTATTGTTTGAATACTTGTTGATCTGTTCTAACGAAATTTGATTTAATTTTTTCATATCTGAATGAATCTGAAACCAGAAACTAATTTCAACTTTTAAAATTACTACTTATCAACCGAGTCGGGCAACAAGATTCAGCTTTTTTTCATTCTCAGGGAGAAAGGTCCTCCTCCCGTTCAATCAGACTCCGGATACCAACTCTTAAGAAATCCGATTTCTAATGAAAACCCGAATCCAACATTCAGCTAAAGCAAAACTACCTTTCACCATTTTTATTGAAAATGAATGAATTAACTGGTTACTTTCACTTCATTAAACTACGAGTATGAACAAACCGATTATGTCACTACCCTGTAAACAATCCTATGAGCAGATGCAGCAACATAACGAAGGCTATTACTGTGAGATCTGCGAAAAGGTTCTCCATGATTTTCGTCAGAAAACAAACGAAGAAATTCATCAGGCTATTATAACAAACCCCGAAAAAGTTTGCGGCATATTCTATAATCATCAAATCAGTTCTAAAATTTCACATGTTGCATTGTCCGGTGCTTCTTACCGGGTTGGATTATCGTTATTGGGTATACTTGGTTTTTTGGGTCCGGTAATCACTTCCTGTGAGCCTGCTCCTGACAATGCAACAGTTGTGAAACAAAAAGCGTTCAATAAGCTAAAATTCCCGATAACTATCAGCGGTCAGCTAAAGGATCAAAAAACAGGAAAGTTGCTGGCAAAATCACCTGTAGAAATTCAACAAAACGGGAAAATCATCTTGAAAGGGCTAACAGACAAGCAGGGAAATTTCGAACTCATCGTACGTGAAAAAGACCTGGAGAATGAAACGTTTGACCTGATCCATCATATTAAAAATCACTTATCTGATACTCTTTTGAAACAGCAGCTGAAATCCTTTGAAAAAGGCCGGAAACTGGTTCTTACCCTGAAAGCAGAAGCTACTGAATGCATCACACTAACTAACGACACGATTCTTGAGGGAGAAGTTTCATTACCAAATCCTTCCGGTGAATAAGTTGCTTCCAGCGTTCCAACAATCATTGAAAACACAAAAAACCATCCACCGAATAAGAATTTCCACCTGCTACCTGAATCAAACAAAGAGTCTGCGAAAACGGGCTCTTTGTTTTTAGGGAGAATAATCAAAATGTAAATTGAGTTGATCTGCAGAACCGGAAAATCACGCTGAAACCCAATGAAAATAGACTTTTCACACAATTTTATAAAACTTAGATTCAATTCATAAATGCAACTATCCGTAGTTGCTAAGTAAAAATCAAGGGAAAGAGAAGTTATTCTCTTTCCCAGAGATAAAAAGCTTAAATTGACTACCGACCAAAGTT
>JAIRJW010000023.1 GCA_031260455.1 Fluviicola sp.
CATCCAGCATGCGGCAGCGGCATCTATTATTATTCCACAGGAGGATTGCAGGGGAAAATAGTGCTGCAAAAGTAGAATGCTTTTTACTTTGGCTTTTCTATATAAGGAAGAGCATTTACCGGGAGGCCAGCCTCCTTTAATTTGCTTTGACATGAAGTATTTATCGTCAAAAACATTCCAAATGCGGAGGTGATGTTCAGGCTCTGGGAAGTTTTATGTTGCAATTGGGTTCGTAAGATACAATTGCTAATGGTCAACAAAAACCGAAAAAATACTTTAAATCTTAGAATTTAGATAACAGAATGAAAACAAAAGTTTGATCAGTTACAGGTTGCCTTTCTTTCCAGCATTTCCGGACCGCTCATTTTTTCAAATTCCCTGCACTTCGCCTTCTTCTCCCGGATCAGTTCTTTGACCTCCTTTTCATCTGCCACTTTCGGAGCCTTATGTCTCAACTGTTCGTATTTAACCGTCAGCTTGTCACTTGCACGGATGCAATCACAGATAGCATCTTCACCACATGCAAACAAAGTCAGTGAAGAAAGACCCAAAAAGAAGAGATGTTGTAATTTCATACATTCAATATTTATGAATTCCTGTTAAAAATATGTCCCGGACAGGGATGTATATGTATTAAGGAATGCTTTTCTTTGTTAATTGCAAACAAATGTAATCCATGCAGACAAAACTTCCAAAAGTAGGCACCACCATCTTCGCGACGATGAGCCAGATGGCAAATGAGTATCAGGCTATTAATCTTTCCCAGGGGTTTCCTAATTTTCCGGTTGACCCAGCCGTTGAAGAGCTCCTGGCTAAAAACAGCAAAGAGAATGTGCATCAGTATGCCCCGATGGCCGGATTACCTGTTTTACTGGAAGGAATTGCTGCCATGATTTACCGCATTTACCAGCGTTCGCTGAACCCCGCTACCGAGATTCTGGTAACGGCTGGTGCTACACAAGGAATTGCTACTGCCCTCCAGGCTTTGGTTCACCCGGGAGAAGAAGTAGTAATCCTGGATCCGGCATACGATTGCTACGATCCGGCAGTTCATCTGGCGGGTGGAATCGCTATTCATATTCCCCTGCGGGAAGATTTCACGATCGACTGGCGAGAGCTGCGTCAGACGGTAAACCAGAAAACACGCGTTCTGATCATCAACAACCCGCATAATCCTTCGGGGAAAATAATGGACCAAAACGACTTTGATGCATTGGTGCAAGTGATGGCCGACCACCCGAACCTGATTCTGATTTCGGATGAGGTCTATGAATTTATCACCTTTGAAAAAAAACACTTTTCCGCGCATCATCACGAAATACTGCAAAACAGAAGCGTGATTATTTCCTCCTTCGGTAAAACATTTCATCTTACGGGATGGAAAGTCGGTTACCTGGTTGCACCGGAAATGATCATGAAAGAAATTAAAAAAGTGCACCAGTTCCTGGTGTTTTCAGTAAACAGCGTGGTTCAAAAAACCCTGGCCGATTATATTTCAACAACAGATGTTACCACCCTCGGGAAATTCTACCAGGATAAACGCGACCGGTTTAAAGAATTGATGTCCCAAAGTCGATTTGAATTCCTTCCAAGTGAAGGGACTTACTTCCAAACCATGCGTTATAAGACCATTTCCACTTTACCAGATATTCAATTCTGCGAGTGGATGGTAAAAGAAATCGGAGTTGCAGCTATTCCGCTTTCTGTTTTTTACGATGATTTATGTGATTATCATATTATTCGCTTTTGTTTTGCGAAAACAGATGAAACTCTGATTCAAGCAGCTGAAAGACTATGCAGGATTTAAAGATAACACTCATCCAGACTCACCAGGTTTGGGAAGACAAAGCCGCGAACCTGGCAAATTATGAACGTTTGCTGCATACAATTCCGGAAACCGACCTGGTTTTGCTGCCGGAAATGTTTCAAACAGGCTTTTCCATGAACACAGAAGCTTTGGCTGAAGCACCAGACAATAGTCCCGGCATTGAATGGCTGAAAAAACAGGCTTCGGTAAAAAAAGCAGCCTTTTACACTTCTTTAATAATAAGAGACAGCGATTGTTGTTATAACCGGGGAGTTTTCGTTGAGCCCAGTGGAAAAATCAGCATCTATGACAAACGGAAATTATTCGGAATGGCAGATGAATCCATTTATTTCAGTGCCGGAACAAAAGAAACTATCGTAGAATACCTGGGATGGAAAATCAATTTACAGATTTGCTACGACCTGCGTTTCCCGGAAAATATCCGAAACGGTGAAATAAATGGAAAACCTGCTTACGACCTGCTTTTATATGTAGCAAACTGGCCGCAAAGACGGATTCAGCACTGGTCGGCCCTGCTGCCTGCCCGAGCAATTGAAAATCAATGCTATGTTGCGGGTGTAAATCGCATCGGTACGGATAACACGGGATTGGAATATAATGGACAAAGCAGATTAATAAATCTTTTAGGCGAAGATCTTTCCAACCTTTCTGATTCTGAAAGCATCTGTACAGTGAGTATCAATTATTCTGAAATGGAGACCTTGCGCGGTAAATTACCGTTTCTTAAAGACAGCAATTACCGTTCATTTAATAATTAATACCATTTAATAAATAAATTTGGTCATTTATACGATCATTTAACGTATATTTAAACTTTCGTAAATTAAAGAAACATGAAAAAACAGATTACGCTTTTAGCTTCTGCTTTATTTGTTGCTGGGATTTCTTCAGCTCAGGTAAGTATTAAGGGCCTTGAAAAAGTTAACAAAAAACCAATGAAAATGACAGCTTCAAAAGAGGCTGTAGGTAACAATGGTACAGACACAAAAGCCGGAGGAGATATTATCTATCAATCAGATTTCTCCGATAATGCAAACTGGTCTGTAGGTAATGTCGGCTCAGGAGTTCAGGGAAGCTTCCAATTCGGAGCTTATCCGTCCAACTTCACTAACTACCTCGGAGCCGCAACAACAGGCATGACTGCACCAATGGCATACTTTGATGGTATTCAGTACTTGCTTACCGGACCGGTTGGAGTTCAAAACGCTTATTTACAAACTCCTACAATTGATATGTCTGCTTCATCAGTTATCTCTGTAGCTTTCACACAGGTTTACCGCCGTTTCAATCACGATGCATTGTATGTTGAGGTAAGTACGGATAACGGTGCAACGTGGCTCCTCTCAAAACAGGTAAACACAAACGCTGTCGGAAACGGTCCAACTTTGAAAAACACTCTGACAACAGATTTTCTGATCGGTCCTGGAGTAACCCAAGGAAAAATCCGTATTCGCTGGGAATCCCTGACTGCTGATGATAATTACGGAAGTGGTTACGGTTGGGCGATCGATAACTTCAAAGTAGTTGAGGGGTACAAGAGCAACCTTAAACTGTTAGAGGTGTACTCTGAATACGGAACCCAGGGATTGTCTGCGACACAAATGCCTCAGCCTCAAACTGCAGGTGCAGGAACAATCTCTTTCGGGGCTGTAATCGAAAATGTTGGTTCTGAAATCCAACCTACAAGCTTTAAACTGACAGCTGGTACTTACAACCAGACAAGTGCTCAGGCAGATATCATTTCATTCGCAAAAGATTCATTTGATATCAGCTTCACTAACGGGTACGCAATCCCTACAACTGTTGGAACTTACAACTTTCAATACAAAGCTTTGTCTGACAGTACATTAAGCTTTACTTCAGATGATACGATTTCTTCTCCGTTCGCGATTACAAACAACATTTTTGCAGTTGACGCATATAATGGAACAACAGCTTCATTGTCTGGAAGTTTCAATGGGTGGGCTTCTCAAACAGGTGATGCTCAAATCGGAACATTGTATGAAATCTTCAACTCTGATGTTGCAAGTGCTGTTCAGGTTGGTATTGGTAGCGTTAGTTCTTCTCAACAATCAACTTACATCGGTTATTTGGTTTATGCTACTATCTACCAATATAACTTTAACACACAGCAATTCGATTATATTGACAGATCTGACGATCACGAAATCGTTGCCGCTGACTTCGGAAAGTTGATCACATGTAATTTGCCAAACCTTCCTCAATTGAGCGCAGGGGGCCTTTACCTGGTAACTGCTGGTACATACCAGGGATTTGAAGTTCCAATTGCTTTTGCTGGTAAAATTGCAGCTGGTAACACAATGGGTTACAACGGTGGAACAACTCCTGTTACCTTAGCTTCTGATGGCAACACAGTTGAAGCTCCTGTAGTTCGACTGGACTTTACAGACTACTCAGGTTTAACAGAATTGACTTCTGCAACTGACGTTTCAGTATTCCCTAACCCATTTGCTGGCTCGACTGAAATTAAGTTCAATCTGAAAGCTGATACACAAGTTTCAGTAGTAATTACTGACGTTGCTGGTCGTACAGTAGCTACAGTACCTGCTTCTAAAATGAATGCTGGTCAGCAATCAATCGCTATCGACGGAACAAACTTCCAGGCTGGAATTTATAACTACACGTTGAAAATCGGTAACGAAACAATTACAAAACGTATCATTAAGAAGTAATTCTTGATCCGATAATAGAAATGGGGACCAGGTGGTCCCCATTTTTAGTTTTATTGCAATAGGCTTGAATATGGATTATCGGGACTGTTCCCCTACCCCCGGAAGCAGCCATTCTCCTATTCCTGAATTCAGATACATATAACCCCGATTTATTATTCTAATCGTTGCAAACCTGGGGAAGCACGAATATGGAAGAAAACTGCTCAGAAAAAACAATTTTTGAGAAGTGAAACACTCATTCAACGTTACGGATACCGGACCACTCTTTTATCCTAAGTTCCAGTTATCGGAGATCTCTCCGGAGCCCTACATTCGCTTACAGACCAGCTAATTCCCGTGCAATCCGGTCTGTTTCCACATAATCTTCATAAGTTGGATTAGTAATGAAAGGAGTTTCCAGGAACACTTTCTCATTGATCCGTGCAATATCCAGAAATCCGATCTTCTCCTCCAGGAAAAGCTGAACGGAAACTTCATTTGCAGCATTTAAAGCACAGGCTTTCGTTCCTCCTGCTTCCAATGCATCATAAGCCAATTGCAGATTCCTGAATGTTTCTTTATCTGCAGGTTCAAAAGTCAATTGCGGATAATCCAAAAAATTGAACCTCGGAAAATCCGTTTTTAACCGATCGGGATAAGTCAGTGCAAACTGGATCGGTAATTTCATATCCGGAAGGCCCATCTGGGCTTTTATACTGCCATCCTGAAATTGAACCAGTGAATGAACAATGGATTGCGGATGCACAATAACATCAATTTGTTCTGCTTTCAATCCAAAGAGCCATTTCGCTTCAATCACTTCCAGCCCTTTGTTCATCATTGATGCGGAATCAATTGTGATCTTTGCTCCCATCGACCAATTGGGATGCTTCAATGCCTGCATCGGTGTGACATTTTTCAATGCATTAGCTTTCCAGCCTCTGAACGGTCCTCCGGAAGCTGTGAGATAAATCTTCTCGATCGGATTGTGAAACTCTCCTGTCAGGCACTGAAAAATGGCAGAGTGTTCCGAGTCAACAGGGTAAATGTTCGATCCTTTTGCACGAGCTCTTTCCGTAACCAATTCTCCCGCCACAACCAATGTTTCCTTATTTGCCAAAGCAATGTCCTTTCCTGCCTCAATCGCAGCGAGCGTAGGTTTCAATCCGGCATAACCTACAAGTGCTGTTAAAATCACATGCACCTCATGGAATTCCACGACCTGGCAAAGTGCCTGAGCTCCGGCATACACATGAATATCTTCGGAAAAAAGGGCATCTTTTACTTCCTGGTATTTTTCTTCGTCTCCGATTACTACAGCATTCGGCTGAAATTGCTTTGCCTGCTCAATCAGCAGCCTGGCATTTGACTGAGCTGTAATTACCTGCAAATCGAACCGATCCGGATAAGCCCGAATAACTTCCAGCGCCTGAGTTCCGATTGAACCGGTAGAACCGAGAATAGCAACACCTTTTTTCTGCATCCCGCAAAGTTAAAAATCATTCCCGATGATTATTGTTTCTTCTCCGGTTTCTATGATTCTTCCTACTTTTGGAAGATGAAATACCGCATTTTGTCAGATGAGGAGTTGCAACATCTGGAAGGTGATCTGAAAGCCTTTCTGATCATCAACGGAGTACATGCCGAAGAATGGGAAAAACTCAACCGGGAAGAACCGCAAAAGGCGCTTTCCCTGGTAGAACTATTCTCAGACCAGGTGTTTCAGACCATTTATGAAAAAGTGCATTTTCTGGAATACAGGACTCCCGTTTCCTGCCTGGTTTTTCACTTCATGAAAGACAAACAGGAGCTGATTGCCATTCAGAAAAATCCGGATACTGCAGTTAATCTTTCCAGTACAGAAGGAATTCATGAAGCACTGACCAATCATCTGAAAGATCTTTCTATTTTCACGAGTACGCGAAATTATCAACAGGAACGCGAAATGGAAATTCACCAGCTGACTGAACAAGGGGCAATCTTGTCGAACGAAGGATTCTGGAACTCGTTGCAGGAAATTTTGTAAGTTCAATTAAATTCCCAGGAAAGCATTAGTAATTTGCACAGTCAAAAGAGGCAAATGCTCACTCAAAATTTGTCAGAATACAATTTCAAACAAAACTATTTGGTACTCTATTCAGAAAGCTTAGTTTTACCTGGGTATTCTGCTTGATGTGCTTATGAAGATTTAATTCATTTGCATATTATCAGGAGCACTGCTATATGACGTGCGCATTTTTGAAATAGATTATTTCTTTAAGGCAAAATGAACATATAAACCAATAACCAGAAAGGGAGTCTTTCGATTCCCTTTTCTTTTTTATTCCACTAATGGAAGCTTTAGGATTGTTTAAAAGCTTGAACCTTTTCAGATTGAACTTACGGATTAAAAAACTTCAAATCATCTGAATTTTAGAATAAAACCGAAGAACGTAAATCCTTAAGTGACCTTCTGCTCCAGGTTAGCATCACCTGTATTTTTTGCAGACGGGATATGAATAAACAACTTCATTTCTATATCGTGCCGGAAGTAAGTGTTATATTTGCGGGTATGGAGTTGGCAAAAATATTTGAGCAACGATTTGGATCTCATCGCGTAAAGAAAATTACAAATCCACTTTACCCGGATCAACAACTCCTGTTTTTATTTCTGGAACTGGATGTTCCTGTAACCATACTCATGACAGCTTCCCTTTCTGATTACCGAATGCCAGTTCTGGAAAAATGGGTGGGACGGGAATTCAATGAAATCTTCTTTTGCTTACCCGCTTACTGGGATTTCGACGAGCTTGAAAATCCGAACTTTTCCTGGATTTATACCTGGATTTACAAACTGGAACGTTTTGTCAAAGACAGAAATACCTGGTACGGTCCCGGGCACACAATCCCTACGGCAAACCCGGAAGTTCCTATTTCCGAGCTGATGAAACAAGAGTATTTCATCTTCCTGGATCCGATTTTACTTCAAAGAGAACTTACCCCGGTTGATATCCCGGATAAAACCATTCACTTCCTGAGTATCATTCCTATTTTCGGAGATGAACTGGATTTCAAAATGGGGAAAGGCACCCAGAAATTCATACGAAAACTCGTTCAGCGCAATATTGACGAAAAGCTGGATGATTACCGCAAATCCGCTTTGAGTAGCCGACTACGTTTTTTCTAGTTCAATTTTGCAAAAAATTCCCGGGCGGATTCTATTTCTTTCTTCGCATTACCAATCCAAATATGATCGTCATAAATTATAAACGGACGTTTCAGAAATGTGTATTCTTCCAGCATATACTTGCGATAATCCGCTTCCGTGAGCTTCATTTCATGCAAACCCATGGAACGAAATTTCATGGCGCGTTTTGAGAACATTCCTTCGTAAGAACCTACTTTTTCTTTCAGCCAGTCAAGCGTTTTTGCATCAATATTAGTTTGTTTAATATCAATCAATTCCACATCTGAAGGGAGGTTCAACGCTTTCATGATTTTCTGACAGGTATCACAAGAGCTTAGGTAGTAAAATCTTCTCATCGTAAATCAACTTAAAGTTTATCTGTTTTGCATGTATTCATCGTTGCGCTTGCGGTCTTCCGGGGTTCCGGTATTACATCCGTTGGATTTCCTGGTAAAGTGATGAATCCAGCGAATCTGCAATTGAATCGGCCAATAATTGCTTGAAAACCACTGAATGGTAGGACGCGCTTTGTTCGGCTCATAAATTCCGAAAGTGGGAACCAGGAAACCGAAGGTCAGGTAATCTCCTCTGCGGATTGTTCGCGTAAATCCTAAATGCAAGTGGAAATGAGCCATGAAATCCTGTTGAAATTTCACTGGGGCAACAGTTGCTATATAAGGAACTTTCGGAGCAGGCAATGCGTTAAAAAGGAAGTTAAAACCGAAGCCTGTTTCCAGATGCCAGCTATCCGCAATTTTGGTAAACCGGTCGATTGTCACTCGCGCAGTCAGGTATCCGTTGTAGAAAGAACCCGTTTTTTCATCAAAGGAAAAAGCTCCTGATGGGTCTACCGTTTCAAAACGAGTGCGTTCACTTCCCCCGATATAATTGAAGCCCAGGCCCCAATCCAGCCGGTGGAAGAGATTCGGACCGATACATTTGACTTCGCTGCTACGTTTTTTATACCATGCAGCCAGCAATTTAGATGGTTTCAAACGGTAATGTGCTGCACCGATTTCAATAAATCCTCCTGGTTTGCTAATTGGGTCAATGGTTGTTGCAACCGGTCTTCCGATTGCATCTACTCCAGTATATTTTGTAACCCGTGGTGTAGTCAATGTAACATTCGGTCCGAAAGAAATCTGCAACCCATCCCTGGTCAATTGACGATAATCACGCGCACCACCGAAGAAATCTTTCCGGCTTTTCCCGTTGAATTTTCGCGATTTCTGCGCAAAAGAAAATCCTGTCAGCAAAACCAGAACTAAACAGATCACAAATCTCATATCTCATTTTTTAGATGTCGTATACAAAAACATTGGTCAAACCTCATCAAATTCGCCCATATCTGGTTAAGTAAGGAATCTTTTTTCGCAAACAGATGCAGAATATACCTTTAATTCTCTGCTGCAACATCAACCAGAAATATTCCCACACAGAACGTTTATAAATATCTGAAGATTTCGGATTGGTTATGAAATCAGCTCCAACATTTTATCCATAACAGATGGTTCATCCCATTGCTCGTGGATATTTTTCAACTTCAAAATTTCCTGCATCAGTGCATCCTGTCTTTTCCCATTTTTCAGTGCATCGCTGTAGCGCGTATTGCTGAAAGTGACTTGGGAATAAAGCGGGGTCCATTTATCCGGGTACAAACGGGAAAATTTCGCTTCAATCTTTTTCTGCAGCAAAAATTCAGGATCGGCAGTTTTGTCGCGCATTTCAATATAATTGTCCAAAGCGAGATCCAGGATAGCATTCGCATCCGGTATGCGCTGTTCAGAGAAACGTTTCAACAATCCATCCCATTTTCCATTGTTTTGATCATGCATTTCGTTGAATACAGTACAATCTTCAAATCCACAGTTCATTCCCTGACCATAAAACGGAACAATCGCATGTGCCGCATCTCCAAGTAACACTATTTTATCCTGGTAATTCCATGGTTCACAACGCACCATCATCAAAGAGCTGGTCGGATTTGCAAAATAATCGTCTAATAAAGTCGGCATCAATTGTACCGCATCCGGAAATGTCAGATTAAAGAACGCTGCAACCTGTTCGCGTGTTTGAAGCGTCGAAAAAGACGTCTCTCCCTTCATCGGGAAGAACAATGTACAAGTAAAACTTCCATCCAGGTTTGCCAGGGCAATCATCATGAATTCACCTCGTGGCCAGATATGCAGGCAGTTTTTATCCAGTTTGTGAGAACCGTCTTCATTAGCAGGGATAATTAATTCCTTGTAGCCATGATCCAGGTATTTCTGTGAATAATCAAAAGTAATTGATTTCTGCATCCGCATGCGCACTGCGGAATATGCTCCGTCCGTAGCAAAGATACGATCTGCCTGAAATTCCTCTTTCTGCATCGTCTGAACATTCTGAAAGGAAAGTATGTTACTATCCAGGTTTACATCCAGACATTTGCGGTCAAAAATGTATTTGATATTTAGATAATTGTCTGCCAGATTCATTAATTTCTGATTCAATCCTCCTCTCGAAACCGAGTAAATTGCTTCATTGTTTACTCCATACGGCTGATATGTCAAAGTGCCGTCCAAAGCATGCATGCAACGGTTGTACATCGGGATCGCAATGTTTCGAATATCCTCAGCAATTCCAGCAATTTCCAATGCTTTCCACCCACGGTCCGAAAGAGCCAGATTGATTGACTTTCCACTGATTAATGCCGCTTTCCGCAAATCAGGTCTGCGCTCAAACACAGAAACTTCGTACCCTTTTTGTGCAAGTAAAATGGCTTGTAAACTTCCTACCAAACCTGCTCCGACTACTGCAATTTTTTCCATACTATTTACTTCTAAAGTCTTTTGTCTTTGACCATTTTTTCTACTGCTCCACTATCGCCTCTTCCAGATACTTACCAAGGAAATACACATCTTCAAATGAATTATATAATGGAACCGGAGCCACACGAACCACATTCGGTTCTCTCCAGTCTGCCACTACTCCTTTTTCAGAGATCGCATCGAAAATCTGCTTTCCTTTTCCGTGAACCAAAATCGACAATTGTGCTCCTCTGCGTTTCGGTTCTTTCGGTGTAATGATCTCAAAACGGCATTGATCCTGGTACTTTTCAGATAATCCGTTTAGGATGAATTCCAGGTAACCTGTCAGCATTTCACTTTTGGTTCTCAGGCGCTCCATCCCAACTTCATCGAAAATTTCCAGTGAAGCCCAGTGAGCAGCCATTCCCAAAACAGGTGCATTACTCAATTGCCAGCCTTCAGCTCCTTCCATCGGAATGAAACCGGGTTCCATCTGGAAACGCGTACTTTTATCATATCCCCACCATCCTGCAAAGCGAGGAAGTGACATATCTTTTGCATGTTTCTTGTGAACAAACATTCCGGAAACTCCTCCAGGACTTGAGTTCAAATATTTATAGGAACACCAAGCGGCAAAATCCACACCCCAATCGTGCAGTTTTAACGGAATATTTCCCGCGGCATGAGCCAAGTCAAAGCCAACCATTGCGCCCACTTCTTTTCCGTATTTCGTAATTACCTCCATATCAAGCAATTGTCCGGTATAGTAATTCACTCCGCCAAACATTACTAAAGCCAGAGAATTTCCCAGCTCCAGGATTTTTGCCACGATATCTTCATCTCTCAATGTATACTCCCCTTCTCTCGGACTCATTCTAACAAGATCCGTTTCGGGATTCAGGTCATGGAAACGAACCTGCGACTCCAGCGCGTATAAATCACTCGGAAATGCCTTTGCTTCGCATAAAATTTTGGTTCTTGTTCCTTTTGGCTGATAGAATGAAACCATCAGCAAATGCAGGTTTGTCGTCAATGAATGAGTTATTACCACTTCCTTCGGCAAGGCCCCAACAATTTTCGCAGAGGCATCTGTCAGAAATTCATGGTATTTGTACCAAGGATTGGTCCCCAGAAAATGTCCTTCCACACCCCATTTTGCCCAATCATCCAATTCCAGGTTTATTTTTTCCCGGGTCGTTTTTGGCTGTAATCCCAATGAATTCCCTGTGAAATATCTCACTGGATTTTTGGTGAATGTTGGAAAAAGAAAGCGATTACGATAGGATTTCAAGAGGTCTGCTGCATCCATTTGAGCTGCAAACTCAGGGGTAAATTCGTATTTCATTGGGTAAATCGACTGTTCTAAAAGGAACTTGTAAAAATTATGTTTCAAATATAACCAATCTTTAGATTTTTTCTTTGTTGCTTCTTTTATTAAATCGGTAATAATAATTAAGTTCTTCTAAATCCAGTTCATTCAGTCATGATTAGGATTTCAACAATCAAGCCTCTAATTCGTAATACTTAGATTCAATTCATAAATGCAACTATCCGTAGTTGCTAAGTAAAAATCAAGGGAAAGAGAAGTTATTCTCTTTCCCAGAGATAAAAAGCTTAAATTGACTACCGACCAAAGTT
>JAIRJW010000040.1 GCA_031260455.1 Fluviicola sp.
ATGAATTTGATTCATACGCACAATGATGCCACAAACAGGGATTCAATCCGCTTTGAAAATTTTGATGGGGAGTTTACTTTTACAACTCAGCAGCAAGAGTTTGCAAACATTCCTATGTATGTAGCAATTGGAGGGGGGGACACATTATTTGATTCCAATAATAAAAGATGGAAATTAAGTGGCGGAACATTTATCTACTACAATAATTGGAAAAATGATACTATTCCCTTACGTTTTCAAAAAACGAACATCAACTATTACATCATGGATATCACTCCTTACTATGCCTGTGACTGCAAACAGATTGCAGTGAAACAACATTGATTTTTATTCCTGGCTTACCGAATGAAAGCAAACCAAAACGTAACATATTAACTATGAAAACAATTGATTAAGCTATGATGAATCAAGTAAACAAACAGGTAAAAAAGCTCATCCCGGTATGCATGATCGGGGTGAGCTTCCTTTTCGCTTGTGCAAAGAAAAAAGTACCAGCGGTTCCAGCTCCGCCCGAACCGACATTGTGGGAAAAGGTCAATGGTCATTACAAAATGTATGATACAACGGGAGTGTATTTGTATGATATGAATATTGTGCATATTCACGTGAATGACCAGGTTGATTCTTTACGCTTCGAAAATTTTGATGGGGAGTTTACGTTTACAACACTCCAATCAACTCTGAATTTTTATTCAACGTCTATAGGAATAGATGGTGGAGATACATTATATGATTTAAACCACAAACGCTGGAAACTATATGGTCCAAGTTATTTAGACTATAATAATTTCATAAATGATACAATCAAACTCCGTTTTAATAAAACGAACATCAATTATTACATCATGGATGTGACCCCTTACTATGCCTGTAACTGCAAAAAGATTGCAGTGAAGCAGCATTGATTTTTTATTGAATGGATTTGTTGATTCAAACAAACCAAAACGTAACATATTAACTATGAAAACAATTGATTAAACTATGATGAATCAAGTAAACAAACAGTTAAAAAAACTCATCCCGGTATGCATGATAAGGGTGGGCTTCCTTTTCTCTTGTACAAAGGATAAAAACACCAGCGGTTCCGCCAGAGCCCGAACCCACCAAATGGGAAAAGATTAAAGAACTGGCTTTATATGCGATTAAGTGGAATAAGGAACTAGAGAAATAAAGCAGCCATTCATGAAAAATCTTTGGTTAAATCGTCGAAAAAGAAGGAACAGACTGGCCTATTTGAGTAGTTGTCAGTTCACTGATCTTAGAATTACTTCCCACCAGGGTTCCGATCGAAAGATGAACAAAAGTGCCAATGTTCGAGTCATGGTCAATTACGACATGGGAATTTACGATACAATGTGCCGCAACTCTGGCATTGGAACTAATAACCGCCCCTGCTAAGACAACCGTTCCGGGTTCAATTACTGCCGTTTTTGAAACAACTGCCCGTGGATGGATAATTATTTCAAAAGATTTGGCTTTGATGCGCTCAGCAAGTTGTTTCCGAACCTCATTATTCCCGATCCCGATTACAAGTGCATCACATTCCTCCAAAATTTGCGGAATTTCATTACCCGCCCCGATTACCGGAATGTCTTTGTAAACAGGTGTTCCTTTTTCAATCCGATCGTCTATGAAACCGACAACCTGCAAATTATCCAACAAGTCAATGGTTTCAGCAATGACTTTTGCGTGGCCTCCCGCTCCTATAATTACAATGCGTTTCATCTTACGTTTCTGGTCATTTCCTGATACTTTTGTTCAACAACTTTCATGTTATTGGACCAAGTGCCGCGTTCCTGGATAATTGCTTTATTGATAGGGCTGGCCTTTTTCTGAAGAGAATCATAATTTGCATAAACTTCCGAAATTCGTGAAGCCAAACCTTCCACATCGTCTATTTCGACCAGGAAACCGTTCACTTTATTTTCAACCCATTGCCGGTTAGCAGGAATATCCGTAGCAATACAAAATGCACCGCAAGCCATTGCTTCATTTAAGGAAATATTGTTTCCATCCGATAGAGAAACCGAGACAAATACCTGTGATTTATTCAATGTTTCTGCAATCTGGTATTGGGTTACTTTTCCCCAAAAAATCACGCTCTCAGATAAGCCCAGTTCAGCCACTAATGCTTCCAGTTCTTCCTGGAGGCTTCCGTAGCCCATGATATTTACCTTAAGGTTTGGAATTTGATCTTTAACAAGGTGAAGTGCTTTCAGCAAATGCGGGATATTGTAAATTTTTTCCAGGTTCCGCGTACTTGTAACAACAAATTCATCCGGTGAAAGAACTCTGTGATCCGCATTAAAAATTGCAGGATCCACGCCAAACGGAACAATGGAAACTTTTGACATATCCGTTCCGATACTTTTCGCAACATCACTCATTTCCTGCGACATCACAGTGATCCATTTTGCCTTTCTGAACGCAAAACGCACCGCCATCCGGTATATTGAAGAACTTCTTACACTGACCAACAAATCCGAACCAAGCGCCGTAATAATGAAATTCTTGTGTCCGGCAAACGCTCCGACCACTCCGTAACTAGTTGCATACAAAGCGTGAAAGATATCGGGACTGATCTCTTTTACCAGTTTGCGAACTTTCCGGAAACTTTTGATCAAATGCCAGTTTCCTCCGGAAACACGCACTTTTTTGGAAGCTACAATATGCAAATGGATATTCGGATATTCTTCCTGGGCAACCTGGACAAACGTAATCAAGTGAACCTCATTTCCCAAAGAATGAAAGTGCTGACACCATCTTTTGGTGTGGAAACTTGGTCCAGATGCAAAGTAACAGATTTTCATTTCAATAATCCATTTTTACGAAAATAGTCAATTGTTAAATCCAATCCTTTATCTATCCCAAAATGATATTCACCGATTAATCCTTTCAACCTGGAATCATCATAAATCACCCGGTTGGAAACGGGACGTAATTTATGAAATCCTGCAAGTTCCGCACACCGCACCAAAAAGTCCGGAATTTTCATCTTTTTACTTTGCAGGTGTAGTTTTTCTTCAATCTGCTCATAAAATTTGATGAGTGGTGTTGCATTTCCTACCTGGTAAACTCCTGCATGTCCTTCGTTTTCCAGGAACCAGATCAATACCTGGCACAAATCTCCCACATAAACATAATTTACCTGAGCCTGTGCCGTATAGATCATTCTTTTTCCCGATTGAATGTGATTGAACAGGTTATTCAGAGCATTGAACGGATGCATTTCTCCAAATACGTTTGTCGGGCGAAGCACCACGAGTTCAAAATTTTCCTGACTGTTCAATAGTGCCATTTCGGACTCCAGCTTGGTCTGCTCATATTTGTTCTGAGGAGCCGGAACTTCTGTTTCATTCACTACATGCGATTTTTCGCTGTATCCCTTACCAATGACTCCGACGCTGCTCAAATGAATGACTCTACTGATGCGTGCACTCTTAACTGCTTCGATCAGGTTATTCGTTCCGGTCACATTCGTTTGTTCTAACAAATCCTGGTTTCTCACCTCTGCAGCAAGGTTGATAAGAATATCCTGACCATTGAATGCTTTTTTCAGCGAATCCAAATCGTTCAAATCACCAAAAACAACGGAATACCGCTTCATTTCATCCGTCAATTTCTCCGGATCTCTGGTTAAAAGCGTAAAATCATAAACTGCCGGATCCAGAAACTTCATGATCTGTTTTCCGACAAATCCCGTTGCTCCCGTTATTATCACTTTTTGCTTCATCAGGCAATTCCTTTTGGAGGGTTAAAGAATTTCGAAAGTGTGTACAGATATGCTTTCAGTTTTCTGTAATAGACCACTTTAAACGGAGAAAGTAAACCAAACAGGATTATTTTAAAGAATACATGAAATAAGCTAATCCATTTCACCATGATCTTTTGGAATCTGGTTCCGTGTTTCGCAAAAAACTTGATTTTGTTAAAGACTTGATTGGAGATTGAAATATTATAATTCTTCCTGGCACTTTGCCCAATGTGATGAATAATACATGTTTCAGGAAAATACAAACACTTTCCTCCGGTGTGATTCACTCTCCAGCAAAATTCCACGTCTTCGATCCAAAACATGGTTTCGTCCAATACTCCTATTTTATCAAACAATTCTTTTCTGAAGAACAGTGCTGCCCCGGAAAAGGTTTCTCCTTCAAAGATTTCATCAAAACTTTTGTCCTGATAATTTTTCTTTTTGAGGAAACGTGCCAGATAAAAAGATTCGCAGAATACGGAAGTAATGGTAGGATATCTCCACGCGCTTTGCTGCCAGCTTCTGTCAGAATTCAGCAATTTAGGTGCCAGTAACCAGGCTTCCGGGTGCGTTTCCAGGTAATCGGTCATTTTACTAATCGAATCTTCGATGAACTCCGTATCCGGATTAAGCATGAATATATAATCTCCGGTTGCTACTTCAAATCCCTGGTTATTTCCTTTCGGAAACCCGGCATTGAAATTATTTTCAATCAAAATTACCTGCGGAAACCGGGCTTTAATTTCGCTGCATGAATTATCGGATGAGTTGTTGTCAACGACAATTACTTCCAGACTGGAATCGGAATGAAACTGATACAAGGTTCTCAGACTGGTAAGAATCAGGTCTTTAACGTTGTAATTGACAATAACCACAGATACTTTCTTCATCTACTTTCCTGTTTCAATTTAAATACAAAAAAACCAAGTAAGAACCAGTAAAAGTAACTAAACAGATAAAAATCCAGCGCATTACTCACTAGGTTTACCAAGCCGGTAGTTACAAAAATGACAAAAATAACACCTACAAAGTCCAGTGTATGCATTCGGAGATACCGGATCATCTTGATAAAAAAGACCAGTCCTAAACTTAAATACATGACCAGGGCAGAAATCCCGGTTTCGATCATTAGTTTAAAATACCAGCCATCTGTAGATGCCCGTGAAACACCCTTCGTACCCGGTGGAAATAACTGAACCGCTACATGACCTGCTTTTCCCAACCCTAATCCCATCGGATTGTGTTTGACGGAATTCATCACTTCCCTCCATAAATTTACCCGCGTATTGGTCTCTTCAAGCGTTGCCGTCTGCTTCGATGAAACAAAAAACCACTTCATCAATTCTGTAAACTGCGGTGCAAACAAGTAGAAAATCAGCAGTTCCAGAATAAGAACACCAGCCAGGATCAGCTTGTATTTCCCGTTCTTACAGAGAATCATCAAAAGTAGCAATGCAACAAAAGAAGAAATCATCGGGCCTCTTGAAACACTGAAGAAAATTGCATTCACTGTAATTAGTGAATAGAGTAATTCGAAGATATTTCCCGATTTGAAGTAGCGGTAGGTCCAGTAACAAAAAGCACATAGCATCAGCATGGCAAAAACTACTGGCGTCCAAAGAATCGAAGTCATGCGAATGAATCCTTTGAATGCCATAACAATGGGCTTATCTCCATTTGCCAGTTTATGAAAATAAAGATGTACTCCCGGGAAAATGAAATAAATAATGAGTCCAAGTACTGCAATTAAAACCAAAACCTGGAAAAAGCGGTAGAAAAGACGTTCCAGATCCACTTTCTTATCCCAATAATAGGAGCAAACAAAATATCCAAGCATTGGAAGATAGGTCAGTTGAAAACCATAAATGGCCGCTTTTAAATCATGCGCCAAGTAGCAACCTGTGAGAACATTATAGAGAAAATAAGCGAAGACCAGCTTGTCCAACAAGTGTGTTTTCCTGTCCTTATCTTTGATTATTTTAAAAAAAGCTCCTGATAAAATCAATACAAACAGAAATTTCGGGAATAACCCTACCAGTATGGAAAGGGCACTGGAATGTTCCGACCCGATAATCAGTAATCGAATAGAAGGGTAGAAAAAAAGTAAACTCAAAAAAAGAGAAAACTGATTGGATTTTAGGTAGTTATAAATATTCATTTTATTGATGATCGCGATTAGATAATTTGGCATTGTACGATTTTGAAACTCTTACAATCCAGTTAATAAGCGCGAATATAAGCAAAACTTGCAATGCCGATGTCATCATGAGTATCATTCCCAAATTTAACTTCATCATAAAACCAACAAGGAAGACAATCAAGATGAGTGAATTACTTGTAATGGAAAAAATAAGTAAAATGTGATGCTTATTGAAAATCAACGGAATTTGAGAAAGTGATGCCCTGATGAAATCAATACACACCCAGGCAGCCAGGTAACGTGCATAAACTCCTGATTCTTCCCATGCTTTCCCGTAAACGAAGGAGAAAAGAAATGGTCCGCCGATTACCAAAATAATCAAAACAGGACTAATAATCAAAGCACTCATCCTGATCGTTCGCTTCACTAGTGGAAATAAGGGCTTGTTCTGGTGAATCAGGGAGTTTACCTCCTGATAAGAAACCTGTGCAATCGCTGATCCGATAAACCCCATCGGCAGGAATAAGATACGGATTGCCAGGGAAAAAATACCGACATAATAATCTCCGAACAAAAATGAAATGAGGTAAATCAAGCCATTCAACTGCAAAGCATCCAGCAAGGACTGAAAGGTGTTTATCAAGGGGAAACGGGCATATTTTCGCCCCACAAAAAGCATTCGTTTGAAACTGATCCCCTTTATGATCAGACGGAAATCGGCTTTTATCTGGTAAAATGCCACGACCAGTGAAATCAATCCCGAGCCGAAGTAAGCAATTAAAACACCGTTGAGCCGGAATTTGGCCAAACTTGTGGAAATTGAAAATACATTATTCAGAAGTGATTGCGAAATTCGGAAAGTGGCAATTTCCCGGTATCGTTTCCTGCGGTTGTTCCAGGCAATTAAGGATTGGCTCAGACCTACAATCAATACAAAAACAGGTAATAAATAATACCAGATTCCCAATCTTTCTCCCCAGCCTGCGAAGGAAAGGAAAAACAAAACGAGGTAAAATAACAAGAAAAATCCCAAGTTTACCAGGAAAGACAGCCCAAGCAGGTTGATCGCATCCACCGTTCGTTTTGGTACCAGCAATGCAACTTCATATCTTCCACCAGCAATTAAAGCGACAATGCCGTAAATAGAACTCACCAATGCGAAAAAACCCCATTCTTCCTGGGTAAACATTCGCTGGACAATGGGTGAAAAAGCAATGGTCAGGAGCTGGGCAATGGCAGTTCCCGTCATTAATTTCAGAATATTCTTAATGAATTCAGACCGATTTTTCAAATTCAGTTTACCCACCAATTGATCCTGATTAATGATTTTCCTACCCTAAAATCAGGCCTGATTCGTTGTTCCGCCAAAATTCATAGGGGGAAACGGTGGCACATCCGAATCGTTGATGATACCATTTACCTGTTCATACTTCTGGATATTTTCAGCCAAGGCACGCATCAGGCGCTTTGCATTTTGCGGCGACATGATTACCCTTGATCGCACTTTCGCTTTCGGCATTCCCGGCATCATCTGAATAAAATCCGTGACAAATTCTGCCTGAGAGTGCGTTATAACAGCCAAATTGGAATAGACTCCTTCCGCCAATTCTTCATTCAGCTCAATATTGATTTGATTTTCGTTGTTTTCCATAGGACGAAAATACTAAAAGCTTTCTTTAATTGCAGATAACATCATTAATTTTACAACATGAATGAAAAGCAAACATCTCAATCGGCACTGACCATAATGATGATTATCAGCATGATCATCTGGGGAATCAGCTGGCCATCCAATAAAGTCCTTACTTCTTTCGGTACACCGGTCGTTTTGGGATTTTTTCGTTATGGGTTCGTCGTTGTAAGTTTGATACTGCTTTTAATTCCGCTGAAAACAAATATTGTCATTTCAAAAAAAGGAATCCCATTTCTGCTGGCTTCAGGGAGCTTAATGGCCGCTTACAATTATACTTTTTTGGGTGGTCTGCAAAATGGAAGCCCCGGTGCGGGAGGAATTCTCGTTACCACACTAAACCCGGTAATGGCTTATGGGATCGGAATGCTGGTGGATTGGAAACGCCCTACCCGAAATGAATCCATCGGTCTGCTTTTCGGAATAATTGCCGGACTGACCTTACTGAAAGTGTGGGGAAATGAAGATATTTTTGCAAAGCCGGGCAATCTTTTATTTCTTCTGAGTGCCCTGATCTGGTCGGTAATGAGCAAATTTACATCAAAATCTGCGAAATACGGTTCTCCTCTTGCTTTCACCTGGTGGATGTATTTCGTCACTCTGATGTGCATTGTTCCATTCTGCGATTTCAAAGCAATTGGAACACTGATTCAAATAACTGATTTGAAATTTTGGGGAAATGCATTTTTCTCCAGTGTGATTACGACTACTTTGGCAACTACGACCTACTTCTACGCCACATCCAAAATCGGGGCGGAAAAAGCCAGCAGTTTTATTTTCATTGTCCCGTTCAGCGCTGCTGTATTTTCCTTTGCTATCCTGGGGGAAAGCCTGGAAATCCACACCATCACTGGAGGATCACTTGGAATTGCTGCAGTTTATATGATTAACAAAAAGTAACTTTCTTACTACGAATTCGTTATAAAATCCAATAAGTCTTTAAAATTTCTCTATTTTAGCCCTCAAAAACTATTGAAAATGAAAAAACTGACACTTTTATTCCTCCTGCTTGCTACTGTTTCTGTGGGATGTAAAAAGAAAGGTTGCACCGACCCTTCGGCAACCAATTACAATTCAAAAGCAAATTCAAATGATGGAAGTTGTACCTACTCAGCTCCGTCAGCAGCTGAAACCGGGCCGTTCCTGATCGTTAAACTGCGTTTTGATTCATTGCAACCACGTTTGGATAACTTCGGAAACCCGGCAACTATTCCTTCCGACCATTCTGCTCAGTCTCCCGTATTTTACGGAATGAGTGCACATTATATTGAGTTTGCCCAAAGCATCTACACACAACTCGGAGCAGGAGAAATTTTATTCCACGGTGATGAAACAACTGCTGGCGGAGATAATGCGGTGAATTTTGATAAAGCGATCATCAAAGGAAACAATGAAGTATTCTTGAAAATTCCATTGAAAAACATTACTCCCGATACTTACAATTGGGTTCGTATGTCGCTGACTTATCAGAACTATTCCATCAACTACCGGTACGACGGGGCAGATTACAACGGAAGACTTGCTGCATTTGTCGGGTTCAATACCTATATTACGAACTATAAAATCTGGAATCAAACTGTTAGCATTAACGGTAACAAACTTCAAGGCTACTGGGCATTTGAAAATTTCGGGGTTGTTGTACAGGGACAGGCAACAGTAACTACCGTTCCGAATCCTTTATTTGCAACTTCACCGGTTCCTGCCGGATCTTGTGTAGTTACAGGAAATTTTGATACTCCGTTTACCATTACAGGAAATGAAACACAGGACATTACATGTACGATGTCACTTTCAACAAATAAGAGCTTCGAGTGGTATGATGCAAACCAGGACGGCAAGTACGAACCGGGAGCAGGAGATTATCCGACTGATATGGGATTGAGAGGATTGAAACCGATTATCACGCAGTAAAGCAAACAATAATAGTGTAAAATCCCCGGTTATTACATCTTGAAATACCGGGGATTTTGCTTTTATAAACGGGCTATATTTTCTGGAATCTCAGAACTTTTGCATTCTGATTAAACGACAAGAAATACATGCCGCTTTTTAATTCTTTTAAGGAAATTCCGGTGTTTAATTCCAATGTAGAAACCTCTTTTATCAAGATTCCCTGAAGGTCATAAACCGCCGCTTGTTCTATAACGGAAATATCTCCCGAAAGCCGTATAAATTCAGATGAAGGATTGGGGAATAGCCCTATTTGCGATAATTTATTTTCTTCGATTCCCAAATCACACATATCCGTCCAAGGAGTACTTTCTCCAGGCGCCGTCTGGGCACCGTCTTCACGATAACAGATCTGGGTCTCATCAAATTCAAAACCATTCACGTTCAATAACCCTCTGTATGAATTCAAACTAAAGGAAATATTCGGCTGTGGCAGAACCTCCAGACGATAGGTTGTGCTGTATGTTCCATTCGCTTCGGGAATACTGTCTACCTGTGCAATCTGAAAAGTATCACAATTCGTGCAAATCCCTTGCATGTCCACGTAGCATCTGAAGGTATTTAACAATGCGGAAGTGTCTGTTAATACAGTACCAACTGACAAAAAAGGGTTAATGGTGATTTCTTTCTCCACATTATTCGCATCGATAAAAAATCGCTGTTGATTCGGGACATCTTCACGAATTCCCCCAATATAAATGCCATACTGGAAAATCCGAACATAATGCTCACCACCAATCACAATATCACCGGACCAGATTGTCTTGTGAAACGATTCCACATTTTCACTTCCATTCCAACTTTGCTGGCGGTATACATATTGTGTATAATTTCCGTGTAAGGGCTGATAATCAATTGTTTGAGCCTGTGTGAAGATTCCGAAAAGCAGCCCTATGATAAAAAGTACAATTTTCTTCATATTATTTGATTTTAAGGCATTTCTCGTTTGATCCTCACCAAAATCAATGGTTGGAATAAAATCCGGCAGTTATTTTCGCGGATTTTCAGACACATTTTCTCTCACCTGCTCGATTTCTTTGCTGCTAGCCACATGAGCTTCAAAATAATACTGGTCAGCCGTGGTTCGCAAACGACAACTATAAATCAATATATTTCCGTTGTTACCCTGCTGAGAAATCTCGAAAACATAGGGGTAAATTGTCCCGTTGCCGTAGCTATTCGTCGTATAGAACCGGAGAACCGATACGTGATCCACCACATCGGTCTTCGCACTGTCAATCTTCCCCATAAACAGGAATGTCATTTTGGGCATTCTGGCAGCAACACTCAGCATACCATCTTCTATCTGGAAAAAGTTTGCAGCTCCGACTGCCAGCCTTTTATCCGGATTCCGCGGGTCTGTATAAACTCTGTCAATAATATAAAAAGCGGTGAGGTTTTCTTTTTTGATGGACGGAACAAGTGAGTCACCCTGTCCATACGAATTCCCGCAACATCCGAAGCCTGTCAGCAAGACACAAACAGTTTTGCGTAAAAGAGGAATCATACGACAGTTTTGAAATAAATATACAAAAAAATCCCCGGTCACTGAACAAAGTGCCGGGGATTCCGATTTATTTTTATCCGCCACAGCGGAAAATCTTACTTAAGCGATCGCATCCATTTCTTCCTTGTTTGCAACAAGTACTTTCTGGAAGCGGCGCACACCTGTACCAGCCGGGATTAAATGACCAACGATTACGTTTTCTTTCAAACCTAACAAATGGTCTTCTTTTCCGGAGATTGCAGCTTCGTTCAATACTTTCGTTGTTTCCTGGAAGGAAGCAGCTGAGATAAACGATTGAGTCTGCAATGACGCACGGGTAATACCTTGCAGCAACGGAGTTGAAGTTGCAGGAACCGCATCACGGGATTCTACCAGCTTCTTGTCAGCACGTTTCAATTGAGAGTTCTCATCACGCAATTTACGTGCGGAAACAATCTGACCTGCTTTCAATGCCGTTGAATCTCCTGCGTCTACTACGACTTTCATTCCGTAGATCGAATCGTTTTCTTCCATGAAGTCGGCCTTGTGAACAGATTGTCCTTCCAGGAAGCGTGTATCTCCCGCATCCACAATTTCTACTTTCAACATCATCTGGCGAACGATTACTTCAAAATGCTTATCGTTGATTTTTACCCCCTGCAGACGGTAAACCTCCTGGATTTCATTTACAATGTACTCCTGTACTTTCGTAGGCCCCTGGATGTTCAGGATATCGTTCGGTGTAATTGCACCG
The DNA here is from genome assembly GCA_031260455.1 of Fluviicola sp. Lineage (GTDB taxonomy): Bacteria > Bacteroidota > Bacteroidia > Flavobacteriales_D > Crocinitomicaceae > Fluviicola. The sequence goes on from JAIRJW010000040.1 coordinate 11,775, forward strand.
TCAGACAATGGCTGACCTGCACGAACGAAGTCATTTTCCTGTACCAGGATGTGTTTTGAAAGCGGAACCAAATATTTGCGAACATCACCTGCTTTGGAAGTCACCTGGATTTCACGGTTACCGCGCTTGATCTTACCGAACTCAACAATACCGTCAATTTCAGAAACCACCGCCGGATTGGAAGGGTTACGTGCTTCAAACAACTCGGTTACACGCGGAAGACCTCCGGTGATATCTCCGGTTTTACCAGCAACACGCGGAATTTTAACGAGGATAATACCTTCTTCAACCTTATCACCTTCCGCAACTGAAATGTGGGAATCAACCGGAATATTGTACTCACGCAATACTCCTTTCGTTTTCGGATCGATGATGTGGATCGCAGGGTTTTTCTTCTTATCCCGGGATTCGATGATTACTTTTTCAGTAAATCCTGTTTGCTCATCGACCTCTTCACGGTAAGTAACCCCATCAATAATATTTTCAAATACCACTTTACCGGACACCTCTGAAATGATGACTGCGTTATACGGGTCCCACTTACAGATTACATCTCCTTTTTTCACCGAAATGTTGTTTTCAATCATCATTTCAGCACCGTAAGGGATATTGGAAGTCATCAAAGTAACTCCTGTTTTCGGATCAGTGATTTTCAATTCAGCCGAACGGCCAACAACAATCGTTTTTGTTTCACCGTCAGTACCTTTGCGTGTAATTGTACGCAATTCGTCGATTTCCAGTTTCCCACTAGCTTTTGCTTTCAAATCAGATTCGTCAGCAATGTTAGACGCAGTACCCCCGACGTGGAATGTACGAAGCGTCAGCTGTGTACCAGGCTCACCGATCGACTGAGCAGCTACAACTCCTACAGCATCTCCATCCTGTGCAGGGCGGTGAGTTGCCAGGTTACGCCCATAACATTTGGAACATACTCCGCGACGCATTTCACAAGTCAATACCGAACGGATTTCGACCTCTTCGAGACCCGCTTTTTCGATTTCTTCAGCAACTGTTTCGGAAATCAGTTCTCCTGCAGCAACAATCAATTGCTCTGTATCAGGATTGTAGATATCGTGAACAGAAGTTCTGCCTAAGATACGGTCGTACAATGGCTCAACGATCTCATCGTTTTTCTTCAATGCTGTTGCAACCAATCCTCTCAAGGTACCGCAATCTTCTGCGTTAATCACCACATCTTGTGCTACGTCCACCAAACGACGTGTCAGGTAACCCGCATCCGCCGTTTTCAATGCCGTATCGGCCAAACCTTTACGCGCACCGTGCGTAGAGATAAAGTACTCTAAAATCGAAAGACCTTCCTTAAAGTTGGAAAGAATCGGGTTTTCAATAATCTCCTGAGTAGAAGCTCCTGATTTTTGCGGCTTCGCCATCAATCCACGCATACCGGACAACTGGCGGATCTGCTCTTTGGAACCACGAGCTCCGGAGTCAAACATCATGTAGATGGAGTTGAATCCCTGATCGTCATTCTTCAATTGCTCCATCAACGTGTTCGTCAAACGGGAATTGGTATGTGTCCAGATATCAATAATCTGGTTGTAACGCTCATTATTCGTGATAAGCCCCATGTTGTAGTTCATCATCACTTCTTTCACGTCAGTCTCAGCTTTTGCAACCAGGATTTCTTTTTCTTTCGGGATGATGATGTGATCCAGGTTAAATGATAATCCTCCGCGGAATGCCATACCGTAACCTAATTCTTTGATATCATCCAGGAACTTCGCTGTTTTCGCAGTTCCACAAGTTTTCAATACGTGACCGATAATATCACGAAGTGCTTTTTTAGTCAGGACATCGTTGATAAATCCAACTTCACGCGGAACTACTTCATTGAAAATGACACGTCCACAAGTTGTTTCAACCATTTGCAAAGCAGGAATTCCTTCTTCGTTCAAATCGTATGTTCTAACTTTGATAGGAGCATGCAAATCCAGTTTTCCTTCATTATTCGCGATGATTACCTCTTCTGGGGAGTAAAAAATACCATTTTCACCTTTCACTTTGCGGTCTGCCGTACTTACACGTTTTTTCGTGATATAGTAAAGCCCCAACACCATGTCCTGGGAAGGTACCGCAATCGGTGCTCCATTCGCCGGATTCAAAATGTTGTGAGAAGCAAGCATCAGTAATTGTGCTTCCAGAATTGCAGCGTTACCCAATGGTAAGTGAACCGCCATCTGGTCACCATCGAAATCGGCGTTGAATGCCGTAGTTACCAACGGGTGCAAACGAATTGCTTTTCCTTCGATCAGTTTCGGTTGAAATGCCTGGATCCCCAAACGGTGAAGCGTAGGAGCACGGTTTAACAGTACCGGATGACCTTTTAATACGTTCTCCAGGATATCCCAAACTACCGGCTCTTTGCGGTCAACGATTTTCTTCGCTGATTTAACTGTTTTTACGATTCCACGCTCAATCATTTTGCGAATGATGAACGGTTTGTATAACTCCGCCGCCATGTCTTTCGGCAAACCACACTCGTGCAGTTTCAAATCCGGACCAACGACAATTACGGAACGTGCCGAATAATCCACCCGTTTTCCTAACAAGTTCTGACGGAAACGTCCTTGTTTTCCTTTCAATGAATCGGAAAGGGATTTCAACGGACGGTTTGATTCTGTTTTCACCGCAGAAGCTTTACGAGAGTTGTCAAACAATGAGTCAACAGCTTCCTGCAGCATGCGTTTCTCGTTACGCAAGATCACTTCAGGCGCTTTGATTTCGATCAAACGCTTCAAACGGTTGTTACGGATAATTACGCGACGGTAAAGGTCGTTCAGATCCGATGTTGCGAAACGTCCTCCGTCAAGCGGAACCAGCGGGCGCAATTCAGGTGGAATAACCGGAACCACTTTCACGATCATCCACTCAGGGCGGTTTTCAATACGTGTCTGAGATTCACGCATGGCTTCAACAACCTGTAAACGCTTCAGTGCTTCATGCTTACGCTGAACAGAAGTCTCCGTATTTGCCTGATGACGCAACTGGTAGGAAAGACCTTCCAAGTCCAGTTTACGCAACAAATCATACAGAGCCTCAGCTCCCATCTTCGCGATGAATTTGTTCGGATCGGTATCTTCCAGATATTGGTTTTCTCTTGGTAAGGTATCCAAAATATCCAGGTATTCTTCTTCTGTTAAGAAATCCTTTTCAGAAAGAGAAGTTCCATCCAGATTATTCGCGATACCCGTCTGAATAACGACGTAACGCTCATAATAGATGATCTGATCCAATTTTTTGGTTGGTAATCCTAACAAATAACCGATTTTATTCGGCAATGAGCGAAAATACCAGATATGTGCAACAGGAACTACCAATGAAATGTGTCCCATACGCTCACGACGTACCTTTTTCTCAGTAACTTCAACCCCACAACGGTCGCACACGATTCCTTTGTACCGGATGCGTTTGTATTTACCACAGTGGCATTCGTAATCTTTTACCGGCCCGAAGATTCTCTCACAGAATAATCCGTCTCTTTCCGGTTTGTATGTACGATAGTTAATGGTCTCAGGCTTGAGTACTTCTCCGCTTGACTGATCACGGATCACCTCAGGAGAAGCCAACGAGATCGTAATCTTGTTGAAGCTACTTTGTTTTTTCGGTGTTTCTTTTCTGTAAGCCATGTTATATAACTTTCTTTAATTCAATTTGACAATTTGTTTTCGACTAACGTCCGGTCTTAATCCATTGATACATTCAATCCAAGACCTCTCAATTCATGCAACAATACGTTGAATGATTCAGGGATTCCCGGTTCAGGAATGTTATCACCTTTAACGATAGCTTCGTATGCTTTCGCACGCCCCATTACGTCATCGGATTTAACTGTCAGGATTTCCTGCAGGATATTCGCAGCACCGAATGCTTCCAGTGCCCAAACCTCCATCTCACCGAAACGCTGACCTCCGAATTGAGCTTTACCACCCAATGGCTGTTGTGTAATCAATGAGTAAGGACCGATTGAACGTGCGTGCATTTTGTCATCCACCATGTGAGATAATTTCAGCATGTAGATCACCCCTACGGTTGCTGGCTGGTGGAAACGGTCTCCCGTTCCTCCGTCGTATAAGTACGTTTTACCTGAACGCGGAACTCCTGCTTTATCTGTCCATTCGTTAATTTCTTCCGGCTTCGCACCATCGAAAATCGGAGTTGCAAATTTCACTCCCAGTTTCTGGCCTGCCCATCCGAGAACTGTTTCATAAATCTGCCCCAGGTTCATACGGGATGGTACCCCCAATGGATTCAATACGATATCTACCGGTGTTCCATCTTCCAGGAACGGCATGTCCTCCTGACGAACGATATTTGCTACAATACCTTTGTTACCGTGACGACCTGCCATCTTATCACCTACTTTCAACTTACGTTTCTGAGCGACATAAACTTTTGCCATTTTCACGATACCTGCAGGCAGCTCATCTCCGACTGAAATATGGAATTTCTTACGTTTGTAAACTCCCAGCAAGTCATTTGCTTTAATGGTAAAGTTATGCAACAAACGGCTAATCAATGAGTTAATATGTGAATCCGCAGTCCAGTTTGTCGGGTTTACGATCGTGTAATCGATCATCAACAAATTCTTATGTGTGAATTTCGTACCTTTTTTAATGATCTCTTCCTTGAAGTTGTTGAATACTCCGGCAGACTTGTTTTCACCTAAAACAGTCATCAACTTGTCAGCCAGCTTTTCTTTCAACCCCGCATAATCTTTTTCGTATTCCGTATCCAGAACTTCCAGTACCGGCTTATCCTGTGCTTTGGATTTGCGGTCTTTGATTGCACGGGAGAACAATTTCTTGTCGATCACCACACCACGAAGAGACGGACCAGCTTTCAGGGAAGCATCTTTCACGTCGCCTGCTTTGTCGCCAAAGATTGCACGCAACAATTTTTCTTCCGGGGAAGGGTCTGTTTCTCCTTTCGGAGTAATCTTACCGATCAGGATATCTCCTTCTTTGATCTCCGCTCCGATGCGAATTAATCCGTTTTCATCCAGGTCTTTTGTCGCTTCTTCGGAAACGTTCGGAATATCGGAAGTCAATTCTTCCATTCCCCGTTTTGTATCGCGAACCTCCAGGGAGTATTCGTCAATATGGATCGAAGTAAAGATATCGTCACGAACAACTTTTTCAGAAATCACGATTGCATCCTCAAAGTTATATCCTTTCCAAGGCATGAATGCGACTTTCAGGTTTTGCCCCAATGCCAACTCTCCTCCTTGTGTCGCGTATCCTTCACAGAGAACCTGTCCTTTCTCAATTCGGTCCCCTTTGCGAACAATCGGCTTCAGGTTGATTGTCGTACTCTGGTTTGTTTTCTGGAATTTTGTTAGTGAGTAACGGATTACTTCACTATCAAAGCTTACTAATTTATCGTCATCCGACCAATCGTAACGAATCACGATTTCGTTTGCATCCACATATTCCACTGTTCCGGAACCTTCTGCGTTGATCAATACGCGAGAATCACGAGCTACCAATTGCTCGATTCCTGTACCGACCACCGGAGACTGCGGTTTCAACAACGGAACTGCCTGACGCTGCATGTTGGATCCCATCAGGGCGCGGTTCGCATCATCGTGCTCCAGGAATGGAATAGAAGATGCCGCGATAGATGCAATCTGGTTCGCACCTACATCCATCAAATGCAAATCTGTTGGCGGAACAACCGGGAAGTCTCCTTCATAACGCGCTTTTACCACTTCAGAAAGGAAGTTTCCTTTGTCATCCACTTTCGCATTTGCCTGAGCGATCATTTTTGCGTCTTCTTCCTCTGCCGATAAATAGATCGGTTCGGTAGCAATATCTACTTTACCGCCAACCACATTGCGGTAAGGTGTTTCGATGAATCCAAGCTTGTTTACTTTCGCAAATACACACAAGGAAGAAATCAAACCGATGTTCGGTCCTTCCGGTGTTTCAATCGTACACAAACGACCGTAGTGCGTATAGTGAACGTCACGTACCTCAAAACCTGCACGCTCACGGGAAAGTCCACCAGGCCCAAGTGCAGACAAACGACGCTTGTGGGTTACCTCTGACAGCGGGTTCGTCTGGTCCATAAACTGAGACAACTGGTTTGTTCCGAAGAACGAGTTGATCACGGAAGACAAAGTTTTCGCATTGATCAGGTCAATTGGAGTAAATACCTCGTTATCGCGAACGTTCATACGCTCACGGATTGTACGGGCCATACGAGCCAAACCAACACCGAACTGTGCATACAACTGCTCACCTACCGTACGTACGCGACGGTTTGACAAGTGGTCGATATCATCCACATCCGCTTTGGAGTTGATCAGTTCGATCAGGTATTTGATGATCGACAAAATATCATGTTTAGTCAATACACGAGACTCTTCCGAGTTGTCGATGTTCAACTTTTTGTTCATTCTGTAACGGCCTACTTCTCCTAAATCGTAACGTGCATCAGAGAAAAATAATTTCTCGAATACGCTCTTCGCTGTTTCGTAATCTGGTGGCTCAGCATTACGCAACTGGCGGTAAATGTGTTCAACTGCTTCTTTCTCCGAGTTCGAAGTATCTTTTTGAAGCGTGTTGTAAATAATTGTGTAATCAGCCGTGTTAGCATCTTCTTTGTGGAAGATTATGGTTTTCACACCCGCATCGATGATTTCATCAATGTGCTGGTCTTCCAATACCGTTTCACGGTCAAGAATTACTTCATTACGCTCGATAGAAACTACCTCTCCTGTATCTTCGTCTCCAAAGTCCTCAATCCAAGATTTTAATACACGAGCTGCCAGTCTTCTGCCAACGCATTTTTTCAAATTAGCTTTGTTTGCTTTCACTTCATCAGCTAATCCGAATATTTCAAGAATGTCTTTATCAGTTTCATACCCAATTGCACGGAACAAAGTGGTAACAGGCAACTTTTTCTTACGGTCAATGTAAGCATACATTACGCTGTTGATGTCCGTTGCAAATTCGATCCAGGAACCTTTGAAAGGAATCACGCGTGCAGAGTACAATTTGGTACCGTTTGCGTGACGGCTCTGTCCGAAGAATACCCCTGGCGAACGGTGCAACTGAGAAACGATTACACGCTCGGCACCATTGATCACGAATGATCCTTTCGGTGTCATGTACGGAATGGTTCCCAGGTATACATCCTGCACGATTGTTTCGAAATCTTCGTGCTCAGGGTCTGTACAATATAATTTCAGTTTAGCCTTTAGCGGAACGCTGTAAGTTAAACCTCTTTCGATACACTCATCAATAGTGTAGCGAGGTGGGTCGATGAAATAATCAAGGAACTCCAACACGAATTGATTTCGTGTATCAGTAATTGGGAAATTCTCCGCAAATACCTTGAACAATCCTTCACTTTCACGATTTTCAGGAGTCGTTTCCAATTGGAAGAACTCCTGGAAGGATTTAAGCTGAATATCCAAAAAATCCGGATATGCGAACTGATTTTTGCTTGAAGCAAAATTAATTCTCGTTGATGTATTGCTTGTTGTTGCCAAGGCGAAATAAATTTAATTGAGAAAAGGACTTTAAATTTGGCTAAACGCCGAAAAACAGGAATAGGCATCCCGGCAGAACCGCCGGGACACCTTTCCTGCAAAATGTAGTAACTAATTACTTAATCTCTACTTCAGCACCAGCTTCTTCCAGAGACTTTTTCAAGCCTTCAGCCTCATCTTTGGAAACTCCTTCTTTCAAAGTTGCTGGAGCTCCGTCAACGATGTCTTTAGACTCTTTCAATCCGTTACCAGTCAATTCTTTAACCAACTTAACTACTGCAAGTTTGTTAGCACCACCTGATTTCAAGATTACGTCGAATTCAGTTTTTTCAACAGCAGCTTCACCGCCACCAACAGCACCACCAGCAACCATTACAGGGGCAGCAGCAGCAGGCTCAATACCGTACTCGTCTTTCAAAATTGTAGCTAGTTCGTTTACTTCTTTAACTGTCAAGTTTACTAGCGTTTCTGCGATTTGTTTTAAATCAGCCATTTTTATAAAATTTAAAAAAGGTTCTTAAATAAAATTTGTTTAATTATGCTCTTTCTTCGAGCGTTTTAAGGATTCCAGCAATTTTCTGACCACCACCTGTAAGTCCGGAAATAACATTTTTCGCCGGGCTTTGCAGTAATCCGATGATATCACCGATCAGTTCTTCACGGGACTTGATTGCTTCAAGCGCATCCAGCTGGTTATCACCAATGAATACTGCTTCCTCAATGTAAGCTCCTTTCAGGACCGGCTTATCGTTTTTCTTGCGGAAATCTTTAATCAATTTTGCAGGAGCATTTCCTACTTCAGAGAACATGATAGATGTCGGACCACTCAGCACGGATGCCAGGTTATCGTAATTTCTACCTTCAACTTTAGCCATTGCTTTTGCCAACAATGTATTCTTCACTACACGTAGTTCGATATTTTGCTGGAAACAACGACGGCGCAACTGGTTGATTGTTTCTACTGTAAGAGCTGCCGTATCTGCAAGATAGAAGATATTTGCTTTCGATAAATCTGAAGCAAGATCTTCAATGTACTGTGCTTTTTGATCTTTATTCATACTTCAAGATTTTAAGCTACAACAGATTTAGCATCTACCTGGATACTTGGGGACATGGTAGAGCTGATGTAGATACTTTTAATATAAGTACCTTTTGCTGCAGACGGTTTCAATTTGATTAACTGTTGGATCAATTCATTAGCATTGTCGCGAATTTTAGCTCCTTCGAAGCTTGCTTTCCCAACAGATGTGTGAATATTACCGAATTTATCAACTTTGAAATCAATTTTACCTGCTTTCACTTCTTCAACAGCTTTACCGACTTCCATTGTTACAGTACCTGTTTTTGGGTTCGGCATTAAACCGCGAGGTCCCAGGATACGTCCTAAAGCACCTACCTTACCCATCACTGAAGGCATTGTAATAATTACGTCGATGTCTGTCCAGCCACCTTTGATTTTATCAATGAATTCATCCAATCCAACGAATTCAGCACCTGCTGCTTTTGCTTCAGCTTCTTTGTCCGGAGTACACAATACCAATACGCGTACATCCTTACCAGTTCCGTGAGGCAATGCAACCGTGCCACGAACCATCTGGTTCGCCTTACGCGGATCAACTCCCAAACGCACTGAGATGTCTACTGATGCATCGAACTTAGTTGTTGTAATGTTCTTCACTAAATCACACGCTTCTACCAAGGTGTAGGTCTTAGTCAAATCATACTTTGCTAAAACTTCTTTTCTTTTCTTAGAAATTCTTCCCATGATGCCTGCGATTATTTAGTTGCAGGAGCTTCACCTCCTTTAACAGTTACACCCATACTACGTGCTGTACCAGCAATCATTGACATTGCTGAATCAACAGTAAAACAATTCATATCCGGCATTTTATCTTCAGCAATGATACGAACCTGATCCCAGGTCATTGTACCTACTTTGCTTTTGTTAGGCTCGGATGAACCTTTCTTCAACTTAGCGCTTTCGATAATTTGCACAGCTGCCGGAGGAGTTTTGATGACGAAATCAAATGACTTGTCACTGTATACAGTAATCACACATGGCAAAACCTTTCCGGGCTTATCCTGCGTACGAGCATTATACTGCTTGCAGAATTCCATAATGTTGACCCCTTTCGCACCAAGTGCGGGACCAACTGGAGGAGCTGGATTGGCTTGGCCACCTTTGATCTGTAATTTGATCAATGCTGCTACTTCTTTAGCCATTGTTTATTTAAATTATGCAGTCGTAACGTGAGCATGAATGGGAAGCTTTAATCATTGCACTCACTGCTGCGGTTAATACATGTTTACCCTTCTTTTTCGACCTGCATATAGCTCAGCTCGAGAAGGTTCTTGCGACCGAAAATTTTAACCATTACCTTCAGCTTCTTCTTCTCTTCGTTGATTTCATCAACCACACCGGAGAAGTTATTGAATGGCCCATCGATCACTTTTACGGATTCCCCGATCACGAATGGGATTTTCACCTCCTCTTCCGTTTCGGACAATTCGTCCACTTTACCTAGAATACGGTTCACTTCTGACAGACGCATTGGTTGTGGGTCTCCACCCTTTTCAGCTCCCAGGAATCCGATTACATTCGGAATTCCCTTGATAACGTGAGGAACCTCACCAATCAAAGCTGCTTCAATCAATACATATCCCGGTAAATATGCTTTTTCCTTAGAGATTTTCTTTCCGTTTCGGATCTGAAACACTTTCTCTGTCGGAATCAATACCTGAGATACATAGTCATCCAGTTTCAAGCGGGAAATTTCAAGATCCAGATATTCTTTCACTTTCTTTTCTTTTCCACTCACTGCGCGTACTACATACCAGCGTTTTTTAATATCTCCCATTTTCTCTGATTAAAAGAAAGAATAGATAAATCCAACTATTCCTTTCCAGGTAGAATTAGCAGTTCCCGTGATTCCGAAAATGTTATCCATAGCGAATACCAATAATGCAAAAATCACAGACGCAACCACCACGATCAGTGCATTACTCTGCAATTCTTTCCACGTCGGCCACGTAACATTCTGAGTCATCTCAGTAATTGTTTCGCTAAAATAATTTCTAAACTTTGACATGGTCAATTTATTTTATTTGCACGGGCGGTAGGATTCGAACCCACGACCAATGGTTTTGGAGACCACTACTCTACCAGCTGAGCTACGCCCGTATAAAAGGGGAAGTTGGAACTTCCCCTCTTTTTCAGTATGTAAATCGCGAATTAAGCGATGATTTCAGTAACCTGACCAGCACCTACTGTACGACCACCCTCACGGATAGCAAAACGCAGACCTTTGTCCATTGCTACAGGCACAATCAATTTCACATTAATTGTTACGTTATCACCTGGCATAACCATCTCACGTCCGTCTGTCAGGAAAATCTCCCCGGTTACATCAGTTGTACGGAAATAGAACTGAGGACGGTATTTGTTATGGAATGGAGTGTGACGTCCACCTTCTTCTTTTTTCAATACGTAAATCTCAGCTTTGAAATCTGTATGAGGCTTTGTGGAACCTGGCTTACAGATAACCATCCCACGCTTGATTTGAGATTTCTCAATACCACGCAATAAAAGACCTACGTTATCTCCAGCTTCACCACGATCCAGGATCTTACGGAACATCTCAACCCCAGTCACAGTAGAAGTCAACTTTTCTTCACCCATACCCAAGATTTCAACAGGATCTCCAGAGTTGATAACACCTGTTTCGATACGTCCTGTTGCTACTGTACCACGACCTGTAATCGTAAATACGTCTTCAACTGGCATCAAGAATGGCTTATCAACGTCACGCGGAGGCAACTCAATGTAAGAATCTACAGCATCCATCAATTCTTCAACTGTAGCGACCCACTGAGGCTCACCATTCAAAGCTCCCAAAGCGGAACCTTTGATAACTGGTGCATTGTCACCATCGTAATCATAGAATGACAACAATTCACGAACTTCCATTTCAACAAGCTCTAACAATTCAGCGTCGTCAACCATATCAACTTTGTTCATGAAAACAACCAAACGAGGAACACCTACCTGGCGCCCCAAAAGGATGTGCTCACGTGTTTGAGGCATTGGCCCGTCAGTTGCAGCAACAACCAAAATAGCACCGTCCATCTGAGCAGCTCCTGTAACCATGTTTTTCACGTAATCCGCGTGACCTGGACAGTCAACGTGTGCATAGTGACGATTAGCAGTTTCATACTCGATGTGCGAAGTGTTAATGGTAATACCACGCTCTTTTTCTTCCGGAGCATTGTCAATAGAAGAGAAATCTCGTACCGCAGCCAAACCTTTAGCAGCAAGTACACTTGAGATAGCAGCAGTCAACGTAGTCTTACCGTGGTCAACGTGACCGATAGTACCAATGTTAACGTGCGGTTTGGAACGATTAAAATTTTCCTTAGCCATTTGTTTTTATTTGTTACGTAGTTAATAAACCTTTTTCTTACAATACAAAATTTCACCCATAAACCAAATGAGTGAATCCCTGCAGAGCCAATGACGAGATTTGAACTCGTGACCTCTTCCTTACCAAGGAAGCGCTCTACCCCTGAGCTACACCGGCCTATTCTCTTAGATCGTATTTGAGCGGGAGACGAGATTCGAACTCGCGACCCTCAGCTTGGAAGGCTGACGCTCTACCAACTGAGCTACTCCCGCTTATAATTATATTGTCGTGGGAGTGGCTGGACTCGAACCAGCGATACCGTGAGGTGACAGATTTACAGTCTGCTGCAATAGCCACTATGCGACACTCCCATCCTTTAATGTGAGCCGGTGGAGGGACTCGAACCCCCGACCTGCTGATTACAAATCAGCTGCTCTAGCCAACTGAGCTACACCGGCATTAAAGTTTGGTTTTATACGATTTTAAAGAACGATTCTAAAAGTGTTTTCCCATTTGGGTTTGCAAATGTAGTAAAGAAATAAACAACTGCAAGCGTTTGAATCAAAAAAAATCGAAAAAAATTAGGCAGCCTTTGAGGCTGCCTTTCTAATACCTTAATTTCCAATCATTAATTCGCTAACTTTCCTTTGTGTTTTTTTACCTGTGCCCGCAAAGCATCGACGCATAAATCTGCCGCTTCCTCAAAAGACTTGCACTGTTTTTTGGCAAACAGCTCTTTTCCAGGCATCAATATTTTCACTTCAGCTATTTTATTTTCTTTATCGGAATTCTTATCCAATCTCAAAAAAACTTCTCCCACAATAATGTGATCGAAAAAAACCTGGAGTTTTTCCACTTTCTCATTAATGAAGTTAATCAATTTCTGGTCTGCTTTGAAATGAATAGAATGCACTTTAACATCCATGACTTTTTACTTTTTGCGCCCACGCGGGTGGGCATGTGAATAAATTGAGTTTATTTGTGCGAACGAATTATGCGTATAAATCTGGGTAGCCGATAAATTTGCATGTCCCAACAACTCCTTTAAAGTTTCCAGTCCTGCACCATTATTTAACATATGAGTTGCAAACGTATGTCGCATGATGTGTGGGCTTTTCTTTTGTAAATTCGTTACACTCCCAAGATAGGTATTAATTTTTCGATAAACAAACTTTGGAGATAATTTTCTACCATCTTTATTTACAAATAATATAAATTGACTATCCGGACCTTCCGGCTTCAGCTTCTGATACGCCTGAATGATTTCAAACAAACTTTTTCCGATCGGGATAATACGTTCTTTATTGCGTTTTCCCAATACTTTAATGCTGTCACTACTCACATTTTTAACCTGCAAACCGATCAACTCGCTCAACCGAATCCCGGTCTGGTAGAAAAGCTCAAACATTAAACGGTCTCTGACCCCTTCGAAATTAGCTTTAAACAACTGCTCAATCCGCACATCACTTATTTCAGATTCTTTCATAAACTGAGTAAGCCGTTTCTCCACTTTCGGGCCGCGAATCCGCAGCATTGGATTTTGTTCGATTTTTCCTTCATTCAACAACCATTTAAAAAATGAACGCAGACAGGAAATTTTCCGGGAAACCGTGCGGCTGCTCTGCCCTTTTTCCATCAAGTCAACGATCCAACCCCTGACCAGCTGAAAATTCACTTCCCGGAGCTGATCGTCTTTATCCAATTCGGCAAAAGTCAGAAACTGCAACAAATCTTCTTCATAAGCCAGCAGAGTATGCCGGGAGTAACGCTTCTCCGTTTCCAAATATACCTGAAATTGAATTGCTGCCTGCATAAATGAGCACGTTTCATTCTTTCAACGCAGATCAACTGAAAATGTTGCAAAAAGAAAGTACAAAAAAAGGAGCTCTAAAGCTCCTTTCAATATTGTATGCGAATAGCTCAGTTATTAAGCTTCCTGAGATTTCATTTTCTGAGCATAAGCCGCACGAATGTTTGCCTGACGATCAACAACAGATGGTTTTACGAATTCTTTACGACGACGCAATTCTTTCATGACATTTGTTTTGTCATATTTTTTTTTGTACTTCTTCAGCGCTCTCTCAATGTTCTCGCCTTCTTTAACTGGAATAATCAACATATTTTTAAATTCTATTTATTGCAAATTTTGGAGTGCAAAGATATAAATCTTTTTTTTAAAACATTAGTCCTTTGAAAAATAATTTAATTCTTTCAACAATTGATTAGTTCAAAAAGATTCAATGTGTTTAAATTCATTTTTGAATTTTTGAATTTTTGAATTTTTTCTACACAATCAAAATAAGATCACTTCAAAATTTCTCTTGAAATAACCAGTTTCTGGATCTCGGAGGTTCCTTCGCCGATAGTCATCAGTTTCGCATCACGCAGAAATTTCTCTGCCGGATACTCTTTTGTGAATCCGTAACCACCCATGATCTGAACGGCTTCGTTTCCACATTTAACTGCCACTTCGGAAGCATAGTATTTTGCAAAAGCTCCCTGGGTTGTCATTTTCTGTCCGCGGTTTTTGTAATCAGCAGCCTGGAATGTCAATAATTCAGAAGCTTCTACTTCCGTAGCCATATCCGCCAGTTTGAACCCAATAGCCTGAAACTTCCCGATCGGCTGACCGAACTGTTCGCGCTCTTTCGCGTATTTCACAGATGCTTCGTAAGCTCCACGTGCAATTCCGCAGGAAAGTGCAGCAATGGAAATACGTCCGCCATCCAGGATATGCATTGCCTGTTTGAATCCCTGACCAATTTCTCCGATTACCTGTGATTCGTGAACACGTACATTCTCGAAAATCAGCTCTGCCGTTTCAGAAGCTCGAACTCCCAGTTTATCCTTGATTTTCACAGCTGAGAATCCTGGTGTTCCTTTTTCAATGATAAATGCCGTAATTCCGTTGGAATCCAACAATTCTCCTGTACGGATCAAAACAACCGCCACATCTCCGGACAAACCGTGAGTGATCCAGTTTTTCGATCCGTTGATCACCCAATGATCTCCATCTTTTACTGCCGTACATTTCATACGCATGGCATCCGAACCGGTATTCGCCTCAGTCAATCCCCATGCTCCGATCCACTCACCCGAAGCCAGTTTCGGAAGGTATTTTTTCTTTTGCTCCTCACTTCCGTGGTAGTAAATATGACCTGTACAAAGGGAATTATGCGCCGCAACACTCAGACCAACTCCTCCACATACTTTCCCCAATTCCATCAGGGCAGTTGCATACTCATGGTAAGAAAATCCACTTCCTCCGTATTCTTGAGGGATGTAAATTCCAAGCAAACCAAGTTCGCCCATTTGCTTCATGACACCAACAGGGAAGTGCTCTTCAGCATCCCATTTATTCATGTTTGGCCGGATTTCTCTTTCCGCAAAATCGCGCACCATCTGCGCAATCATTTTTTGATTCTCGTTCTGTTCAAAGTTCATGATTAACAGTTTTTGGGGTGTCCGTTAATTATTTTTTTCGATTCTATATTTCTTAATAGGCCACTAAATTAGTAATATTATTAGAGTAGCTTTTCAATTTTTCGCTACCATTTAAAAAATTTAACCCAACTAAAAAGTTAAATCCGGCAACTTCTCCACCACAGCTTTGAATCAATTCTGCCGCCGCAGAAGCCGAACCTCCTGTTGCCAGCAAGTCATCGTGAATCAATACTCTTTCTCCTTTCCGAACCGCATCCACATGCATTTCGATCGTTGCGGAACCGTATTCCAGGTCGTAAGAATGGCTGATTTTATGGTATGGAAGCTTCCCTGCTTTACGGATCAATACAAAAGGAATTCCCAGTTCCATCGCCAAAGGATAACCAAACAGGAATCCACGACTTTCAATCCCGGCAATTTTATCTAACTCCTGCCCCTTGTACATGGACGCAAGATGCTTCACAATTTCTTTAGACAATGGAGCATCCAGCATAATAGGGGTAATATCCTTAAAAATAATCCCGGGTTTTGGAAAATCAATCACATCTCTGATAACTCCTTTTATTTTCTCTTCTATCATTCTTCTTCTTCAACTTTCAAATAATGTTTTAGCTTCTCATACAGCTCGTCGGTCATCAATACGGACTTTTTCACATCACGTATTTCTTTGAACGGTCCGTTTTGCATCCGCAATTTTACGAGAGAATTTGCCAAATTCCAAGAAATATACGGATGATATGACAATTCCTTAACGGAACAGGTATTGATATTGAAGGTTTTTAGCTCCGAAGGATCTATCCGGAGGTATTTTTCCCAGACAGCAATTTTTTCCGGGGTCGCCTGCCAGACTTCGCTGAACTGTTCGGACGAATAAAACCCTCCCAGCTGATCTCTCAGCCGGATCAATTGTTTGGCATCGAACATCATAATTTCTCCGGCTTTGAGTACATCATCCAGTTCTGCCCGGTTAATATCGACATAAATCAGTTTCTGCTCCATCCGGTATTCTGTCAGTTTATCCAGGTTTTTAGTCCTTTCGGGATAAACAGTTGAGTCTTTGATCAGGTTATATAATTCATCTGAAATCACAAAAATGCGCTTCAATTCTTCGTTGGAATAGATAGTTCTATTGGTAAATTTCAATACGATCGCACTTTGCTTTTCAGAAAGCCCGAGCGCCATCCATTGCTCAAGTGTGTACTCATTCGGATTGAATTTTACCGGAGGAGCGGAGAAACGTTTCTTTTTCCAGGTATTCCGATAAGTGAAACCCGTTTGCTGGTTCAGCTTTTCCGTCACCACTTTTTCATTAACGGTCCATTGTTCCAGTTTAATTTCCGGTTTTGGGCGAAAATACTGGATCAGATCCGGTGCAATGAAGATCAGTACGATCAGGATAGTAAATAATAGAATTCCCCTTTTAGTAGACTTTGAATAGTGATAATGCGCCATATTATTTGGTTTAGCGATAGTAGTACAGATCGTTTTTCAGAAGCGGGACCGTTTCCCGGATATCTTTCGGATGGTAATTGAGTAGTTTTTCTGCTTTTGAAAGATCAAACCCGGTTTTTGGCGGGCGTTTCGCTGCCTGATTCAGGGTTTGAGAAGAGATTCGTTCGATGATGGGTCCGGTTTCCAAATCCAGTGCTTTCCCGACTTCCTCCACGATTGCATCAATTGAACGCGTAACCGGTCCGGAAAGGTGAAAAATTCCTTTTTGTGCTCTCAAAACGATCTCCACACAACCGTAGGCCAGGTCATCTGCCCAAGTTGGAGCGCGAAACTGGTCGTTTACTAATTTCATGGTTTCTCCTTTCGGCAATGCTTCCAGAGCCCACAGGATCATGTTGGAGCGTGATAACCCGAACCCGGTTCCGTAAACGATAATCGTTCTTGCAATTGACCAGTTATCATTACTCGTGTCCTTCAGCAGGAGAAGCTCCGCATCTGCTTTTGATTGCGCATAAATACTCAACGGATTCACCTCATCAGATTCCGAATAATTTCCTTTTTCGCCGTCAAAAACAAAATCCGTAGATAGCAGCTCAAAGTGTGCACCAACCATTTTTGCAGCTTCATAGAGCATTTTGGTAGCCAGTACATTCACCTGGCGGCATTCCTCCGGGTTCATTTCGCAATAATCCACATTCGTAAGTGCCGCAGTGTGGATGATTGCAGTCGGATTTTCTTTAAAAACCAAGCAGTTAACCGCATCAAACTGGCAAAGATCAATAGCTGCATAATGCTCTTCCGGGCAATCCGGGTTGCGGTTCCGGCCTTTGGATGTAGCAACAAAGGGGATTCCATGTTTCACACATCTTTTGACAATTTTCTGCCCCAACAAACCGTTTGAACCCGTTATCAGAATTTTTATCATATTGCGATCAATCAAAGCTCCCAGATAGAACGTTTTTTAGGTTTAAACTGGAAATAATGCTTGTGCTCCAGGATCCATGCCATGATCAGGTAAGGAATCAAAGGCGATCCCAGCCCGATGCATGTTGCGTAGATGAATCCCAGCCGGACTTTATTGGTTTGAATTCCCAATTTGGTAGCCCACCACGAACACACCCCAAAGGAACGCATTTCAAAGAAAAAAGCTATTTTTTGAAGGGTTCTTTTCATCTTTTATTCCTTTTTCAAAATTACGCATTTTTTTGAATCGAGATTAAGACTGTAAAATTGAAAAAGAATAGCAAGTGTTTGCTATGACCAATCCATCAAGGCGGATCGCTTCCTGAACTTTCCTAAAACAGGTTGATTGTTTTTAATTTCTCCTTTCAAAACCGCATTCCCAATCGTGCAATTCAGACAAGCCTTTTTCAGACAGAATTCATTTGTGAGTTCGATCAGTCCCTGAGATTCCAGCGCATTTTTCGGTTTGATGCCCATGCTTTTCCACAAAGCAATTTTCCCGTTCTGTTCCGCCGGAAGCGATTCCAGGAGTTCGAAAGCCCGGTTCCGGTATGTTTCATCGCTCAGGTTGTCAGTCAGCCACCACAAAAACGGGACTACACTGTTGGTGATAATGGTATTCGCTGTGGCGATACTCATTCCTGAACAGGATTTCTTTTCTTTCCCGAAATCAAAATGTGTTGTCCAGTAAGTATCTGCTGGTTTTAGTAAACTTTCCTGTAAAATCCGGAGCAAGCTTTTTGCGGGAAGATACCAAATAGCGGATGTCCAGTCCATCTCATGAACAAATGCTGCAAACTGTGCCAGTCGTTGTGTGGGAAAGCCTCCGGGCCTGCAACCTTTGAATTTCCATCCCACCTGGTTTCCGGCGTACAGTTTCAGTTTGAATTTCTGAAAATCCCATTCTTCTTTCAACTCTCTATGGTAAATAACCGGAGCAGACTTCTCAAGAAAACCTCCCACCCCAAATACGATAGCCAATTTTTGTTTCCGGGAAGACCGGATAAATTTTTCAACCGGAATTCCGGTTGCCAGCTCCTGGAAAGGCAACTGATTGACTTTCATTCCAAATGCTTTCGAAATAGCATGGAACAAGACTTCTTTGAAAGACATTTTCCGTTCCCTGAAAAGAGTATTCAGTTCGTCGGATTTCCGGGCCATTCGCTGAAAAACGGCGCGTTCTACCTGGTTCCAGATAACTGCCTGAGGAAGCTGTTTCAGAAACGTCTCACAAATAATCATGGTATTTTTTTTATAGTATCGATTGAACCAATCATAATGCTTCCAGTCAATTAGTGCTTTCAGTTCAACTGTCGGGATCGGAATTCCTTCAATGAAGATCAATTGATCGTGCTCGTAAACTACATGCAGAATTACATTGAAATAAGCCGGGTCGTGCTGGTGTCTGTGCAGGTTCCAGTCGGACGACCGGACATGCATCTCGATATTTCCGGAATGCGTTACCTGATCGATTCGGATTTGCCCGTTAAAAAAATCGGGGCCTGAATCCGGATTATAAAACCCGACATGCAGAATCTCCATCTTTTCTCCATCAATCGTTTGCAGCTGATGCAGGGGAAGCCGTTTATTTTTCCAGAGAAAATGTAAATAGTGTTCGTTCATACCGGTCGTTTCCTAATTAAGTTAGGAAAAAAGGAGATTAAAAAAAAGAAAAACACTTCAAAATTTATAATCCGTTTTTCCGTGAAAAAGAAAAGGACATTTCGACTTCGCCCAATGCCCTCTTTACTCCACAGAAACCGGGATTATTTTTTTTAATTTCTACTTATACTCAGGAAACAACGCTGTTAATCCTTCTTCACTGGCCTGGCAAACTCCGCGCTCCGTAATCAGCGCTGTAACCAATCTTGCCGGTGTCACATCAAAACCATAATTGCTGGCTTCTGTTGTTTCCGGGCAAATCAACACTTCATCCAACTGACCGGAGCGTTTACTTTTGCCAACCACGTAGCGCACCTCATCCTGGTCGCGCTGTTCGATCGGAATTTCTTTCAATCCATCACGGATTGTCATATCCAGCGTGGTCGATGGCAATGCTACGTAAAACGGAATACCATTATCGTGAGCAGCCAGTGCTTTCAGATATGTCCCGATTTTATTTGCTACATCTCCGTTCCGGGTTGTGCGGTCAGTTCCGACAATGCACATATCTACCATTCCGTGCTGCATCAGGTGTCCGCCCTGGTTATCAACAATCAGCGTATGTGGAACTCCGTGTTTGGTCAACTCGTAACAAGTCAGATTCGCACCTTGCAGTCGCGGACGTGTTTCATCCACCCAAACATGTACGCTGATTCCTTTTTGCAACGCCTGGTAAATCGGTGAGGTAATGGTTCCCCATTCGATACAACCCAGCATTCCTGCGTTACAGTGTGTCAGAATGTTGACCGTTTCTCCCCGCTTTCTTCTGGAAATTTCTTCGATCAGCGGCAAACCATATACCCCGATCATGCGACAGGTTTCTACATCGTCTTCTACAATTTGAGCAGCTTCTTCCCAGGCAACCTGAACCAGATCTGTCGCAGATTCCAGTTTTGCTTTCATCCGGTCCAAAGCCCAGAACAGGTTCACCGCTGTTGGGCGTGATGCGCGCAATGCAGCAAAAGCTTCGTTCAGATCTGCTCTTTCACGCACAGCGAGATAGATTCCATAAGCCGCCGTAGCGCCGATTAACGGAGCGCCACGAACAACCATGTTTTTGATTGCACATTCCGCATCCTGATAAGTAATCAGTTTTTCAACTACCCATTCATGCGGGAGTTTCCTCTGATCAATCACTTCCACATATTTGTCTTCCGTTGTCCAAATTGTTCTAAATGCGCTCATAAACCAAATCTCTGATGCAAAAGTAATCCTATTTGACAGAAATCACATGAGGCAAATACGGATATTTCCAGAAACAATGGTCATGGTATTTTTTATCAAAATAACGTATAGACAGGCCAAAACACCGCCCGTTTGAGAAAAACATAACAAAGCAATACCTAGTGAAAGCAGTGTTCTTTTCAGGATTACGCAGTTTAAATAAATTCCCTCCGGACTACCGGACAGACAAAGTCAAACCACACAAAATTCGAAACAGGTTTTCAATAATATTCCGAATCGATTTTCCCATAATCTATTTGAACGTAATCTCTTCAAACGTACGTGCAGTTGCGGGCCACTTTTGCTGTGTTCCGGGTCTGAGCAACTGAATGGTTTGAAATCCTTTGGAATCGGCTGCCTGCAATTCTTCCACAACATCACTCAGGAATAGAATTTCTCCCGGCTCTAGGTTCAACACTCCAGCAATCTTTTCATAGGTTTCCGCTTCGCGCTTTCCTCCGGTATTGGTATCAAAATAATTGGAGAAACAAGGCGTCAGATCACCCGCAATACTGTATCCGAAAATAAGTTTTTGAGCTGGTACAGAACCCGATGAGAAAACCCCCAGGCTCACTCCTTCTTCTTTCCATTTCTTCAGGCATCCGGCAACTTCCGGGTACACATGTCCCTTTAATACACCATCTTTATAACCTTTATCCCACAAAACTCCCTGCAGAGTTTTCAGTGGTGTAATTTTTCGGTCTTCAATACTCCATTGCCGCAGTTTTTCAATAATTTCTTCGTCATTTGAAAGTATTTCGCCATCTTCCGTTTGGGTAAGCTGAATGGTTTGTGCAAATGCTTCTTTCACCACCGGATTTTCCTTCAATGCCAGTAAATCAGAGATGTGATTGCGGAAATAGGGAAATAATTCTTCCGCTACAAAGGAGATGGAGGAAGTGGTTCCTTCGATGTCTGTGAGAATATATTTGGGTTGTTTGATTGTCATTTTAGTATAAAATTGATCCTTGACGTAATTCCGCAATATTACGTCCGGAATGATGAAATCAGTCTTTTATCCCGAAATGCGAAAATCAGTGAAGCGCTCTTCTGCCTTCGATTCTGTATATTCCGGAATCCAGCCATTCACATCAATAAAAATGCGAATTGCCTTCACAAAAGGGTTGCTTTCTCCTGCATCAAACCAATGTTTCGTACCAGCCGGAACAGAGATCAGATCTCCTTGCTCACACAACAAGTTAAAAACCGGTTCCGCTTCCAGGTTGAACCAGAAAAGTCCTTCGCCATCTACAAAAAATCGGATCTCATCTTCCGAATGCGTATGTTCCGACAAAAATTTAGCACGGATGGCCTCATAGTTTTCCGTCAGCTTATTGATCGTAATCACATCTGCCGTCTGGTAACCGCCATCTTTCATGAACGGAGTTAAACTCGATTCATACGCTTCCAGGATTTCTTCCTGGTTTGCCGTATCTTCAAATACCACATCTGCCTGCCACTGATCGAAAAAGATTCCGCGGTCATTCATGAACTGCCGGATTTTCTGCGGATCACGCTCCGTTAGATTCAAATCCGGAATAGATAATACTGCCATGTCTTAAGCTTAAAGAGTAAAATGAAACTTCCTGCTATAAAATTAAGATACTTTTTTCAAACAAAGCTACCTGTCTCACGCACTATTCTACCGGATTTACAGATTTGCTATCCTATGAATATCAGGTGATAATTATTGAATTTCCATAAAGGGCGAAGGCTGATGAAATCGGTTGCTCTTCTGCCTGTCTCGCTAAGTAGCTGTAGCGACTGGGAAGCGTCACTAATATTCGTGGGAAAAATTACCTAAAATCCGGGACAAAGATGAGAAACTGAAACTCTTTTTCCGTCAACAAATGGATAATGGTAATTGCAAAGAAACTCGTCGGAAACAAGAAAAAAGACCGTATTCTATATATGTATGGAAAATCTTATAATTCATTTCTGAATTCGAAACCGGTCTAAATATTCCTTAAAAAAATAATAATAATTTCCGATCACCTTCAGAATTCCTTTTCTTTGATCTTACCAATTATAAAAAAGAGTTATGAAAATATTCAACAAATCTATTCTAATGAGCGCTTGCACCCTTGGAATGCTGGCAGTAGTATCTTGTAAGCCTATTTATAAATGTGGTGATCCTATTCCGGAAAAAAAACAAGGCGGAAAGCGACTTCAGGCAGTTGTGACGGAGCGTGATTCATTGTGTATTTCCCTTGCTGACCAAAAAACGGCAAATGGACGGCTCACTGCTGAAAATAAAAATCTCCAGGACAAGCTCTCCGGACAGAAAAACATCAATGAAAGTCAGTCAGAACAGCTAGACCAGCAATCAGCACAATTGAGACAACAATTGACAGAGCTGAATCAAAAAGAAAAAGATCTTCAGGAGAAAGAGCAGATGCTTCGTGAAATGCAGGCGATCATCGCGCGGCAGGATGAAATGACGAAAAAGCTGAATCAGACTTTACGTGATGCATTGGTCGGATTTAACTCAGATGAACTTACTATGGAGATCCGTGATGGTAAAGTGTATGTTTCCATGTCAGACAAATTACTGTTCAAATCAGGATCTATCACCGTTGAACCGAAAGGAGTTGAGGCATTGAAGGCACTTGCTGATGTATTGAACAAAAACCCGGATATCCAGATCCTTGTTGAGGGCCATACAGATAATGTTCCCATCAAAACAGCTGTATTTAAAGACAACTGGGATTTAAGCGTTGCCCGTGCAACAACGATTACACGAATGCTTAATGAAAAATACGGTGTTGCTGCAACACGTATCACCGCTTCAGGTCGTGGTGAATACTATCCAAAAGCATCTAATGACACACCGGAAGGAAAAGCCAAAAACCGGAGAACTGAGATCATTCTTTCACCAAAATTGGATGAGATTATGAATTTGTTGAATAATTCAGGGAAATAGAAAAGGCTGTAAAGGATCACAGACATTAAACGAGAGACCTAAGACAAGCTCAAACCAGAAATCTTAGGTCTCTCGTCTTGAGTTCGTTGTCTGTAATCTCTTTAAGAAAACAGGGAGCGAAAGCCCGGAAAATACCGAAACAGGGGAATCGGAATCATCACTAAAAAAATTAATCCCGGACAAAGACAGATTTGCTCCGATCTATTTCCGGGAAAACTTCCAGTCCGCTTCAAACAGATACTCTGCTGTTTCCAGGTGGCGTTTTGCCTCAAAAAGATTTCTTCCCCAGGCATAAACTCCATGTTGGCGCATAATGAAAGCAGGAACTGTTAAACGATCTTTCTCCTGTTCCAGAATAGTTGAAAAGGCTGGCATATCCTGCGTATTGTTAAAAA
Organism: Fluviicola sp.; assembly: GCA_031260455.1. Taxonomy (GTDB): domain Bacteria; phylum Bacteroidota; class Bacteroidia; order Flavobacteriales_D; family Crocinitomicaceae; genus Fluviicola. Next base: position 35,754 of record JAIRJW010000040.1, read on the forward strand.
CAGGAACAGAAACAGTTGTTTCATGTGTTTTGATTCCCTCAAATCCTTTCAGTACCTCATAACCGCTTAATTCCACAGCAGTTTGATTTTTCATGGACTGCAGCACCGAATATACCGAATGGCTGTGAACAATACACATCGTTTCAGGGAATAACTCATACAATTTACAATGAATCAGCGTTTCTGCCGAAGGACGGATTCCCTCATAGGCTGGAAGTGCTTCTCCCTGCAAATCTACTTCCATAAAATCTTCTGCGGTAAAGACCGATTTGTCGATCCCGGATTTTGAAACAACGATCACTTCCGGGTTCCCGGAATTTCTGAATGAGTAATTGGTCGATGTTGCTGGCGACCATCCTTTCTGATGGTACGTTCTGATCACTTGTGCCAATTGTGTTTTCAACTCTTCCATCTTAATCGTTTTTTATCTGTTTCAGATGTTCACGCAGTTCTTTCGAAGTCATGGTGCTTCCGTCATGGCTCCATCCCGGCGGTTTGGTGATGTACAACCATTTGTTTTTTATTCCTTTTACTTTCCGGATATCTTTGCAGATCGAAATCCATTCATGGAAAATAACATGTACCGGATTATTATTAATTTTCTTTTCATAAAGCCCGAATTCAATCGGAAGACCATCAATTTCCATCTGGAACGTTCCGAATAATTTATCCCAGACAATGAGGATCATCCCCATATTTTTATCCAGGTATTCTACGTTCGATGCATGGTGCACGCGGTGATGCGACGGAGTTACCAGGAAATGTTCCAAAAATCCCAGTTTCCCGACAGCTTTTGTATGAACCAGAATCCCGTAAGTCTGAGTAATCGAATACATGATAAAAATATCAAACGGCTCAAACCCTAAAAACACCAATGGAATAAACCAGATAAAACGGTAAACCGGCTGAAAGACAGAAGACCGGAATCCGGTAGTAAGGTTGTATTTATCCGAAGAATGATGTGTTACGTGGATTGCCCAAAAGAAGCGCACAACATGATCGGTACGGTGAATCCAGTAAAAAATAAAATCTTCCGCCAAAAACAGCAATGCCCAGTAATACCAGGAACTGGCATCCCAGTTAACCAGGTGATAATCAAAGAAAAAAAGTAATACGAACAGGGTAATTCCGCGCATCAGGACATCGACTCCCATATTGGCAAGCATCAGGTACAGGTTCTGAACTGTATCTCCGAACGTATATAATTTCCGGTTGTACCAATTACTTAAGATAATTTCACCCAGGATCAGCACTACATAAATGGGTGTACTGATAAAAATGATGAGCTTTTCAATGTAATCGACCATCGTCTCTTCAGATTAAACGAATTGTTTTTCTTTCAAAATGATTTCCATCTGCTTCTGTAAATTTTGTGCCTCTTCCCGTGCCTTTTCCGCAAAATCGGAACCACTTGAAGCATAAATAATCGAACGGGAAGCATTCACCAGTAAACCACAATCAGCATTCCAGCCGTATGATGCCACATCTTCCAGGCTTCCACCCTGTGCGCCTACTCCCGGAACCAGGAAAAAATGATTCGGAACCAGCTTTCGGACTTCTGCGATTCCTTCGGCACGCGTAGCTCCCACAACGTACATCAGGTTTTCATCAGAACCCCATTTGGAGCTTTTCTTCAGGACTTTTTTGTACAGCTCCTCACCAGAAACATCTGTCATAAACTGAAAATCCAGCGCCCCCTTATTCGAGGTTAAAGCCAGCAGGACAACCCATTTTCCAGGAAATTTCTGGAAGGGCGTTACCGAGTCTTCTCCCATGTATGGGGCAACAGTGACAGCATCACAATCCAGGTATTCGAAAAAGGTTTTCGCATAGTAAACCGATGTATTACCGATATCACCACGTTTTGCATCTGCAATCGTGAAGCAGTGAGACGGAATATAATCGATTGTCTTTTTCAGAGATTTCCAACCATTTGGGCCCAAAGCCTCATAAAACGCAATGTTCGGTTTATACGCTATGCATAAATCTTTTGTAGCATCAATAATGGCCTTGTTGAATTCAAAGACCGGATCTTCACTTTGCAGCAAATGAGCCGGAATTTTATCCAGGTCAGTATCCAAACCAACACATAAAAATGATTTTTTACTGCGAATCTGTTCAATCAATTCCTGCCTTGTCATTTGTCTGCTATTAGGGTTGCAAAGATATACAAAGTATCTAAAAATGACTACCTGTTTCTTACCCTGGAGCACAGACAAAACTCTGATGATTATAATAATGCTTAAAAAGGAGCTTACTGGAATAATACCGGATACGAATGTTTCCCAGAATTTTCACCAGGCGTTCAACTGAGTGTCAAATAAACTTAATTAATCACAATCGTTTTCGAATCAAACGTACGAGCTGAAAAATACCCCATACAACCACCACTCAGGTTTGAAACAGGATTGGCAGGTGTAGCGCTGCTGGACGAGTTTACAGACAACTGGTTGAAATAGGTATAGACTGGCTTATCGATGCAGAAAAAATCGACACGCACTGTGTCCTGCATCTGAAGATTAGAAACAAACAGCGGTTGAATAATCAGGTTCCCATCCGTAAACTGGTCGTCCTGAATGTAAATCCTTTTGCTCTTCACACCGTTTACATAAACATGAAACTGGAAGTAATCCGAAATTCCTGCTTCATCTTGATGAGCCGGAACCAGTGACATCAAGGTATCACCTCCAAAAGGATAAAAATCGACATGCAAATTCTGAAGTGCCTGGTAATTCGGCATAGTACTGCTTCCGTAATATGTCACGCCATCCACAACAACTGTCAGCGTATACATACGTCCTTCAACCCCCGGATAAGACATCAGCTCATACCAGCCATTTCCGACAGAAGTGAAGCTGGCAGTATTTCCCAGGTTATCGGTAACAGTCACCATGGCATTATCAACTGTCGGGGAGGGCGTACTTTCATCGAAATTTTGTGTTTTTGTAATCCGCACACGCTGCACGGTATCTCCCCGCAGAATAATTCCTTCAATCACCACTTTCTGGTCTGTATTATTCAGGTCCACCTTGATTACTTTCTCACAACTTGAAATTACAAACAGAAAAAGAAAGGATACTAAGGTTGTTATTGCAAATTTCATCCTATTTGAATTTAAAGTTGTATGTAATTGCCGGAACGATGCGAAACAAAGTAGTCTGAACTGCTTCTGTTTTTGACGGATCATCTTTGTTTTCGCGGAACGTGATAGAATAAGCATTCTCATGCGCATAAGCGTTGTAAACCGAGAAGTTCCAGCTGCTTTCAAATTTCTTAGTGTTTTTACGCAGCCACGTTACTCCCAGATCCAGACGATGATAATTCGGCATGCGGTATCCGTTTCGCTGCGTGTAAATGAAATAGGTCTCTCCATCGACCTGGTATTTTCCCGAAGGAAAAGTAACCGCGTTTCCTGTGTAGAATACAAATAAAGCGGAAACAGACCATTTCGGCGTGATTTCATAGATTCCTACAACAGAAAGATCATGTGTACGATCCTGTTTCGCCAGATACCATTTTCCGTCATTGATCCCGTCGATCCTGCGTTCTGTACGCGACAAGGTATACCCGATCCAGCCGGTAAATTTCCCGGATTTCTTTTTAAGCATAATTTCCAGACCGTAAGCTCTTCCTATTCCGGAAAGCAATTCTCCTTCCAGGCGCTCGTTGGCCTGCTCGTTTGCCCCGTTTTTATAATCCAGCTGGTTCTGCATCCACTTGTAATACAATTCCGTACTCAACTCCAGTTTGTTATCGAAGAAATTCTTGAACCAACCCAATGCTACCTGATCTGAAATCTCCGGTTTGGTATTCAGACTGGAAGACAACCAGACATCCGTTGGTGAACCGGAAGTGGAATTCGAAACCTGGTGAATGTTTTGGGTATTCCGGGCATAGGCAGCCTTAATAGATTGACTTTTCAGGTACTGCCAGCTGAATGAAACGCGCGGTTCCATGTAGAAATATGATTTCAATAATTTGTTTTTCGCATACGTATTCGTTGTTGCAACCGAACCATCCGGATTGTAAGTATACATTTCATCTCCGCTTGCAAGAGCCATCAGGTTAGAACCTCTCAAACCGTAGCTCATCGTCAATTTTTCACTGATGCTGTAATCGTTGGTAATGTAGATTGCATTTTCAATGGAGTTCGTTGGCCTGAGTCTTTTTGCATTAATTCCCGAACCTTCGCTTGCATCAATCTGCCCCGGGGTAATCCCATGATTGATCACATTTAAACCGATCTTTACCTTATTCCGGTGATTCGGAAACCACTGAAATTCCTGTTTCACATTGAAATCCTGGATCTGGGACGTGATATCAAACTTTGCATCTCCCCCGGAAATAGAAATTTTATAATCGTACTTGCTGTAAATGAAGGAGGTATTTGAAAACCATTTGTCGTTAATAATATGGTTCCATCGAAGTGTTCCCGTCGCATTTCCCCAATTGATCCCGAAAACATTTCCCAGTCCCAGCTTATCTCTTCCAAAGTAACCGGAAAGGAACAAGCGATCTTTTTTTCCGAGGCGGTAATTCAGCTTTGCATTCAGGTCATAGAAAAATAGCTTGTTGTCCTTGAACTTATCTGAAAGTTTCAGAAATAAATCGGCATACGTGCGCCTTCCAGAAATCAGAAAAGAGGCTTTATCTTTTGCGATCGGCCCCTCCACCATCAGTTTTGAAGAGATCAATCCGATTCCGCCACCCACATTGTAACGCTTCTGATTTCCATCATTCATCTTGATATCCAGTACGGAAGACAAGCGGCCACCATAGTTTGCCGGTTGATTTCCCTTATATAACATGGCATCTTTGATGGCATCGGAATTAAATGTCGAAAAGAATCCAAGCAGGTGACTCGCATTATACACTGGCGCCTCATCCAGCAAAATGAGGTTCTGGTCTGCGCCTCCACCACGGACATAAAAGCCCGAGCTTCCTTCTCCGGCGTTTTTCACTCCCGGAATGAGCTGCATGGTTTTGATCAGGTCTTTCTCCCCAAAAATCACCGGGATTTTGGCTATTTCTTTCGGATCGATCTTTTCTACTCCCATAAGCGGATCTCTCACATTTCCGTCCGGACGAGCGGTTGAAATCACTACTTCCTCCAGTTCAGTTTCATCATTTTCTGTTTTCAATTGAAAATCCATCGTTTGTGAAACTGTCAGATCCACTTCTTTTTCAAGTATTAAATAACCGGTTGCGGATACCTGGATGGTGTATTTTCCTACCGGAAGCGTCAACGAATAAAATCCATATTCATTGGCTGTTGTTCCTGTTTTCTGGTCTTTGACCCGAACAATCGCCCCGATAATCTCTTCTCCTTTTGACTGGTCTTTGACAGTCCCACTCAAAGTTGCATTGGTCTGGCCAAAAGAAATTGCAGTAATCAGAACAAACAAAATATATAATCCTACTCTCATTGTTACCTGGTTGTGGCCTAAAATTCGCATTTATCAATCAAACCGGATTAAAAAATTGAAACGCTCAAACCATTACACCTTTTAATCCCGCGATTTCAATGGATTTTTGAACTATTTCTACTTAATTCAATTCCCCTTTCATTTTCTCAGCATTCTCCGCCATCTTCAATGCATCAATCATTTCCTGGATATCGCCGTTCATAAATACTCCCAGGTTATACATCGTTTTATTAATGCGGTGATCCGTGACCCGACCCTGAGGATAGTTATAAGTGCGAATTTTTGCCGAGCGGTCTCCCGTTGATACCAATGTTTTACGCTGGGCTGCACGTTCCTGGTGCACGCGGTCCAATTCTGCCTGATAGAGTCGGGAACGCAAAACAGAAATTGCTTTTTCCAGGTTTTTATGCTGCGAGCGGCCATCCTGGCATTCGACCACTACTCCGGTCGGAATGTGTGTCAGACGAATAGCCGATTCCGTTTTGTTGATATGCTGACCTCCCGCACCCGACGCCCGGAAAGTATCTTTTCGTACATCATTCATGTCCAGTTCAAAATCCACTTCTTCCGCTTCCGGCAATACTGCCACTGTAATTGCAGACGTATGAACGCGGCCCTGGGATTCTGTCTCCGGAACGCGCTGCACGCGGTGAACTCCAGACTCAAACTTCAACATTCCGTATATTCCCGCACCGGAAATACTCATCGAAATTTCTTTGTATCCTTTTACGGAACCTTCCGAAGAATTGACAATCTCATAGTTCCAGCCCATTTCCTTGAAGTACATCGTGTACATTCTAAAAATATCTTCCACGAAAATACAGGCTTCATCTCCACCGGTTCCGGCGCGTAATTCAACAATAGCATTTTTATCGTCTTCCGGATCTTTCGGGATCAAAAGTACCTTGATCTCTTCTTCCATTTCCGGTCTTTTCTGCTCCAATTCATCGATTTCCATCTTTGCCATTTCGCGCATTTCCGGATCCGTTTCCACTTCGAGCAGTTCTTTCGAACTCTTCAGGTTATCCAAAATATTCTTATATGCTTTATAAGCATTGTCAACCTCTTCCAGATCCCTATATTCCTTATTCAATTTCACATAGCGATCCATATCCGAAATAATATCCGGGTCAGTGATCATTTTACCGACTTCTACAAATCGAAAATGAATGGCTTCCAGTTTACTTAATAAATCTTGCATCTATTTGTTGTAATCTTTTAATTCTTATGTACGAAGATTCAGATTTCGCATTCTTTCATGTTGTTTTTAAAACCACAAAGAAAGAGAGGAGAGGCTGCAAATCCTGAAGAATTGCTGGTCATCCGTTATAGACAAACTCTCCCACTTCCGAACGAACAGTTACCCGTTTTCCCGACATTTTTTCTACACGTCCGATGATTTGGGCATCAATACCAAAGGACTTGCTGATCTCAATAATTTGTTGTGCTTCGCTTTCCTGCAGATAGATTTCCATACGGTGCCCCATGTTGAACACTTTGTACATTTCTTTCCAATCGGTCCCGGATTCTTCCCGGATCATTCGGAACAAAGGCGGAACCGGGAATAAATTGTCCTTGATCACATGTACATCCTCCACAAAATGCAGCACTTTTGTCTGCGCTCCCCCGGAGCAATGTACCATTCCATGAATTGAAGCACGGCATTTATCAAGGATGGCCTTAATCACCGGTGCATAGGTTCTGGTTGGCGAAAGCACCAATTTCCCGGCATCCACCGGAACGCCTTCCACCGCATCCGTTAAGTTTTTCGAACCGGAATAAATCAGTTCGGAAGGTACAGCTGCATCAAAACTTTCAGGATATTTTACAGCCAGCGTTTTATTGAAAACATCATGTCGGGCGGAAGTCAATCCGTTGGAACCCATTCCTCCATTGTACGCGTCTTCGTATGTCGCCTGACCGAATGAAGCAAGACCAACAATTACATCTCCATCCCGGATGGTATGATTCGAAATCACATCCGAGCGTTTCATGCGGCACACCACCGTGGAATCAACGATGATAGTTCGCACCAAATCGCCTACATCAGCCGTTTCACCACCTGTGGAATAAATCCCGATTCCCTGTCCGCGCAGTGTTTCAAGTAATTCTTCCGTACCATTGATGATTGCTGCGATCACTTCTCCGGTAATCAGGTTCTTATTCCTCCCGATTGTTGACGACAGCAGGATATTCTCCGTTGCTCCAACACAGAGCAAATCATCGATATTCATGATCAATGCATCCTGCGCAATTCCTTTCCATACAGAAATATCGCCGGTTTCTTTCCAATACATATACGCCAGAGAGGATTTGGTTCCCGCTCCATCAGCGTGCATGACAATGCAGTACTCTTCGTCACCTGTCAAATAATCCGGCACTATTTTACAAAATGCTTTCGGAAACAAGCCTTTATCGACTTTTTTGATCGCGTTGTGAACTTCCTCCTTTCCAGCGGAAACACCTCGTAAATTGTATCGAACGTCTGACATATGAAAATTTGAAAACGCAAAGTTACAAAATTCAATCGAGAGGACAGAGCACAAAAAAGCCTTCGTAAAATGAACGAAGGCTTTTATTTATATTTTCCCGCTATGCTTCAATTATTACAGGCGGCGCTTATCTTATTTAGCTTTTGGAAGCGGCTTAAAGATCAGGTAATCCGGGTTAGCCGGAGGTGCAGTATTTGCATCGAACTCTAAAGAAAGCACCTTACCTTCTGTACGTCTGTTAAACTGTTGTAATTGATCAAACAATACTTTATTTGTCTTGAATTTGTTCATATAAGCCTCTGTCAGAAGAACTGTCTGCACTCCAGGCAAGATATTTCCGTCTGCATCTTTCGGCTCATTTTCCAGATAACGACCTCCAGACAGATAAACCGTTCTTGGTTCGCGTTCTCCTTTTCCAACCGGCACAATACGTCGCGGATCAACTCCTTTTTCTTCAACCAGGAATTTGTAGCAAGCTTTTGCGCGGTTTTCAGAAAGAACCTGGTTGTAAACATCGTTACCACGAGGGTCGGTATGTGAACTCAACTCCAAAACCAATCCTGGGTTCTCAACCAACAGGTCATAAACGAACAACAAGGAGTCTTTTGAGTTAATAGTCGAATCAACTAACAAATCCCATTTTGCCAAAGGATAACGGACTTCCGGAAGGCGAATCGGTTTTTTAACTGGGAATAATCCCATATCCAATACAAAATCCTGATTATACATCAACCCTTTTGTGGAAATGGATGCTCCGGCCTTGTTTTCATAATATCCTTCTTTGGAAATATTGATTTTATATTCAGATTCTTCCTGGATATAGCGGTCTCCGTTTGGTTTTTTATCCCAAAAGACAGATCCGTCTTTTGAAGTCAGACCTTCCCATTTTTCATTTGGATTGGAACCGGTTACAACTACTTTCACCCCTTCGATTTTTGTCTGATGTGTCTTATCTGTCAAATCAAACACGTTCACTTTTAAAGAGAAGATATTCGGTGGAAGTTCATACATCCATATATCCGGAACAAACTGCTCACCTACGTTTCCTTTGCGCTCAGAAGTGAAATATCCTTTACGGTCGTCTACTTCAACCATTGCGTAATCGTTGAACTCAGAATTGATCGGAGATCCGTAATTTGTAGGTTTTTCCCACTGGTTTTTATCTCCTACTTTTTCAGCACGGAACATATCCAAACCTCCCATTCCCGGAAGACCGTCAGAAGCATAGATCAGGTCTCCGTTTTTAGCATAGCTTGGGAACAACTCATTTCCTGCGGTATTAATTTCAGGCCCCATATTTACCGGAGTTGTCCATGAATCTGATTTCTTGTCGTAAGTTGTATACCACAAATCGTGACCTCCCTGACCTCCCGGCATATCAGAAGCAAAAATCAGGAATTTACCGTCGTCACTCACACAAGGGTGACCAACAGACAAGGTATCGCTAGGCTTCAGAGAAAGTTTTTTCGGACGTTCCCATCCTTTACTTCCCAATTCGGACATGTAAATATCACATCCCAAATTCTGTTTCTTGACGTTCGGACAACGTGTAAAGAACATTGTTTTTCCACGTGCATCGATACACAGGGTACCTTCACTAGCTTCTGTATTAATACTATCGCCTGCGATTGGTTTCGGCTCCAGCCAGTTTCCTTTTTTATCCATCTCCGCAACGAAGATGTCCATGTATTTCTGACAAGTCAGCGGATCTTTTGCTTTTCCTATGATTCCCGGACGATCACTGGAAGAACCGAACGCAATTTTGGAATCTTTTTTATCTACGAACATTGGAGCCATATCAGTTCCTTCCATGTTCAATGTTTTTACATTCGAAACCGTATGACGGGTTCTGTTTTCCTTAAAATCCTGATACATCTTGCATGATGAGATCCCTACATCTGCTCTTGGATCACCCGGAACCAATGATTTGTATGCAGTATAGTTATCCTGAGCTTTTTTCAACTCCCCCATCTGGCGCAGCATATCCGCATTGTACAATAAAACCAATGGTTCTTTTTGCTGGTATTTCAGCAAAATTGCCTTTTCATACCATTCATTTGCTCTTTTAAAATTATCAACGTTTCGGTAACATTCCGCAGTTTTAAACGCCATGTCTCCTTTTTGGGAAAGGCCGGATTTAGACTTGTGCTTGATTTTGGAATAAGCTAACTCACATTTTGATGCTGCTTCGCAGTAATTTCCACTTCTAAACTGAGTATTTGCATCTTTAATTTGCTTCACCTGTCCGAAAGACAAGCCAGAAACAATTAAAAATCCAGATAAAATAAGCGTTTTAACATTCATAGCAAGGTGCAATCTTTAATATATAAAATATTGACAACCAGACAGTACACAGATTCACAAGGTATAGTTGCCAGTTATCATGATTGCCGAAATTAAATTAAAATTTTGAATACGCACTATGTTATCCGGAAAAAAATCGTCAAAAAGTGATTTTGTGACAAATTATCCGGCAACATATCTTTCCCATTTTTGCAGTAAAATTTGAAAGCCTTCCGGTAAATCGGAATCAAACTGCATCCATTTTTGAGTCTTCGGATGTTGAAATCCTAACGATTTGGCGTGCAAGGCTTGCCCTGGAATTAGCCCAAAGCAATTGTGAATGAACTGCTTGTACTTATCGTGGGTTGTACCTTGTACAATGCGGTCTCCGCCATATTCCAGGTCGTGGAACAGGGGATGTCCCTTCCATTTCAGATGGGTTCTGATCTGGTGTGTTCTTCCTGTCTCCAGCTTGCATTCCACCAGCGTCACCAAACCGAAGCGTTTCAGCACTTTGACGTGTGTCACTGCATGTTTTCCATGATCTCCGTCCGGAAAAACAGTCATCATCTTCCGGTTTTGAAACGAACGACCCAGATTTCCTTCGATCCGCATATCTGCTTCCACGTCACCCCAAACCAATGCCTGGTACCTTCTTTCGGTTGTCCGGTCATAGAATTGTTTCGCCAGATTGGTTAAAGCATCTTCTGTTTTGGCCACAACCATAATCCCGGTAGTGTGTTTATCCAACCGGTGCACCAATCCCGGGCGGCCATAGTGGTCTGATTTTCCTTCTGGCAAATGGTCAAAGTGATAAACCAGCGCATTTACCAAAGTCCCGGTATAATTTCCGTAGCCAGGGTGTACCACCATATCAGCGGGTTTGTTAATCACGATGAGCTGATCGTCTTCGTATACAATCATGAGTGGAATATCCTGCGGAATCAGTTCTATTTCGCGCACTGGATAAGGCAACACAATTACCACCTCATCTTTGGGCTTTATCTTATAATTTGATTTCACGGGCTTCCCGTTCACAACTACACTCCCGCTCCTGGCAGCGGATTGAATTTTATTCCGGGAAGTATTCGGAAGCCGGTCAATCAGGTACTTGTCTATACGAACCGATTCCTGACCCGGATCTGCTTTAAAGCGATAATGTTCAAAAAGCTCCTCTTCCTCCTGCTCAACATCCTGAATAGGATCATCATTCATCTTTACCGGATAATTTTTTTAACGTTTTGCGAGTTGTTCAATTTCAAAAAGTAGATTCCTCTCGGAACATCACTTAAATCAAACTGCAGGTTTTCCACAGATATACTCAACACGGATCTTCCCTGAGCATCCAGCAATAGTGCTCCCGGAAACTGCTCCTCCGATCTCCAGTCAATATGTACAATTCCATTTGTCGGATTCGGGTAAACTCCCCAGGAAATTTCTTTCGTTTGCTCTCTCACCGACAAATCAAAATTATCGCCGGTTTCAAAAATCGGGCGCATCATCGGAACCCCAAGCTCAGAAGAAGACTGCCAGTTGATACCTCCATTCAGGGAAAAAAACAGTTTATCAGAATGTTCGTTGTTCCTGTCAAAGCCGATATTCAAAGGATCCGCATCAATCTGTCTCATCCCGACATAAAATGCTCCGGAACCCAAAGCCAACCGGGTATCTTTCAGGATATAGTCCGTAAAAGCTCCTCTTTCATCTTCATATTTCGGAGTTCTGGGATAGAAGAACTGATCTTCGTACAAAACGGATCCCGGTACCCCGTTATTATCTCCCCAAACAGTTAATAAAAACAGTTTATTCGACAAGTCTTTTACCGTAGGAACGAAGCAGATTCTAACTCCGAGCAGGGTATCAGCCTTGTAAGGCTGAAATTTCAACGCCAGTCGTCCCTGTACCTGGGCAATTCCGTAAGCTGCTTCCGCAGAACCGTCGTCGTAAGCATATACGTTTTCAAAAACCTGCTGCGTGTAGGAAGAATCATTCAGTGACAGGTTCGGGAATTGTGCCCCGGCACTCCCGATAATATCAAACGTTTTTATATTAACTGAAGGTGTTGTGGAAAAGGTATATCCTCCGGTAAAATCATGTACACTTTCAACCACCGTTCTTGGTGCATAATTAATCCCGTCAGACAAAACCTGTCCTACCAAAGTAAAAGATCCTTCTGTAGCTCCATTGAAATTGACTTTTACATTTCCGTTCATGTTGTTCTCCGGAACATTAGAGCCGTTTCTCACAACTATTTTTACGTTCGGGTTCATGTGAGTCGGGGCAGCCACCCAATGCTCCCAGGGAACTTGCGTATATGTATCAACCAATGAACCAATTGGATAGACAAAAGCATAGTCTTTAAATAAAGTATCCTGGTAACCGCTTCCTGCTCTCAAGTGCACATAGTCAAGGTGGAACTCGTCCAGCATTCCCGAAAGTCCGCCATAATTTTTGAAGCGAAGTTTGAACCCGTTGTTGAAATAAGCAGGATTTCTAATCTTCAGATGCACAACCTTGAAATTATTTTGCGGCCCTCCGTTTATTCCCCAAATATGGTTCCACTGATTGGTTCCCTGGTTAAAAAATTCCAGCACCAATGAATCAGTCACTTCTGGAGCATCTCCAAAACCTTCACGTTGAACCAGGAAGCTCAGGTAAACAGAATCACCTGGAGTATACGGAGACAAGTCAATCGTTTTGGAAGTCAGATAATCCGCATAACCTGACTGGGTTGTCCCGATGGCATACGGATATCCCGTTTCATCCAACCCGTCAAAGGTAGCAACTCCAAGCGTCCACGGATTTACCGCATGCGTGTAGTTGTGATAGACATATTTATCAGTCCAGTACTTGGTGGGATCTGCCTCATGAGCAAAGAAAACAATCACGGAATCTTGTTTAATATCCGGATTACTGACAGCTATGGTATCCGGTTCGGTTCCTTCATCCAGGTCTTCATAAACATTGTAGGGCGGATAAAACTGAATAGTCGAGTAAACCACCGGATAATACTGAAAATTTGCTTGTTTGACTGAAATCATCGGCAAATCCGTTTGAGTGGTCGTACCACCTGAAGTAGTGTATTTCTTCGTAGGATTGCTTGAGAATACTTTATCGTTCGTAAGAGGTACACCCGACAAATCAGTCAGATAATAAAACTTCTGTTCAGTTACCCCCGGATCTCCCGGCTGTGAATTCATCAGTGAAAATCTGGAGTGAGAAAACTCATCCAGGAACGGCAATGTAAGTGTATCGAAAGAATAAATGAAAGTACTGTCAACACTTGCTGTAGCTTTTAAATGCAGTGGTTTTGCTTCACCTCTCCTGATTGCCCCAATCGGACTGAGAACCTCTTGTCCGAACGAAACAAATCCAAGAATAAATACCAATACGGGAACTAAACTAAATCTCATTCTATTCAAAATTTAGCTACCTTTTTTCAGCCGAAACCGTAATCGTCGTTCCTGGTGAAACAGTTACTCCTTCAAGATATTCCGGGCTTTGGGAATAAATAACAGCAGTAGTTGTATCAACTGCATTTGAACAGCCATCACACAAACCGACTAAAATATGTAGCGATATTCCACTTAAACGTGCTTTTGCTTCAGATATTGTCAATCCGTTCAAATTAATCAGTTCAACAGGCTGGGAAGCACTGTTTTGACCTATTACCAACGTAATCACACTTCCAACCGGAATCTTCATTCCTTCCCTGATTTCATGTCCGTTATACAACTGTCTCAACACTGCTCCGTTTGCTTCTCTGCTCGGAACATAATTCTTGTGGTATTTCAAGCCTCTGTTCTTCAGGATACTTTCTGCAATACGTTCCGATTTATCAATCAGACTGGGCATTTCAACCAGGCGTGATTTTTTCGATACCTGTACCCGGATCACACGGCCCGATTTCACATATACCACCGATTTGGAAGTTGGAAGCGGATCTTGTGTTATAATAGTCCCGGTAGGCAATTCAGGTTTATATACGGAATCGAGCACTTCGATTTTCAATTCCAATGCTTCCAGTTTGGATTGTGCGTTTGCCATTTTAAGCCCAACCACATTCGGCACATCTATTTTTTCTCCATGATTGGTATACTGATCCAGGTAGAGCACCACAATTCCGACCACTACGAAATACGTCAGCACGATAAAGAGCGTATGCTTCAAAAAGTGTTTGCTCCAGACAAATGCTCCAAGTTTCTGTAAAAACTTCATAAATCAATTGTAAGTTGCAACAAATATAGAAAGAATGTTTCTGCAAGAATGCACCAACAGATGAAGCTATTAACAATCCCTTCGGAAAACTTTTTCGGAAATGCAAATGCCAGGCTTCGATTATCCGCTAATTTTGTAAAAAACACAATATGAAGCGAGTTGGTTTGTTTTGCGGCGGGTACTCTTCTGAATTTGAAATCTCGCTGAAAAGTGCTCAGACAATCATGGATCATTTCCCGGACGGATATGAAGTTATTCCGGTTCACGTAGTGGAAGACGGATGGTTTGTTCCGCTGAATGGAGAAAAATTTCCATTCTCGATCGATCATATGAGCTACCGAATCCACGATATGGAATACAAAATCGACATCGGCCTCATTTATATTCATGGAAATCCTGGTGAAAACGGGAAAATTCAAGCTTTGCTGGACATGAAAAATATTCCCTATGTGAATTCCAATGCACTGGCTTCAGAGTTGAGCTTTGATAAATGGTACTGCAATCAATTCCTTTCACGTTTCGGAATTCCCGTAGCCAAGTCGCTTTTTCTCAAAACGCGTCATGAATTGACCAGTGAAGCAATTATAGCCCAGCTCGGACTACCATGTTTCGTAAAACCCTCCGATTCGGGATCCAGTTTCGGAATCAGTAAAGTATCAGAAGCAGGTGAACTGCAACCGGCGCTGGACAAAGCTTTCGAAGAAGGAAACACAGTGGTCATTGAAGCATTTTTGAACGGAACGGAGGTAACCTGTGGTATTTACCGTTCTCCATCAGGACTGGTAACACTCCCGTTGACAGAGATTGTATCCGAAAACGACTTTTTCGATTACGAAGCCAAATACCTGGGGCAATCACAGGAAATTACTCCGGCACGCATTCCGGACTCCATCCGGAACATCGTGTGGGAACGTTCAAAAGAAATTTACAGTTTACTTCAATTGAGATCTATTGTGCGCATTGATTTTATGATCGTGAATGAAGTTCCGCATGTGATCGAGGTCAATACCACTCCGGGGTTTTCTCCGGCGAGTCTCGTTCCACAGATGCTAACTGAGGCGGGTATTTCAATTGCTGATTTCTGGACAGAGATTTTCACTGTCGAACTGGCATAAATTTTTCCAAAAAGAAACTTCCAATACTTTATGTTTTACTAAAATACGACCTTAAACCTCAAAAAGCTGCTTTTATACTGAAATTTTCGCTAAGACTCATGAACACCAGGCAGAAAAAATGAAAAAGGGTACAATCCAGAAGTACCCTTTTCCAAACCTAAAAACCCAATTTACCAAACCAATCAGAGAGATTTCTGATTTATACTTGACAAACCTTCTGATGCAGGCATTTTTAAAAGGTTGGAAAAAAGAAAAACATTTTTTTCAAATTTATTCCACACAATGGCATGGCGGGTCAAAATACCACTTCACATTCGGCATCGACTGCTCCCATTTTTTCTGAAAACCAGGTCCCAGCATAATGGATCGCATATCCACCACTTCCAGTTTTTTCAGATTCAAAATTTCTTCCGGCAATACATTGATCGGGTTATCCCAGATGTCAATCATCTTCAAATCTGCCAAATAACCGATACAAGCAGGAAGTGAACTGATTTTATTTTTTGCCAGGTGCAATTTTTGCAATTTCGGAAGCTGACAAATCACAATCGGTGCGGCATCAATATTATTTTTGGTCGCATCCAGGATTTTCAACTGTTTGAATCCTCCCATTTCCAAAGGAAGTTCTTTCAGTTTGTTTTTCGAAATATCCAAGTATTTCAGATTTCTGAATGTATATAGCTGACCCGGAAGCTTTTCCCATTTCAATTTCGACGCATCGATCGCAAAAATGGTATCGGGATTGGCTTTTTGAACTTCTTCCCAGCGGTAAATCTTCAGGGTATCCTGTTGCGCCAATAGTAAACTAGACCAGTGCAGAAAGGTAATTGCGAGCAATAATTTCATCCAGCTGAATTTGATTCTTTAATTCTTCTATGTTCTCAAAACGTTTTTCGTCACGAATATGTTGCATGATTTCCACTTTCATCTGCTGGCCATAAATTTCTTCATTGAAATCAAACAAATGAATTTCGATTACCTTCTGGCCGTTATTCGTAACCGTTGGCCGGATTCCGATATTCATTACACCATCAATCACTCGCTCTCCCAGGTAAATTCTAACGGCATATACCCCGTTTTTCGGAACAATTTTATCTGGGTTTTCCAAGCCGATATTTGCCGTTGGGAAACCAATTGTTCGTCCGATTTGTTGTCCTTTTAACACTTTCCCTTCCAATACAAACGGAGTACCCAGCAAGGTTGCAGCATAAGACACGTTTCCTTCCAGAACTGCATTTCTGATTTTTGTAGAGCTGATGGTTGTTTCTCCAACGGAAATAGCTGGGAGTTGAAACACTTTAAAATCATACACTTCTCCCAATTCCTGAAGCTCCCGGAATGACCCTTCGCGGTTTTTCCCAAAATGGTGGTCGTGGCCGATATGCATTTCACTTACTCCTATCTGGTTCACCAGAATATCGCGCACAAACTCCATAGCCGAAAGTCGGGAGAATTCTTTGGTAAAAGGGAAGAGAATGACCGTATCGAGGCCCAATTTATCGAGTTTTGCGAGCTTTTCTTCTAGTGTGTCAATTAATTTGACCGAATAGCTCTCCGGGTAAAGCACTTTCCTGGGATGCGGCTCAAAGGTAAAAAGAACCGACTCCTTCCCTTTGCCATTTGCTCTTTCAACCAATGAACGAATAATCTCCTGGTGGCCCAGATGAACACCATCATACGTTCCCAAAGTAAGGATCGGACTATTAAATTTTATTTCAGGACTCAACTGACGGACGATACGCATAATACAAATGTAGTTAAACAAAAAAAGACTACAATTGCTGCAGTCTTTTTTACCTAAATATTCATTTACTTAGCGGATCAACTGGATATTTCCCTGACCTTTCAGAACTGTTCCGTTAAGTCCTTCGATCTCGTATTTGAAAAAATACACTCCGTCCGAAGCTGGATTTCCATTTACGGTTCCGTCCCAAGCCCCCTGAATACCTTCATATTCATACATCCGTTCTCCCCATCTGTTCATAATGGTTACTTTAACGGTTTTCACATTATCCACAGAAATAAAGAACTGATCGTTGTTGTGATCTCCATTCGGTGTAAAAATATTCGGGATGACCACTACCGGATCGGGAAACGGAAGCACTTGTATTTTGAGCGTATCCGTATCAGCACATGAACCGTTCATAGCGGTCAGCACCACGATGTATTCTCCTGGGTTATTATATGCAACCTGTTGCCCGGCATGTGTTTGTATTTCATATCCCTGGCCGTTTCCGAAATTCCAGTGAAAGGACCCGGCATTGGTCGAATTGTTATCAAAATTGACTGTTAAAACCGGATTTCCCGAATTCACATCTGAAGAAAGATTTGAAACCGGGTAAGAAACCACTACCACCATAATCTGGTCCGTGTTCTGACATCCATTCGCGTCTGTTCCGGTAACTATGTAGGTTTGTGTCGAGCCCGGAACAAAAGATATTCCGTCATTTACTCCATTAGTCCACACGTATGTTTGCGCTCCGGAAGCAGATAAAGTAATTGCATCTCCAAAGCAAAGCGACTGATCGGCTCCTGCATTCACATTTGGAAGCGGATTGACCGTCACAACAACCTGATCCGTTCCCTGGCAACCAGTCTGTGAAGTTCCGGTAACTATATAAGTCTGAGTAGAACCCGGAACAAAGGAAACCCCGTTAGTCACACCATTATTCCAGGTATAGCTTTGCACTCCCGAACCGGACAAAGTAATTGATCCGCCCTGGCAAACGGCCTGATCCGTTCCTGCATTGACTATTGGCGCAGGATTAACCGTGACCAACACCTGGTCCGTATTCTGACATCCATTCGCATCTGTTCCGGTAACTGTGTAGATTTGTGTCGAGCCCGGAACAAAAGATACTCCGTTGTTTACTCCATTAGTCCATACATATATCTGCGCTCCGGAAGCAGATAAAGTAATTGCATCTCCAAAGCAAAGCGACTGATCAGCCCCTGCATTCACATTCGGAAGCGGACTGACCGTCACAACAACCTGGTCTGTTCCCTGGCAACCATTCGCATCTGTTCCTGTAACAATGTACGTTTGCGTTAAACCCGGAACAAACGAAATTCCGTTATTTACACTATTGTTCCAATTATATGTTTGCGCTCCCGAGCCGGACAAAGTAATTGATCCGCCCTGACAAACAGTTTGGTCCGCACCCGCATTAACTGTTGGCAATGAATTGACCGTTACAACTACCTGTGCCGTATTTTGACAACCATTTGCATCCATTCCGGTAACAGTATATGTTTGCGTAGAAGCTGGAACAAAAGAAGCTCCATTGGCCACACTGTTATTCCAGGAATATGTTTGTGCTCCCGAACCGGACAAAATAATTGATCCGCCCTGACAAACAACCTGATTATTTCCGCCAATTACAGCAGGAAGCGCATTCACTATTACTACAGTTGTTGAAGTACAGGAAGAACCATTATCTATAACCGTCACTTCAAAAGTATATGTTCCGGGTGTGGACGGAACCGGGACCCCAGTGGGGTTCTGCGCATTGGAAGTGAACCCGTTGGGACCAGTCCAGGAATAAGTTGCATTTGCAATTGCGGTAGCGAACAAATTGACTGTCGCTATTCCAGCACAGACCGGACCACTGTTTGAAGCCGTAACACTGCATCCGCAAGGATTGACAACAATCGTTGCTGTAGCCAATGTGGATGACGGACATAGCGGATTTCCTCCCGAAGAGTTCACCGTGTAAATATAAGTTCCCGGAGTGGACGGAGGTGTTGCAGTAACTGTCGCTCCGGTTGTTCCACTCAGATTCGGCGATGAAGT
>JAIRJW010000048.1 GCA_031260455.1 Fluviicola sp.
TATTCAAAGAACATCAAACGCTGGTATGGCTTGGGATTTCCAACTGTGCTGACCTGGATAGCTGCCGGGCGGTTGGTGTTCACTACATTCAATTTAGAGAATGGGTTTACATCCGCCCCAACTGACAAAGAGCCGTTTGCCCAGAGGTGACTGGATACTTTCGCGCTTCCATTTACGTCAAGTGGAAAAGCAGGGTTGGCAGTGCCCACGCCTATAAACACCTGGGGACATGCGCTGTAGAGCTTGTTCGGTCCGTTTGCCCAGGTCGGGTGATCCATGTAACCGGCCATCTCACAAAAATCGAGCGGCTGAGCAGACACCGGTTCGGCATAAATGAGGGATTTCAACAGGTTGATGTCCGCTTTTGAAGTCATTCCCTCCGCATTGGTAAACAGAATGGCTTCGTCTTTGTATATACTCAAAACCGGGATGTTTGGAAGGTACAGATTTCCTTCCACTTTCAGGTCTTCTCCCACGCGGGCGCTGGCGGCGATGCTAACGGAGTCGTTGACCACCAGGGCGGAATCTATGCGGGCGGAGCCTGCAACCGTCAGCCTGCTCGTCGGGGCAGTTGTACCAGTACCCAAACCGATGTTACCATTTTCGGAAATGATGTTTTCCTGGGCAATAATTGTTCCTGTAATGAATGATAATAACGCTGTGAATAACAGTAAATAACTATTTTTTTTCATGATTAAATTTATGAATGTGTAAAAGGGTTGTATTATTTTGTTTTTGCTCATCCGGGTGATGAGTGTTTGAAGGGCAGGCATCCCGCCTGCCGGAGCTAATCAGTTGTTAGCGGCCTTCACCAGTGAATGTTGAATTTCTGAGTTGTCATGTTTCCCGGTTCTCAAAAACAGTGTAGTTTATAGTTCATAATAGGGAGGGCGTGAACCCCAGCAGTATCCAACGCTCCGAGGCACGGCAAATGCCCTAACGAATTGAATACACCAGAGAACACGCCCGTTTCCGGGCGCATTCACCTGACGTTTTCTCTCGTTGAAGTTTTGCCGTTTTCGAAGCGAGAAAAGTCATGCTACGCACTACCTTATGTAAGTTAAATTACTTTTTTTGCAATTTATGGTTTCAAATGTAATTAAAAAGTCTTATCCTCAACATACAGGTCATGAAATTTCAAAAATCACCTTGCATGGGGAGGTATTGTTAATGAAAGTTAAAATTACAGGAATAAATCTGATAGCGAAAATGATAGTTTAAAAAAACTAGATTTAATCTTGCTTTTAAACCTGATTTTACCTGTTTATTTATGTGGTTTTTGTCACATTTATGCCAAGCTATAATTACAAAGACCTAGTAACCTTGAGAAAGTTATTAGAAAACTTAAAAGTTATCTTTTTTGTTTTTCTTCTTGAAAAATGCTGTAATTTGAGAGTAGTCGGATTAAATAAACTTTGAAAATCCTTTTTAAAGGTACTCAATTCCCGGAATATTATTTTAACATTTTTTTTTGCTCCATCTTAACGCAACCATTCAGATAATCTTGAGTAAATTCACGGAAATCACAATATGAAAACAAAAGCAGAAATAGTAGAGAACTGGCTGCCTCGTTACACAGGAGAAGACCTGGCAAATTTCGGAGAGTATATTTTGTTGTGTAACTTTCACAATTATGTAGAGAAGTTCGCAAATTTATACAAAGTAGAAGTGATTGGGAAAGACAAGCCTATGCAATGTGCAACGGCTAACGGAATTACCATCATCAATTTCGGAATGGGAAGTGCTTCAGCAGCCACATGCATGGATCTTTTATCGGCAATTAAACCGAAAGCAGTATTGTTTCTGGGGAAATGTGGCGGTTTGAAAAGCAAGAGCGAAGTGGGTGATCTGATCCTGCCGATTGCAGCAATCCGTGGAGAAGGAGCCAGCAACGATTATTTTCCGTCCGAAGTTCCTGCTTTACCAGCTTTCGCCCTTCAGAAGGCAATTTCTACTACCATTCGTGATGCCGGATTCGATTACTGGACGGGAACCTGTTATACAACCAATCGCCGGGTGTGGGAACATGATGATAAATTTAAGGAATACCTCAACAGCATTCGAGCCATGGCGATTGATATGGAAACAGCAACGATCTTCATGGTTGGATTTGCCAACAAAATCCCCACAGGGGCTCTTTTGCTTGTAAGCGATCAACCGATGACACCAGAAGGAGTGAAAACCAGCCAAAGCGACTCGAAAGTAACTACAGGGTACTTAGATGCGCACCTGATGATCGGAATTGACTCGCTGAAACAATTGATTAATAACGGGTATACTGTTAAACACCTGCGTTTTTAGGAAAAGGCACATCCGACCTGGATTTTGAAATGGCTGGCAAACCGGCAAAGACTTTTTAAGAAAATATTAAGATAAAAATGCTAAATTCAGCGTCTAAACTAGATATTTATGAAAAGAAGAATATTACTCTCAGGTGTATTTTTTCTAGGTTTATCCTTGTATTCTGTTAGTTACTCCCAGGGAGTAAAAACAGCGGCAAACTCCTGGAAACCGATCGTGCAAAGCGATATTCCGGTTAGTGGCACCCGTTTCATCAAACCCACAAAATTCACCACTTTGCACTTGGATGTTACATCCATGAGACAGCAATTGGCGGGCGCAAAACGAATTACAGATCCGTCTTACGTCCCGGTTTTTATCAAGATCCCGAAGGCAGACGGAACTTTTGGAACCTACCAGGTTCACGAAAATGAAACCATGTCGGAAGGTCTGGCAGCTCAATTCCCAGAAATTCGTTCATATGACGGGATTGCGATGGATCATTCGGGAGAAGTAGTGAAGTTTGACCTGACTCCGCAGGGATTTCACGCAATGACTCTGATTCCTGGAAAACCGGCTCTATTTGTTGATCCTTATTCTTTCGGTGGCGGTAATATTGAACACTACATCGTTTATTCCAGGGCAGATTTTATCACAGACAAGTTCTTTACCTGTGATATGGAGGCATCTCTGCTGACAGAAGCAGAAGAGAATAATCTTGTAAAATCCTTTGGAAACTGTACCAAGCGCACATATCGCCTGGCAGTGGCTGCTACAGGTGAGTACACGACTTTCCAGGGAGGAACAGTTGCTTTGGCACAAGCTGCCCAGGTAACGACTATAAACCGTGTGAATGGAGTTTATATGCGTGATCTTGCGGTGACTTTGACAATTATTGCGAATAATAACCTGCTGATCTATACGAACTCATCAAGTGACCCGTATACGAATGGAACGCCCGGAACGATGATTACCGAAAACCAGACGAATGTTACCAGTGTGGTCGGTTCTGCAAACTACGATATCGGACATGTGTTCGGAACCAATTCCGGAGGTTTGGCAGGTTTGGCAGTAGTCTGCAACTCCAGCAACAAAGCGCGTGGTGTGACGGGTTCTGCTGCTCCGGTGGGAGATCCTTTTGATATTGATTACGTAGCTCACGAAATGGGACATCAGTTCTCCGGAAACCATAGTTTCAGAGGAAATGCGGGTTCCTGTTCCGGAAATGCGAACAATGGCACAGCAATGGAACCGGGTTCCGGAAGCTCGGTTATGGGTTATGCGGGAATTTGTTCCCCTCAAAATATACAGGCACATTCGGATGATTACTTTCATGGGGTAAATATGAATGAAATGCACATTTTTCTGAATGCGGGAGGAAATACCTGTGCTGTTTCGTCGGCTATTCCGAACCAGACTTCCCCAACGATCACCGGATCGGTTGGAAGCGTAACGATTCCTGTAGGGACTCCTTTTGCACTGACGGCAACAGCTACGGATCCGGATGGTGACGTGCTGACTTACTGCTGGGAACAAATGAATAACCAGACTTCGACACAACCTCCTGTTGCAGCGGCTACCGGCGGACCGAATTTTCGTTCGAAAAATCCGGATATAAGCGGAACGCGTTATTTCCCTTCTATTGCAAGCCTGATAGCGGGAGGGCCTTTTACCTGGGAAAGACTTCCGACAGTAAGCAGAACTATGAACTTCCGTTGTACAGTTCGCGATAATGAGGCAAATGGAGGATGTAACGATTATGTAGATCTGACAGTTACTACGAGTTCAACAGCAGGGCCATTTATTGTCAATTATCCTTCAGCCACGGGAATTTCCTGGACTCCGAATTCAACTCAAACGGTGACTTGGTCCGTAGCAAATACGGATGTGGCTCCTGTTGCCTGTACCAATGTGGATATTTTGTTATCAACAGATGGTGGTGCAACGTTCTCCGTGATTGCGAACAATGTGCCGAATGACGGTTCTCAGGAAATTACTGTTCCGAACGTAACAACATCTACGGCGATTATTATGGTGATGTGTGAAAACGGGACGTTCTTTGATGTTTCAGATCATGTGTTTGCAATTACATGTAATTTGAACGCAACGACATCTGTCAGTGGAATTACTATTACTTCAGGGCAAAGTGGTGCACAATATCAGTGGTTGAACTGTTCAACTGGAAACAGCCCGATCTCCGGTGCAACTTCGCAATCCTATATACCGGCTGCAAACGGGTCGTATGCGGTAGCAGTAACGGTTGGTTCCTGCTCAGTTACCAGTTCTTGTGTGAATATTACAAATCTTGGAATTGATGACCTGAATTTTGAAGATGTGTCGATTTATCCGAATCCGGCGAATGGAAAAATTACGGTTTCTTTCACAAAAGAAGTAAACCTGAAATCATTTGTGATCCGCGACGTGACCGGAAGAATCATTCTCCAGGAAAAACCCCAGACAACAAGCGAAATTACCTTTGATATTTCAACAGAGGCTCAGGGTATTTACTTCCTGAATGTCGAAGCAGGGAATTCCATTCAGTCATTCAAATTGATTAAGAACTAAGATAATCTGTTATACAAGCAAAAATCCCGGCTTCAGGTCTAACTGGATGTCGGGATTTCTTTATGTTTGAATGGCTGCCAGGATCGAACTGAATTTGTGTTCATCCAGCAAGAGGAGATTTTCTTCGAATGCGGTACCTGTCTCAACTTTTACCAAAGATGTTCCGGAAAAATGAATGGCATCTATTCCAGTTGCTTTTAATGCAGAAATCAATTCCTCCTTTACTCCGCCACCTGCCATGATTTCAATGCGTCCGTCTGAGTAAGCAACCAATTCTTTCAGATGATTCATTCCCTGATTCACATTTTGAGCTGATCCGCTGGTCAGAATGCGTTTGAAACCCATTTTTACCAGTTGGTCTATGGCTGTTTTCCAATCAACAATACTATCAAAAGCCCGATGAAAGGTAAAATCCAGATGAGGTGCTGTTCGTTTCCAGGTTTCCAGTGTTTCCAGGTTCAATTTGAAATCGCTGGTTAAGGCACCAACGACAAAGCCTTTGATCCCTGAATCTTTCAATTCTAAAATCTGGTCCCGCATCACAACGATTTCATCATAGTTGTAAACAAATCCACCTGCTCGTACGCGGATCAATGCATGTTGCTCTAGGTGAAACGTATTGTGAATCCATGAAACCATTGCTTTGGAAGGTGTAAGTCCACCTTGTTCCAGTGCAATGCAGGTTTCAATCCGGTCAATCTTCTGTTTACTTACAATTCTGACTGCTTCCAGTGTCCCTATGCAAATTTCGGTTTTCATTTGGATAAAATGATTTCGTTAATGAATGTCCATGGAGTAAATCCTGCACCGGTTTGCCCGGGAGGAATGAGTTCTTTGTTATAGATTGTTACCCTGACAAAACGGGCTTTCATTTTTTTCTTTACCCCGATGAGGTCACCATCAAGATTTGCTTTGGCAATGGTTTTGAATTTTCTGTTGTTGGAACTGATTTGAATCTGGAAGTGCTCCGGGCGATAAATCCACGATCCAGGGTCATTTAGTGTTTCGATCCGGATGCTGTTGAATTTGGTAACAGTCTCCAGATCCAGGGTAAATCGGATGGTATCTTCGTTGAAGCCAAGCCATTCGTTTCCTTTCCACGGTTTCTCGCCTGCAATACCGTCTGTCAGGCCCAGGTTTCCGTTGTGATTGTACTTTTCATGTGGTTTGGTATCAAATACAACCGGTTTTCCTAAAGCTAGGTGCGAAGTGAAATGATAGGAGCAGGTTCTCAGTTCCTGGTTCCCAATCCGGGAATGGATTTCAAAAGATTGTATTTGAGATACTTCTGTTCGTTTGATCGCAATGGAATTCATCGCTTCATTGTTTTGATAGAAGCTTGCTTTGCTAATGGGTTTTAACAGGTCGTAAACGATTCCGTTCTCTGAAGCTTTACATTGAAGTACCGGATCAAGGAAGGAAGTGGAGAAATTAATCCCGTCTTTTTTTAATTGTGGCAGGTAGTATGCTGATAAAGATTCTACAAAGAAGTTGTATGATACCTTTCCCTGATTCCAAAGCACTTCTGCCAGGGCTAATAAGCGTGGAAAAGCCTGGTATTCGACTAAGCGGATTGTTGGGAGATATTCTGTCCAGATGTTTGCCTGTCCACCCAGGATGTAGCGTCTGTATTCGTTGTCTATTCCTTTTGTGGGGTCAAACTGGTACACTTTTTCCAGTGGAAGATAACCACCGATGGCTAACGGTTCGGAAGGATGCCCGCTTTGGTAATAATCAAAATAACAATAGGAAGTAGGAGTCATGACAACTTGGTGTTTTAGTCTGGCAGCTGCAATTCCGCCTTCCATTCCCTGCCACGACATCACCTGTGCGTTTGGTGCCAGTCCGCCTTCCAGAATTTCATCCCAACCAATGATGGTTCTGCCTTTAGAGTTGAGGTATTTTTCGATATCTGTGATGAAAAAACTTTGTAGTTCATGTGTATTGTGAATGTGGTTGGCCTCCATCACAGCCTTACATTTCGGACATTGATTCCAGTTGATTTTCGGAGATTCATCACCACCGATGTGGATCACCGGAGAAGGAAAGATTTCGATGATTTCGTCAAGTACATTCTTCAGGAAGGCCCTGGTTTTGTCCTGTGAACAAAACACATCGTCAAAAACACCCCAGGTTCCGGCTACTGGCAATGGTTTTTCCGTGCAGCTCAGTTGCGGGTATGCAGCCAGAGCCGCCCGGGCATGTCCGGGCAGTTCGATTTCCGGGATGATTTCGATTCCCCGGATTCTGGCGTATTCGACCAGTTTTTTGGCTTCTTCCTGTGTATAAAATCCGCCGTATCTTTGGTGTTCATACTCAACCGGCTGTTTGCTGAAGTGCCCGATCAGAGTACTGTCGCGCCAGGCTCCGATGGAAGTGAGTTTCGGATATTTTTTGATTTCGATCCGCCATCCCTGGTCGTCGGTTAAATGCCAGTGAAAACGATTGAATTTCAGCTTGGCAATCTGGTCGATAAACGATTCGATTTCTGCTATGGTGAAAAAGTGTCGGCTGCAATCCAGATGAACACCGCGATACGCAAAAGCAGGTTCGTCCGAAATGCGAATTCCGTCAAGCATATTTGGATCCCGGATCAGCTGATTTAAGGTTTGAAGCGCATTGCAGAAACTTTCGTAATTACTGTATTGAATATCAACTCCCTTACCGGAAATGCTCAATTGATATCCTTCGGTATAAACAGAAGTGTTAATCAGTTGTAAATGAATGGAAGCTTCTTTTTGGTCACTCAGTACCAAATGAACTCCATGGTCGCGCTCAAATAATTCGTGGAAATAGGCATACCCTTTTTCCGAATCCCGGTTGTTTTCCAGTTTCAGCTGTCCGTTAAACACAAACTTTTCCGCAGTTTGTTCCACATTTACCGGCTGGGGGAAAACAGAGCCATGTTGGGCAAATAAGCGGATTGTCAGAAATAACAAAAGAATAAAGAATGAAATTTTCATGTGTTTAAAATTGAAATCCGGGGTTGTTTCCGGAAGCTTGTAACAAAACCGCAAAAGGCCCGAATCTTTCTGGATTGTTAGTTTTTATTAATCGCTTCACAAATTAAGTATTTATATTTAAGCTTTAGTTTAAAATTAGTTTGTTTTGATGAAAGCTTCAGTTGGATTCGTTTTTTTGATAATAATATTTTTCGGGACGAGTGTTTTCGGACAAAAGAAGATACTCGGCCCTGAGGTATATAATTCCTGGAACCGAATAGGAGATGTTCAGCTTTCCCAGGACGGGAAGTTTGCTGTTTATTCTGTAAAACCTTATCGCGGGGATGGATTTTTGTTTGTGGTGAATCTGGAAACCGGAAAAAAAGATTCCATTGCAAGAGGATACGAACCTAAATTCGAAGAATCCGGAAATGTGATTTCGTTTAAGATTCATCCGGGATTCGATACTCTGCGGAAGGTGGAATTGGCAAAAGTAAGTAAAGATAAATGGCCCAAAGATTCGCTGGGAATCTGGTTTTTGAACCCGGATTCTATAGTGAAATTTGAGCAGCTGAAAGAATTTAAAGTATCCGAAAACGGAAGTACGCTGGCTTTTACCTCGACTAAAAATGAGTGGCCGAAAGGATATCTGACGAAGAAAGAAAGTAAAAATGAGCAAAAAACCGAAAAGAAAAAAGGGAAGATCAAAACTGACGGAAAGCTACTGACAATTATCGATATCGGGTCGAAAGAAAAGAAGTGCTTCAAACATGTTTCGCAGTTTGAAGTATGCAAAGACGGGCATTACGTGCTTTTTGTCCAACAGGAAAAATTTAAGAAAGATTCCCTGCGATTAAACATTTATGATCTTTCCAAAAAAGAACTTTGGAGTAGTAAAAAGCGTGTTACGGAATATGCCGGATTGAACTTTTCCGGAAATAATAACGTGCTTCTGGGAATGGCAACGGTCGATACGAGTTCCAACAAACGCTGGTCCCTGTTTATGATTCAACCAGATTCGAAAGAGTTTAAAGAATTGATTGATACAGCAACGGTTTTTGATCGCAATGAAGTGCTTTCATCCAATTTCAGACCATATCTCAATAACAACAATACCGACTTGTTTTTCGGGATCGCGGATAAACCTGAAAAACCACTTAAAGATACTTTGCTGGAAAGCGAAAAGGCGAAAGTGGATTTGTGGCACTGGAAAGATGATCGCCTGCAACCACAACAATTGGTGGAACTGAAACGCGATCAAAACAGAACTAACCTGGCAGTGTATCATCTCGATTCCGGAACGAAGCATGTTCTCGGGTCTGATTCCCTGAATCTGTTCCAGTCCGAAAGATATCCGCAACAGGTTATTCTGGCAAGCAGTGATGCAGTGTATCGCTTTGAAACCTGGACTTTTCCGAATCCCCATAATTACTACCTGGTACAGGTTTCCGACGGAAAAATAACATCTTTGAAAGATAAATTGAATTCGAGACCTTCGTTGTCTCAAAACGGGAAATACCTGGTTTTCTGGAACGATATCACTAAAAATTATTACTTGATGGATGTATATTCACAGGTAGAAGAATGTGTGACGTGCGATTGGAAAGGAATGCTGCTTGAAGACAAGAACGGAATGATTTACGAAGATCTTCCACAGGGAATTATTGGCTGGGGTTCGGATGATCAGCAGGTGTTTATTCAATCAGACAAAGATATTTTATCATACGATCTGAAGAAAAAATCCTGTATGCCGATTACACGTGTACTTCAGGTTTCCGAAACGGATACTAATTATAATTACACGTTGTATAATCTGAATCCGGATTCGCTCCGCTACTATCCGGAAAATACGCTTCTTACGCGTTTTAGTAAAACGACCAAGATGATGGATGTATATCGAATCAACGGATCTTTTGCCAGCCCGACTTTTGAATTGATCTCGGGTTCGGCACATAGTTATTACAATTTCAATAAGGCGAAAAAAAGTGACCGGATTTTGTTTAACCGTTCGTCCAACAGCGATTTTCCGGATTTGTTTTCGACCACGAAGCCGGGTGCAGATATTGCAAAAATTTCCCTGGCAAACCCGCAACAAAGTCAGTATAACTGGTCGACTGTGGAGCTGATTAAATGGAACAGTTATTCCGGGATTCCACTGGAAGGGTTAGTTTACAAACCGGAAAATTTTGACCCGAACCAGGAATATCCGTTGCTGGTTTACTATTACGAACTGTATTCCGATCAGATTCACAATCATTATGCACCAAAACCGACAGCGTCGATTATTTTCCCTACGGAATATGCTTCAGCCGGATACGTAGTGTTTATTCCGGATATCCGCTATACTCCCGGACATCCTGCGAATAGCGCTTACGATTGTATTCTGAGCGGAACGGATGCTGTATTGAGAAAATATCCGAATATTGATCCGAAACGCATGGGGCTTCAGGGGCAAAGCTGGGGAGGTTACCAAACGGCACAGTTGATTACGATGACGGATCGTTTTGCTGCTGCTATGGCGGGAGCTCCTGTAAGTAATATGTTCTCAGCTTATGGTGGAATTCGCTGGGGATCAGGCTACAGCCGTCAATTCCAGTACGAACATACACAAAGCCGGATTGGGAAAACCATTTGGGAAGCTCCTGAATTGTATGTAGAGAACAGTCCGCTGTTTGGTTTGCCGAAAGTGAAAACTCCGTTGCTAATCATGCATAATGACGAAGACGGATCTGTTCCATGGTACCAGGGAATTGAGTTGTATACCGGCTTGCGCAGACTTCAGAAACCAGTTTGGCTGCTGAATTATAACGGTGACGATCACAACCTGATGAAACCGGCCAACAGAATGGATTTAAGTATCCGGATGCGTCAGTTCTTCGATTACTACTTGCTGGACAAACCGGAACCGCTATGGTTGAAAGAAGGAATACCAGCACTTATGAAAGGAAAGAAAATGAATTACGAATTGGTAGAATAAAGAAATCCTTCTGTCTGACTCGGAATATGTGTCAAAGTTGTTACTTATTTGTCAACTTTGACACAGTTTAGTTTATGACCTCACTGAATCGGAAGGATTTTTAGTTTCATACTACTAGATAAAAACTGTTTTTTGTGTTGTTTTTTCCTGCTCAACTTTGATGATGCCGTCACCAACGGCACTACCCAAGTTCGCTTTTATTTTAAAAACGGCGACACCACATTGCCCCAACTGATAGATATCGTTGTAATTGAATATGGCTTCACCCTGCTCATTGGTCGTTGCTACTTTCGGTTCTCTGATTGTACCATGTTGAATACTGTCTGTTGATTCACCAATCAGTTTAACTGTTGCACCTGCAACACGACTGTTATTGTGATCCAGAATATAGATCTTTGCAATGGTATCTGCTTTCTTCCTGCAGGAACCAATACCTGCTGAAATAACACCGATTGACAAGACTAAAATGGAACGTGCTATCATTTATAGAATTTTTGTATCTATAAATCTCAGATATTTGATCTTAAGATCAGCCTGTAAATGAATGAAATGGCTCTCCGGATGTTTTTTTTAAAATTCTCAGCGAATAAAAAACCCCGACATTCCGATTCATCATCGGGAGCCAGGGTTGAATGCGTATTTTAAGACGAATTACTGGATAAATACCGTTTCTTCGTTGTTTTTCTCTTGTTCGATTTTAATAATTGCTTGTCCGCTTAATGCATTTTTACGTGCTTCAATGTTTAATACCGCTACTCCAGCCTGACCAAGCTGGTACACATCGTTAAAATTGAAGTATGCTACTCCGGAACCGTCTGACAAAGTGGTGTCGAACAGGACAACAGGTGGAGAAGGTGTAACAGTTGATACACCTTTTAATACCACCTGAGCTCCGGCCACCCGTTGATTTTGAGCATCCAGAACGTAAATGGTAGCCGTGGTATCCTTCTTTTTCCGGCACCCAGAAGAAGAGAAAACAACACTCATTCCCACAATCAGGGCTCCATAAAATGCTGATTTAATAAGTATATTCATGTTTTCAATATTATGGATTCAAATAAACCGTTAAGACATTGGTGATGTGCGCTCTGCAGCGAATGTACCCAGTTCCCTGGCTGGGATCCCTTTTCACTAAAATATCGAAATAGCCGATTGTTTCCTTTTTTCCAAGCTTACTAAAAAATTCATTCATGTCAAAGTAGGCAAAGCCTGATGAGTTTGTTTGGACGGTGTCCACATAGGCAGGAGTAGCAGGTTCGGAATTAACATCAGCAATGATAATAACTTTTGCATTGTTAACTAATTCATTGTTTGATGAACGCACGAAAACCTTTAGGATAGACGGATCTTTTTTGCAGGAACTCAATACCAGAAGTACTGAAACCAGCAAAAAATATCCATTTTTACGTACCATTTTGTTCATAGTGTTGTTTTTTGCGATGTAAATATAATCTTTTTGCGATTATAATCTGATTCTCTACAATTTCGTAACTTCGTTGCTCAAAAAAGTATTTTTTTAAACGTCAAATTAACAGAAAAAATTACATTATTAGCATTATTTTTTCAGATAATAGATGTTTAGAAACGAAAAAGGTTGTACAAATACAGATGAAAGAACAAATTGCTGCAGCTAAGGAAGCTATTGAAAATTATGCATTGACGGATCTGAATACTGTTGAAGCGTTCCGGATTCACTTTTTGGGATCGAAAGGAGAGTTGAAGAATCTCTTTGGAAAATTGAAAAACGTTCCGAATGAAGAGAAGAAAGAAGTGGGACAGTTACTGAATGGCCTGCGTTTACTTGCAGAAGAAAAATGGCAGTCATCCAAAGAACATTTTGAAAATGCTCAGAGCTCTGATTCGGATGTAGATGTGACTCGTCCTGCAGAACCGGTTCCGCTTGGGGCAAGACATCCGCTTTCAATCGTTCGAAGTGAGATCATTGCTATTTTTGAGCGCATTGGTTATACTGTTTCGGAAGGGCCTGAAATCGAGGACGATTGGCATAATTTCTCTGCCCTGAATTTCCCGCCGGAGCACCCGGCAAGAGACATGCAGGATACGTTTTTCATTGAAAAAGGAGCACGCGAAATGGCCTTGAGAACACATACTTCATCTGTACAAGTGCGCGTGATGGAATCCTATGCTCCGCCAATCCGCACGATTTCTCCGGGACGAGTGTACCGTAACGAAGCAATTTCAGCAAGAGCTCATTGCTTCTTTCACCAGGTGGAAGGATTGTATATCGATAAAAACGTGTCTTTTGCAGATTTAAAACAGACGCTGGATTATTTCGCAAAATCACTTTTCGGAGACAAAGCGAAGATTCGTCTGAGGCCATCCTATTTCCCGTTCACCGAGCCAAGTGCGGAAGTGGATGTTTCCTGTACGATCTGTAATTCGAAAGGATGTAATGTTTGCAAATATACCGGTTGGCTGGAAATCCTGGGTTGCGGAATGGTCGATCCGAACGTTTTGGAAGCTTCCGGAATTGATTCGGAAATATATACTGGTTTTGCATTCGGAATGGGAATTGAGCGCATCGCACAGTTGAAATTCAGAGTAAACGATCTGCGTCTGTATTCAGAAAACGACGTGCGTTTCCTGAAACAATTTAAAGGAGTGAATTTCTAAAGATGGGACTGTTTTCAAGCAAGCAAAAAGTGGCGTTTCCGTGGGTAAACCTGACTAGTTCCGAACAATTACAGGAATTGCTCAATTCTTCCGGTGAAAAACCGGTTGTATTGTTCAAACACAGTACGCGCTGCAGTATTTCATCCATGGCTTTGAATCGTTTTGAAACGAACATGGATCCGGAAAAAGCTACCTGTGTATACCTGGATCTGCTCAGCTACAGGAGTTTGTCCGACGAAATTGCACAAGTGGCACACGTGGAGCACCAGTCTCCTCAAGCTATATTGATTAATCACCGCGAAGTTATTTATTCCGCAACACACACGGCAATAGATGCTTTTGAAATTATGAAACACATCGAATTATGAAAAAATACGGAATCATTATTCTCCTCGTTTTGGTTGTGGCGGCATTCGTCATTGTTCCATTGATCAACAATTCAGGAGGAGAAGCGGAAGAAACGGAAATCGCCAGGTTTGAAACTCCAGGAAATATCCAGGCAAAGTACGGAGACAATGTTCCGGTGAAATTCTCCATTCCTGAAGGTCTGGTGAAAGTGGAATTGCTTTATCACGATTCCGTTTTTGAAACCTGGAATAATCCGAAAGCTCAAAAGAGAACCGTTGCTATGCAGACGAATTATTATGGTGTGGGAACACGGCCTTTGGTGTTGCGTTCAACTTTCAAGGATGGAACGGTATTGGAAAACGCAATCAACGTTCGGGTTGTTTCGGACATTGTGCCGGAGGTACGTTTTGTAAAAATTCTGAAAGAATATCCACATAATAAGGAAAACTATACACAGGGATTTGAGTTTGACGGAAACCAGTTGTACGAAGGAACAGGAGACCCGGGGCAGCAGGGGAAAACGTTGGTTGGCCCGATTTCACTGGAGACAGGACAGTTTATTGAACCAAAAAACGGGTTGGATGCGACGTATTTCGGTGAAGGAATTACCATTATGGGGGATCTGCTTTACCAGTTGACCTGGCAGAATGGAAAGTGTTTTATCTACGATAAGAGAACTATGATGCTGAAAGGAGAATACAGCTATGTAGGTCAGGGTTGGGGATTGTGCAATGACGGGAAAGTCATTATGATGTCAGACGGGACAGAACGCATTACTTTCCGCGATCCGAAATCTTTTCAGGCAATCCGTGTGATTGAGGTGTACGATAATGTTGGTCCGAGAACGAATCTGAACGAACTGGAATACATCGACGGGAAGATTTATGCGAATGTATATACAACCGGAACCGTTTTGGTGATTGAACCGACAACCGGGCGTGTATTGCAGGAAATCGATGCGAATGAACTAGTTGTGCGTGGTAAAAACGGTGGAGACGTATTGAACGGAATAGCGTACAATAAGGGAACAAAGAAGTTGTATATGACCGGGAAATACTGGACGAAAACATTTGAAGTTTCCATTGATAAATAAAGCATGATTTCTCCCTACAATGACGAATATTTTATGCGCCAGGCATACCTGGAGGCGCAAAAAGCCTTTGAACTGGGAGAAGTTCCCGTTGGAGCGGTAGTTGTGGTGAATAACCAGGTTATTGCCCGGGCGCATAACTTAACGGAACGTCTTCGTGATGTAACTGCCCACGCAGAAATGCAGGCCATTACAGCAGCATCGGAATACCTGGGAGCAAAATACCTCAAGGATTGTATTTTATATGTGACGCTTGAACCTTGTGTGATGTGTGCCGGAGCTTTGTATTGGTCACAACTGGATAAAATTGTGTTTGCAAGCAGGGATGAAAAACGCGGTGCCGGGCGTTTTCAGAATGAATTGTACCATCCGAAGACCCTTGTAACGAAGGGCCCAATGGAAAATGAATGCGCACAATTGATGATCGATTTTTTCAAAGAGAAGCGATAGTAATGTAATCAGATGTCCGCTTTCGATTCGTCTGTGTATAAAACTACCAACCGGATGAACCTTTGCGGATCATTCTTTATTCATGAATTCGAATGCTTCTTTTACCCAGATTATATGTTTTGAATAATTGCAAATTGAAAATAATCGGGAATTCGGCATCATATAAAATGTTTTTATAATCAATTTGTGTCTTTAACAACAACTATTTGACCTCCCGTACCAAATTGAATTTTGCGGATAAATCTTTTCGTGTAGTTTTACAAAAAACAGCGTTTATGTCTGACATAATTCTTGAAATTAACAACTTATCGAAATCATATAAACGGGTGGATGCGGTAAAAAATCTGTCTTTTGACATCAGAAAAGGCAATGTTTACGGATTGTTGGGGCCAAACGGAAGCGGGAAAACAACCACGCTGGCTATGCTCATGGGCATTCTTCATCCGACACACGGATCTTTTTCCTGGTTCGGGAATGGTCGGAAGGACAGTAACCGCCTGCGGATCGGATGTTTGCTTGAAACACCCAATTTTTATCCTTATTTGAATGCATACGACAACCTAAGGGTTACGGCAACAATTAAGAACATGCCGCATCCCAAAAATCGGATCAGTGAAGTCCTGGAGTATGTGGATCTGGCAGATCGTGGAAAACGCCCGTTCCGTACCTATTCCCTGGGAATGAAACAACGTCTGGCAGTAGCTTCAGCTATTCTCTCCGATCCGGAAGTACTGGTACTGGATGAGCCGACTAATGGTCTTGATCCGGAAGGGATTGCCGAAATACGCGAACTGATCCTGAATATTGCAGCCCAGGGAAAAACAATCATCCTGGCATCACATATCCTGGACGAAGTCCAAAAAATCTGCTCGCATGTTGTCATGCTGAAACAGGGAGAGATGGCTTATAACGGAACTTTGAAAGAGCTGCTGACTCAGCACAAATCCTATAACCTGATGGCTGAAAACCGGAGTGAGCTACTTCGCGTGTTGAAAAATATACCTGGAGTGGTTATACAAAATGAAACAGAAGATTCGATTTTGATCGAGCTGAGAGGAGAAATTTCTGCCGCAAGACTGAATCAATTGGTTGTTGAACAAGGAATCTATCTTTCCGAATTACATGCTTATCAGAAAAGCCTGGAAACGATTTTCCTGGAAAGAATGAAATTATGAAACAGATTATAGCACTTGAATATGCGAAACTGAAAAAGTTTCAAACTCTGAAAATTTTGTTTGCAGTCTATATGGTGGTAGTACCTGCCTGGATGTATTTTATGAATTTCTTTTTTCAGATGAACCCGGATCTGAAAAATATTTTTACAAAGGAAAATCCTTTTGATTTTCCGCATATCTGGAATTTCATTACTTATAGTGCAAGCTTTTTTAATATCCTGCTGGCTGTTTCGGTGGTGATTATCACTACGAATGACATCCAGTATAAAACCATGAGGCAAAATATTATTGAAGGATTGACAAAGCACCAGGTCATTCTGGGAAAATTTGTATTTGTTATTTTTCTTGGTACAGTGGCTACTTTGTACACTTTTCTGTGCGGTTTGGTGATAGGGCTGATAGAATCAAGTAATACAGATGTGTATCAGCACATTCATCTTAATATTTTGTATTTTATCCAGACAATCGGGTATTTTAGTTTTGCGTTTCTTTTTGCAATCGTGGTGAAACGGCCAGCCATTGCTATAGTGACTTTTATTCTGTATTTTCCGGTTGAAACCATTATAGGAAATATCATCTCGCCAAAGATGTATCGCTTTTTCCCACTGAAAGTTTACGCTGATCTTACTCCGATACCATTTTTCAAGGCAGTTTTAAATTCCGGCAGCAGGGTCGAAAAAACAAACATCCTGATTTTGAGTCTTAGTGAACAGCTGATGCTGGCAAGCGGGTACATTATCCTTTGTTTTGCATTCACTTATGTATTGTTACGCAGGCGGGATTTGTAATTGTCTTGTTTGCAAATATTGAATACCGGGTTTGAATCGCAATCGTTGTTTTAAAGACAAAGCCAAACAAGGCTCCCATAAGAGCCGGTTCGATAGTTTAATGGTCGGCTTTTTTCTTTGTAACTTTGCACTATGAGTGTTTCTCCAAAGACCATTTGTGCGTTGTCTACGGCTCCCGGAATGGGTGCAATTGCATTAATTCGTATGTCGGGAACAGCTGCCGTTTCGATCCTGGAGCGGATTTCCGGAAAACGATATACAGATTCTCCTTCACACAGTGCGCATTTTGTGCGTTTGAAAAAGGCAGACGGTTCCGTTCTGGATGAAGTTGTCGTAACTATTTTTCACGAAGGACATAGCTTTACAGGGGAAAATACAGTGGAGATTGCCTGCCATGGTTCGGTATTCATCCAGCAGGAAATCATTAACTTGCTTCTGGCAAATGGCTGCGAACTGGCGCAACCCGGAGAATTTACCATGCGTGCTTTCCTGAATGGAAGAATGGATTTGAGTCAGGCCGAAGCAGTAGCGGACCTGATTGCTTCCGAATCGGCACGCTCACATGAAGTGGCTATGAATCAAATGCGCGGTTCTTTTTCGAATGAACTGGCAGAATTGCGGGAAAAACTTATTCACTTTGCATCTTTGGTGGAATTGGAGCTCGATTTTGCAGAAGAAGACATTGAATTTGCTGACAGAACTGAATTACTTGCATTGGTAACAGAAGTATTGGTGTACGTGAGAAGATTGATTCAATCTTTTGAATTGGGAAATGTATTAAAAAACGGAGTTCCTGTGGCTTTGGTCGGCGCACCGAATACCGGAAAAAGTACACTTTTGAACCAGTTGCTTGGCGAAGACCGCGCCATTGTGAGCAACATTGCCGGAACTACCCGCGATGTGATTGAAGAAATCCTGAATATCGACGGAATACTGTTCCGCCTGATTGATACGGCCGGAATCCGGGATGAAGCAGTGGAAGAAATTGAAGCTTTGGGAATTCAGCGTTCTTTGGACAAAATCAAACAGGCAAAAATTGTCCTGATGCTGAGTGATTTCAGTGCAGATCAGGCGTCACAAGAAGGCCACTTGTCCATGAGTTCAGAAGAAACCGGCCGCTGGGCGGATGAGCAGGTGAAAACCTATCCGGAAAAACTTTTCCTCGTCCTCGGAAACAAATACGATCTGCGTCCGGATCAGCTGAATAGTCCATGGATTTTTCAAACACCCTTTTTGCCGGTCAGTGCCAAAAACGGAAACGGCATCAATGAACTGAAAAAATGGCTTTCGACGCAAATCCTTGGATCTTTCAATACCCAATCCGATACTATTGTGACGAATGCCCGCCACCTGGATGCTTTACAAAAAACCGAAGATTCCCTCAGTAAAGCCAAATGGGGGCTGGAAACTAGTATTACCGGTGATTTTGTGGCTATGGACATCCGCCAGGCTATGTTTTGGCTGGGAAGCATCACCGGTCAAATTTCCGAAGATGATCTGTTGGCGAATATTTTCAGTAAGTTTTGTATCGGGAAGTAATTTCTTCAAAATAGCTCTTCTTCAGTAGTTATAACGATCGTATTATTTCGTATCTTAAGGTAAGTTTATCTCCTGATTTGTGTTTTTTGAGCCAAGTGATGTGTATGTTTTGTTTTTGCAGGTCGTTTCCTGTATGTTTCCGATTGGAAACACTGTAATGATTGAATGCAATCAGTTTATGGACCTATGCGAATAAATAACCAGCATTATTCGGAGCTTGAATGTTTTTCTGGAGTTGATTCCGGTTTTTGTCGCTTCTATCTGGGATAGGCTCTGAAATAGAAGACCAAAAGTCGCTTTTCGGATAAGAAAACCTTTGATTTATAAAGAATTTCTGTGGAAATATCCCATAAAATGGATGATTTAGCATTCTTTTGTGGAGTCAGTATTAAAATAATTATGGTTTTTCTCAAAAAAACTATTTTCTTTGTACCCACAAATGTTGCCCAAGTGGCGAAATTGGTAGACGCACCGTCTTCAGGTGGCGGCGCCGCAAGGTGTGCTGGTTCGAGTCCAGTCTTGGGCACAAGTAAGGTCAAACAAATTTTTTGTTTGACCTTTTTAAGTCTTAACCCTTTAGAACTTATTTTACTACATTTGATCTACGTCTCTTTATTCAAATTATTCATGAGAATTGAAAGTATTGTAATAGAAAATTATAAAGTGTTCAAAAAAGCGACTGTTAAAGGACTACCTAAAATGGCAGTTCTTTTGGGTACAAATGGATCTGGAAAAAGTACATTTTTTGATGTATTTGGCTTTTTGAGTGATTCCTTGCAAAATAATGTCACTATAGCATTAAATCGTAGAGGGGGTTTTCAAGAAGTAATTACTAGAGGTTGTGATCCAAATAAAGACTTTATAAAGTTCGAGATCAAATTTAGAAATCAGGTAAGTGAAACAGAAAAAACACCGATTGTAACGTATTCACTCGAAATTGGTTTTATAAGGGGTAAGGCATTTATTAATAGAGAAATTCTCAAGTACAGAAGAGGGCAAAGAACAGGAGCACCATGGCATTTTTTAGATTTTCGTAATGGAGAAGGGAATGCTATAACGAATGAAGATGAATATGGGAATGAAGGAGTAACTGCAATAAGAGTTAATCAAAAAGTAACCAGTCCGGATATTTTGGCAATTAAAGGTCTTGGGCAATTTGAACAGTTTAAAGCAATTAGCGCTTTTAGGTCATTGCTTGAGAGATGGTATGTGTCGAATTTTAAAATTGAATACGGGAGAAATGTATCAGACACAGGTATTTCCAACCATCTTTCTGTTGATGGGGATAACTTGGCCCAAGTAACTAAATTCATGTATGATTATCATCGAGAATTGTTTAATAGCATATTGAAAAAACTACCTAGTCGTATTCCGGGAATTAATGAAGTGGAAGCTAAAGAGACGGAGGATGGTAGAATTATTCTAAGATTTAAAGATCAAAATTTTAAGGATCCTTTTGTTGCTCGATATGTATCAGATGGGACTATTAAAATGTTCGCATATATGATTTTATTGCATGACCCTGAACCACATCCATTGTTGTGTATTGAAGAACCTGAAAATTTTTTACACCCTGATTTATTACTTCAGTTATGTGAAGAAATTCGTGAGTATTCAGATAGAGGAGGTCAGGTATTCGTTTCTAGCCATTCTCCTGATTTTGTAAATGGTCTACGAATAGAAGAGTTATTTTTCTTAGTCAAAGAAGATGGATTTACATCTATTAAAGCTGCCAAAGATGATCCTCTTACAAGAGAGCTAGCAAAAGAAAATGAGCTTGGTTGGTTATGGCGAAACAAATACATTAATGGCGCCAACTTATGATTATACTTCATATTTTTACAGAGGAACTTTCCGCCAAAAATGTATTTGACGAGATTTTACCTAAAATAATTCCGGGTATATCATATCGGATTTATCCTCATCAAGGGAAACAAGATTTACATAAAGCTCTTAAAACCACAATTCCATCAATTAGTAAAATACCTGGATCGCGTATTTTAATTACTCGTGATCAAGATAATCAAGATTGTAAGGATGTTAAAAATGACTTAGCACAAGTTCTAGATGGAAAATGTGTCTGCCCTTATTCGATCAGGATAGTATGTAGAGAACTCGAATCTTGGTTTTTAGGTGATTTAAATGCTATAAAACAAGCATATCCGAGATTTAAACCTGAGCAACATATCGGAAAGGCAGATTTTAAAAATGTTGATCTGATTGCGATTCCAAAAAATTATCTTCTCCGTATTATACCTGAATATCATAACGCAGAAACATTACCGAAGTTAGAAACATCGAGTAAAATCTCACAATTTTTAGATCTAGATAATAATACTTCTATGTCATTTCAATTTACAATTTCAGCAATAAAACAATTAGTATCTGCCTAGATTAATAATTTTATGTGCATTCATTCCTAGTTTGACTTTTGCACAGAGTTGCACACTTCTTAAGATTTGTTAAAATCCTTCCATGATTTCTGGAAGGATTTTTAATCTGTATCTTTTCAAAGATTCTAAACTGATGTTTTTTTGTGATTCCAATAATGGGTAATACCACTTAAAAACTGGGGACCTGGTTCAATAAGGCTTTTCAAAAGAAAGGCGGGGATCGTCAGAATCGTTCTGAAGGCAGTGAGAAATAACCGTTTCATACATTGATTTTGTGTAATGTAGAAAAAATGATCGCTTTTCAAATGTTGTTTCTGGGCTATCTGCCAATTAGAATTTGGGAGATACTTTTTCCGATAAAAATGAAGATTGGCTTGGATTTTGATTTATCTTTCGGAAAAAATACAAGATGAAAGAGGTTTTAATTGTTGCCTTGAGCATGCTTGGTTTGGTTACACCTGGTTTCGGCCAGAGGACCATTCGTATGGTGGTGAAAGAAGAGTGCGTTCCATGTCGTCGGATGATGCCGCAAACCTGTTTCCAGGTTCAGAAAGACGGTTCCAAAACATGGGAGTTGTTTTATGATCGTATTGCGGGTTTTGAATATGTAGCCGGAAACAGATACGTGATTGATGTCATCGAAACACCACGCCCGGAGCCGGTGCCGCAGGATTTGTCAAAATGTACTTACGCGCTTGGTAAAATCATTTCCGTAACTCCAAAGATTATTGGGAGTGAAGGATCTGTTTATCGTGTGATCCGCATGAACGGGAAGGATCTGAATAACGCAAACGTTTCGTTTTCCTTCGACAGTGTTTTTAAACGTATTTCGGGGAGAAGCGGATGCAATAATTTCTTCAGTGCGGTGAAGCTGAATAAAAAACAAAGCAAAATTTGTATAAAAACCGGTGGATCGACTATGATGGCTTGCCAGGATATGCAGATGGAAATCGAAAAGGAATTTTTGAGTACTATTTCAAATAAATCATTCAAAATTTCTCACAGGGATGACAAAATGATCTGGACAGCAAAGAAAAAGGAAGTTTTTGTTTTTGAACGTGTGGAAAGGAAACCGCAACCAGAAGATTTGGCAACTTCGGGAGGAAGACCGGAAAAAACACCGTGGAATTATTTTAACCAGCAGGAACTAAAGCTGATTCAGATCGATGGTGTTGTGATAAAAGATGTGAAAGCAGGAATCAAAATGGACATGGCTACCAATTCCTTCACGGGAAGTAATGGCTGTAACCGTATTTCAGGAACGTTGTCTACGACCCGAAACACCGTGGAATTCCTGAATATCATGTCAACTAAAATGTTGTGTGTGGATGAATTGGTTGCAACGACTGAAAAACGTTTTATGGAGATTCTGAGCATGAAAGGATTGACGGTAGATTTTGCAGAACAGGTATTCAATGTGTACGATGCTAACGGAAAATTGGCATTGATGTTCGCAGTTGATACAACCAGCATAAAATAGTTGGAGTTTTAATTTCAGTTTTCATATCTTTGGATACACCAAAAAATTTTTACTATGAAAAAACTAATCAAAATTTCTGCATTCGCAACATT
The DNA here is from genome assembly GCA_031260455.1 of Fluviicola sp. Lineage (GTDB taxonomy): Bacteria > Bacteroidota > Bacteroidia > Flavobacteriales_D > Crocinitomicaceae > Fluviicola. The sequence goes on from JAIRJW010000048.1 coordinate 22,754, forward strand.
GGCATTTGTTGGAGTATTGGGAATTCAGTCATTTACTTTAATGACTGCAAATTCTTCGGAGAAAGTTCTTGGAAATATTGAATTTAAAGTCATTAACGATACCCCATCAGAGTACAAGTACTGCGTGAATGGCGGACACAACTATATCAGTGCAGGTGCGTCCAAAGGATTCAGCTACAGTGAGGGGACTGAAATTAAGCATTTGGATGGAAGCAACTGTGGAGATACCTGGTTCAAAGTAACCAGCTCTATGCATGGAAAATCATTCAAACTTTCTGAATTAAAATAACCCATTTGTTTTCTGTCAATTCTTTTTTTCCGTTTTTAAATAAGGTTAATTCGGTACTCAAATTCGGTGAATTGAGTTAATTTCGTAATAGATTAAATGGGTATGAAACGAATTTTGCTTTTGGGAGCTGGCCTTTCCGCTTCAACGTTGATCAGGTATTTACTTGGTCATGCGGAAGCATACAACTGGCAGTTGCGTGTGGTGGATCAATCCTTGGATTTGGTGAAGTCCAAGCTTGCAGGACATCCTTGTGGTGTAGCGCTTTCATTCAATGCCCTGGACCGGAACGAACGCTGGGAGGAGTTGAAACATGCCGATTTGGTGATTTCCATGCTTCCTGCGCGTTTTCATCCGGAAGTTGCAAAAGATTGCCTGGAATTGAAGAAAAACCTGATTACCCCGTCATATGTTTCCCCGGAAATGAAAGAATTGGGAGCTTGGGTTCGCGATGCAGGACTGATTTTCATGAATGAAATTGGTGTGGATCCTGGAATTGACCACATGAGCGCTATGCGGGTCATTGATTCAATCAAATCTCAGGGTGGAACGATTTCCGGGTTTAAATCCTACTGCGGTGGTTTGATGGCTCCGGAAAGTGATACCAATCCGTGGAACTACAAATTTACCTGGAACCCGCGAAACGTAATCCTCGCTGCACAGGGTGGAACAGCCCGTTATATCGACCAGCATCAATACAAATATATTCCTTACACACAGGTGTTTAGCCGCCTGGATGAGATTGTGGTAGATGGCTACGGTGAATTTGAAGGCTACGCGAATCGTGATTCCTTGTCTTACCGGGCAATCTATGGTTTGGAGGATATCCCGACGATGTATCGTGCCACCTTACGTAAAAGTGGTTTCTGTCAGGCCTGGAATGTGTTTGTACAATTGGGACTAACAGATGACAGCTTTGTACTTCAACATTCCGAAAACCTGACTCCCAGAACCTTTGTGAATGCATTTCTGCCTTTTGATGAAAGCCTGAGTGTGGAAGAGAAATGGAAGAAAGCATGTGAGCAGTTAGGCGTAACAGATATGTACCGGTTTGAATGGCTGGGCTTGTTTGATTCATCTGAGAAAATCGGGCTGAAGGATGCTACACCTGCTCAGATCCTGGAAAAAATCCTGGCAGAGAAATGGGTGCTGGAACCGGAAGATAAGGACATGCTGGTGATGGTGCATCAGTTTAGCTACTTACTGGAAGGAAAACAGCATTTCATTGAATCTTCGATGGTAAATATCGGCGATGATCCGGTGCATACCGCAATGTCGAAAACAGTGGGATATCCGGTTGGAATCTGCGCTAAATTAATTCTGGAAGGTAAAATTTCTCAAAGGGGAGTACTGCTCCCTACCAAACCGGAGATTTACAACCCGATCCTGGAAGAACTGGAAACGCTCGGTGTAGTGTTTCACGAATTGGAAAAGATGATTTAAGGTAGCATAACACTGTTTCTGCTGACCAGGCGATAAACGACAACTCCCAGAACTGTTCCAAAGAGCAATATTTCGTCTGTAAAACGGACCCGGACGGAAACTGCCAGTACAATTCCGAAAATTAGTGAAAGGATAATTCCCTGCTTGACGCTTTCCCGTGTAAACCAGCTTACCGGGTATTTCCGGAATAACTGCGGCAGAAGAAATTGCTGCTTATAGGTCAGGTATCCGCTAAAGACCATTAAAGGAATCAATATAAACCCCTGTTGAATTCCTATATCGCTGTAAGTCAAAAAAGCGTAAATCCGTTCCGTCCAGGAAAATTCCGAATGAATGTTCGGCAAGGTAAAGAAAACGGCCAGAGAAGTGCTTAGAATACATAAGAAAGCAATTCCGAGATGCCGAATGGCCAGCTTTTTTTCCGTTTCACTTCCGCTGAAGCCGATTCGCTTGCGTGCTTTGAGAAGAGACAGTACCCAAAAGAGAATCCAATCAATGAAGTAGAACAGCAGGATGAAACTTGCATCCCATTTCCAGTAAAAATATCCTAAAACGGGAATCAGTGCTTCGATCCCTGTTTGGAGGAAAATGGCTCTTTTCGGGGTCATTTTGACAAGCGCTTGATGGCGTCGTTTGAAATCGTAAAATCAGGATTGTACTTCAGCGCTTTTCTGTAATACTGGATTGCCAGGTATTTTTCGCCCTTCGTTTCATAGATAAGCCCCAGGTTGTGCCATGCTTCCACATAACGCGGTTCCTTCTGCAGGGTTTTGTTGTAGAAATAAGTGGCGCTGTCCAGATCATTTTGCTTGAATTGTTTGATCCATCCCAGTTGGAAAAGTGGCGGAGTAAAAGTCGGATCTTTTTCCAGCATTTCGCGATAAGTTTGCTGTGCTTCGGAAATTTTGTCGAATTGCTGATATGCATACGCCAGATTGTAATACGCCTCGATATTATTCGGACGGATCTGTGTTGCCGTAATAAAATACTGGATACATAATGGATTGTTTTCTTCCTGGTAGATCAATCCGAGTTTGATGTATGCCGCAAAAAATTCCGGATCTTGTTCGATAGCAGTCTGGTAAGAAGATTTTGCCAGTTTGCGATTCCCCAGGCTCAGGTAAATACTTCCCTTCAGAATGTATGCATCCCGGTATTTTTTATCGATTCGAAGTGCTTCATTAGTGTAATAAAATGCTTTTTCGTTATCGCCTTGTTGCGCATAGGTTGTAGCGAGTGCAACCAAAGCACGGGTATTTTTGGGTTGTTTTTTAACCACGAATTTGAAATGCTTTTGAGCAGACATTACGTCGCCCGGTGTTCTGTTTGCCTGGTTATTGAGAGCATTGGCATAAAGAAAACGCGCTTCAATATTCGATTCCTGCATGCGGTAGGCTTTTGCACCATCCTGCATTGCTTTTTCGTAATCATAGCGTTCCAGCATCAGGTTTCCGTGTTTAATCAGGATCGGAACACTGTCCGGGTACTTTTTGTAAAGATCATCAATAGAGAGTTCTTTCTGTTTTTGCTTGTTGGAATTACTTCCACAGGCACTTGAAAGAACAAGCAGAAATCCGGTTGAAAATAAAAGAATGCGCATATGAAATTGGTTCTTAGTCACAAAAATAAGGAAATGTCTTTAGCTATGGCTATTTAAACGTAGTCTTATTACAAAGCGTTGGAGTAAACTAAAAACATGTGTTTGAGTAGCGTTTTTGTGATCTATGTTTATAAAGAAGGTACCAAAGTGAAAAAATACCGATTAGGAAATATGTGTAAAAACCTGATAATACACGTAGTGTAATGATACAAAAAAGGCTGGTATTCATAAAACCAGCCTTTTCTTGTATGCTTTATTAATTTTTACAATCCTAAAAGAACCGCATGAGGATCTTTTCCTCCAAAGATGATTCTCTCCGGGTTTTCGATCATTTCTTTCACTTTCACAAGGAAACTTACAGATTCTTTTCCATCGATGATGCGGTGATCATAAGACAGTGCCAGGTACATCATCGGGCGAATTTCCACCTTCCCATCAATAGCAACCGGGCGCTCAATGATGTTATGCATTCCCAGGATCGCAGATTGCGGAGGATTGATAATCGGTGTAGACATCATGGATCCAAATACACCACCGTTTGTAATGGTGAAAGTTCCACCTGTCATATCTTCCGGAGTGATTTTCCCGTCGCGGGCTTTCACTGCCAGGCGCTTGATTTCTTTTTCGATATCTGCCAGGCTCATTTGCTCTGCATTGCGAACCACCGGAACCATTAATCCTTTTGGAGAAGATACGGCAATGCCGACATCAGCATAATTGTGGAATACAATTTCATTTCCGTCAATCTGCGCATTTACAGCCGGAAACAGGTTTAATGCTTCTGTTACAGCTTTTGTAAAGAAGGACATGAATCCAAGGTTTACTTCATGGAATTTCGCGAACTGATCCTTGTATTTTGCACGTAAATCCATGATCGGTTTCATATCTACTTCGTTGAAAGTTGTCAACATCGCTGTTTCGTTTTTCACGGAAACCAAACGTTCTGCAATCTTACGGCGCAGCATTGACATTTTTTCGCGATTCTGATCGCGTGTACCTCCCCATCCTTGTACTTCTGCAGATGAGAATCCGGCAGCCATTGCACTCACAACATCCTGTCTGGTGATTCGGCCGTCTTTCCCTGTGCCGTTGATTCTTGCTCCTGAGATGCCATTTTCTGCCATGATTTTTGCCGCAGCAGGAGATGGAGTTCCTTTTGCATAGCTGCCAGCTACAGGACCCGGATTTAATACCGGAGCAGTACTTGTTTTTTCAGCAACTGGAGCTGCTTCTTTTACCGGGGCAACTTCTTCCGCTTTTGTTTCAGCGACCGGAGCCGCAGAGCCCGCAGGTCTTTCAGCTGAAGTGTCAATCAGACAAACAACCTGTCCTACTTTTACCACATCACCCTCGGCAGCTTTCAAAGTAATGATACCCGATTGTTCAGCTGGAAGCTCCAGGGTAGCTTTGTCGGAGTCTACTTCTGCAATAGCCTGATCTTTTTCTACATAGTCACCGTCCGAAACCAGCCAGGTAGCAATTTCCACTTCAGAAATCGATTCTCCCGGACTAGGTACTTTCATTTCAAGGATTGACATAATTAAATCGTATTTGGTTTTTTTAATAATCTTATTTAGCTGTTACGGATGCGTATTGAAAGACATCTGTAAACAATTGTTTTAAACGGCGCTCATGCAGTTTTTTCGCACCTTCTGCAGCAGCTGCAGATGCTGGTCTGGTAATTCCGGTGAAGGGGATATGGCGAAGGTTCATTGCGATGTAAGTCCATGCACCCATATTTTCCGGTTCTTCCTGCGCCCACAGAATATTTTTCGCATTGTATTTTGCAACAATCGCATCAATTTGTTTCTGTGGAAGCGGATACAATTGTTCTACGCGAACAAAAGCCAGGTTTTCAACTCCCATTTCGGCTGCTTTTTCTTTCAGCTCGTAATAGAATTTTCCTGAACAGAATATCAATGTATCTACTTGTCCGGCTTTTGCTGTCGGATCATCCAATACTTCATGGAAAGTTCCGCTTGCCATTTCTTCCAGGGAAGAAGTAGCTGCAGGGTAACGAAGCAACATTTTCGGTGAGAATACGACTAACGGTTTGCGGAAGGGGCGAGCCAATTGTCTTCTCAGCAAATGGAAGTGGTTTGCAGGAGTAGAAGTATTGACAACCTGGATGTTTTCATCCGCACATTGCTGTAAGAATCGCTCTATGCGACCGCTGGAATGTTCTGCACCCTGGCCTTCATATCCATGAGGAAGTAACATTACTAATCCGCTTTGGGTGGACCATTTATCTTCTCCGGCAGTAATAAACTGATCAACTATGATTTGAGCACCGTTGAAGAAGTCCCCGAATTGTGCTTCCCAGATTGTCAATCCTTTCGGTGTTGCCAGGGAATATCCATATTCGAACCCAAGCACTGCATACTCCGAAAGCAACGAGTTGTAGATGGTGAATGGTGCCTGGTTGTCGGACAGCATGTTCAATGTTTCGATTTCTTCTTCATTGTCTTCTGTTTTTACTACGGCATGACGGTGAGAGAAAGTTCCTCTTTCCACGTCCTGACCGGAGATCCGAACCGGGACTCCTTCATCGAGTAGGGTTGCATACGCCAGCATTTCTGCCGTTCCCCAATCCAGGTTATCGTTTTCGATCGCTGCTAAACGATCATCAAAGATCTTCTGAATTTTGCGGAAGTATTTTTTTCCTTCGGGCAGAGTAGCCAGTTTTCGGCCTAATTCTACCAGTTTTTCTTTTTTAATTCCTGTTTCCGGGCTGGATTCGAAATCTTCCGGCTTACTGCTTCTGAATCCTTCCCAGGTTTTACTCAGGAAATTCCAAACAACTGCTTTTTCCTTTTTGTGCGCTATTTCGAATTCGTTTTCCAGGTAATCGTTGTATTCGTCTTCGAGTTTTTTAGCCCCATCGTTTGAAATCGCTCCTTCAGCTGCAATCTGCTTCAGGTAAATATCCTTCGGATTCGGATGTTTTGCGATAATATTGTACAGGTTTGGCTGTGTAAATTTGGGCTCATCCCCTTCGTTGTGTCCGTATTTACGATAGCACAATAAATCAATGAATACATCCCGGTGGAATTTCTGGCGGTACTCCATCGCGATTTCAATTGTCTGAATTACTGCTTCCACGTCATCTCCGTTCACATGGAATACCGGAGAAAGCGTTGTTTTTGCAACATCCGTACAGTAAGTAGACGAACGTGCATCATAGAAATTGGTTGTAAAACCCACCTGGTTGTTCACCACGATGTGGATTGTACCACCTGCGCGATAACCATCCAGCAATGCCATCTGGATTACTTCGTAAACGACTCCCTGTCCTGCAACTGCAGCATCCCCGTGAATCATTACTGGACAAATTTTGTTTTCGTCTTTCAGGTGGTGATCCAGTTTTGCACGTGCAATTCCCTGAACTACCGGGTCAACAGCTTCCAGGTGAGAAGGGTTTGGAGACAGTGTCAAACCGATTTCTTTTCCTTCTTTTGTTTTGATGGAGCTGGTATAGCCCTGGTGGTATTTCACGTCTCCGTCGAAAGAGCTGTCTGCATCAAACTCTTTTCCTTCAAACTCGGAAAAGATATCCTGAGGTCTTTTCTGGAAAATGTTTGTTAATGTATTCAGCCGCCCGCGATGCGCCATACCCATTACAAAGTATTCAACACCCAGATCCGCTCCTTTTTCAACCAAGGCATCCAACGCCGGAATCAGAGATTCCCCTCCTTCGATGGAAAAACGTTTCTGTCCAACATATTTTTTACCTAAAAAAGCTTCAAAGCTGGAAGCTTGAAGTAATTTTTTGTAAACATGTATTTTTCTTTCCGCATCAAACTTCGGTCTGTTTTTCAATTCAATTTTATCATGAAACCAGTTCAGTCTATCTGGTTCACGCATAAACATGTACTCAATTCCGATGGATTGACAGTACGTTTCCTGCAAATGCCCGATAATTGTTTCCAGCGTTGCAGGGCCGATACCAATCTGGTCTCCGGCCTGGAAAACAGTTTCCATATCGGAAGCTTCCAATCCAAAGTTTTCTATAGCTAAAGTCGGCTCATATTTGCGTCTTTCACGCACAGGATTTGTCTTCGTGAACAAATGTCCGCGTGTACGATACCCGTTAATCAGGTTAATGACTTTGAATTCTTTTTGGAAATTTTCAGGAATTTCACCTCCATCCTCATAATTTGTCCGGGCAAAATCAAATCCTTCAAAAAACTTTTGCCACCCAATATCAACGCTTTCAGGGTCTTTTGTGTACGATTGGTACAGATGCTCTATTGCATTCACGTCTGCGTTTCCGACGTATGTCACTTTATCCATGTTTGTGCACTATATTGGTGGGTAAAGTTAAGACTTTATAGCAAGCACGAACAGGAAATTACTATAAAAAAAATGCAAAATTGCTATAGATTGTTTCAGGACTGGAATATTCCACCGGAAGAGTAAAAAATGGGTCTTTTTTATTTGTATCGTATCTGGTAAAATACCTTGAGTAATTCGCGGTGCAGAATAGCGTTGGACAGGTAAAATAAGCGGTCTTCGCTGGTGTCTGTCTGGATCAGGATAATCTCCGGAACATCGATCAGGTACAACAAGTGGCTGAGTTCTCCGGAATTTAGTTGCTTTAGAAATGCTTGGATTTGTGCGTTCCAGGAAGCAGGATTGGGGTTATTCAATTTGAAACCGGGAAGGCCGGAGCGCTCAAAATCTTTGTGAATCTGATTTTGAATTTTCTCGAGTAGTTCTGATTGACTTAGCTGAAGCTGTAATTTCCGAATGAGTGCGTTTAAATCTTTTTCTTTCATGATCCGGGCTTTTGCAGCGAACTTCCTATCTTTGCTGCATGTTTGATACACCAAAAGAAGCAATCATTTTTGATTTGGGAGGCGTTTTGCTGAATCTCGATTACGATTTAACAGAAAAAGCTTTTATTTCCCTCGGAATGGAGGATTTCAGCAAATCTTATTCGCAGTTGCAACAGTCACATTTGTTTGATCGTTTTGAGTGCGGAGAAATTTCTTCTTTTTATTTCATCAATCAGTTACTGGACCGTTTGCCTGCCGGGTTGAATGCGAATCAGGTTGTTCATGCATGGGACGCGATGATTCTAGATTTTCCGGTGGAACGCTTGAAAAAACTGGAAGATTTATCTTCTAAATACCGTTTGTTTTTACTAAGCAATACCAATGATTTGCATATTGACGCTTTGAGGAGGTCTCTGGAAAAAGCAGTTGGACACAGAGAACTGGAGCGTTATTTCGAGAAAACGTACTTCTCTTCCGCAATCGGGATACGGAAACCAAATCCCGAAATCTTTGAATTCGTTTGCAGGGAAAATAGGCTCAATCCTGCCAAAACGCTCTTTATTGACGACAGCCCGCAACACGTGGAAGGCGCGAAGAAAGCTGGTTTGAATGCACAGTTGCTCGGTAAAAACGAAGAAGTATTTGATTTACCTTTTTTCCTGGCATAATTCTACCAGCACTCCGTTGGAAGATTTGGGATGTAGGAATGCGACCAATTTGTTGTCTGCTCCATTTTTCGGTTGTTCATTCAGGAGCTGAAATCCTTTCGATGCGAGTTCCTTCATGGAAGTTTCGATGTTTGTTACATCAAAAGCGATGTGGTGAATTCCTTCTCCTTTCTTTTCGATGAATTTAGCAATAGGGCTGTTTTCATTGCTCGCTTCGAGTAATTCAATTTTGGATTCCCCGACTTGGAAAAATGCGGTTTTCACGCCTTCGCTTTCTACTGCTTCCATTTTGTAGCAAGGTGTTCCAAGTAATTCGGTGTATGTTTTAATTGCGTCCTCTAAATTCTTGACCGCAATTCCGATGTGCTCAATTTTACTCATCTGCCGAAGATACTAAAATCTGATTATCCCCGACCATTAATCAGAATTAACTATAAATGCATTTGAAGAATGACCGTGATTCCGGGAGTTTGAGCTCATCAATAGTTCATTGTGACACTGACATTTTTATTTTTTGAGTCCAGCATAAACGTTTGTGACCTGGAAATTTTCTGTGTTGAAGAACTGCCTGTGTTTACATGTATCAAAATCATATTTGCATTGCAATCTACCCGGTAATTTCCGTATGAATATTTCCCAAAATCAAGATTCGGGTTGTTGGGATTTGCATACAATGTTGCAACCAATACACCGTCTTTATGTAGTTTGACTTCTGTTTGTCCCCAGGAATATACAAAAGACGAACTGCCGGATGGCGTGTAATTGATTGAGATCGTCACATTTCCCTCTTTTCCCGGGTTGTTTGTGTCCTTTTTCTTGCAGCCAATAACTGCAAACAGCAATAGGAAAATACTAATGGAGTTGATTAATAAACTTTTCATGAGATTTGAATTTAGAATGGTTTTGTTTCAGGATTGCCTGTTTTTTCAAGGTCAAAGTTAGAAAATTTTGAATTCAGATGCAAATAATATACTGAAAGTAATTTGGCGTTGAACGTATTGTTTTCAGGTTCATCCTTTAAAGAACTTTTCCGTTTTGTTGTCGAAATTGATGTAATAAGCTCCTTTCAGGAGATTCGAACAGGGGACAGAAGATCCGATGCCTTTCTTGACAATGTTTCCATAGGCATCATAGATCTCGTACTTGGTTTCGGCAGGCTTTCCAGCAGTAGTGAAATTGATCTCATCTTTCACTTTGACCGGGTTTTTAGTCACTGTCGGAACAGAAGATGTGAATTTCACTTCTTTGGAACTTCTTTTAGTTCCCGAATGGTCGATTTGAACTACGCGTACCGTATTTTCACCGGAATGAGGAGTTACCAGGAATTCATAGGAGTTTGTTCCTGTAGTTCCTTTTCCCTGAACTTCTCCGATTTTCACCCATTTGTTCCAACGGTATTGTTCAATGATGAAAGGAAGTTTTCCCTGTTCGTCATTCGTTTTCCAGGTTAGCATTCCGCTGTTTTGAATCTGGATATCCAGGGTATTGAATGTACTGCGTGGAAGCAATACTTCCGGATTTAAGATCTTTGGTTTGCACCCGTCATTGTGTTCAATCACGATAAAAACCGGTTCACCGATCTGGATATTAAAAAGAGAAAAGTCAATTTCAAAAGCAGAAATGGCAGTTCCTCCGGGTAAAATATCGCCATTAACAGTTACTTTTGTTGCACAAAAGCCGAAACCATCTCCATCTTCAGGATTTTGAACATATAAATTTTTACCCTGATAGCTGCCTTCAATAGATAAAACTGCTGAACTTGAAAAGCTCAGAAAGATAACACAGTAACAAAGCAGGAATAATTTCAACTGTTTCATTTTATATTTAGCAGCTACACTAAAAAATTGCAGCAAGTATACTGGCTATTTTTTATATTGCCAATAGTTTTCAATGTGAAAGTACAATTTTTTCTCTTTAACCATACTAATGAGTTATTTATCATGACGTAAATGTGCATTCGTCGATTGAGAGATTCACTAACTTAACATTTTCAACATATTAATTTTGTTTTTTAGTAAAAGATTTTTTCTATTCTTGTATAGATAAATGCATACATCTACTATGAAATTAGTTACTGTGATTTTTCTGGTTTTCCTTCTTATTTCCTGTGGTTTGGATAAAAAGCAGTTTGAATTTGCCGGAGGGAGTTTTAAAATGGCAATTGATAATACCCCGACAACTTTTATCGCGAGAGAAGCTACAGATGTTTATTCTTTTGAATTGCTTTCCCAAGTCATGGAAGGACTGGTAAGTTTTAACCCGGAGGATCTTTCCCTGCAGCCGCAAATTGCTGAAAAATGGAACATCAGTGAAGACGGGACAGTTTTTACTTTTACTATCAGGAATGATATTCTTTTCCATGAAAATGAAGTCTTCGAATCTGAAAAAGACCGGAAGCTGACAGTGGAAGATGTACTGTTTACTTTTGAGAAGGCTTGCAAACCCAATACAGAGGGAAATCCGACGGCGGCTTATTTGCTCCTGCTTGCTGATCAGGTGAAAGGGGCGAAACAATTCTATGAAGGAAAAGCGAAAACAATCAGTGGGATCAAAATTAAAAAGAACCAGATCGAAATTACCCTACTCAATCCGGATCAGACTTATATTAACAAACTGGCAAATCTGAACGCAAGCATTGTTTCCAAAAAAGTAGTACAAGCCAACAAGGAAACGGATGTGGTAGGTACGGGGCCTTTCCGTTTCACTAAACCAATAAATGAAACATCTTTTGTTTTATTGAAGAATTCTGATTATTACCTGGTTGACAATAAAGGTAATGCACTTCCTTACCTGGATTCGGTTATTCTCTATGTGCAGCCGCATAAATTGAAACAGTTGAAATTGTTCGAACAGGGAAAGATCTCGATTATTAATGGCTTGCCAACGTCGCGCATCACAGAAATGCTGGAAGGGCGCATTTCAGATTTTAACGCACAACCTCCGTTGATAGTTCTGTATAACAATCCATTGTTGGTAACCCAGTATTATTTCTTCAATATGAATGAGCCCCGTTTCCAGGATGTTCGTGTGCGGAAAGCGTTTAACTATGCTCTTGACCGGAAGCGCCTGGCAGATAATGTGCTTCGGAACCAGTATTACGAATACGGGATTTATGGAATTACTCCGCCGGTCAGTTCAGTTTTCAAAGGATACGATTTCTCCGAAATCAAAAAGTATGGTTATGATTACAATCCGAAGCTGGCAAAGCAACTGCTGGCTGAAGCCGGATACCCGGATGGAAAAGGCTTTGGAAGTGTGAATCTGCGCGTAGATATCAGTGATTTAAATACAGCTGTTGCGGAAGATATTTCGGATCAGATTTACCAGACTTTGGGAATCAATGTAAATATTGACGGTTCTGATTTTGAGCAATGGAACGAAGACGGAAATATGGCGCGCGGAGATTTATTCCGTACAGCCTGGATAGCTGATTATTCGAGCCCGGAAACCTTCCTGGCGAACTTTTACGGTAAACTGGTTCCAAAAAATCCACGCTTGCCTTCAGCCGGAAATCAGTCACGATACATTAATCCACTTTTTGACAGCTATTTTGAACAGGCGCGTGCTGCCGGACAAAAAGGAAGACTGGAGTTGTTTTCAAAAGCGGAAATCGAATTGCTGAAAAATCCGCCGATGATCCTGCTCTGGTATGCAAACGACTTTACCCTGAGCTATTCGAGGGTACGCAACCTGAGGAACAACCCGATGGAGTTTTTGGATTTGCGGCGCGTATATATCAGGGACTGGACAAAGGAGGAATATTTGAAGTCGATTCAATAAATGTATATTTACGCCTGAATATATTCCAAGAATGAAAGCTATCCTTACTGTATTGTTTTGTGTATTTGTTTCTGTTTTGATTGCGCAACCAACTCAAACTGTGCGGGGCACAATTCTGGATTCCGAGTCCGATTTCCCTGTTTCAGGCGCCCAGGTATTTATTACACTTTCAGACAGCTCGAAGCTGAAAACCATGACCAATGGCGACGGTGTTTTTGAATTTCTGAACGTTCCTGTCGGAAAACATCTTCTTGATGTAAAATCAGCGATCTATGAAAATTATTCCTCCTCTGTTGATGTGAATTCCGGAAAACAAACCGTTCTGGAGATTAAAGTGAAGGAACGCATTAGTGAGGTGGAAGAAGTGCTGGTTGTGGCACAAAAACCGGGAGAAGTGAAAAATGAGATGGCTATGGTTTCGGCGCAGCAGTTTTCGGTTGAGGAAACGGAACGTTATGCCGGTTCGAGAGGAGATCCTGCTCGTATGGCGAGCAATTTTGCCGGAGTTCAGGGAGCGGATGATTCCAGAAATGATATTGTGGTTCGTGGAAATTCGCCGCTTGGAATCGTCTATAAGGTGGAAGGAATTGATATTCCGAATCCGTCGCATTTTGCGGTTTCGGGAAGCTCGGGAGGACCAGTTTCGATCATCAATAACAAAAGTCTTGCAAATTCCGATTTCTTTATGTCGGCATTTCCGGCGGAGTATGGGAACTCTGTTTCCGGGATTTTCGATTTGAAATTGCGAAACGGGAATTACAAGCAGCATGAATTTACCGGGCAATTCGGATTCCTGGGAACAGAAGTGCTTGCAGAAGGCCCTTTAAGTAAGAAGTCGAATGCGAGTTATCTTGTAATGGGGCGTTATTCCACTCTGAGTCTTTTCCAGTTTATGGGGATCCGCATCGGTACGGATGCCGTGCCGGTTTACGGCGACGGTGCTTTCAAATTTAATTTCCCGCTGAAAAAAGGTGGGCAATTATCGTTTTGGGGAATCGGTGGAAAGAGTGATATCAAGATCCTGATTTCAGAACAAACGAAGTATACAACAGATCTTTACGGAGAAGGAGATCGTGACCAGTATTTTGGAACCGGGATGGCAGTTGCAGGGTTGACTTACAAGAAATCACTTTCCGAAAGAACGTTCATTACCAGTACGATTTCCGGAAGTATCGAAGACCAGCATTCGCATCACAATTACCTGATCCGCTCGCTGGATACGACCTATAACGGGGGGGAACCAACTGTTAATATTCGTGTTGACAGCATTTACCGGATTATGGGATATTCCTATAAAATTGCTCATTATTCGGGGATGTTCAGCATCAATCACAAAATCGGGAAACAGCATGTGATCAAAGCGGGGTTGAATGCAGATTTTCTTACGTTCAATATGATTGACAGTGTGCTGAATACAGAAGGAACGGCGTTTATCAATCGTTGGGATTACAAGGGGCAGGGTGGAATTCTGGTTCAGCCTTTTTTCCAGTGGAAATACCGCATCCGGGAAAACATGGATTTTACAGCCGGTTTGCACGCACAATATTATTCGTTCAGTAATTCATTAAGCCTGGTTGAGCCACGTCTGGGTTGGAAATGGTCGATGAAAGGAAATCAGAAACTGTTTGCCGGAGCTGGTTTACACAGCCAGACACAGCCTTACTATATTTACACTTATCATCAGTTTGACGCGAACGGAAACAAGGTATATCAGAATAAAAATATGGACTTCACCAAGTCGGTACATTCTGCGTTGGGTTATGAAAAAAACTTTAAGAAGGGATTCCAGTTCAAAACAGAGGCTTATTACCAATACCTCTACCAGGTTCCAGTTACGGTGAACTCATCCGCATTTTCGATGATCAACCAGGGAAGCGGATTTTCACGTTTCTTCCCGGATTCATTGAAAAATACGGGAACCGGTGTGAATTACGGATTGGAGCTGACTCTTCAGAAATTCTTTGACAGGAGTTTCTATGTGCTGACAACTGTTTCCATTTATGATAGTAAGTACAAAGGAAGCGATGGTATTACGCGAAATACCAGCTACAACGGATTGTATACGGCAAATGTTCTTTTCGGGAAGGAGTTCAAACTGGGCAAAAAGAACATCTTGGGAATTGGTGGGAAAGTAACGGTTGCGGGTGGAAAACGCTATGGATATATCAACCTGGCGGAAACCAACCTGCAAAAGGAATTGGTATTCAGCGATTCTTTGTTTAATGAACGCCAGTTCAGGGATTATTTCCGTGCCGATCTGAAAATCAGCTGGAAGATGAACGCCCGGAAAGTGACGCATGAAATCGGGCTCGATCTGGTTAATATTTTCAATACCCGGAATATTCTGGGTCTGGCTTATGCGCCGGATCTGGCAAACCCGAACAAGGAGCCGCTGGTTGAAAAAACACAATTAGGGTTTTTACCGATTTTCTATTACCGCATTAGTTTTAAACTGGCGAGTGGGAAGAAGGAGTAACAGAATCAACTTGTTTTTTTAAGGAAAATTTTGTTGGATAAAAGGCCTGATCTGGCGTGAAAATCTGACTGATTGTTTATTTGCGGTGTTCCTGGAAGTCTGTTCAGTGATACGGATCATTGTTTACCCTGTTTTCTGCTTCAATAGTATAAGTTGGTTCGAAAGGGTTGTTTTCGGTACTTTTGAAATATGAAACC
Source organism: Fluviicola sp. (assembly GCA_031260455.1). GTDB lineage: Bacteria > Bacteroidota > Bacteroidia > Flavobacteriales_D > Crocinitomicaceae > Fluviicola. The sequence continues at coordinate 37,982 of JAIRJW010000048.1, forward strand.
AACAAGAAAAGAACTGAAACCGGGAATGCTGGTTTTGTTTGTGCAGAAGAAGCACCAGTCCGGTGGAGAGCTGACGGAAGGAATCATCAAATCCATCCTAACAAGCGCGCCTTCTCATCCGCATGGAATCAAGATCATGACGGTGGACAAACTGGTGGGAAGGGTGGTCGAAATTGTGGATGGAGAAGTAGATTGAAACAAAAGCTAAAGAGAAAAATCAGAATGAATATGGACGCGATGCATCGCGTCCATATTTTTGGTTTCCAAATTATATTTTTCTGAAATTTCTTACAAATCAAACTTAATTCCCTGTGCCAAAGGCAATGAATCGGAATAATTGATAGTGTTTGTCTGACGGCGCATGTAAACTCTCCATGCATCAGATCCGGATTCGCGTCCTCCTCCAGTTTCTTTTTCACCGCCAAATGCCCCACCGATCTCTGCACCAGAAGTACCGATATTTACGTTCGCAATTCCACAGTCAGAGCCAGCATGAGAAAGGAATGCTTCGGCTTCGCGCAGATTATTTGTCATAATAGAAGAAGACAATCCCTGAGGAACACCATTTTGAAGTGCAATTGCATTTTCAATTCCTCCGCTGTACTTCATCAGGTACAATACCGGAGCAAATGTTTCGTGTTGCACGATTTTAAAGGAGTTTTGTGCTTCCGCAATTGCAGGCTTCACATAACATCCGGATTCATATCCTGCTCCGGAAAGAACTCCTCCTTCTACCAGGATTTTTCCTCCTTCTTCTACTACCTGAACCAATGCGTTCTGGTAAGCTGCAACCGCATCTTTATCGATCAGTGGTCCCACATGATTGTTCTGATCCAATGGGTTTCCAATACGCAATTGCCCGTAAGCTTTTACCAATGCGTCTCTTACTTTATCGTAGATAGAATCGTGAATAATCAAACGGCGTGTCGTTGTACAACGTTGTCCGGCAGTTCCTACCGCACCGAATACCGCTCCCGGAACAACCATTTTCAGGTCTGCACTTTCCGTGATGATAATCGCGTTGTTTCCACCCAATTCCAATAATGATTTTCCTAAACGACGACCAACTGCTTCACCCACAGCTTTCCCCATGCGGGTAGAACCTGTAGCGGAAATCAATGGAATCCGTGTGTCATTTGACATCAGTTTCCCGATTTCGGCGTCGCCGATCAACAAACAGGAAACTCCTTCCGGAACTCCGTTTGCTTCGAATACTTCCTGAGTGATTTTCTGGCAGGCAATGGCAGTCAAAGGTGTTTTCTCGGATGGTTTCCAGATACAGACGTCTCCACAAACCCAAGCCAGAGCTGTATTCCAGTTCCAGACAGCAACTGGAAAATTGAACGCAGAAATAATTCCGATGATTCCAAGCGGGTGATATTGTTCGTACATTCTGTGTCCGAGACGTTCAGAATGCATGGTCAAACCGTACAGCTGGCGGGAAAGCCCCACGGCGAAATCACAGATATCAATCATTTCCTGAACTTCGCCCAAACCTTCCTGCAGTGATTTTCCCATTTCGTAGGAAACCAATTCACCCAAAGCCTGCTTCTTCTCACGGATTTTTTCAGCCAGTTGACGTACTACTTCACCACGTTTTGGCGCCGGAATCATTTTCCAGTATTTGAACGCTTCCTGCGCTTTCAATACAACTGCTTCATACTCCGTTTCAGTTGCTGAAGTAACGGAAGCGATGATCTGGCCATCTACCGGTGAAACCGAATCAATTTGAAGCCCGCGTGTATTGAACCAATATGCTCCGGTTGAAGCACCGCGGTTTACCGCTTCAATTCCTAATGTTTTTAATGTCTCCTGGATTCCAGGAGCTGTTGCTATTGCTGACATTCCTTTTTGATTAGTTTGTGCAAAATTACACAAAATTTAGGACATGAATTGTTCTGCCCGGCCCGATTCAGAATCATTTAACAAATAGAAGGAAATGGACTTATCCAGCCTGCTTCGGCTAAACGATCTATCCGGACATTGTATTCTGTTATTCTTTTTACTGATTATCCCCGACCATTTCGTTATTGCACTACCAACGGAATACATTTTTCAATGCTGTTTATGCTTACGGAAATAAAGTATAGCCCTTTTTTTAGTGCTTCAACCGAAAAAGAATCCTCAGAGATCCACTGCAAATCTACAGCTTGCCCAATGGAATTGCTTAGCCGAACCCCGGAAAGATCGAACCCGTTTTCGCTTTTTAAATACACGCGGTCTGTTGCCGGATTGGGATAGATATTAAAATTGAATGAATTTTCAGCTATACCTAATGATAAATAACTGCAATTTAATGTAAATGGGAACTGAGACATTTCTATGTTAAAGTATGAATAATTTAGGTCATAGTTCACCACATGATCCTTACTTTGACAGATCAATACTTTAGTAGAAAACTGAGTACTAAAATGAGCCAATCCCGTTGAATTACCAACTCCTTCAACCATTTCAAATTTAGAACCGAATTGCCCTGAATAAGGGTGATAATCCCAGTCAAATCGAATGTGTTTTCGACCATTTAAATAATAAACAGAATCTACGACAATATCAGTAAGAAAGATTCCGAATATAAAATGATCACCAACCTCCAAGGATAAATCTACAATCAATTCGGAAAATGATAAATCCTCCGTATATGCCCATATTTTTCCATTTTGAAGATCTTCTTTTACATAAATGATTTCATTAGTAGAAGGAAATTGATCCGAAGTTTTTTTTACTTTGTGTAGGGTATCAGCTCCCATAATGAGTTTAGTGGTATCACTTCGGAATGTCAATCCGGTGATTTGAAAAAAACCGTTAGGTTCCACCAGTCCCCATTCCGTTATGGAATCCCCAAAGATGCTTTGGTATTGGGCATGAAGATTTGTAAGATTGCTAATGAGTAAAAAAAAGATTAATGATTTTTTCATAAGGCAATTTAATTTATTTGATAATTAATTTAGCATCTGTTGCTATCCCGTTGCAAATCAGAACAAGGGTGTGTACGCCAACTGAAAGTGCATCCAGATTCAAATTGATTTCCTTTTCGCTGATATTCAAGAGGTAATTATGTACTTCTGTACCGGTTTGGTTAATAATCATCAGGTAGGAAGAACTTATTTCCTTTGAAACACTGTATTTTACGTTTGTATTGATCGATACAGGATTGGGGGAGATGCTCACCAGGAAATTGTTTTTCACTTGAACATGCACGTTATCATACGATTTGGCCCCATCACTCAACGCAATGACTTCCAATTGATACTTTTCACTTATTTCAGGATGCAGGTTTAAATCTTTTCCGCTGTAGATGAGTTCTCCTGCTGCGTTATACCAGTTGTACAAAGCATCTTCCGAGATGGAAATAGCGGAAAGAAGAAGACTGTCCCCAAAAGTAATTTCTTTATCTTCTCCTGCATCTGCTGCAAACGGATTCCGCTGGTATTTGTTTACAGTGAAATGTTCGCCACCGATATATGATTTTGAATCGCTGAATCGTTGAAAGAAATCAAAGAGCCAGCTTGAATCTTGCTGCACCCGGTCGCTGTAAAAGCTAAAGCCGAAGTAAACAGGAAATTTGGTTTTGGCGGGAATTTCTACCTGGCTGAGCTCTCCGCTGCGGACAAGCTGGGCAATTCCGTCTGATTTTATTCTGAAAGCTCCGGAAGAGGCAAGGCGGTCTTTAAAAAAACGCCAGCCTGCGGAATCGAAATAGAGGTTTACTTCCGCTTCCTGCAGAAAAGCGGAATCAGCCGGATTAAAGACCAAATCAAAATGTTCCGGGTGAGCCAGCTCATTGCTCCAGAACACGTATTTCCCGTGAGGCACGAAATCTTTGGTGTTGGTAGAACCAACCAGCCCTGGGACGACATCAATCACTGAGCAATTGCGCAAAGCAACGTTATTATTGAAAAAAACATCATCATCTGCCCTGTCCGGATAGATGGTAATCACATCTGTGGCTGAGTTTTCAATGCGGGCCAGCAGGCAGCTGGCCCAGTTCTGATACATGTACGGATTGAGTATGTTCCATTCAAATTTCAGGATCGTATCCGTGCCGGGGCGCAAATTGCCGATGATTTTGGAGCCGACTAAGTTTCCGATCGCTGGATAGGTTCCATCCCAGTTCGCAGGCCAGGAGGTCATGGAAGATGCCTTTGACCAGTACAAATTGACGGTTTCTGTTCCGATAGGAGCTGCACAGCTTTTATTTCGAACCCTTACATACACAAATACGGGACTTCCGGAGGTGTATTCCGGTTCCTGGTGCACCCGGTTCACTATTCCGTCATCCTGGTTTCTCACCCAGATATCGGGGCTTTTATCTCTTGCAGCCTGCCAGTGGTATGGAAATTCTTCGTTTCCCAGATCTTCCGGGCGGTCTTTGATATACAGATCCAGTGTGCCGGAGTGGGATTCCTGAGCCGCTTTCACAGCTTTGTAGGTATTCAGTCTTCCGGTGCCTACCTGACCAGGGTAATTGGCGGCATCTAAAATGGGGTCTGTTGTCTGTTTGAGTATATCCTGCACCATAGCCGGGGCCATGCAGGGATTTACGGCATACATTAACGCAATGGTTCCAACTACCAGCGGGGCGCTTTGAGAGGTTCCTCCGTATGTAGCATACGGCCACGAATTGTGTGTATTGACACTGCATAAGATTTTGTACCCGGGGGCGCAGAGGTCCACTTCCGGGTAATGGCTGTGAGTATAATTCGGACCGGCCGGGAGATATAAATGCCTGTCGTCCGGTCCGGTGCTGGAAACCACAATCGTTCGTTCGTCTTCGTAGCCGGAGAAAGGATACAGCCTTTTTTCAGTGCCATCTGGTTCTGATTTGTTTCCGGCAGCCCGCACAATGGAGGTACCATTGTCTAAGATTTCTTTTTCTATCAGGATTGTAGAGTGTACGCTTTGGGGGAAATATGTTAAATAGTGATTATAAGTAGCACTTCCATATTCAAATTCAGACCAGGATATGTTGATGACTTTTGCATGCCTGACAGTGCTCGCGTAAAGTGCAACGATATCCGGTCTAGGGTAAGTGTAGCTTATACTTGAATTAACTATGAATGTATCATTAACCAAGGCTCTACCTACTGAATACATAATCCGAGTATTGTAACCCACGGAAGGCATGTCCCCGTTGGGCGTTTGTCCCGCATCTTTCGTTTCTGCAGCTATGAGCGTTGCAATGGTGGTGCCATGATCTTCATTGTGGTTCGTATCGAACAGCAGGCCGGTGTAGAAATCATAAGGAGGATCTATTTTGTCTTTCAGATCGGGATGGGTGGGGTCTATTTTGGAATCAATCACAGCCACTTTCACGGCAGTATCTCCTTTGGTGATGTCCCATGCCAGGTTGGCCTGAATTTTTTTGAGGTACCACATCCAGTCATCCGGGCTGTTTCCCGTATTCTGCCAGAAATAATCGCTTGGCTCACTTAAGAATTTTACTTGAGGAATGTATTCAACAGTTGAAAAGATGTTGTTGTTTTTGCGGCTATAACTTACCAATGACTGAAATAATGAATCAACAGATGTGGTTGTGTATAATTCGAAGCAGTTTCGCAGTTCCGGTGTTTTGGCAAAGACCATGGGCCTTGTTATATGTATCACATTCCTGTCAGACAACAGTTCCTGAAATGCAGAATCGTTTGAATTTCTTCCTTCCCAGGGAATCAAGTAGGGATCATTGGTGATTAATCTGATTACATGAGGCGTGAATTCTGTCTGAGCAAACAATCGAATCTTGATAACCAGAAGGAGCAGGATACATGTGAATAGTCTTTTCATAAATTTTAAGTTCAGCGAATATTTGGTGGCAAAGATATTACTATAATTTTCTAATCCGCTAAAAAATGATGTTATTGTTAAATAAAACGTTTGTTTTTTAAATATATTAACTCAAAATAAAAGTGACTCAGATCACTCCTTTCGCCTTCAATTCCAGGTATTTATTGATGGAATTAATCGAAAGATCTTCCGGCTTGGAAAGAATAGCCTGGATTCCGTTCCGGCGCAATTCGCGGGTAATGTTCCATTTCACGTTTGACATTTTATCTGCAATGGTTGCCTCGATGAGTTCTTTGTGCGTATGAACCGGTTGCTGGGCCAATTCCTGCAATTCGTTGTTCTGGAAGAAGATCACTATAAGCACATGCCGCTTATTGAGCCGCTGGAGCATGGGTAAAGCCCTGCGCATAGCAAATTCACTTTCAAAATTGGTGTAAAGCAATAAAAGGGAACGCGTTTTGACCTGCTTGCGAATCGTTTGGTACAGCAATTCGAAATTGGCTTCCCTGAATAGTGTTTTCTGGTTGAACAAGCTTTCCAGAATGCGCTTCAGCTGGCCCTGATTGCGCTCTGCAGGAATTATTGAACCCATTTTGTCGGAGAAAGTAATCAATCCGGCGCGATCTCCTTTTCTCAATGCAATGTTGGTGAAAACAAGGGTCGAATTGACCGCATAATCCAGCATAGTCATTTTGTTGAAAGCAAGCTGCATCGGACGGCTCTTGTCGATTATGCAGTAAACTGGTTGCGAACGTTCTTCCTGGTATTGGTTCACCATCAATTCGTTCTTACGGCTGGTAGCTTTCCAGTTAACGGTCCGGATATCATCGCCCTGCACGTAGTTACGGATTTGTTCAAATTCACTGGTATTCCCAATCCGGCGCACTTTTTTGATTCCCTGTGAAACAGTTTGCTGGTTGAAAACCTTCAATTCATATTGCTTCATTTGCAAAACAGAAGGATAAACCTCTACTTTTTCTACCAGTGGAATGACAATTCTTCTTTGTGCAAGAAAGAGAGCAGAGCGTACGAAAATAACCACATCCCGGAATTCGTACTCCCCACGTTCGGTAGGAATGAAAGAATATGGGAAGTTTTTTACCTTTTTCGGAAGCAAAACCGCATTCCAGGCTTGGGATCTTTTCTGCATAAAAAGCGGATAACCTTCATAAATGCTAACCTGAAGCGGTTGAGCTGTCTGGTTCAGAATAGAAACAACGACTTTATTTTCATCTCCCAGGTTCATGTGCTGCAGGTACCTGCGCTGTACGCGGACCGGTTCTTTGAATAAGTTCACAAGCAATACATCCAGAACCAGGGCAAAAAGTAATACAAAGAGTATTGTTTTACCGATGACTCCCAGGAAAGGAACAAAGAATGCTCCGCCTGTAAGCACAATTCCAATTCCTGCAACGAGGAAAAAGAACCGTGTGAGATGTAAACCTGTGAGTAATTTCATTAACGTGGTACTTCGATTGTTTGAAGAATTTCGCGAATCACCTCTTCAATGTGGGTTCCTTCCATTTCCGCTTCCGGAGTCAGAATCAAACGGTGGTTTAATACATGAATCGTCACAAATTGAATGTCGTCCGGTGTTACGAAATCCCTTCCGCGAATCGCTGCAAATGCTTTCGATGCTTTCAGAATGGACAGTGAAGCACGCGGAGAACCCCCCAGGTACAATTTGGAATGATTACGTGTTTTATTCACAATCTGTGCAATGTACTGGATCAGGCGATCTTCAATGATGATTTTTTCTACCACGGTCTGTACCTTGCGAAGCTCGTCAGCGGTGAAAACCGCCTGGATCTGATCCAGGTCCGGAGCCTGGATTTGTTCCTTGTACCTGGTCAGGATCAGTGTTTCCTCATCCAGAGTCGGGTAATCCAGCTTGATCTTGAAGAGAAAACGGTCTAATTGTGCTTCGGGAAGATTGTAAGTTCCTTCCTGCTCAACCGGGTTTTGTGTGGCGATTACCAGGAAGGGGAACGACATTTCATAGCGTGTTCCGTCGTAAGTGATTTGTCTTTCTTCCATTACTTCGAACAAGGCCGCTTGTGTCTTGGCAGGAGCGCGGTTGATCTCATCAATCAGTACGATATTGGAAAAAACCGGGCCTTTCTTGAAGTTGAAAGAGCCGTCTTTCATGCTGAATACCGATGTTCCGATCACATCGGAAGGCATTAAATCCGGGGTAAACTGGATTCGGGAAAAATCCACGTGAAGTACTTTCGAAAGTGCTTTGGAAGACAGGGTTTTCGCTACTCCCGGAACACCTTCCAGCAGGATATGCCCGTTGGAGAAAATCCCCGCTAAAAGCAATTCGATCATCTCGGATTGCCCGATGACATATTTGCGCATTTCTTCGCGGACACGATTCACTTTATTGGCAACCCAAAGCAGTTCGGTTTGATCCCGCTGTACAAAAGAAGGTGTTTCCTCCGTTTGCAAAGCTGGTTCTTCATACGATAAAGGGCTTGCCTGTTCCTGCGGAGTGGCATTTGCTGAAGAAGATTCTTTCGAATGATCTTCGTTACCCGGCATGTAAGCCGATAAATCGTTATTTCCTTCCTGGGTCATGATTTATGAAGTTTAATGAATTCTACAAATTGGTTTAAGGCAGATTTTGCTCTTCCGGAAAGCAGCGTCTGACGTATGGTAAAGGTATTTCCATCCTCGCATTCAAAGAGAATATATGTTTTTCCAATCCTGCAATGGATGGTCTGGTTTAATGAAACAGCACGTTTTCCTGCTACAAGCCCGTACACTACCAGTTCATTTGCCCGGATAACCGCCGTAGGAATACGAATATAGCGCGAGGCAAAATAAATCACAAGAATAGCCGGGATGACCAGAATTATCCCAATTCCACCTCCCTGTGAAAGAATGTATAAACCACGCATCAGAGACAGGATTCCTGTCAGGAGAATGAATGCACCTACATACAAGGATTTATTCAGTGAAATTTCCTTGTCTGAAGCGACAAATTTCTCCGTCTGGCGAATGATTCCCGTTGTGAGGTAGAATTCCCGGATTTTAGTGTAAACCAAGCCCAGATGTTTGTTGTCTACATGATTTTTTCCCGGATCCAGGCTTTGGACAATGTCCATGATTTTTTCGGAATCATAGGGAACTTTTGCAATGAGCTTTTCTAAATTCTGTTCCAGGCTTTCTTTTTTGGACAGATCTACATAAAAGTGTTTGTTGATTGTTGCATAGAAATTTTTCCGTATGACCTGTAAAACTCCGATCGGAGAGTTCCGGGAAATGTAGATGGAACTCAGCGTTTCCACAAAGGCAAGCGACATGTTTCTTTTCTCTGAGTATCCCGGTAAAACTTCTTCTTTGCGTTTTGCTCTGAAAAGAACATAAAACAACAGTAGCAAGATCAGCAGTAAAAACGCCAGGCGAAGTGATGGATTTTTCAGGATGAGCTGAATCAGCGAGGTGTCTTCCTTTTCCGCCCCATTGGCATTTTCATCCGAACCAGCCTGTATATTACTGGAATTGTTGATCCCGCAGGTGAGGAAAATAACCGGTTTATCTCTCGGAATCTTGTTCAGAACGATGCGGGCATGAGCATAACCGTTGGGCTGGATCACCTGGTAATTTTCAAACAAATCCGGAACGGAATGGAGGTGGACCTTTCCCTTGTGATGCTTTTCATAAAACGCAATCGGGTGTTTCATGGCAAACATGTAAGAACGATAACTGGTATCAATGATTTCTGTTTCAGAGAAGGAATACCAGTCTCCACTGATGGTATCGTTTTCGTACACGTTATAAAAAGACAAGGTTGTATCCCCGATCCAGGCAAAAAGGACCTTACTGTAATCCCAGTAGAAAGCGTTTTCTTTGAAATGTCTTTGATACAGGTTAGAGGTAAGATGATTGAAACTGATGTAAACCGTTGCTCCGTTGTCAGAATACTGCATGATGGAGTCGTAGGAATCATTTTTCAATCCAAACTCATCTCCGATAAATAAGTATGTAGCTTCCCGGTGATTCGGAATCTTTTCCAGGTCTGACCAGTGTTTTAAGTTATAAATGGAGTCTTTGACATGTACGTCGAGCAATTTCATGAAAAAGGAAATGTTCCTCGGGTTCGGGTCTTTCAGATCGTAGGTTTTTTTCCAGTCTGAACTGTATTGTTTCGAATGGTATTTGGAATTGATTTCTCCACTGCTGTCGAGTAACCAAACTACTAGCCCGATCAACAGCGCAAATGCCAAAAATGAGATGATGACTTTTCTGTTCATTAGGCGTTTTCAAGGATTTGGAAAGCCGATTTTAGCTTTGGTTCAATCATCTGGTAGTTTTGTGCATTGATGGAATAGTCACCATACCAAACCAGGTCGTAAATCGAAACGATTTGTTCAAATTCTCTTGCTCCCGGCTGGCCTTGCACTTCGGTGATGTAATGTATGTTGGTTTTTTCCTTTTTCCAGAAAATCCGTTTGCGTTGGATGAGTTCTTTCATAGCAGAAAGGAAATAAATCCGTACGCATTCTTTGTAATTGCCTTGATTTGTAGCTTCTTCCAGGCGCAGTTCCAATTCCGTTTTCGTGATTTCGGCCGGATTCAGATCCGCTGTCAGTGCTTCAAAGGGAATAGTTTTCACACGCGGGCTGCGGTTTTTGATCAGGTAGTAAACTAAGATTGCCAAAGCAACAAGGAGTATGATAACCCCTAACCATTTCCAGAAATCTGTTGAAATATTTGGTTCATTTAAGTCTGGTATTTTTGGAGCATTGAAATCCGGAATATCAATCGGTTCGGAAGGTTCAATATTCGGATCTTCCTGAATAGATCCGGTTCCGCCATTACTGCCGCTTTTTCCCTGCTCCATGTCCTTCGGAGAATAGGGAGTTCCCTGGTAAGGTTTGGTTGTTCCGTTCGGACTTCCGGAACCGAATGAAGAGGATTCATTAATGGAAGACGGACTCTGGTAATAATCAGATTCCGGGCCTTTGTATTTTTCAGATTGTTTGTAGCCGTTTTCTTCCCGGAGCTGACTCCATTTTTCACGGGTACTGGACTCCTTGTCCTTTTTTTGAGCTGTGAGAACAAAAGGCCAGATGAAAAACAGGATACTATGGAGAAACCATTTATTCAAAATCCAGAGAAGTTTCCTGATAGCGTTTGCGCTTTCCGAAGTTGGCAAATTGTTTTTTCAGTCCGATCGACTGGCTTTGTTCCTGGGATGTGCAGAACAGAAATCCCATTTGGATCACAAAGAGAGGAAGGGTGAACAGGACGAAGAGTACGTAGACAATCTGGCGGACAATGTTTGCCGGAACCATGAAATCATCCGTGTAATAACGTGAAACGTTTTTGATGAAATCCGCTAGTTTATCCAAAAAATCTTCCATAGCCGGTTCACGCATGAAATTGACTTCCTGGTAGCTGAATACAGCTGCAATCGGTTGTGCAAAAATGAAGAGAACCAGACTCATAACAGAAATTCCCAGTAATACATTTCCATAATTTCTTGTTCCGTATCTGAATCCGTTTCCGAAACGTTTCCGGAATGAGGACTCTTCCCCCAATCCAACGGAAGAAGCCTGTAACCAGAAGAATGGTGCGAGGAATAGTACAAAGAACATCCAATACCACGGAAGATAGAACAGGATCAGGAAAAGGAAACTCAGTCCCAGCCAGGTTCCCGGCAATTTTTGAAGCATGAATTTCACGAAGGTTTTCAGGTTGGCTTTTTGTTCCTGATTTTTAAAGTGATAGAGAATCGAAAGCGTGAAAATACTGAGAATAATACTCCATACGAAGGTGACTACAAAATCACTGATAGATTTCACGTCAAAGCCCATGATAATGCTCAGCTGAGAAGCCCAGTCGTATTCGTATTGATGAGTAAGATCCTGGTACCTGGTAAAATCCTGGAAAATAATAACTGCAGCAATGACCGGAATGGTCAGTACCAGGTTGTAGCGCATGATTTTTCCGATATGCGCACGATAAAACGAGAATGTATCTGAAAATACTTGTCCGAATGTCCGGATTTTGTTCAGGTCAAATACGTTGACATACGTTTTGATCGGAGGATTATTCTCGTGAACCAGTTCCGGGTAACGTCTTGCAACCACCAAAGGATAGACCACGTAGTAAAAAATGATAATTGCAAAAGAAATCGTGATAATAGCCCATTTGGACCAGTCTGCCAGTTCCTGGTAATTGTGCGTTACGAAACTTTCCAGGTAGCCAGCAGCTATCAGGAAAGGAATCAGCGACATCATGATCTTCAGCCCGCGCTTGGCAGAAAGCTGTAAGCTTTGAAGCCTGGTATACGAACCGGGAAATAGCAGACCATTTCCGAGTGTGATTCCCGCACCACCTGCAATGGTAATTGAGCTGATTTCAAATGCTCCGTGAATCCAGATTCCCAAAAACGAAACAATCAGCAATCCTTTCAGGTGAAAGAAATACTGGAAAGCACCCAGCATGATTGAGTTGTTGAAAATCAGGATGTGGGTGCCAATTGTAAAGAAAATACCCGAAATGAAGGTGTAAAATGCAACGGTAATGTTGTTGAGGGTGATATCAAAAAACATTTTAATCTGGGTATTGCTGTGATATACTCCCAGCGGATCACCTTTTTCAATGTTTTTTAAGGTCATTTCCACATAGCTGTCACCCATGATCATGCGTGGAAAATCTGGGTTGAAATGAGTAGAGATTGCTCCGACAACTGCCCAGAATAAAAAGACGAACAAAGCAAAGAATAAATTTTTCCGCGCCCGGTAAATTTCCAGTGGGATTGATACCCGCCACACAGTAAATAATTTCCGGAAAGAGTCCTTTCGCTGTTTGTGCACCAGGTTATGAACTCCCTGCGCAATCTGGTTGAGATAGACCCGAACCGTACGCTTGCTATAGAACGTTTGGGCATAGCTCAAATCATCTGTGATATCAGAGTACAAGTCTGCGATTTCTTCCGGATCACTGGTTTGGTTTGATGCCAAAGATTGGAATTTTTTCCATTTTTCTTTGTTTTGTTCTATGAAGGAGGTTTCTTTCATCTGGAAAGATAAAAATAGTTTTTTATTGAATCCGTACAGCATCACTCTCTGAAATTTTTAAAGTGATAAAGTTTGAAGATTCAGGAAGTTGAAAAAGTTCAGAAAGATTAACCTTTTGAACTCTTTTATCCCTGCTATTTTTTCTTGGAAGCTTTATGAGAAATCTCGAATTTCCCAATTTTCAGAAAGAAGCCACCTTTTTCAGTTTCAGTGGCTTTTCCTGTTTTGAAATCTATCGAGGTGTTTGTTTTTTCGGAGATTGTATTTGTAATGCCCGGAATCGGGTTTTTCATGTTTGAGCTTCCTGTATTATTTGAAGCCAGGTCTTTGTTTGGAGCCTTATCCATGTCGTTGTTTAAAGCCGGGGCAACGGGTTGCTTGCTATCGTTCACCTGGGGCAGAATGGTCGGATGGTGTGGCTGTGCTGTATTATCTACCAATTGGTTTTGATTTTTAATCACTTCAGGTTCCGGAGCGAATGGTGTTTCTTTCAGCGTATGGAATACTTTTTTCTCAGGAGCTTGAGCTGGGATAGTTTTCACTGCTACCACACGGTTTTGTTCTTCGATGATCTGTGAATCTTCAATAGCTGAACCTTGTGTTTGTATTTTTCCGGGTTGTCCTTTCACGGATTTTTCCGGACGACTGTTCGCTATGGCATTCGGATGCTTTTCTTTGCTTCCCGAGCCACCTGTGAGCTGGAAAAACAAAATCAGTATAGCAGCAGCACTTGTTCCGGCAACCAGCAATCGCCAGGAAACAAAGACAATCTCTTTTCGTTTCAGGTCTTCCTTATTTTCGTAAACTACTGTGTGTGGTGCAAGGCGTGTTTCCTGGTATATTTCAATGATTTTCTGTGCCTCAGGATGTTTCGATACGTAAGCATTCAATTGTGTATTTTCCGTTTGTGAAAGCATATTTTCCGCATGACCTATTGCAAAATAATCCAGGTTTTCTGCAGAAATAATTCGGTTTTCTTCCTTTTTGAGCAATTCTTTTTCAAGTGGAGAAAGCAATTCGGGAGCATCATCCAGGAAGACTAATTCTTCGTCCTCCAGTTGCAATTCCGGGTGAGCAGCCAGGAACTCCTCAAATGCAATACGCCCGGAATCGGGAAGAATTCCTTCCAGGTAATCCAGATAATAGGATTCGTAATTATCGATATGAATGAGTTTTTTCATGCTACCAATTCTGTTGATTTGAGGTAGTTTTTCAAAGTTTGCCGTGCTCTGAAAATATACACTTTTACCTGCGATTCGTTTAGCGAAGTAATTTCCGCAATCTCATTGTAATTATATCCTTCATAATCTCGCAGCAAAATAACTGTTTTTTGAATTTCCGGTAATTTGTTTACAGCTTCCTGTAAGGTCTTCTGAACATCAAATAAATGACTTAACGGATCATCCTGTTTGACATTCTGCCCGTCGAAGCTACCCGATCTCTTTTCTTTTTTCAGTGTATCTACCAATTGATGATAAGCTGTTGTGAACAAATAGGATTTTGCTTTCAAAGCCTCAATGCTCTCATGTTTTTCCCAAACTTTGGAGAACGTATCCTGGACAATGTCCTCGGACAGCATTTTGTTTTGGGTGTGTTTAACTACAAACCGAAATAAATTATCAGCATACAATTCTACCGCTTTGTTATATTCTTTTCTGGTCATGTAGTTGTTTAACAAATCGTAAGACTGTTTGGCTCCGATAAAGTTACAGCACTTTTAAGGTTTTTTAAAAATTATTTCAAATCACTTATTTTTTAGTGAGTTATAAAAAGTTAAATTCGTACTAACGTTGAAATACTATTCCTAATATGAAGTTAATTGCTGTTTTGTTTTTGATCACTTGCAGTTTTTCTGTTTTAAGGGCGCAATGCGATGTGGAAGTTCGTGAGGCTTTCGGAGGAGTTTCTTCCATATCAGTATACAATACATATATTGCAATTGGGGCCATTGCGGATGCGTATGTCAATGAGGGGTATAATGCCGATCGCGTAAAAGAATTAATGGGGGAACAGACCAGTATGCTCCAGTCTGTGATTGATATGCTTTCCAAATGCCAGGTGGCAAAGAGCAACGGACTTAGTGATGATGATATCTTATATGTCAAGGAATTAATTGCGTGTCTGCAATCATTGAAAGGAGAAGCTCAGGGCTTAAGTGATTTTGTAATCGCAGGAAGTGAAGAGGCCCAGAATAGGTATAATCAGAACAGAGACAAGGCTTGGGGAGAGATATCTTCCTTGTTGGGTCTGAGGAAATGATTCAGTAAGTAGCGATTACCAGATGCTGGTTCTGTTTGAATTATAGTGTCTTTATTGAATATTTGTTCAAAGGAATTTCAGAGATACTTTTAGAAGTAATCAACCTGCTAAGGATTCAGGATATTCATTCCATTCCTGGCCTTCAAGCATTCTACCATTAGATTTTTTGCTCCGACGAATTCCATCAGAACCCCATGTTCCCCATTGTTTAAAGAAAAAAGCAACATTTTGCTCTTCACATTGACGCTTTACATTTAGAGCCCATTCTTTTTTCATTGGTCGCGCTTTAGTTCCACTTTCGCCACCAACAATTACCCAATCAATTCCTGTTAAATCTATTTTACCAAGGTCTTCTAAAAGCGGCTCAACAGACAGGAATTTTATAGATGCATTAATGTTTTTAAGTTTATCAATCCGAGGTACTCCATTTTTTTTGTTTTCAACAGAGGTGCCTAACCAAATGTTCTCCGGAATACATCTGTTTGAAAAATATTGGAACATCGCGTCTTCACGTTTAGTCAAAATCTGATATATATGTTGAGGAGTAAGATTGATAATATCTATAATTTTATCTAAAAATTCTATTGGCATTTCTTCATGAAATAAATCGCTCATAGAATTGACAAAATATTTGGTTGGCTTTTTCTTCCGAAGAGGTTGATTCAATCGCTCTGGCATAATGGTAAATTCGAAGCTATTCTCATAGCCGGGAGCTCCCATTGCTTTCAAACGATTTGCCATTATTTCAGCATAACAGTTTTTACAACCGGCAGAAACCTTATTACAGCCAGTTGTAGGATTCCAGGTTTCCTCCGTCCATTCTATTTTAGATTTTTTCATAATGAACGATTTTGTTTTTAATTATACTGTCATAGGTAACACAAGGAGATTTTGAATTATATGTTATTAATTTCTGATTTTTCATCTCTCTTAAACATTCGTCAGCATGTTTGCCAATGTGTCCATTTTCAAAAACAAAATTCAATAATTCTTTATTTGTCTTAATGTCTCGGTTTAGAATTTTATCCCTCACTTGTTGTTGAAAAGCCTCAATTTTAGTTAAGCGTGGCCCCTCGAACATGCTTAATTGTCCAATATTAGTTTCATCATCAATGTCAAAATTTGCATCACCATTTTTCCCATTGTATTTCCAAGCAATATTTAGAAATTTGTTAAAAGCAGAAAAATGAGAAGCACCGAAAATTACTCCGTAGATATTTTTCTTAAGAGAAAATGGAAATAGTTTCAAGTTTGAATTTGATGATATGTTTTTTTGGAGTTGTTTTGTTAGAATCCGATGAACCTTATGATAATGGGTGTTTTTTAATTCTTCAACATCAATATTAGACAGATGATTTTTGAATTCTTCTAACTCCCCAAATCTTCGAATATAAGAGGAAGCTGCAAAATATAAGAAATCTGTTTGTTTAGTACTTTCTAATTGCTTTAAATATTGATTAGATAAAAATTTCACTCCGTTTTGATCTAAATAAACAAGTGATGGATATTTTTTAATTATTGGAAGAAGTTCAGGAAATAAAACACCAAAATCTTTATTGTAAAATTCCAATTTCACATATAGATACATTCCATTTTCTTGTTTTAACCTATTTGAACATGAGGTTACAAGCAGTTCATGTTTGCCTTTATCAAATTCGTTTAAATGAAGAACCATTTTTATTTTCTTCTGAAAAATATTTCCTCTTTGTTCTATTATTTTTTCGATCAATCGTATTGGACTTCCAGGGACTTCTTTTAAATCATAACCTGTTCCGGCAAAAAAATCAAAAATGTGTATTTCTTTAACATAACTCTGCATTATAAAAGTTGGAATCCATGCTTGTGCATAATCTTCAAACAACTTTAATTTTGTGATAGTAGTTTCATCAAAAGGTTTGTCGTGTAGATTCATGACTAATGATTAAATTGTAATCAAATATATGAAAAATATTTAATCAAACTGTTTTTAGGTGATTTTCAGTGAAATTTAAGTTAAAAAAGCCCCAACATTTCTGAAGGGGCTTTTACGGTATAATTTGACTTTTCTTAAAACTCAAATGTTTCCATAAACTTCGTGGTGAAATTTCCTTCGTTGAATTGAGGGTCTTCCATCAGTTTCTGGTGGAACGGGATCGTTGTTTTGATTCCTTCGATGATGTATTCGTCCAGAGCGCGCTTCATTTTCAGAATTGCTTCCTCGCGCGTCTGAGCAACGACGATCAGCTTTCCAATCATGGAGTCATAGTTCGGTGGAATCGTGTAACCTGCGTATGCGTGTGTGTCGATTCTCACACCGTGTCCTCCCGGTGAATGATAGCTGGTGATTTTTCCCGGAGAAGGGCGAAAATCTGCGTGCGGATCTTCTGCGTTGATACGGCATTGAATTGCGTGCATTCGCGGATAATAGTTCTTCCCGGAAATTTTCTCTCCTGCGGCAATTTTGATCTGTTCCTTGATTAAGTCGTAATTGATTACTTCTTCTGTAATGGTGTGCTCAACCTGGATACGAGTGTTCATTTCCATGAAGTAGAAATCGCGGTTTTTGTCAACCAAAAACTCTACAGTTCCAACGCCTTCGTAGTTCACGGCTTTTGCAGCTTTGATAGCTGCCTGGCCCATTTTCTCACGCAGTTCGTCGGTCATGAAAGGAGAAGGAGTTTCTTCTACCAGTTTCTGATGACGGCGTTGAATAGAACAATCACGCTCGGATAAGTGACATGCATTTCCGTATTGGTCTCCTGCAATCTGAATCTCTATATGACGCGGTTCTTCGATGAATTTTTCCATATAGATCCCATCATTTCCGAATGCAGCGGCAGCTTCCTGGCGAGCTGAGTCCCAGGCCGGTTCCAGGTCGTCTTCGTTCCACACGATGCGCATTCCTTTTCCACCACCTCCGGCAGTTGCTTTCAGGATTACCGGATACTTGATTTCTGCAGCTGTTTTATGTGCATCTTCTAGATCTTTAAGCAATCCTTTTGATCCTGGAATACAAGGAACGCCAGCAGCAATCATGGTTGCTTTTGCGGTCGCTTTATCTCCCATTCCTGCAATTTGCTCCGGAAGGGCTCCGATAAACTTGATTCCCTGCTCCTGGCAAACACGGGAAAACTTTTCGTTCTCAGACAAAAATCCATATCCCGGGTGAATGGCATCTGCGTTGGTGATTTCGGCAGCAGCAATGATGTTGGGAATGGACAGGTAAGATTTACTGCTTACCGCAGGACCAATACAAACTGCTTCGTCAGCGAAACGTACAGGTAAACTTTCTTTATCAGCAGTAGAATATACTGCTACCGTTTTGATTCCCATTTCTTTACATGTACGAATGACACGTAAAGCAATCTCGCCACGGTTGGCGATTAATATTTTTTTGAACATAAAATCGTGTTTAATGAGTAACCAGTTGTTTTACAGGAAAACAACAATCAATTAAGCAGGATCTACCAAGAATAATGGTTGATCGTATTCAACTGGTGTAGCGTCATCAACCAACACCTTCACGATTTTTCCTGAAATCTCAGACTCGATTTCGTTGAACAGTTTCATCGCTTCGATGATACAAACCGTATCTCCTTTGCTGATGGACTGACCGACACTTACAAAGGAATCTTTATCCGGGCCCGGAGAACGATAGAATGTTCCGATCATTGGAGATTTCACAGTGATATACTTTGAATCATCACTTGCAGCTGAAACAGGAGTAGCTGTTTCGGTTATTGCAGGAGCAACAGCCTGAGCAGCAACAGGTGCAGCAATCGGAGCAGTTACCTGAGGAACCATTGGAGCTGTTGCTTGTACGATGATTGGAGACTCAGATTTTTTGCTTTCTGATTTAATCGTGATTTTAAAGTCTTTTTGCTCAATTTCAACTTCTGTAACACCTGATTTTGCTACAAACTTAATTAAGTCTTGGATTTCGTTCAGATTCATACCAGTATAATTTATAAAGTTGTTGTTTTTTCGATTATTAAGAATTATAAGCCCATTTCAGATAGATGGCCCCCCATGTGAATCCACCTCCGAAGGCAGATAAAATGAGATTGTCTCCTTTTTTCAATTGTTTCTCCCAATCCCATAAACAAAGAGGAAGGGTTCCTGCGGTGGTGTTTCCGTAGCGCTGAATATTAATCATCACTTTTTCTTTCGGAACACCCATTCGATCAGCAGTAGCGTCAATGATCCGCAGATTTGCCTGGTGAGGTACCAACCAGTCCACATCATCTGCAGTCAGGTTGTTGCGTTGCATGATTTCTGCGGAAACTTCTGCCATATTTGTAACAGCGAATTTAAATACTTGCTTTCCTTCCTGTTTTACGAAGTGCATGCGCTGGTTAACGGTTTCGTGGGTCGCAGGATGTAGAGATCCTCCGGCAGGTTGTAACAAGTATTGTCTTCCGGCACCATCTGAACGCAAAATAGCGTCCTGGATTCCCAGGCCCTCCGTATTTGGTTCCAGTAAAACAGCACCGCCACCATCACCGAAAATCACACAGGTTGTACGGTCTTCGTAATCCAGTATGGCACTCATTTTATCAACACCAATAATAATTACCTTTTTGTGTTTCCCGGATTCAATAAAACTGGCTCCTGTTTGTAAACCGTAAATGAAACCGGAACAAGCTGCGATTAAATCGTAACCCCATGCGTTTTTCAATCCCAGTTTATCACAAACTACATTTGCTGTAGAAGGAAAAGGGTAATCAGGAGTAACAGTTGCCAAAATCACCAGTTCGATATCCAGGGGGTCTGTATTTGTTTTCTTCAGGAGACCTTTTACTGCAGCAGCAGCGATGTCGGAGCAAGCACCATCCCGAAGAATACGACGTTCTTTAATCCCGGTCCTTGTAGTAATCCATTCATCGGAAGTGTCAACAATTTTAGCTAAGTCGTCATTTGTCACCACTTCTTCCGGAAGATAGCCATAAATACCTGTTATTGCTGCTGTGATTTTACTCATTTTATTGATTAAAAGCGTCATTAATGTTTTTTGTGAGATCTGATTTTGCTACTTCGTAGGAGTGCATCAGCATACTCTTTATGGCCTTGTCGTTGGAGATTCCATGACCGATAATCACGTTACCTTTCACACCTAGAATAGGAGTTCCTCCGTAACTTTCATAATTAAAACGATCAAAATATGCGTCACGGATTCCTCTTTTACGCATCAGCGTGTAGATTCCTTCAGCTTGTTTCAGGGCAATGTTTCCGGTGAATCCGTCACATACGATCACGTCAGCCATGCCTGTAAATAAATCACGGCCTTCGATGTTTCCAATGAAATTGATTTCGTCCGATTCTACCATCAGTTTGTGAGCGGCAATCGTCAATAAATTTCCTTTGGTTTCTTCTTCTCCGATGTTTAACAGCCCGATTCTCGGATTTTTCACACCATAAACGCATTTGGCGTAAAGACTTCCCAATACGGCAAACTGGTATAATACATCCGGCTTACAATCGGCATTGGCACCAACATCCAGCAGAATGGAGTTGTTACCGTCAACTGTAGGTAGTACAGAGGTAATGCATGGGCGGATAATTCCGGTGATGGTGCTGATCTTGTAGATTGCACCAACAAGCATTGCGCCAGTATTTCCGGTACTTGCAAAAACATCAATTTCCTTTTTTGCCAACAGGTCAAAACCAACTGCGATACTGCTGTACGGCTTGTTTGGAATTGCCCGTGTCGGGTGGTCATGCATCGTAATGACATCCGGCGCATGAACAATGTCATACATATCCGGAATTTCATTCAGCGCATTAAGGCCACTCAGGATTTGATCCTGGTCGCCGATCAACACGAGACGCACGTCCTGAGGAAGTTCTTTTCTGGCAAGTACAGCACCGGCTATGTTAGCATCGGGAGCAAAATCACCGCCCAAAATATCTATTCCTATCTTCATCAGGAGGAATGTTTAGTAAACTGCGAATTAAATCGCTACTTCTTTCTCAGCTACTACTCTTCCTTTGTAGTACAATTTGCCTTCATGCCAGTGAGCATGGTGGAACAAATGTGGTTGTCCTGTTGTAGGACAAGTTGCAATGTTCTTCGCGATTGCTTTGTCGTGAGTTCTTCTTTTGTCACGACGTGTGCTCGACTGTCTGCGTTTTGGATGTGCCATTTTACTTATTTATTTCAATCGTTAATTCAAATTTTTCAATGCGGACCATCTGGGATCAATTGGGCGGTCATCATCCGGATTGTCATCATCCCAGCCGGAATCATCTTCTCCGTCATCGTCCCAATCATCCTCGTCCTCATCCTCGTCTTCAGGAGTATTTGCGTTGATAATGTACTTATGGTACAAATCCATTACTTCCCCGTTGCATGCTCCTTCCGGATGAATTCTTCGGGTTGGTAATGAAATAATCAACAACTCGTATATTGGTGCCGAAACATCCAGCTCAAAAGCTTCCGGATGGAGAATGATCAGATTCTCGTCTTCCGAAATTTCCGTTCCGAACTTGTAAATGATGCGGTAGTTTCCATGAACTGGCACTTCCATCGGATCGTTACAACGATCACACTGGGTCGTTACAGTTCCTGAAAGCGAAAATTCCGCAATCATCATTGTTTCTTTCTTGTCCAATGCCAGTTCTACATGAACGTTGGCATCGTCAATCAGCGTGTTTTCAACACCTTCAAAGAACGATTTGTCAATGTTGAATTCATAGCGATGTGTCCCTGTTTTTAACCCGACAAAATGGATTATGAACTCATTCGTAGATTTCTTCACTACACAAAAATTGGAGGGCAAAGTTAGAAAAAATAAACGAATTGATCCTCATAACTTTTGTTTTTTCCTTGTTTTATTCAATTTCATGTTGTTTATCACTCTTTTTTCGCTGGTGTGATTCCTGAACCTGTAAGGGATTTGCTCCGGCTTCTTTTAAGAATTTCCGTGTTTTGAAAATGTCCATTGCCAGGTAAACAGCGCTGCGCATGGATTGCGGATTGGCTTCGTTCTTACCAGCAATATCAAATGCAGTTCCATGATCCGGAGAAGTCCTTACGATCGGGAGCCCGGCGGTGTAATTGACCCCGTCTTCAAAAGCAAGCGCTTTGAATGCAGCGATCCCCTGATCGTGATACATCGCAAGAACGGCATCGTACTGACTGCGGATCATGCTTCCGAAAAACCCGTCTGCCGGAAATGGTCCGAATGCCAGAAGGTCTTCGTTTTTAGCCATGTTGATAGCCGGAGTGATGATTTCTGCTTCTTCAGTTCCCATTTTCCCATTTTCCCCAGCATGTGGATTCAAGCCGAGAACAGCGATTCTCGGACGCTGGATTCCAAAGTCTTTTTTCAGGCTGTTGTCCAGTTCCCTGATTTTAGACACAATTTTTTCCCGGCTCAAAGATCCGGAAACGTTTTTCAAAGGCAAATGCGTGGTTACGAGAGCTACGCGGAGTGAGCCGCTTATCATCACCATCAATGCTTCATCTTTTCCTGCCAAATGGGCCAGGTATTCCGTGTGCCCCGGAAATTTGAATCCTGCTTTCCCGATGGCTTCTTTTGAGATCGGAGCAGTAACCAATACGTCTATTTTCCCGGCAGCAAGATCTTCCGTTGCACGTTCCAGGGACAGAAAAGCATATTTTCCACTGGCTTCCGTTCCTTTTCCCAAGTCAAACTGAACCTCTTCATTCCAGACATTTATGATGTTGATCTTGCGGTTAACGGCTTCGTTGGCTGTTTTGCAGGTTTGGTAATTGAATTCCGGCTCATTGAGCGCTTTTTTATGGAACGAGATCGTTTTGGAAGATGCATAAATAATTGGGGTGCAATCCAGTAATAAACGGTTGTCTGCCAAAGATTTGATTACGACTTCCGGCCCGATTCCGTTCACATCACCGATGGAAATCCCGATGCGGATAGGATTTGTGCGCCCTTCTTCTTTGATTTTTTCTTTCTCTTTTTCCATATTATGAAAGTCGTTTTAAGAAGTTTATCAATAAACGGATCCCGGTTCCGGTTCCGCCGAATCCTTTGTAATCCTGAGGTTTGTCGAGAAATGCCGGACCTGCAATATCCATGTGGATATATGGTGCTTTGACAAAGTACTCCAGGAATTTTCCTGCTGTGATCATTCCGGCATAACCGCTTCCGAGGTTGTTCAGGTCTGCGATTTTGGATTTCATTTCGTCGAAATAATCATCCCAGAATGGAAATTCAACTACGCGTTCGTGAGTGTCCATCCCAGCTTCGCTCAGAAGGTCGAAGTATTTTCGGTCGGCATTTCCCATTACAATGGATGCTTTCGATCCGATGGCACGCACGGCGGCTCCGGTCAGTGTTGCAGCATCAATCACCAGTTCCGGTTTGTATTTGTCGGAATAAGCCAGTGCATCAGCCAGGATCATGCGTCCTTCTGCGTCGGTATTCAATACCTCAACGGTTGTTCCGTCAAACATGGTAATGATATCTCCGGGTGCGTAGGCATTCAATCCCGGTCGGTTGTCCGTTGCAGGAATCAGTCCGATGAGATGAACCGGAAGTTCCATCATGGCTGCGGCGTAAATTGTTCCGGCCATACATGCGGCTCCGGCCATGTCCGATTTCATGGAATCCATGGAACCAGCTGTTGGTTTCAAACTCAGACCTCCGGTATCGTAAACTACTCCTTTTCCAACCAGGACAATTGGCTTTTTGTTTGTTGTTGTTTTTGGTTTGTATTCGATAATTGTAAAAGTGGGAGGATCAACAGAACCTTTATTTACTGCCAGAAGCCCACCCATTTTGAGCGCTTCTATTTTTGATTTCTCCAATATTGTCACTGCAAATTTCGCTTCTTTTCCCTTTGCTTCGATCGCTTCGGCCAGTTGCATGGCATTCAATCCCGAAACGGGTTCGTTTACCAGATCACGTGCCCAGAAAACGGCTTTCAGCATTGCGTTAAGCTCCGAAATAGTTGCTGCGGTGATTTTGGCGTTGAAATCAATTGTTTCAAGTGCAAACTTTTCTTTCGCAGCTTCTTTGCGGTATTTCAGGTATTGGTAACAGGAAAGTGCAAAACCTTCCGCTACCAGCAAACTGTTGGATTTTCCTCCGTCAATGAAAATACTTTTCACTTCTTTCGGCAGAGCTCCGCGCAGTTTGTTTCCCATGATGCGCTGCTTTTCAGTCGTTGCCTGATCTTTGATAAACACGTAGTGCTTTCCTTTTAATGGCAGATGGAGAAATTGTGCGTCTTCTTTTTTCTGAAAGGCTTCCAGTTCCTCGGAGATAATTTTCGGAAGTTTTATTTGTGTTTCTGTTTTTTTCCCGACAAGGACAACGAGGCCTTCTTGCTGGTCAAACACAGCGGATGTATTCAATTTCATATTGATCCAAATTATGTGAATGATAAAGATAAGATTAATTTAAAATGGAGAATTGAAAAACAGGTTTGAATATAGTCTAAAATTGTTGTGATGATAGACTGCTTGTGTTACTGATCTTTTAGCTGAGAGAAGGTTTTGATCCGGGGATAACTCTAACGTTTGGCTGATTCGTTCATCGTAAACAGCTTGATTTTTGGCATACTTATGTACAGCCTGTTTGGTAATAATTGAGGGCGTTTTAATCCTTTCAGCCTTCTTAATTCGATCCGGAAACCTGCTTTCCGAGGTTTTTAAGCATTGCAATGGTTTTGTCTACATTGTTCAGGTCGATGTTCTGTATGAATTTTACGTAGAATTCTTCAAACATAGCATTATAAACGCTACACATCTTTTTTCCTTCTTCCGTCAGAATAATGAGCTTGTTTCGTCTGTCTGATCCATCTTCCTGTCGCAGCACCAGGTTCTTGGCTGAAAGCTTATCAATAATCGGAGTCAGATTTGCCTTGTTTTTGCGCACGGTATCTGCGATCTGTTGCTGATTGACAGAGTTTCTCCTGGAAAGAACAATCAACACTTCGAACATCTCAACTGTGATCCCAAGGTCATTGTTTTTCAATTTCTTTTTGAAGTAAGACTGAATAACAAAACGGATGTCTTTAATAGAGTCAATCAGCTCTATCAATTTTATCATAT
This sequence comes from Fluviicola sp., assembly GCA_031260455.1. GTDB lineage: Bacteria > Bacteroidota > Bacteroidia > Flavobacteriales_D > Crocinitomicaceae > Fluviicola. The sequence continues at coordinate 63,074 of JAIRJW010000048.1, forward strand.
TGCTGTTTTCGATTTCAATCATGCTATAAAGTTAAAAACAAAACAGTTATATATTGTAACCAAGAATTGAAAGAAATCTTAAAATGGGCTTATTATTGGATAAACAGTATAAAAACCACCGGGTAATTCTTCGCACAAGTTATCGAAAAACGATGAATTAGAAGCCTTCCGGATATGTTTCTTCTCCATAATAACCTTCCGGGGCGTCTTCATTATTCATATTAATTCCATAGTATTTTCGTTTCAATTCTTTCCCCATTTGATAAGTAATCACACTTACATCGAGTAATTTTTCCTGGTAACTTAGAATTGCATCCAGGTTCTCTAGGTTCGGATTGAGGCAGATGTCACTCATATTTTTTATGCTTCCCAAATCTCCTTTCAGCCAGCGGCCATTGCGTTTTCCCTGGATATATTCACCAACCTGATTCAGATTTCCGTTCACATCATAGATTTTCCATACCCCAGTTGGAAGCCCGTCTTTAACCCAGCCTTCGTTTTGAATTGATCCGTTGTCATAGTAATTTTTAACGTACCCGTTTCTGCGGTGCTGTGTGGTATCTTTTTCCCAGAAGCAATACAACATGCGTTCTTCGTTATGGTCGGTATGGGCGCAATCATATTTTTCAAATTTTTCGATGATCCAGTTTTTGCTCAGCGGATTGTCATATTCGTCGAGGTAGTATAGAATTCCCTTTGATTTGAACCGGATGCTGTCATTGATATGGATGATAGTGTCGAAATATTCTACTTCCATCAGCTTTTTACCGAAATAGTTGAAGTATTTCCAGCATCCCGTTTTGACTCCTTTGGAAATGGTTCCGGTACGTGCAATGGTATCGTTAGGGTAATACTTTGTAATGTTGTAGTCTATTCCGGACTTGTTTACCAGACTTGGTCGGCCATAATACGGTTCATACAGTCCATAATCAGAATAACCGGCCTGGTAGATCAGTTGTTCAATGCTGGAGCTTTCGGTAATATCTGCGAAATTAAACGAGATAGAATCGCGCCAGTCAAATTCATAGCGGATGCTCAATTCGTTTTCTTCCCAGATTTTTTCTTCAACAGGCTGATTATACTGGAACTTCACATATTGATATCGGAATCCGAGCGTATCGTATGCCTCATAATCGTCAATCGGCTCTCCGTTCAGGAAAAATCCTTTCTTTGCTGGCTTTCCGTTTGCATGATAAGCTATGGATTGCCCCTGAAGCATGCCGTTTTTGAATCCTAAATCGAAGATCAGGATGGAATCTCTTCCGGGATAGGTGAAATAAGTTTTCACGTTTCCGTCCATGAACCCGTTCTGATAGTAGGATTGACTGTAGAAAAGTTTATTTCGTTTAAACTCTACGCCTTCTTTCGCTCCATCTTTGTAAGCCACATAACTCAGTGTGTCACCCTTCCAGTTTAACTGAACCATCGGTCCTTCCAAAGCGCCGTTTTTGAACGCACACTTGGTTTCCGGGTAATACGTTTTTTTTTGAGGATATTCTTCAAACGGGCTCAAGGGGTCTTCATATTCATAGTTGTACTCGCTGTCTTTTTTCGGTTTGATTTTCGGGTATGCTATTGAATAATCGAGGTTTTCCCCATGTGCCTCTCCGTTTTTGTAGCCAATTGTTGAACGGATTTTCCCGAATTGATCTTTATATGTCCAGATTCCTTCCGTTTTCCCGTTCAGGTATTTTCCTTCAACAGAAGAGATCTTCGACTCAGCTCTTCCTCTCGATGGGACTCCTGCTACCACCGGAATATCATCATCATAGGTTGAGTAGAACAATCCGTATGGCTGGCTATCAAATGTCGCTAGAAAAATATCATGAAGGTGGGTAAACAAACCTACAACTGCATGAGATAGCATACCCGAATTATTGAATTCTGAAATGTATCCTTGCAGAATATCAGAACCCTTTCCGGATTTGATATACTTTTTTACGGCAGCTTTGTAAAGTTTCAGATCGGCAGGCTTATTTGGAAGTGTAACCTGGATGGATTGATCATTGGCTTTGACACCAAAATTCCCTCTCTGATCAGTCAGTTTGAAATTTCCGGTAAATGGCTTTCCGTTCACCCATATTTCGTGATCACTTTCCCTGCGGTATTTATATTCCCAGAAAAAAGCCAGCTTTTCAAGTTTTAAGGTGTCTGAAATACTGTTTTTCCAGTATTCATCCAATATTCCGTTTTCGATGGTATGTAATTCCAGGTTTTTGAAACGGATTGTTTTCAGTGCATTGACGTTCAGGTAGTCTTCGGAAAAAATGACTTCTTCCCTGACTACTGTATCTCCTGACAAGTTGCGCTCAAAGGCAAGAAGCGTCCTTGTCTGAGGATAAAAATAAACCTGTTTTGCAACAGATGAATCCACTTTAAAAAGTTCTTCGATTAGCAGGATGCATTCAGGCACGGTTTCGGAGAGTAATTCCTTGGCTTCCGAATAAACAACGGTGGGTTTACCGGTGTTTCGCTCGTATTTTTTGTGATTGATCTCGACAAAGTCGTGGTCGTTGTCCTGTGATTCCCGAAGGATGTTTCCTTTGGAATCATGCCAGCTTTCATAATATTTGAACCCGTTGTAGTCATAGAATCGTTGTACATACTGGTTCGAATCGGCAACAAAAACCACTTCGTTTGCAATGGTTCCGTTATCCCAGTAAACAGGTTCCTCCTTCACCAGTGCCCCGTCTTTTACCTCGAAACGGTATTGAAGCTGACCATTCTTGTAATAGTGTTCCACGATTCCTTCATACTGATAAAGGTACCCGATGGAATCAATGAGGTCGTTCAGTGTATAGCGCTTTCCGTTTACGACTTCGTAGTGTTCATCCGGGTTGTAATCCTGCGCGTAGTAGATATTACTATAATCATAGCTTTTGTCGTATAATTCCTCACCCTCATAGCTGGTGAAGCTTTCTTCCGGAAGTTCCAGGTCGTTGGTGTCTTTTTCCAGCACTTCAAAAAAGGATCCGAAGTCTGGAAACCCGGTTTCGGAATCATAGACTCCTTCGTCTTCGTCCGTGCTGTTATGAAGTACCAGGGAGTCCATCATTACAGGATAATGGAGGACCGAGTGGCGGATGATCGGTGTTTTTCCTCTTTTTTTGTCTGAACGGATAGTATGGCGATCGATCAGGATTTTTTCCTTGCTTTTCGTCGCAATGAGTTTTCCTTTTTTATCGATGGAAACATTAGTTTTGAATTCATAGGTCTCCCAGGTACCAGATTCTTCATCGTTAGTGTAATACCCGAATGTAAGCAATTCCTGGTTTTCGTATACGGTGTAAGGGCCGTTCTTTAATCCGTTTAAAAAATGCCAGGTTGTTGTGCTGGTGTCATAAGGAATATTTTTAAACCTGCTTTTGAGGCTTTCTTTCGGATCGTATTTGTAGTCAGTATCTGACTTCAGGGTATAATTAAACATTTTCCACACACCTGATTTCTCACTATTCTGGTAGGTTCCGGTTTTTATCACCTTTCCTTCGGGGCTGAACCAGGTACTCGAACCTGCGATGGCATTATTTTTAATTGAAAAATAAGCAGCTACGATGTCGTTTTTGTAGCGGAGAACGCGTTTTGAAATATATGGAATATCGCGGTAAAACATCACATAATCACCATCCGGTAAGCTGACCAGCGCTGGTGTGGGATCAACAGTGATACTATTGTCTGTGGTTATCAGGAAGTAAGGATAAAATTCCAGAATTTGTTCAAAATCTTTCAGGTATTTTTTAGGAGGCTTCGGAAGCCTGATCGCACTTTTCTTTTCAAGTACAGTCAGGGGCTCTTCTGTTACGGAAACGATTTTTTCATTGCGGTCATCGCGCTTGATGACTTCTTTCCTGTCAGCAAAATTCAGATAATACTCCTGCATACTCTTCACCTGCTGCTGATGCGGGTAAACCAAGTATGTCTTTCCTTCAATGGTCACCTGGTTTGTCTGTCCGGAGGTAAAGCAGGAAATAACAGAAAAGAGCAAGACAGGCAAGCATTTTATTCTTAAATAGCTGTTGATCATAGAATCACGGTGATTTGATTACGTGTTGCGAAAGTAAGAGAAATAATACGGTTATTCATAAAATGAATAGTTGAAAATTTCCTGAGTCTGATACTGATTCATACTTTCCGCATGTTCTTTTTTATGTACTGCTTTTTCAGGAAGCCTTTTATTGTTGTAATAAATGAATGACTTAATGGAAGTTACGAATATTTCGTCAATAAATGTGGAATCAGTGTAACCTTTAAAATGCCCTTTTTCGTAATTGAAGTAGCGTTTTTTGAAAAAAGGGTAGTCTTCATTGGTAATTACTTTGGGATAATTGTAAGAATAGTAACTGTAAGTCGAAATGAATTTTTCTTTCACTTTATTTTGCACTTTATAGCGTTTTTCGGGTCTGTCGGGTTTACCGAGAATGATCCAGTCATTTGGTAAGGGGCTGGCAATGGAATCTACCGAGAGCGGTCCAAAATATTTTTTATTCAGGATGAAATGAATCAGGTCCAGGTCATTTGATGCTTCAAACCCGGCATAATCCGCGGTGATCCGGTTGAGATCGTAGGTAAAGGTATTGTTTTCAACCCCGTAAAGATTGTCTTTCTGGACAACCTCACAATACCCCAGGATTCCCGGTTTTCCTATTTGAAAAGATTGGTTTGAAATAATGATTCCCTCCGAAAAATCTGTTATCTGCATCTGCACCAGCCGCCCGGATTGATTGAAAGTATAAATGATGGTTCTTTTCGGAAATGTTTCATCGTCCGAATCACTGTATGTATTGGTGTCCGACAGAACTCCTTTGTATGAAGTAATGGTAAGTTGTTTGATTTTTTGCCCTGATACAATACTGTCATTGAACCAGAACGGGAAATTAATGAGTGAAGAAACTTCTTCCTGGAAATAAAGCGGGTGAATCAGGTCGGCCGTAATTTCAGTACGTGAAACCGGAGTTTTCTTTTTTTCAGTACAGTTAGAGAGTGTAAATCCTAACAAAATCAAGAGGCAAACAATCAATTCTTTCATTCATTTAAAAGTAGTGAAAATTGCGAATGACTGGTTATGAATTAAAAATAAAAATGATCTCCATAAAGCTACCAATGGCTCATCGATAAGTAATAGTCCGGGAGGAGCTTTATAGGAATTTAACACTTGTTGTTCGGGCTAATTTTTGATGAATGTTTGTTTTTACGGAAGAAGTGTTAATACAATGCAAAAGTCTCAATTGTAAAGCATAAACGGCTCTTTTTCCGTAGCTTTGCAAAATGGAATTTGAAAGACCGATAACAGACTGGTTGCCACTCACTAAGAAAGAAGTTGAGAAAAGGGGGTGGGACGAACTGGATGTCATTTTGATTTCCGGTGATGCTTATGTGGATCACCCGGCTTTTGGTACGGCAGTTATCGGGCGGATTATTGAAAGTGAAGGATTTAAAATCGGGGTCATTGCACAGCCGAATTGGCGGGATGATTTGCGCGATTTTAAAAAACTGGGAAAACCGAAATATTTCTTTGGTGTAACGGCGGGATGTATGGATTCGATGGTGAACCACTACACGGCTAGGAAACGTCTGCGTTCAACAGACGCTTACACGCCGGGGGGAGTTTCCGGATTCAGGCCGGATTATGCAACGACTGTTTACACCCGGATTCTAAAAGAGCTCTACCCGGATGTTCCCGTTCTGATTGGTGGAATCGAAGCATCTCTGCGTCGGGTGACACATTATGATTACTGGAAAGACAAACTGTTGCCTTCGATCCTGGTTGATTCACAGGCTGATCTGCTGGTTTATGGAATGGGAGAACAACCCCTGAGAGATTTGCTGCGTTTGTTGAAAAAAGGTGTTCCTTTCAACTCGCTTACAACAGTCAATCAGGTTGCTTTCCTCCAGGATTCTGCAAAGGAATTGCCGAAAAACAAGCAATGGGAAACGGTTGAACTGGCGAGCCACGAAAAATGCCGGGAGGATAAGCTGGCTTATGCGGCCAACTTCAAGATAGTGGAGGTTGAATCGAATAAACTCAAAGCAAACCGTATTATTCAGAAAGTGGGCGGACAAACCTTGGTAATCAATCCGCCATACCGTACCATGACAGAGAAGGAGATGGATCAGTCTTTTGACATGCTGTACACGCGTTTGCCACATCCGAAATACAAGAAGCGCGGCACGATTCCGGCATATGAAATGATCAAGTTTTCAATCAATATACACCGGGGGTGTTTCGGAGGTTGCAGTTTCTGTACGATTTCGGCACACCAGGGAAAATTCATTGCTTCCCGGTCAGAAAAGAGCATTCTCTACGAAATCGATGAGGTCGTGAAGCACCCGGAGTTTAAGGGGTATTTATCGGATATCGGCGGACCATCTGCCAATATGTATCGCATGAAAGGGAAAGTGGAGGCGATTTGTGAGCGTTGCTTAAGCCCGAGCTGCATTCACCCAGTTATTTGCAACAACCTTGATACTTCACATAAAGCTATGACAGACCTGTATCGTAAAATCGATGCACATCCGAAGATCAAAAAGGCCTTTGTTGGATCGGGTGTACGCTACGATTTGCTGGTAGACGAGTTCAACAAGAACAATGAAGACGGAAATCATGACGAATACATTGAGCAATTGATCACAAGGCATGTGAGCGGACGTTTGAAAGTAGCACCGGAGCACACTTCCGATGCCACTTTGCGGGTTATGCGGAAGCCATCATTCAAGTATTTCCATCAATTCAAGGAAAAGTATGATCGTATTTCGATGAAGAATAAATTGAATCAATCTTTGATTCCCTATTTTATTTCGTCACATCCGGGTTGTGAAGAAGTTGATATGGCTAATCTGGCCGCGGAAACAAAAGATATGGGCTTTCAACTGGAGCAGGTGCAGGATTTCACTCCGACCCCGATGACTGTTTCAGAAGTGATTTATTATACGGGTGTTCATCCTTACACGCTGAAACCGATTTATACGGCAAAAGGAGCAGATGAAAAGAAGAACCAAAATCGTTTTTTCTTCTGGTATAAGCGCGAAAACAGGGATTGGATTAAAGATCGTCTGACTAAGGCTAAAAGACCAGATCTGATCTCCCGGTTGCTGGAGGATCAACATCTGGATCATATAGCGAGTAGTAGAACTGGTAACAAAATCAACAGGAAAAGTTCAAATACAGGAAGAACGAATGTTCCAAACTGGCTAAGTGAACGAAGGAAGAAAAAATAAGCAACAGACCGCGAAAACTCAGTGAATGTGGAAGCAGTAATTTCTTTACGGTCTGTTGCTATTAATAATGGCCCTGTTCAAATCAAATAGCAATATCACTGGAAGACCAAATTTGCAGAAGTGATTTATTCATGTGTAAATAACTTTCAATTGCATTTATGGAAGATCCGACTTTCGAAATACAATAAAGCAACTCTTCTTCTGAACATTCTAATTCACTACTCCAATAGGAAACATTTGTCTTACTATGGATATCAACTCTTGGTTTGCTTATCAGGTCATGTGGCATTTCAAACAATGAATTAATTTCTTTTCCTGTAACAAAGATATTCGGGTGTTTTGACCTATACAACCGTATTTTTACTGAAAATGCATTGCGGAAAACCACATTTTTTGTAATTGTTAATAAGATTAATTGTATTAAAATCAGGGCTCTATCGGATTTGTCTTTTTAGGGGTTTGGAAGTTCAATTTATTCCATATACATTAGACTTTATAACTTAAACTAAATATTATGTCATTTAATGGAAATGAAGGGAAACAAATCTCTTTAGAGGAAGGAGCTGAATTTACAGGAAAGTATCGTGCTGCTAATCCGAATTCTGTAAAAGCAATGTTTTATGGAAGAAAGCATCTTGAGGCAATTTTGGCTCAGCCTGATTGCCAGGGAATCCGGATATACCTGGGTGCAGATACTTCCGGAGACAAGGTGTTGGTACTTGCAGGGGCTGATTCTGCTGAGAACGATTTGCTGGATGTAATTGTTGAGGTTGGAATCAGATGTCCTCCTACATGCAGTGGTACGAACCCGTTAAACAGTGATTTGAAAACAGCTGCAAAGTAATGAAATGGGAGGCTTGGAATACGCTGTTTTTTCATCCTACATTTTACCAATAGGAATTGGATTGGCGCTTTTGTTTCAGAAGCGCCTTCCTTTTGCAGGAAATATGGTATGGATATACATGCTGTTTACGTTTTGTGTTGAAGTAATGAGCACTGTCTTTGCAATCAATGGATTCAATAATCTTTGGCTTTACCGCATATACCTGTATGTTGAATTAGTGTTTTCAAGCATTTTTTTCTTTAATCAGTTTTCTAAGAATAGAAGCAAAAACATGCTGATAATTGTATTTTCAGCATCCATTATACTGACTACTTTGATGAATTTTTTTGACGACTGGAAGGCTCATGCGTCTGTACAAACAGGAATAATTTTTGGATATGTTTCATTTATAACGATCAGTTATTTTACTGAAATGTTCCGAACAGAGAGGGTATTTAATCCTTTCACGGATATCTATTTCGTGGTTGGGGCCGTTTTGCTTTTGGGGCATTCTTGTACATTCATTTACGATGTACTTTACGATTATCTGGTTTCAGGATACTTTGGGTCTGCTATTCTTTCTATTCTAAACAAGGTTAATCTGAGCCTGATCTTATTTTATAATGTTTTATATTCATACGCTATATGGATCAGCAGGTACCGTCGAACTTAGGACTTTTATTAATTATCGGTACACTGGCAATGTTCATCATGTCGTTGAGCATTATCATGTTTGCCATTTTATACCAGCAAAAGATGCGTCGCAAGCGACAGGAAATCATTCAGATGGAATTGAATTATAAAAACGAGCTGATTCACGCTGTTCTGGATGCAAAGGAAATCGAACAACGCAGGATAGCGATCGAATTACATGATGATATCGGATCTTCGCTGACCGCCTTGAAATTGTCGTTTGCTTCTCTCCCCATTGATGAAAAAGAACGGATGCTTTTGAATGAAGGCGTTCAGATTACAATCGGAAAAGTGAGAAGTCTTTCCAATCGATTATTACCAGGTATCCTTGAAGAACTTGGGTTGATCCCGGCAGTGAAAAGTCTGGTGAATACTCTTTCTCAGCAAATTCTATCTGTGCAATTCTCAGTTACTGCGGTGAACGACCCGAAACACAAATCTCAAACCAGGGAAGTGAGCCTGGCGGTTTACCGGATCCTGCAGGAGTTGATCAATAATATTCTGAAGTATGCTGATGCAACGGAAATTCACTTGGTGATAGAGCAGAATGATAAAGGAGTCCAAATCATGCTTACGGATAATGGTGTGGGATTTATTCCAACTAAAGAAGACAAATTAAAATCCCAGAGCCTGGGGCTAAAAAATATTGAAAGCCGGATTCAGCAAATTCAGGCAAAGATTAACTATGAATTACTGGATCCGGGAACAAAAGTGACAATCATATGGCAAGCGATAGAAAGAAAATAAGAATCGGTATAGCTGAAGATCAATCCATTTTTAGAAACGGATTAGTGAAGTTATTGAATGACATTGAGGGATTTGAAGTCGTTCTGGCTGTTGAAAACGGTCAATTGCTCGTAAATGCTTTGCGAACAATTCCGCTCGATCTGGTTTTGATCGATTTCAGGATGCCGGTGAAAAATGGGATTGAAGCAACCAAAGAGATCAGGATTTTGTTTCCAGATATGAAAGTGCTGCTCTTATCTATGTATGACGATATGGAATTTGTGGAACTGGCCATTGAAAACGGAGCAAACGGTTATCTGTCAAAAGATGATGATGCAGAGGAAATTCAACTGGCAATTCGTTCTGCTGTTGAAACGGGGTACTATCTGAACGACCGTACTTCTAAAATGTTTATTGCTAAAATGGTTCATGCAGGAAAGATTCGGCCGACTTTTGAAGAAACCCCACCAACTGTTTTTAATTCCAATGAAATGGCAATCCTGAAAATGATCTGCAATGAAATGACGACTCAGGAAATTGCCGATAAGCTATTCAAAAGCAGAAGAACGATTGAGAGTGCCCGAACACTGATGATGAACAAGGTGGGAGCGAGGAATGTGGTTGGTTTGGTGATGTATGCCATTCAGAATGGAATTGTGGGCTAGAAATAGTGTTAAGCATAAATCCGGGTCAGGATTCCGAAGTAAAGCTCTTTTCCGCTGGTGGCTTTAAGCCACAGTTCGGAGTTCTCCGTTTTCGCAGCGCGAATATTGCCTTCCCGTATTAGTCGGTTGATTGTTGCGATATCCACTTTCGGTGAGTAGGTATTGATAATCAGGATACCGGATTTGTTCAGCAATTGAAAAGCCTCGAAGATGAGCGTTCCGAGTAGGTCTTCCAGCTTCCATTTTTCTCTTTTGGCCCCGAGTCCCCAGGCTGGAGGATCCAATTGGATCAGGTCGTACGTATTTCCTCGTTTGACTTCCCTGCAAATGAACTTCAAAGCATCTTCATGAACCCATTTGATTCCGTCAAGCCCGGAATTGAGTTGATTTTGCCTTCCCCAGTCAAGCATAGGTTTGACGCTGTCACAATGAATTACTTCCGCCCCGGTTTTCCTCCCGAAAACGGATGCAACTCCTGTATAGGCAAAAGCATTCAGAAAGCGTTTCGAAGCATCCAGATAGCTGGAGATAAATTCCCAGTTGATATACTGTTCCGGAAATAGTCCGACGTGCTTATTATTTGTGATACGAAGTGTAAATGCAGCATCGGAATCTGTGGTGAATACCCATTCTTCCGGAGCATCTGGTTTCAATTTTTTCCAGGTTCCCTGCAATGCACCTTCCGACTTTGGAATGAATTCCCAATTTGCCAGATCCAGCCATTCTTTTTTGGAAAGAACTGCAACAAAATAAGCCTGGTGCTCAGGCCGGATGGTTATAATCGTTCCCCAGCGCTCTAATTTTCTTCCGCCACCAGCATCAATAAGCTCATAATTTTCAGGAAACTCACCGAAAGATTTCATTAAAGATTAACGCATTTTAGGCATTTTCTTGCGTCCTCCCATCATTTGTGCCATACGCATCTGGTTCTTGGATGGCGCGTTTTGTAATTGTGCCTGCATCATTTTAATCTGGTCTTTCAGCATGCCGCTATCGTCCATTTTCTTGGCTTCCGCCAACAAGGTCACAGCTTCTTGCCTGCGACCTGTCTGAACACAAATTCCTGCCAGGTGCATACGAGCCATTGCTTTGTCGTGGCCTCTTTTCAAGCCCATTTGCATAGCCTGACGCAATAGTGCTTCTACTTTCGCATGAGGAAAAGATTGCGCATTCAATAAAGCTTGCATGTAAATCACGTAAGCTCTCTGGCGTTTCGACAAAATGAATTGAGGAGCCGTAATGCGGTTAATAGCGCGTTGTGCTTTTTCCTGGTTCCCACTACGCATGTAGTTTATCATAAAAGCCACATTTTCATTGTAGATAAATGTCAGAATCACTATCGCCAAAGGGAAGATCAGGAAAATTCCCCAACCCCAGTAACCTGTATAAAAAGAGAAAATAGTTAAGAATAAAAGTCCGGCAGCCAGAATACTGCGAATAACAAATCCGATCATAATTTATTTAGTCAATTGTTGCGATACATTTTAATTCAATGGCGATAGGGGTAGGAAGGGAATTGATTTCCACTGTGGTTCTGCATGGAAGATTGTCTTTGAAATATTCCGCGTATACACGATTATATACATGGAAATCCCGCTTCATGTTTACCAGGAAAATGGTTACGTCCACCAACTGGTCCCAGCCAGATCCGCATTCTTCCAGGATGATGCGGACATTATTAAAGACACTCCTGCATTGTGCTTCGAAGTCAAATTCAATGAAGTTCCCGTTCTTATCCAGTTTCAATCCCGGAACTGCTGAGTCACTGTCATCTGATCCTGCTACCCGTGGGCCAACTCCTGACAAAAAAAGGAGATTGCCGACTTTACGTGCATGTGGATATAACCCGACTGGCTTCGGAGCCTTGTTTGTGGAAATATGTGAGGCTTCTGACATAAAATTTTTAGCAAAGATAGTGCTTTCTGTCAGATTCCATAACGAATTATTTTCTATGGCCTAAACCTGGTCATTGAATGCAACGAACGGAATTATATGTACATTTGCCAGGACTATGAATAAGCGAATGAAAACCGTAGGTGTCATTGGAGGAGGTAGTTGGGCGACTGCTCTGGTGAAGATACTGTGTAATAATTTTGCACAGGTAAACTGGTTTGTTCGGAGAGAGGATCAGGTAGCTCACATTCTGAGGTACAAACACAATCCGAGTTATTTGCAGTCAGTTGAATTCGACCTGAATCAGATCTATGTTTCCAATAAACTGGAAGAGATTATTCACCGCAGTGATGTGCTGATCGTAGCAACACCTTCTGCCTTTCTGGTTGAATTGTTTAAAAACACCACACCGGAATTGTTCAAAGGAAAGGTCGTATTCTCGGCCGTAAAAGGGATTGTTCCAGAATACAATGCTATTCCGGCTCGTTTCTTTCACAAAACATTCGGAACGCCGTACAAGGATATCGGGATTATTTGCGGACCATGTCACGCAGAAGAAGTGGCGCTGGAGCGTTTGTCTTATCTGACGATTGCTTGTCAGCATGAAGGAATTGCTGGTGAAATGGCATGCATGTTGTCTTGCCGTTATATCAAAACCACCACTTCAGATGATTTATTCGGTACGGAACTTTCTGCAGTGCTGAAGAATGTATACGCACTGGCTTCCGGAATTTGTGCTGGCTTGGGATACGGAGATAACTTTCAGTCGGTTTTGATTGCTAACGCGATCCAGGAAATAGAGAACTTCATCGATGAAGTGAGCCCGATTCACCGCGATGTGAAATCCTCTGCTTATCTGGGTGATTTACTGGTGACAGCTTATTCGCGATTCTCGCGTAACCGGACTTTTGGTTTTATGATCGGGAAAGGGTATTCCGTGAAAACCGCACAGCTGGAAATGGACATGATTGCTGAGGGGTATTATGCTACGAAATGTGTGAAAGAAATTAATAAGAAATTCCAGGTTGATATGCCAATTTTGCAGGCCGTTTACAATATTTTATATGAGAAGATCTCACCAGTTATTGAAATGAAAATCCTGTGCGATAAGCTTGCCTGAACAGACTAATCCTTTGCTTCTTTATTATGAACATGAGCTCACAATTGCGGCACATCAAATCTCCGTGTTTAATAGCCTGATCGCAATATTGCGATATGGGAATATTGAGGTGAGATCCTTAAATTACTTTCTTCAATCTCTAAAAGTTTCGCGCTCTGAACTGCTTTAGTATTTCCCCGAATGCTTTTTGTTTCGCTGATTAGTTTGCATTCGGCTATCAGCTGACTCGTACTTTTTCTACTGCATGTCCGGTGTAGGTGTTTAGTCGTTATCGCCAGTTTTGGAGCACAGTCGGATGGATTTTTATGTTATGTATAAGATTGGTTCAACAAGAGAATAAATCGGTGAAAGTGGTCCTGGTAGCGGCTGTTTTTCTCAGGCTTGGTCTGATGCTCCTTTTCGGAATAAATCTGTGAGGGGGTCTGTGTATAAGTGGTGTGAGACTGGTAATTTTCAAAAAGGGATGAGCCGTGTTTTCTTGGTATTCTTCCATGATTTCAGTAAATCTCTCACTTGATTTTTCTGCAGTTGTTACATTAGTTTTCAGCATGGGAACAACTGTTCGGGATTGGAAAAAGGACCAGAGATGCAGGTCGAAGTGAGCGGATCAGACCGGTAAAAGTCTTCGGAGTGAAACAAAATCCGGCCTTCCATGCTTTATATGTCCTAACTTTGTAAAAAAGAAGATATGTCAAAGTTCAGACCGATTCTAAGTGGAACTTGCCCAAAATGTGGAAAGGGTAAGATTTTTGAAACCAAAGGTTCATTACTTCAGATGAAAGCTCCGAAAATGCATGAACGGTGTTCCGGGTGTGGCTATCGTTTTGATAAAGAGCCAGGTTATTTTTTCGGAGCCATGTACATTAGTTATGCATTAGCAGTTGCCGAATTACTTCCCGTGTTTTTGATTTTCACCTGGTTTCTGCCTTTGGGATGGATGTTTGCCCTGATGTTTGCTGTCCTGATTCTGACAATGTTTTTTAACTTTCGGGTCTCTCGCGTATTGTGGATTCATATCTTCCATGAGTAACTGGTATTTACGACTTATTTATTCTGGCTGTATACCTTGCCACAAACCTCAGATTTCAATCATGAAATACTGATTTTTGGTTAGGGTATAAAAATCGGGAGATGCTTTAGGGATTAGAGAAAAGCTAGCGCCTAAAAAACCTAATTCGATCAATAATAAATTCAGAGTAGGTGAAAAAATTAAACCCTACACTTTTAAATCTAATTGTGAAACCATTTTGACAGATGGCAGAGATGATTTTTTGGGTTGTTACTTCAATGAGTTCCAATAAAAAAACCCCGGCATGAAGTCGGGGTTTTTGATATCAAAAGGAAAATCTTAATCTTCGTCTTCGTCATCACTTTCTGCAGCTTTAGAAGCTCCACGAGCCATTTTAACTGAAACTACTACTGCGTTCTTAGCCTCAGCAATAGACAATCCATCGTTTTCCAGGTCTTTTACACGAATAGACTGACCGATGCGCAATTTTGTAATATCGATTATGATTGCTTCAGGCAAATCAGCTGGAAGGCCGATTACACGTAAATGGCGGAAAACCTGCATCAGACGCCCTCCTGCCAATACTCCGCGGGAAGCACCTGTCAAACGCACCGGCAAAGCAATTTTAACCGGTTTTTTCACATCCAGTTCCAGGAAATCGATGTGAACGACTTTGTCTGTTACCGGGTGTTGCTGGATCTCCTGTACAATAGCGTTTGCTTTTTTACCATCGATATCCAACTCAATTTTGAATACATCAGGGTTGAAAATCAATTTTTCAACTTTAATGTCAGAAAGAGAGAAATGTGTTTGAGTTCCTTGTCCGTAAAGAACACATGGAACCTGCCCTGAATCTCTCAGCGCTTTAGCATCTTTTTTCCCTACGTTCGTGCGTGGCGAACCGCTCAATTGTGCTACTTTCATTTGTTTATATTTATGAGATTATAAAATGCGTACTGATGGATTCGTTTTTAACCAGGCGGTCGATCACGTCTGCGAACAGATCTGCTACAGTAATGACACGAATCTTGTCACTTTTTTCTTTCAGCGGAATAGTATCGGTAACGATCAGTTCCGTCAGTTTTGAATTGTTGATGCGTTCGTAAGCTGGTCCGGATAAAACGGCATGTGTACAGAATGCACGAACACTTTTTGCTCCTTTTTCGATAAACAGCTCCGCAGCTTTGGTCAGCGTTCCAGCTGTGTCGCACATATCGTCTACCAGAATCACATCTTTTCCTGCTACATCCCCGATCACCGTCATTTCAGCCACTTCATTTGCTTTTTTACGGTGTTTGTGACAAATCGCCAATCCGGTGTCCAGTTTTTTGGCATAAGCATTTGCCCGTTTTGCACCCCCTGCATCCGGAGCTGCCATCACCAGATTCCCGTTATCCAAAGCTTTCATTTCGTTAAAGAACAGGGTAGATGCAAACAAGTGATCTACGGGAACTTCAAAGAATCCCTGAATCTGGTCTGCGTGTAAATCCATGGTCATAACACGGTCTACCCCGGCAGCCATCAACATGTTTGCGATCAGTTTTGCACCAATTGCCACACGCGGCTTGTCTTTACGATCCTGGCGTGCAAATCCGAAATAAGGAATCACGGCAATAATCTTACGTGCAGAAGCGCGTTTTGCAGCATCAACCATTAACAATAACTCAAACAAGTTTTCTGTCGGAGGCATTGTTGACTGAACGATAAAAACATCTTGTCCGCGCACAGTTTCTTCAAATGATGGTTGAAATTCACCGTCACTGAATTCAGTAACATTTACATCGCCCAAACTGGCACCAAACTTGGTGGCAATTTGTTCAGCAAGCACTTTGGATGCTCTTCCTGCAAAAATTTTTACGCCGTAAGACATGATTTTTACCGTTTTAAGAGCGCAAAGATAGGAATAATATCTGAAATACAAGTATTTTTCAATACCCCAAAACGAATTTAGAAGCTGTTTGAATTAAATTTTGACTGTGTTAATCTTTTCATGTTTGCTAATGAAAAAATGAAAGTATCCAAGCCTTGGCGAACCGTTAAAAGTATTCCTGACAACAGGAATCAAATTGCTCAGAAATTATACCTCAATCCAAGTTGCATTTGGAATCTGGAAGCAAACTGATCTATGGTATAAGGACGATTTGGCGTTTTGAAGTTGTAAACAGGATCGTTTTTATCTGTACCACTTCCGCCAATAGTCCCTACTTTTGTTAAACCAACACTTGAGGTGGAATTGTAGGTATTTGGAACGAAATATACTTTACCCCAATTTTTGTTCAATAAGTTGGTTAAATTAATGATGCTCAATGAAACTTGCAGGTTGCTTTTTGATTTTTTACCCAGTGATATTTCATCCATAATTCTGAAATCTGCCTGGATATTCCAAGGTGTGAAATCGCCGTTTCTCTCTGTGAATTTTCCTTGTCTGCTTTCTATATAAGCGTTAGAATGTACAAAGTTTTCAAATTCTCTGGCTTGCTGAGTTGCAGTGTTCCGCGTATTCTCGCAGGATTTGCATTAAAGAAATCATCGAGGCTTTTGTATGAAATTCTTCCGTTAATAGCATTCACAAAACCGTAATTGATATGATACAATTCGTTGTGCGTTCCGAAAAGGAGATTATGAACTCCCTTTTTATATGTCAGATTGGTTATCTGTGATTTCAAACGTGTTTTGTTTCATATTGAAAACTGTCGCTTCACGTTCATTTCCGAGAAAAATGGTTCCGCCATTGTAGCCTATTTCCACTTGTGGGAACATCGCATTCATAGACATCGGATTTCTGAAGTCGTGAATGGAGGAGTAACCTAAAATTAAAGAGTTGTTTAAATGTCTGTTAAAGCGGGATTTTAATTCAGCGGTAGTACTCGATGAAACATTTTTTTGTTTAAAATCCATACTTCCGAGACGGAAATTGGCACCGTCCTTCTCCAGGTTGGTTGCTTCAGACAAAACAGTGTTGTTTCGGATGGAAAAACTGTTCCTGTCATTGATTTTCCAGTCCAGTTTATTAAAGAATTTTAAACTTTGAGATTCGTTGCTATAATTCATAAAATTCCCGGCATCAAATCCGTAATGGTTTTTCACAAAATCGGTAATACTTTTAGCAGTTGCCACATCAACTAAGCCACCATTGCTGGCGTTGTAGAAAACAGGATATGTTCTTTTGGTATATTCAAAATTAGTAAAAAAGAAAAGTTTATCTTTCACGATCGGAAGACCGATTCTTCCACCCAGAATATAGTCGCCAAAACTTTTGGGCATTTTGCTTCCATCTCCAGCATTATTTGGTCCTGTAATTAGCGCATTTCTTCCGAAAGTATAAATAGAACCTGTGACATCATTGGAACCACTTCTTGTTACTGCATTTACGGATCCGCCCAGGAAATTTCCAAGCTTCACATCGTATGGCGCAATGTAAACCTGAATGTCCTGAATAGCGTCCAGGCTGATCGAATTTGTTCTGGTAGAACTTCCTGGCATTCCCGAAGTTTCGGTTTGTCCTCCAAGAGAAGGCGAAAAGCCAATTGCGTCGTTGTTGATGGAACCGTCGATAGTCACGTTGTTATAACGAAAATTGGTTCCCGCAAAAGAATTGTTTGCACTTTGCGGAACTAATTTCGTAATATCCTGAATTCCCCTGTTAATATTCGGTAAACCCTGTATTTGCGTTTCGGAAATATTCCGCCCGTCTTTTACATTCCCTTTTTTTACCGAAATCGTTATTTCCTCAATCTTGTTTTCCTTTTTCTTGTTGGAATCATTAGTGAGATAAATTGGTGGTAAATCATTTTTACCTAAAGACAAATGAATATCCTCTTTCGAATAAACAATTGTTTGTTTTTCATCATAAACTTCAATTTTGTAAGGTCCGCCAACATCAAGATTGTCAAGACTGAACTGTCCTTCCTTGTTTGTAGTTGTTTCGTAATGACTGTTTTTCGGAAGATACGTGATTTTTACGGTATAATTTTCCGATGCATCCTTGATTTTACCTGAAAGAGCCGAAGAAGTTTCTTGTGTGAATGCCAGAGAAACCAGTAATATGGTAAAAATTATAGTAAGTGACAATTTGTTTTTCATACTTAAATGAATAATTAATGGTTTGCAAAACTATATTTAGCTGGTTCTATTTATATTTCCTGGGTTTTAATTTTGTGTTAAATGATTATATGGTACGGGGATTCTGGTGATTTTTTCTTTCTGCGGAATCGCAGATAGTTGTTCGTCTGCTTCCGAAGAAAATTGGGATAAGCCGGACTCACCGGTTGAATTGTTGTGATACGCATTCTGCGCTCATCAAATAGCGGAATCTGATTACCTGATATTTTCTTAGTCTGTCATGTTTTTAGTTCAGAAGAGCTGAGAGTCTCAAAGTGTATCTCTTTTTGCTTTTCTTTTGCCAGACAACCAGCGCGGAAGAATTACCGAACCGATGATTAGGTAAGGAAAGTAAGAAACCAGTCGCCACAAAACAGCCATCATTCCCAACAGGATGATACTGGTGCTGAATTCTGACAACAATTCTCCGAAAGCCCATTCTGCAATACCGCTTCCGCCGGGTGTGGGAGAAATGCGCAGGAACATCCACAGCACGAATTGTTTGGAGAAAATTTGTATCTGCTGCAGAAAGTTCAGGCTCAGAAAGGCTTGCATAACAAAATTAATCACCAGGAAACGCGAAGACCAGGAAAAAATGGTTGCTCCGAAAGCCTTTAACCAGAATGAAAATGGTTCATGTCGCATTTGCGAAGCCGTCTCGCTAATGTCATTGCCAGTTTTTTCAGCTCCTTTCTGGAAACGCTTCAGGAACGGAATTCGCGTGAAAAAGCTCAACAGGTGAAAGACGAGTTTCGGGTAAAGTACAATACTGGAAAACAAAATCAGGCAAAGCAATGCAAAAATGGAAAACCCGGTCCAGAAAAGGGTCATCATGGATTCATTCCCGGTGGAAGGGAACAACTGGCTTGCCGGGATGAATAAAAACAGCAGAGGAATAATGAGAACATAAAACAAATTGTCCAGAAAAGCAGTGAGAATGACAATAGCAGTGGCTCTTCCCAGGGTAATTTTTTCCCGGTTGAGAATGAACATGGCGACAGTTGCACCACTCATAACTCCGGGAGCCAATGCTGAAGCAAATTCCCAGAGCATGATGACGTGAAAAGCCTGTTTCCAGTTCAGTTGCTTGCGGGTGAGAATGCGAATCCGGAGCATGTAGCCGAGATCCCGGCCAACCATTCCCAGGAGTGCAAGAGAGATCCAAAAGAAGGTGGTGCTGTTCCAGGAAATAGTAGAAAGTACTTGTAAAGCCGATTTTTGCTCGAAATTCCCGTTTTCCGACGGAATGAATTCCCGTTTGTCAGAATAGTCGATTTTCTTGTTTCCGTTGCTGTCCTTCCAGGTAAACTGTCCTTTTCCAGGTTCCACTTCGTGAAATTCAGCCCGGGTAAAGCTGTAAATGAGAATTCCTCCTGAAATCGAAAGCCCAATCAGCAACGCAAGGTAAATCCTCCATTTACTAAATGCTTTCTCAAACGAATCACTCATTCGGGTTCAGTTCCAGTGTTTCTTCAATGTCCCAGTTTGGCCGCAGTTTGGATTTCAGGTCAAAACGCACAACCTGCTCCGGCTGCGATTTTTCTTTCCAGTTTCCGGTGTCCCATTTCCGGTTTTGATTCACGTCCCGGATGCAGCGAATCTGATACACTGCCGGAATGATCTTTTCCCAGAAAACAACGGAATCATTCTCCGTTTTGAAAAAAGTCCGAACTGCAGTCGTTCCATCCATTAATTGAATAATCCAGTCGCCTTTTAAGCTTGTGACATTGAGTTTCAGGCTGGATAAGTCGGACATTCGAAGCGTTTTCAATTCAACTTTGATAGAATCATTCTGGTTGGATTTTCCTTTCAGAGCACCGGATTTGAAGTTGATCGAGAGATCGGATGACGTGTTTGTCAGGGGAATAATCCGAAGTTGATTTCCTGAAAGCACATAGTTGTAGTTCATTTTGGCTTTAATTTTGTCTTCCGCCACGATCAGGCTTGTGTCAATGCTCTCAATCAATTCATTCGTTTCGAAGAGTAGGGTGTCGCCCAAAGACCAGGAATTTTTGTAGACTTTATTCAGGATCGGGAAATTTTTTTTTCGTTCTTTTAGCGGGATGATCTTCGTGATGGTGTCTGTGCCATCCGTAAATGTGTAAACATCATTTTCAGCGACAGGAAGCGCGAGTAGAACCGAATCTGTTTCAAAGCGCGTAATAACCTGTATTGGTTGCATATTGATTATGAGTTGCGTTTCGTTAATTTCTTTCCCGTAAGCATAGGCAATACCCGGGTTTGCAAGTTTTATCTGGAGTTGTCTGACGGGATTTTTTTGCTTGGATGCCAGCAAATGGAACAAAGTGGTGTCGCTGCTTGAAATCAGCTTTGAAGTGTAAGCAATGTCTTCATTTACAGAAGGAAGCCGGTTTTTGTTCGAATCCAGATAGGCAAACAGCTGGTATTTTCCGGCTTTCAGGTACGAAAACTCAAATTCTCCCCTGGTACCGCTTTTACAAATATAAACCGGATCTTCTTTGTAGGGATCATTCACCGAATCGTACAGCCCGACTGTAAATCCGTTGCAGGGTTTATTGGAGAATCCGTCCGTGATCACTCCTTTGATCTTCAATGAATCGATCCGGTCTCCGGTTGAAAAAACAAATTGGTGAATTGTATCGTTTTTCTCATTGAGATCCTTCACAGTTCCGTTAAGTTGAATGATGTAAGTAGTATTTGGTTTCAACACACCATCCCATTTGATGGTCATATTTCTTTTGCTGGAAGTGATTTCCAGTTTTCCGGCATTTGGGTTCATGATGACCGTATTTGCCGGATCGTTCAGCGTAAAGTATTCGTCAAAACGCACACGTAATTCCTGTTGATTCACATGCAAAGCTCCCTGTTCCGGCTTTTGCGTTCCGGGAACCGGCCTGGTAGCGCGATTATCGGTCGGGCCACCGGTCAGTGGAATGATTTCCGCACAACCGTACAATAAAAACAGGATAATTCCTAAAAACAGTGAATACCGAGCCATTCGCAAAGTTCGTTTAAATTGACCGCATCAATCTGATCGAAGTCATTTAATAGTGAGCTGTCGGCATCCAAAACAGCAACAACCTGGTCATCTTTTCGGATTGGAACCACGATTTCACTTTTGCTGTTGCCCGAACAGGCAATATGTCCGGGAAAAGCATCTACGTCCGGAACGATTACTGTTTTATTTTGTTTCCAGGCAGCTCCGCAGACTCCTTTTCCAAATGCGATCCGGGTGCAGGCAACTGGTCCCTGGAAAGGACCTAAAACCAGTTCGTCGTTTTCAACCAGGTAAAACCCAATCCAGAAAAAATCAAAAGTTATTTTCAGAGCGGATGCCATATTAGCAAGATTTGCCACCAAATTAGATTCACTGGCACAAAGTGCTTTTGCCTGTGGGAGTAAAACACGGTATTTTTCTTCCCTGGAAGATTGTGCAATAAATAATTCTTCTGCCATGAATTACAAAAATAAGGAATCCTGTTCCTTAAGTACAAAAAATGAATTCTTTCTCAAAAAAAATCGAAAAAAGCCGGGTACAAAAGAATATATTTACATAACTTAAACGGAAAACATGAAAATATGCTTGATTTGAGCCAATTAGATAAAATTCTTTTTTTAGACATTGAAACCGTTCCGGAAGTATATCACTATACTGATCTGGACTTGGAAACCGCCAAATTATTTGATGCAAAAAATGCACGTTTTCTCGCGGAAGACAAAACAAAAGCAGATATTTATAATGAAAAAGCAGGAATTTATGCCGAATTCGGTAAAATTGTGTGCATCTCTGTCGGCTTTATCCACCAATCTGCTACCGGGAAGTCTATTCGTATGACCTCTTTTGCTCACGACGATGAAGAAACACTGCTCCGTCAGTTTGTGCGTTTGCTGGAAAATAATTACAATACTCCAAAACACCTGCTTTGCGGGCACAATTCCAAAGAATTTGATATTCCTTTTATTTGCAGAAGATTGCTCATTCATGGTATCGGGCTTCCGAATATCCTGAACCTTGCAGGAAAGAAACCCTGGGAAATCCAGCATCTGGATACGATGGAATTATGGAAATTCGGAGATTATAAAGCATACACCAGCCTGGCGCTGCTGTGTCACATTTTCAAAATCCCGACTCCGAAAGACGATATTTCAGGAGCAGATGTTGCCCGGGTTTATTATCAAGAGCAGGATCTGAACCGGATTCGCATTTATTGTGAAAAGGATGTGGTGGCTTTAATTCAACTCTTTTTGCGGATGAATGGAGAGCCGTTGGTGGATGAGGGAGATATTCACGTAAAAGAATAATTTTTACTCATTTAAGCCGTTTTTTATTTTTTCCAGGAAGTACAGTGGTTAATTACAGGAAAGTAGTGATCCGGTGTTTTTTAATGGAAATCTTTTCGCAAATAAACAGCAACTGGTTGATTTCATTGAACAAATAAAAAGAGATTTCTTGCTGGAAGCAGGGATAAAAATGAAAACCCTGATCTCTGTACTACGGGATCAGGGTTTTTTGGTTTCAGTTATTAATGACTCTGTACTAATGCTTATCAAGTTATCACAAGCTGTATCTGTTCTTATTTTTTAACAAAAGTCAGCGTTCTTTGTCCGCTTTCGCTAACCATCTGGATCAGGTAAGTACCTGCAGAAAGATCGGACGTGGTGATGTAAACCAGATTGTTTCCCTCGTTTGCCTGAACAACATGCTGTTGCAATCTTTTTCCTGTCAGATCCGTTACATATAATTTGATTTCATTACTTGCAGTTTTAGAGCTAAATGCGATCTGTACTTCGTTATCTGCCGGGTTAGGGAACAAGCTAATATCAGCAAGTGAACCCAGGTCTTGCAGACCAGCAGTTACCGGCTCTTCGGAAGGTGAACCTGCATAGACGTTGATATCATCGATATAGACATTGTTTCCTCCTCCGGATATAAACTGGAACTTGTATCGGAAATTGTCAGTCCAGAAGGCACTGGTAATGTTCGTAACGTGAACTGTTAACCAATCTGCTGAAGTTGGAGTCCATGTTGTTGTAGCTGTATTGGTTCCTGACATGGAGGTTGCAGTTACCGTTTTGCGGATTTCCCATGTTTCACCACAGTCTTTTGAAAGCAGCACACGCAAAATATCGCTGTTTGTAGATGCTTTCTTTCTGTAAGCACATTTGAATGTCAGAGTCACACCTGTTGCTGTATTAATAGAAGACAGATCAACCGGTGCTGCGATCAATTCATCGGTTTGTCCCGTTGTAGTTTCGTTAAAGTTTGAAAGTTTTGCAGAGTTTGTCCCTGTTTTTCCGACTGTGTTGGTAACTGCCCAACCGTTTCCAGTTGTATTGTCCACAAACCATTTAGGGTTGCTCAGAACAGCCATGTTTTCAAAACTTTCATAGAACGGAAGGCCAGATGCTGTAGGCAACACGGTGATGTATCCGGCAATGTCGGAAGTGCTGTTAGAATTTCCGTCAGTTGCCACCAGTTTCACAGCATATGTTCCCGGTGTGTTGTAAATAATCGTTGGATTTTGAGTGGTTGAACTTGCCGGAGAACCTCCTGTAAAAGTCCAGGTCCATCCTGTGGCCGCGTTGTAAGACTCGTCTGTAAACTGAATGGATTCTCCTGCACAGATAACCGTTCTTGTAGTGGCGAACTTTGCCATACACAAAGTTGGAGCAGTATCAATTCCCGTAGCTGCGTGGCTGGAAGCTGTAATGATCTGATTACGCCCTGCGATAGTACTTATAATTGCAGCACGCATTCTTGCTACCTGGCCCGGAGTAAACATTTTGGAACAGTAGGAATAATCCATGTAGTTTTCTACATTGTCAACCACGTTCGTTGTCCAGGAACTGAAGTTGTTCGGATCGTTGGTATCGTCACACGTATTGGAAGACAGGTTACAGGAAGTCACACCGATACACATCGGAGTATCTTGTACATGATCGTCTTCACCGCAGCTGGAAGCATTTCCCGGGTTGTTGTTGTCTCCCCAGGTATGAGAAAGATTCAACCAGTGTCCTACTTCGTGAGTCAGCGCACGGGAATGCGTAACATTACTTGTTCCGATTGAACCGGTATAAGTGTCCAGGATGAAAACTCCGTTGTAATACATTCCCTGTGCGCTTGCCGTAGCATCACCCATCGGGTTGAAGGTGTATCCTGCAGCTCCGCCAATTTCAGAAGCGACGTAAATATTCAGGTATTTGGTGTGAGGCCAGATCCCCTGGTAGATGTCGTTTCCCGCGATAACAGCATTTACCTGTGCCTGACCACTGCTTCCGTCATTTGTTAAAGCTGTAACTGTTCTGGTGATCCCGTCAAAACACGCGCCATTCGGCGCGATTTTAGCCAATTCGAATTCAATTTCAACATCCGCAGGCATCCCCTGGAACGGAGTCTGCACGTTGTTTGCGTCTGTGTTTAACCTGCGGTAATCGCGGTTCAGGATAGACATTGCATCCAGGATTTGCTCTTTGGAAATGTTCTCAGAGCCGTGGTTATGCAAAATGTGAAATACGACCGGAATTTTATATATTGTTGATTTGGTTGTATTGTTATCACCTTTGGATTTGAGCTGATTCTCAGATTCCTGTTGTGCTGCGACAATCATGGCAGCCATTACCGGATCTTTTTTCAGTTCAGCTAATTTCTTGTGGGTGACACAGAATTCGACATGTTCACCTTCACGCATATTGGTCTTATCTAAAACGCGCTCTGGTTTTTGAGCAAAACTCCAGGAAGTAAGAAGAGAGATTCCAAGGAGAGCATAAAAATTTTTCTTCATTTTATTATTCAAGCTACTAGTTTTTACAATAATGATTTAGAGAAGAGAGAAAAGTTGTAAAAACGATACAGTTCAATTTCCGAAAAGATACTTACTTTTTGAGTAATGGGGGATTGAAATTACATTAAGTATCCAAATTGTTGATCGAACGGGAACAAATGGATCTGCCTGGTAAAACTTACCGGGCAGATCTAAAAAAGTTATTTTTTAACAAACTTAAAGGTTCTGCCTGAGTTTGAGTCATTCAGCCTGATGAGATATGTTCCCGCTGAAAGGCTTGCTGTTTCGATGAAAACCACGTTAGATCCTTCCTGCGCATTTACCGGAATGTTCTTAATTACTTTTCCGCTCAGATCGGTCAATACAAACATCAATTTATTGTTGCCTGTTTGAGACGAGAAACTGATCTGAAGTTCGTTCTCCGCCGGATTTGGAAATAAGTTCACATCCTGAAGCGTTCCGAGGTCAGACAATCCTAAGACGATATCGTTAGACGGAGGACCTGCATAAATATTGATATCATCGATATACATATTGTTCCCGCCACCGGAAGCGAACTGAAATTTGAAACGGAAATTCGAATTCCAGTAATTACTTGTGACATTTGTCATGTGAACGGTTACCCAATCTGCCTGAGCAGGAGTCCAGCTCGTTGTCGCTGTGTTGCTTCCGGACATTGATGTTGCAGTCAGTGTTTTACGGATATCCCAGGAACTGCCGCAGTCACCGGTAAGCAATACTTTTAACATATCGCTGCTCGAAGAAGATACTTTTCGGTAAGCGTATCTGAAAGACATGGTCACGTTTGTTGTTGAATTAATGCTGGATAAATCAATGGATCTGGAAATCAGTTCATTGATCTGCCCGGAAGTTTGCCCGAAATTATCCAGTTTCGCAGAATGTGTTCCGGTGTGGCCTGTTGTAGTTGTAACGGCCCATGCATTTCCACCGCCATTGTATACGGTCCAGTCCGGACTCGTCAGGGTTGTCAGGTTTTCAAATCCTTCGAAGAAAGGAATTCCGCTTGCAGAAGGGAGAACAGTAATGTATCCGGCAATGTTAGAAGTGCTGTTGTTACTTCCGTCAGTTGCAACCAGTTTCACAGCATAAGTTCCCGGAGTGTTGTAAGTAACCGTCGGGTTTTGTACAGATGAAGTAGCTGGAATTCCACCGGTAAAGGTCCAGCTCCATCCGGTTGCAATATTGAATGATTCATCCGTAAACTGGATGCTTTCTCCCTGGCAAACAACTTGTTTCGGAGCGCTGAATTTGGCTGTACACAAAATCGGGGCGGTATTTGCTCCAACTGCCGCAAGGTTTGCAGCCGAAATAACATTTGCTCTTCCGGTAGAAGTTTGGATAATAGCTGTTCTCATACGATCCACCTGTCCGATGGTGAACATCTTGGAGCAATAGGAGTAATCCATATAGTTTTCCACATTGTCGATCTGGTCGAAGCCCCAGTATGCATTATCAGTACTGCAGGTATTTGCATTCAGAGCACAGGAAGTTGAGCCTTTTGTGGCAGGAGTGTCGTCCACATTGTCTGTCCCGCAACTAATACCCGGATTGTTGGTTCCTCCCCAAACGTGAGACAAGTTCAGCCAGTGCCCGATCTCGTGAGTCAAAGTGCGGCTTGTAAAATTACTTGAAGTGCCAATATTTCCGACATATGTGCTCAATACCCAGACTCCGTTCATCATGGAAGTAGCGGAGAAGCTTGAAGGATTGGTTGTATATCCCGCAGCTCCGCCGATATCCTGGCAGATGAAAATATTCAGATATTTGTTTCCGGGCCACTGACCATTGTAAACATCGTTTCCGGCAATAATAGCATTGACCTGAGCCTGTCCGTCGCTTCCGTTACTTGTTTGAGTGCTTTGCGTTCTGGTAATACCGGAAAAACAAGCTCCGTTCGGCGCTATGGTTGCCAGGGCAAATTTAATATCTACCTTGCTTCTCAAACTTTGAAAAGGAGCCTGAATGGAAATTGTATCCGGGTTCAGCATGGCGTAATCCCGGTTCAGGATAGACAACGCGGTCATGATCTGCTCTTTCGAGATATTTTCAGGTCCACCGTTGTGCAATACGTGGAAAACTACGGGAATCGTGTATTGAACAGCTTTTGCAGGAGAGTTTCCTCCCTTTTTTTCCAGGAGCAGGTTGTTAAATTCCAGCTGGTCCTGTGCGTATTGTTGCGCGAACTGCGGATTTAACATCAATTCATTCATTTTTTTGTGCGTCATACAGTATTCGACGTTTTCCCCCTCACGCATGTTCTGTTTGTCTAATTTTCTTTCTGTATTTTGAGAAAGTACAGGACCTGAGAAGCACAATGTCAGGGTTAGAAGAGTAGAGAATTGCTTTTTCATTATTAAATTAGTTCTAGCTTTTTTAAATTATTAGAGTTTTATATTGAGTGGAACAAGTTACAACATTTGTCTGATAAATTGATCTTTCTGTGAAAACTTTATAAATAAATGGCTAATCAATATCTTTAAGCGAATAGATGACCTGGGTCAGTTTGGTGTGATGAAGCAGCTTGTAAAGTTTTTGAGAAACCAACTTGGGTGAATAAAGCTGATCCGAAAGCTTGTATTCCTGAAAACGGGCTACTTCGGAGAAAACATCCTGGTTGACGGAGCGAATTCTGGCCTGCATTTCCGTGTCCACGACTCCCGGGGCAACAGACAAACAGTTAAATGCAGTGCGTCCGAGTTGATATTCTTCCAGTTGAATAACCTGGCAGAACATATCCACTGCAGCTTTGGAGGCACAATACGCTGCCCAGGAGGCAATCGGATTTTTTCCCGCGCCAGAACTGATGAATACCGCTTTGAAAGGAAGATCTTTCGGTGTAAGGCGAAGCAACTGGTGCAGGATTGTTGCCCCGGCGAACAGGTTGACCTGCATTACTCGGTGCGGTTCATCTGCCCGGAGTTTTTCAAAATAATTGACTTCTCCCAGAATTCCGGCATTGTGAATGAAGATCAACTCTTCGGATTTTAAGTTCGTGAACGCGAGTTGTTCTATGGAATCCGGATTGCTCAAATCGCATGCGACTGCAGTGTAATTTGCATGGATGATCGTGTGATTTCTGCTGATCCCAATTACTTTTTTCCCATTTGCGAGGTAATTTTCGGCAAGGGCCTTACCGATTCCCCTGGATGTTCCTGTGATAATAACCATAGTGATACAAAAAAGTTTAAAAGTAGATTGAGTGGAGTCGAAGTAACTTTTTCAGCCTCATAAAATGCAAAAAGCGCCTATCTATCAATGACGGATAAACGCTTTTAAAATTCATTGTTAACTTATGCTAAAGCCTGAGTCAGATCTGAGATGAGGTCTTCCACATCTTCAACACCAACACTCAGGCGTACCAGATTGTCCACAACTCCAGCTTTTTCGCGCTCTTCTTTCGGGATAGAAGCATGTGTCATCGTTGCCGGATGGTTGATTAACGATTCAACACCTCCCAATGATTCCGCCAAAGAGAATACCTTAAATGAGGAAGCCACGCGATACGTGTTTTCGATACTCTTGTTTTTTAGAACGACAGAGATCATTCCTCCGAAATCGCGCATTTGTTTTTTCGCAATCTCGTGGTTCGGATGTTCAGGGAATCCAGGCCAGTAAACTTTTTCAATTGCCGGATGGCTTTTTAGGAAATGAGCGATTTTTTTCCCGTTTTCGCAATGACGCTGCATGCGCAGATGAAGTGTTTTGATTCCGCGTAATACCAGGAAAGAATCCATCGGCCCGGGATTGGCACCAGAACTGTTCAGAATAAAATATAATTGCTCATGAATAGCCGGATCATTTGTAATCAAAGCTCCCATCACCACGTCGGAGTGCCCGCCCAGGTACTTGGTAACAGAATGCATCACAATTGTTGCTCCAAAATCCAGCGGATTCTGTAAATATGGCGAAGCAAAAGTATTATCTGCAACCAAAATGATGTTTTTCGCTTTGGAAATAGCAGCAAGTGCGGCGATATCGATAATCTGCATCGTCGGATTCGTTGGAGTTTCTGCCCAGATCAGTTTGGTATTCTCATTGATATAGTTGTGAACGTTTTCAGCGTTTGTCAGATCAATGAAGTGAAACTTGATTCCGAATTTCTCATAGATTTTGGTAAATAAACGATAAGTTCCTCCGTACAAATCATCACCGGTAATGACTTCATCACCTGGTTTCAGCAATTTCAGAACAGCATCTGTAGCAGCAACACCACTACTGAAACAAACACAATGTTTCCCGTTTTCCAGTGCTGCGATATTTGCCTGAAGTGCTTCCCTGGTCGGGTTTTTTCCACGGGCATAACCGTAACCTTTGTTTACTCCCGGAGCTTCCTGCACGTAGGTAGAAGTCTGGAAGATTGGAGTCATAATCGCTCCTGTTGTTTCATCGGGGTGTACACCTGCGTGAATTGCTTTGGTGCCAAATTTCATATCTTGTTCTTTCATAGAAAATGTGATTCTCTGTTGAATTACAAAGTTAATGCTTCATCAAAGAAATAAATGGGTTTCCGAAAAATAATCAGGAGAAGCACAAATAGTTCAGCAATGTAAGAATACGCCCGGATTTGGATCATAACCCAAAGGGAAGTTTGTCTTCGGCAAGCGATTAGTCAGGATCCTTTTCACTATCTTCGCTTATTCGGATTTAATGGATTTTTCACAACAACATATTGCTGATTTCATTCATGCCTTGTCGGATATACCGGCAACGGATCTATTGGTGAATCTGCCTGAAGTTTCCAAAGGAATGATTCGCCTGGAAAAACTTCCGGGTGAGAAGTTTAGTATTCAGATTGATGGTTCGTGGAAATTCATCCTGCAGATAGCTGTAAAATTCCGTCTGGAAGCAGATGTGAACTCCCTTTGCCTGGTTTTTGGGGTACTGACTTCCCGCGTTCCGGGCCGCGAGTCAACATCTCCTTTGCTTCTTATTCCTCTGAATTGGCACTATCAGCGCATCACCAATACTTTGCAGCTGGAGTTGAATGAAGAAACCCTGGAAGTGAATCCGTATATCCGTTTTCTGTATTCTGAATTGTCCGGAAAATCTCTCGAAGAATTTCCCACGGATTCAACACTGGCGGAAAAGTTCGCTCAAATAAAAAATCTCCTGGAAGATCTGGATCAGACATGGAATGTAAAAGAGGAATTCATCATCGGGAATTTTCATTATCATCGCTTTCACATGTTGCGCGAACTGGAAGGAATCGAAAAATCCGATGCGCCGAAAATCCTCGTGAATCAATTGTTGGGGAATGATTTCGGAAACCTGGAAGTGCTTCACTTGCCGGAGGGGTTGCTTAGTCCATCCGATGCAGATCAGTTGCGGGTATTCCAAACGCTGAAAGAAAAAAATGTCCTGCTGCAAGGTCCTCCTGGAACAGGAAAATCGCAAGTTTTAATCAATATTCTTGGAAAATCGGTTAAAAGCCGTTTGAAATGCTTAACAGTTTCGGAAAAACGGGTGGCTTTGGAAGTCATTCTCAAAAAGCTTTCAGAACAAAACCTGGATGCCTTTGCATTTGTAATTCACAGTCAGACACGATCTTCTGATTTACTGAAACAATTGAAAAGGACTTGGAACTTACTGGAAACCGAAACCTTTGGTTCGGGGAACAACCTGCGTCTTTCCGAACAACTGAATGCAAACCTGCAATTGTTGCTTGACCGCCTGAACCTGCCGGATTATTTTGCCGGAGTTTCCTACAAAGTTTTTTGTGATCTGGTTCGGGAAACACCGCTTAACCGGGATAAATTTTCGACGCGGGCTCCCTCACTGGATGAGTGGCTGAAAGTGAAAAGCATTGTACAGGAGTTGGACCTGAAATTGGAAGGCTTTTCCATGCTGCGAGGATTGAAACCTCGTTTTTTTGAAAAGTGGAATGGCGACCAGCTGGCAAAGAAGAGTCTGGAAAAATGGAAAGATTTACAGGAAAAACTGGGAGATCTTGTTTTCCTGAAAGATCTGGATCAGACCATTGCCGCATTGGGTCGTTGTCAGTTGGTGGAAAATGAACAGTACAAGGTTTACAGCGGTTTGGCATTGAAGCCGAAAGAATGGAAGAAATTTCAAAACTGGGTTCGGGCCTTTTTCGAACTCGAAGAAAAGCTGAACCAGGAAAAGCAGGAAATCCACATTTGGAAACAAGTACCTTCCCAAAGCCAGTTGGATTCATGGGATCAGGCTGCTTCGTGGATCCAGTTGCGCAAAAGAAAAAAAGCGATTGCGCGTTTGTTGAAAGATACTTCAGTTCTGCCTGAGATTGCAGTTTCGAATTGGAAAAACTACCTGGCAACAGCCGAAGAATGGAAAAACCTGGAACGATATTTCATCGGCCTGGGTTTGAATCCGGTGAGGCACGAACTGGAATTAGGTTTGATCTATGCAGCGGCTTTGCAACGGGAAAGCGGAACGCTTTTGAGTGAAATTGCGACATGGACTTCGGCAAAAAGAAAGGCGGTCATCACCTGCGGCCCGGAATTAAAAGATTTGTATGATACACTCACGAACTATTTTAAGCCCGGCGAAACTCTTCCCCTGGAAAGCTTCCTGAGGCAGAAAGAACAAGACTTTGTGGTACTGACTTCCGTATATGAAACATTGAAAAGCTTGCCCGGTTTTTTCTTTGAATTGGTTGAAAATGCGGATTCCTGGCAGGAATTGCAAGCCCTGATTCTCTTTAGCTCGCTTTGCAAAATAGAATCCCTGAACCCGGAATTGGTTAAATTTTCGGGCGAAGAATTGCATGAACGTCTGGATCAGCTGATCGAAACGGAAGATGAGGAACAAGCGGATTTTGCAGAATCGATCCGCTACAGGATTCAACAAGATTTTGAAGCATTTGAAGCATTACTGAGGATACCAGCCCAGAAGCTGACTGCTGAACAGAAAGAACAGAAATTCCGCTTGAAAAAAGGGAAGTCAATCCTTGTGAAAGAGTTTGCAAAAAGCAGGAATCACCTCACAATCCGCAACCTGCTGGCAAGTGACGCAAAAGAGTGGATTCAGCTACTGATCCCGGTCTGGTTGGCGACCCCCGGCCAGGTAGCTGATCATTTTCCGCTGGAAGCAGGATTGTTCGATCTCGTATTGTTTGACGAAGCGAGCCAGATTCCCCTGCCGAATGCCCTGGGATCTTTATTCCGTTCAAAAAGGGCGCTCGTTGCGGGGGACGAGCAACAAATGGCGCCGACCAGTTACTTTGGTAAGCACTTCGGTTTTCATGATTTGTTACACCAGGCAGCATACTATTTTGAGAAAGTGTCGCTTCGTCATCATTACCGGTCTGAAAACAGCGAATTAATTCGTTTTTCAAATGCACATTTTTACAGGAACGAACTGATTGTTTATCCTTCAGTTTCCGAAAAACAAGTCTTGTTTCACCATTTGGTGAAAAACGGAATCTTCGATGAGCGCAGGAACAGGGCAGAAGCCGGAGCAGTTGCCGCTTTCCTGGAGCAATTTCCTGGCTGGGGACACGAAACGCTCGGAATTGTTGCCTTTTCGGAAGAACAATTGAAAACAATCCGGTCGGAATGTTCGGATCGGATACAGGAATTGCTGACTATCGGGCAGGAAGAAGGAACCTTGTTTTTCAAAGCATTGGAAAATGTGCAGGGTGACGAAGCTGATGTGCTGATTATCAGTCTGGGATACGCCAAAAATCCGGAAGGCTTTTTTCACATGCGTTTCGGGCCATTGAATCAGGCAAACGGATACAAACGCCTGAATGTGTTGCTGACACGGGCAAAAAAGGAGTTGCATTTTTTCAGTTCGGTCAGTTCCGGAGATTTCCAGTTGTCGGAAAACGAATCGGTCAATCTGCTCCGGAGATTTTTAACGGATCTGGAAGAAAACCAGATACAGAAATCTCACATTATTTTCCCGTACCGTCTTCAGGAGGAAACTGTAAGCGGAAATACGGCCTGTTTCAAACACATCTATTCAAAAATCCCGGATTCACGTGACTTGCTTACCTTCCACCGCTTGATGAAACAGCGTGGCTGGAAATTGGAGTATGAGTGAAAAGACCTCAAGCGGGGAAAGTTCTAACTTTTTGACGGAGGACTTGAATGCTTTGCCTGAATTTTCAAAACGAACGCTTGGACGAGATTAAAACTTTGATTAACGTGGTGGTGGTTTGTCTCTACTTTGTTTTTTGTAAAGATGGCATTGGTGTCATATTATCATTGAATACAAATTGCCATAATTGTTTGTATGAAAAATAACATTTTTCAGCTATAATAAAATTTTAACTAATTTTTTCTTACTTATTTTTATTTCAGAATAATCTAGAGCTTCAATAGTTTCCTGATGCCTCCAATTATATTCTTGTTCTGTAAACCTCATGTATAAAGGAAGTCCGTTTTTGGAAGAAAATCCTATTGTTACAGGGCAACTTAAATTTATCGAATCCGATTGTTCGATTTTAAAAAAATTAAACAGTTTCATGACCTCCGGTTTTCTGTTTTGAAATGAGAAGAAAACAGAATCCTTTAAATATTTTGCTCTAAACAGATCATCAGTGTTAAGATATGAAATTCCAGACATTTCAAATCGTCTTATAATCAGCCATTTTAAGGGTAATTGTACATTTTGTGTTATTATTGAAGTATCAGCTAAAATTGTATCACACCGGTTGTTTGTACAATAAATGATAGCGTTTTGCTTCGTAAACAGCTTAAAACCCTCTTTTATTTCAACCCCAAGATCACAAACACTTTTAGCGAACAGGGAATCAACATTATCATCATCGTCTAATTCTTTATCTGGAAAGAGAGTGAAATATTGACGTCCAGGCTCATAATAGATGTTTTTCTTCCCTGAATGAAGGATATGTCCGGCACGATAACCGCTACGGGCATAAGAATAAACTTGGTATCGACAGCTAAAAAGCAACAAAAGAGATAATATTAAGAAAAAAACTCTGTGACCCATTATTTTCCGATAATTAGAGGGTTCATATCATTTTCTATCACTAGGGTTAGCATTTTTCCTTCCTTACCAATGCTTTTGAAAGGATTAAAATCTTTTTGTCCATTTACGGAAAAAGAAAGAATGATTAATCCAATAAATGTGATAAGTTTTTTCATGGTTTTATAGTAGTTTGAAAATTACGATAAATTTCTGAACC
>JAIRJW010000037.1 GCA_031260455.1 Fluviicola sp.
AATGCACTGGAAGAGGTGACTATTTACCCGAACCCTTCAACAGGATTGGTATATATCGAATCTACTTTTGATACAGGAAGCTTTGACCTGAATGTGATGGATGTGAACGGACGTACAGTTCTTGTAAACACAAACAGCATTTCAATGGGGAAAAATACTGTTGATCTCAATCAAGTGGAAAAAGGGATATACTTCTTCAAGCTTTCAACCGGAAATGCTCAAAAAGTATTCCGTGTGGTGATTCAGTAACTTATTTTTAAATTACATTTACGAAAGAGCCCTGAGGTAACATCATCAGGGCTCTTTTTTATTGCTACTCTTGCAAATCGTGTATTCATTTGGTACTTTTGGTAAAAACACGAACTATGTTAATGCCATTTAATTTACACCAGTGGATCAAAGAAAACAGGGATTTGTTAAAACCTCCTGTCGGAAATAAAAATATTTACAAAGAAGCAGGCGACTTCATTGTAATGATTGTTGGTGGCCCAAATGCCAGAAAGGATTATCACTATAACGAAAGCGAGGAGCTTTTTTACCAGATTGAAGGTGACGTTACGGTTGGTATCCAACATGAAGGACAGGCAAAAGACGTTGTTATCAAGGAAGGAGAAATGTTCCTGCTTCCTGCATGTATTCCGCACAATCCACGTCGTGGTCCAAATACGGTGGGGCTGGTTATCGAACGCGTCCGCAAAAATACAGATATGCAGGACGGCTTATTCTGGTTTTGTGAAAAATGTAATCATGAATTAAAACAGTACCGTTTCAAACTGGATAATATTGAGAAGGATTTCCTGCCGCGTTTCAAGGAATTTTACAATTCCGAAAAAATGAGAACCTGTATTGCGTGTGGTCATATAATGGAGGCCGATCCGAAATTCATCTAGTCAGATCAGACAAAAATCACTTCGGTTCTCTGAAGTAATCTGACGGTTACTGTCTTTCTTAACTGTTACTTTTATCAAAAAACAAATTATCCAGAAAAACCAGATTTATGCAGCTTTTTATCGGAACTATTTTTCCAATACTTATTTCCTTAATCTCTGCTGGTGGTGTACTGTTCATGGCGTATCTGTTCCTGAAAAAAACAGGAGACCGTGAAATCAGATCTGCTCAGATTGAATTGAAAAAAGAACGTCAGAAGCACTTTCTCCCGATGCGCGTGGAAGCTTACCAGCGGGCAGCACTTTTAATGGAGCGCATCCATCCGGGTAGTCTGGTGATGCGTCTTCACAACCCAGGGTTCCCGGCGCGCAAGCTTCAGGCAGATTTGCTTCAGGCAATCCGCGAAGAATATGACCATAATGTTTCTCAACAAATGTTCATCTCGCCTCAGGCATGGGAAATGGTACGCAATTCAAAAGAAGAAACAATCAAGATCATTAACCTGGCAGGAAACCAGATGGATGCAACCGCATTCTCAACAGATCTGGCAGGAAAAATCTTCGAAATCGTTGTCGAAGTTGGCAAACTTCCGACGGAGATTACTGTTGAATACTTACGAAAAGAATTACAGGAATTATTTTGATAGTGATTCTCCTTTGTTAAGTCGGTTTTTTGTTTTGCGAAACCATGTCTCATTCTCCAGGCTATTCGTAATTCCGCAATATTACGTCTGTAGTAAATTCAGTGTTTATCCCACCCTTTGATTAAGCACCGAATATCCCGAACCGAACGTCAATTTGCCATATCGCAATATTGCGAACCTCTAGTAAAATTAAGCCTTTCAGAGAAAAAAACGGGTTATTTCAAAACAATCCGCACTTCCCTCCCTACCTCGATCACATCACCAGAAACCAACTTAGCCCGCTTTCTTACCTCCAGTTTCCCGTTGCGCAGCACTTTCTCATCTTCAACAATCATTTTCGCATGACCACCCGTCTGAGCGATTCCCATAACCTTCAACAACCCGATCAATTCAATAAACTCGCCATTGATGATGAATTCAATCTCTTCCATACCGCAAATATAAGCTTTAAACCTGTCAACAATCTTTGAACAGTACAGTGCCAATACCACAACATCAATGATTTCTGTACCTTGAACGAAAATTCCGCCCCATAAACTTCTTCCGGGAAGTGCTTCTGGCACATCTTTTCCTCAGCACCCAGCATTCCTTCTTCGGATTTCAATTACACCACAGACATTTTTCACATTTTGCTCTTTTGAAGAATATTCATTGGTGCCTGCGGTAATCTGCTTTTTCTACACGGCTACTGCCTCTTTCCGCCTGGTACTTCTTTGAAAAAAATACACTACTGGTTTATGTTTCTATAGAGATGATAAATTTCTTCGGCTGCTTGAAACGCAGATATATTTCCATTCTCCACTTCGGATTCCTTAGCACCAATGAAGTCTCTTATTTTTTCCTGAAACCACAACCCTTGAAGCAATAAATCCTTGAGAGTTTCATGCATCCAGTTCAGATCCTGGTGCTTCCGTTTAGTATCAAAACTTCCATTGAGTCTGGTATATTGTTCAAAACGTCCGATCATTTCCCATACCTCATCAATACCGGTTTCCTCCAGTGAACTGCAGGTAAGGGCTTCCGGAATCCATCCGTTGGAAGTTGGTGGAAACAAATGAATCGCATTCTTCAACTCGCGTGAAGCGAGTTTTGCCTTTTGAATATTGTCACCATCGGATTTGGTAACAACCAAACCATCCGCCATTTCCATAATTCCACGCTTGATTCCCTGTAATTCGTCGCCTGCACCGGCAAGTAGCAAGAGTAAAAAGAAATCCACCATGGAATGCACCATGATTTCGGATTGCCCCACTCCGACCGTTTCGATCAGGATGACATCAAATCCGGCAGCTTCACAGAGAATAATGGTTTCCCGCGTCTTGCGCGCAACCCCTCCCAAAGTACTTCCTGCAGCAGAAGGCCGGATAAAGACACGTTCATTTTGCGACAAAGTTTCCATCCGGGTTTTATCCCCCAAAATGCTTCCGCCTGTGCGCTCACTGCTCGGATCGATAGCCAAAACAGCAACTTTCCCACGCGATTCCAGGATTGTTTTTCCGAATTTTTCAATAAATGAGCTTTTTCCTACTCCGGGCACACCGGTAATCCCGATTCGAATGGCATTTCCTGAAAACGGCAAACAACACAGAATCAGTTCCCGTGCAGTTTCCTGGTCTTTTTCCCGTGTACTTTCCAAAAGTGTAATCGCACCACTCAGAGCAACACGGTCTCCTTTGCGAATGGCATCAAACAACACACCAGGAGTTCTGTTCTCCCTGACCTTCTTTCGCGAGGAAAGCCACTCTTTCAGCCGTTTTTCATTCATGTATGATTTATGTTTTATCCTGAAAATCAGGTGATTTGAAGGTTTTGTTCTTATAAAATGGTTCAATTTGTTCAAAGAGCAGAAAAAAGTTCAAAGGATTCAATCTTTTTAAAATCAGCTTTTGAACTTTTAGAACAAACGAAAATTTTCCATTTAATTTGAAAATCATCATCATCTAATTTTTAAGACAGGCTTTCATTTGACCCCGAAAGGAAATACTAAAATGTCCTTAATACTATTAAAAATCCAGGTTTTCCCGTCCTGAGAAACCAAAATGGCGCGAATATCTTCCTCTTGTCGTGCTTCCGATTCCACAATGACCTGTCTGCATGATCCGCAAGGTGAAACACATTCATCCGGAGCAATTAATGCTCCTTCAGCCAACACCAAAATCGTTTTAACCACCAAACCCGGGTAATTGGCATTGGCATAAAACAAAGCCACTCTTTCGGCACACAACCCGCTCGGATATGCGATATTTTCCTGGTTATTTCCCTTGATAATTGTACCGTCCTCCAGCAAAACCGCCGCTCCGACTTTGAAATGACTATATGGTGCATACGCTTCTTTTACCGCTTCCCTCGCCTTTCCTATCAAAACATGCTCGGATTCAGGAAGTTCACACCAATGATTCAACCACTCATAATTAATCGTCAATTGTTTTTTCATTCTATGCTATAGTCTAACAAATATAGCTAATACTTAACCCGTATTTTTGTGAGCACCTGAAATTGTCTATCTTTGTGCCCTCAATTCTGCAAAAAAATGCAACAATTTAAAAAAGTCGCTTTTTATACTCTTGGATGCAAGCTGAATTTCTCAGAAACATCCACTATTTCCAGACTTTTTGAAAACGCTGGATTTGCCAAAGTAGAATTTGAAGAAACACCTGATATACTAGTGATTAACACCTGCTCCGTAACCGAAAATGCAGATAAAAAATGTAAGCAATTGGTTCGTAGGGCAAAAAAAATCAATCCGGAAGTATATGTTGCCATTATTGGGTGTTATGCACAATTAAAACCAACAGAAATTGCACAAATTCCAGGAGTTTCCCTGGTGCTCGGAGCCAATGAGAAATTCAATATCGTGGAGCACCTGGAAGCGGTGGAAAATGAAAAACAAAGTGAAAATGAAGCGGTGGTAAAGTTTGAAAACATCAAACAAACCAAAAGCTTCATCCCTTCGTACTCCATAGGTGACCGCACCCGGTCATTCCTGAAAGTGCAGGATGGATGTGATTATTTCTGTACGTTTTGTACTATTCCGTTGGCAAGAGGAAAAAGCCGGAACGCAGGGATTACCGAAACTGTTCGGGAAGCTCAGAAAATTGCTGATACAAAGATCAAAGAAGTGGTTCTCACAGGAGTCAATATCGGGGATTTTGGTCAGGGAAGCGACGAAAACTTTTTCGAGCTGGTAAAAGCACTCGACGAAGTAAATGGAATTGACCGCTACCGGATTTCTTCCATTGAACCGAATTTATTGAGTGATGAGATCATTCAATTCACCCTGGAAAATTCCAAACGTTTCGTACCACATTTTCATATTCCGCTTCAATCGGGAAGCAACCGCCTGCTGAAAGCCATGCGCAGAAAGTACTTGCGCGAATTATACGCAGAACGTGTTAAATACATCAAAAAATTGCGTCCCGATTGTGCCATTGGCGTAGATGTGATTGTCGGATTCCCGGGTGAAACCGATGAAGAATTTCTGGAAACAGTGGGTTTTTTAAAAGACCTGGATGTTTCATACCTCCACGTCTTTACCTATTCCGAACGCGCAAACACCACTGCCATTAAATTGGGTGACCCCATTCCGAACCAGATTAGAGCACAACGAAGCAGACACCTGCACATTTTGTCGGACAAAAAAAAACGCGCATTCTATGACTCACAGATTGGTTCGCAACGAACCGTTTTGTTTGAAGCCGAAGAAGATGAAGGAATGATGTATGGTTTTACGGAAAATTACGTTAAAGTAAAAACGCCTTACAACGCAGACCTGATCAACCAGATGCAAAAAGTACAACTGACGGAAATTGACCGTGACGGAGTTCTGAAATGTGAATTCATCTGAATATGACCAAAAACGTTCAAATAACTTACTATCTCAGCTTTTTTCTCATTTTCAGTTACATTATTTTTCGCGGGTTTACACTTGGGATCACACACGATGAGGCCCTGACTTACAAGATTATCCAGGGAGATGAAATCCTCAAAAACACAGCAAATCACCATTGGCTGAACACCTATTTGAGCGCTTTTTTGGCCCGCTTATTCGGAGCAAAAGAATGGATTCTCCGGCTTCCAAACATGCTTTCTTTTGTATTGTTCTGGTATTATCTCTATCAAATAACTAAAACTTTCCTATCGGCTTCATTCACACAAATTTCCTTATTATTACTACTTTGCGGAAACCCTTTTGTACTGGATTTTTTCTCCTTGTGCAGAGGATATGGAATCTCTCTCGCTTGCATCACTGCTTCTCTTTACTACTTATTCAAAGCATTTGAAACAAGGAAAAAAAGCAACTGCACACATCACATTCTGGCGACTCTTTTTTCGATCCTGGCACTCAGTGCGAACCTGAATACACTGAACTACTTCCTGGTCGCTCAGGCATTGATCTTGCTGAACTTGCTTTTAACCAAACCTGAAAACCGGATAATCTGGTTTGGCATTATTGTAATCTTGTGCGGAATTACGTTATTCTTTTCATTAGACCGGTTATTTTTTCTTCGGGAGAAAGATGAATTATATTATGGATCTGGCAGATTGGGTCTCACCATTGACAACATCTTTTATTCAAGCATACACTCACTGGAAGACATATTTAAGAAAATCAGTCTACTCCGCTATTTACTCTATACTTCTTTACTTGTTGCAAGTATATTCGCTATCAGAAAAAAACAGTTGTTCAATGCCGGAGTTATTTCACTGATTGTTCTGGCAGCAATCGTCCTGGCATTATTCCTGGAACACCTTCTTTTTGATACGCTGTATCCGGTCGGCCGATCGACGCTTTATCTTTATCCACTGATATTGCTTGCTTTATTACTTAATGTGGATGGGATCCGGCGAAAAATTCTGCGCATTGCCATTTTAACTTTTTCCTGGCTTTTCCTCCTGAACAATTTGTTTGACTTTTATACCTTCAGAGATAAAAGTATCACCTGGAAAGATGATCAGCATGTAAAAATGGGAATGCTCCGGGTCAAAACAGAAATCAAAGATTGCGCAATCCATTCACTTAGTTGTTCGTGGATTTACGAACCAGCAATCAATTATTACAGAAAAGAATATCACATTCCTGTTAACGAAGTATTCAGAGACGGAATCAACGAATCATCAGAATATAAGCTTGTTCAGTCCAGAGACACCGAAGGAATGAAAAAAGCGAAAGATGACGGCTCCTGCATACTGCTCTTTCATCCCGGAGAATGCGGTTTAATACTTTCTCAAAAACGACCTATCGCAGCAAATTAACATGTCCCACGATTTGGTGTCTTTCCGCCGAGGTAATCTCACCGTACTCGATTTTCCAGGTATAAACTCCATCAGGAGAAGGCATTCCGGCGTAGGTTCCATCCCACATTTGAGACAAAGCATCACCAGTATAAATCAATTCTCCCCAACGGTTGAAAATCTCCAGCTGGAAGTCTTTGATGTTCACTCCCAAAGCAAAAAACGTCTCATTCGTTCCGTTGTGATCCGGAGTAAATGTATTCGGAACATAGATAATTGCATCGTAGAAAACATGCACCTGGTCGGCAGCCGTACAACCATTGACATCATAAACTATAACAGTAAATGTGATCGGTTTATCTGGTTGCGTCACCGGGTTCTGGCAAACATTACAAGACAAGTATTCCGCCGGACTCCAAACATAGGAAACGGCCGTATTCGAAGTGGCACTCAATTGAACGGCTTCTCCCATAGCAGCATAGACATCCGGATTGGTTTGCACAAATGGCAAAGGGAACAGGTCCACCCAAACAGAAGCAGTATCCACGCAACCGTACTGATCGGTTCCTGTAACGATATACTTCGTCGGAACAAACGGTTTCACCAGCACTTCAGATTTATCAGGCCACAAAAAACTATAGGGAGTCGGTGACCACATGTAGGAAACTCCTCCACGGGCATAAATTTGTGCTATCTGGCCCGGACAGATGACTGTATCATTTCCCGCCCGGATATCCGGAACATTGTTTTTTACGAAAATACTGTCACGTACTGCTCCGCAGGCATTTGAAAAATCGCAATAATAATACTGATCATTCGCTGTGCTGATTGTGACCAGTGGTCCGTTTGTCGGGGTAATATCCACCGGAGGAGACCACTCGTAGGATACGGCTCCCGAAACACTGATTTCACCGGATCCGCCACTGCAATAACCCAGGGTATCCGGCATCACCGGATTTGGCATGACCGTATCTACATGAATATGTACGGTTCCGGATAACTGACAGCCCTCGGAAGTAGTTCCGGTCACCGAATACGTAATTGATTGCAATGGCGTAGAAACCGGGGTTAGACTGGATGAATTATCCAGGTATGTTGACGGACTCCAGATAATTTGTGCGACTCCGTTGGCAAACAAGTCCACCGAACTCCCGGCACAAATTGCCGTATCGGTTGAAAGTTCCAGGTTTCCTGCCAAAGTAATAACCTGAACAAAAACCGTATCAATTCCGCAACTATCCGAAATGATGCACGAGAAATTAGTGTTTTGTGTAACTGTTGCTATCGGATTGGCAATAGCGGGATTATTCAGAAACTGTGCCGGTTCCCAATGGTAAACTGAACCTCCGAAAGCTTCAAGCTGTGCAGGTATATTGGAACAAGTGTGCACAACCGGATTCACCACTCCGCCATTAAAATCCCCGATGTTTACAACAAACTGAACAGAGTCCGGGGCATAACATTGGGCAGTATCTTTTACAACCAGCATCACGGTATATTGTCCCGGGCTGCTATAAACATGCGACGGATTCACAACGTTAGATGTCGTTCCATCTCCGAAATGCCATTCGAAATTATTCCCGTTTGCGCTGTTGTTGTTAAATACAACCGGATTAGGAAGGCAAATTAACGGGTTTGGTGCTGCAACTACGGCATCAATGGTACTCAATTCAAATTTAAAAGCTGCAAGATTACAGTTTGCACTCAAATTTTCCGGTCCGATCACTCCCTGCGTGGTGGTAAAACCAAAATTATTTCCGCCACAAGCACCGCAAACCGCATGATAAATATTCCCGTTCTTATCAAAACGACTGGTTCCGCCATCTACATGGTTGTAGGATGAAGAAGATCCCCCGATATAAGTCGCATACTTCAGACTCGAAGCGTTCTCAGACAAAACTGCAACCCAGAAATTACTCCCGTTTGTAGTCGGTTGAAACGCATCCGCTGTGACCGGGAAATTATTGGAAGAACTCGTGATGGCTTGGCTGTTCTGGTAATTGACCGTTCCACCCCAACCAGAAAGGTAGATGTCTTTACAGTTTGAAACCAAAAATGCAGTTGGTGAAATTTCAATATTTCCGGAACCTGCCCCAATGGTAGTAGCCCAATATTGCGTTGTCAGTGCCGGATTAAATTTCATAATAAATTGTCCTGCACTCGGATTTCCATAACATCCGGGTGTAATTGTCCAATCACCAGCTGTCTGGCCCAGCACATACACATCATTGTCATGGTCTACCTGGACAAAATAGCTTTGGTCGTAATCCGCCGTTCCGATATAGCTCCCGTTTAATAATGCTCCGGATATTGCATCGAATCGTGCTATGAAACCATCCCGACCCGAATTGTAACTTTGATCCCAAC
The DNA here is from genome assembly GCA_031260455.1 of Fluviicola sp. Lineage (GTDB taxonomy): Bacteria > Bacteroidota > Bacteroidia > Flavobacteriales_D > Crocinitomicaceae > Fluviicola. The sequence continues at coordinate 9,131 of JAIRJW010000037.1, forward strand.
CGGCAGCTCCTAAATTCAGGTTACTGGAATTTGTCCCTCCGGCTACATATAAACTTCCACTCCCTGAAAGCTGGATTCCGTTCCCGGTTTCGTCTGAAGAACCTCCATAATAAGTCGACCAAACAATGGCTGACAGGTTTTTGGTCATTTTAACCACTACCGCGTCCTGCGTTCCGTTCAGAGAAGTCTGTCCCCCCAAAACTACCGGGAAGTCCGCAGATTGTGTCACGCTTGAAAAATACACAAAATTCTGATCCACAATAATTTCTCCCCGGAAATTATCCCCGTAATTGTATTGCAGCGTTCCCAGGTTTATTCCGTCATTTCCCGTACCGCCCACATAGGTCGAGGCCAGGATACTGGTCCCCGTCGGATTCAACTCAACAACATAAATATCCGATCCCAAAAACTTCAGGTTATCCGGGCTGATTGTCGCTCCGCCACCGAAAGTATTATCATAACAGCTTGCCAGTGTGGGAAAATTTGCAGAAGAAGTCACTCCAAGCAAATACATATTTCCCTGCTCATCCGAAACAATGGAATGAGGCGTTTCATTGCCTGACCCGCCCAGGTATGTCGAAAAAATAAAGGACGTTCCCGTCCCGTTAAACTTGGAGATCGCCACATCGAATCCACCGATCACCAAACTATTAGCAGTTCCACCATTAAATGTTGAACTAACTACTCCCGTTGTCGTGGGATAACTGCCTCCGAAAACAATTCCACCGGCATACAGATTTCCCGAAGGATCCGGAGCAGCCGTAAAGCCCCAGTTATCCGAAAGTGAGCCCGTGAAGGTTGAGAAAGTAAGAGAAGGATCTATCACAAGTGTATCCGACGCGGAATAAGTACCACCCAATTCAAAAGAGAATAAATCGTTTTCTATCGTGTATTGTACTGTTAACGGAATTTTTCTGCCGTTTCGTACCTTCCAGGCAACCGGTTTCCCTTCCGTGAAATACCCCAGTCCGTGGTCAATGCGCAATTCACCCGAACGAAGTAATTCTGCTTTTTTGGCTCCGTCATATTTCCACTGCACATCAGCCGGATTCCCTCCTGGCAAAACGATCCAGGAATATTTTGCCTGGTTACCTGATGTAGTAACAACCAGATCAATATTCGGGTATTTCTGTTCATACCGGACTTCCCGGACATCATGCACTTCCGATTTCCATTTATTCTGATCGGAACCTAAAAAGTAATTCCGGTAATAAGGCTGCTGGTTGGATTCTTTAATTCCGGAAGTTGGTTGCGCATTTACAAAAACAGATTTCACACAATATCCCGAAATATCTTCCGCTGCTTGCTCATGAGTTCCCTCATCATCGTGGTTATGACCGGAAAAATGATAGAAAAAATAAGTAAATCCTGTTTGCTCCAGGTACATGTTACCACTCTGAAGTCCAATCAGATAATCGATCCTGGAATCCCATTGCCCCCTGTTCGGACGTAGAGTAACTACCGATTCCTGCGCCGAAACGGCACATGAAACCAATAGCAGGAAAACCGACATCAAACGAGACATAAACCGAAAGTTACAAAAAAGACATCTATCTGAAAAATTAAGTTGCTAAAACATGAAGAATCAGCCCTCTGAATACTAAGACTATAGATCTCAAGAAAAAGTTGTTTTTGATGAAGCATTTCTTACCTGAATCGATTTAGAATCCGTAAATTTGCACCAAGATTTTTGATGCCCATGAGCGATGCAATTAAACATGAATGCGGAATCGCACTCATTCGATTAAAAAAGTCCTTGCACCATTATGTAGAAAAATACGGAACAGCTTTTTATGGTTTAAACAAGCTCCACCTTCTAATGGAAAAACAACATAATCGCGGCCAGGATGGGGCGGGCATTGCTAACATTAAACTGGATATGGAGCCAGGCGAACGCTACATTTCACGCTACCGAAGCATTGACCCGAAACCAATCCAGGATATTTTCAACCACATCAACAAACGCTTTTATGAAATCGGTGAGGAAAATCCCGAACTTTTGAAAGATGTGGAGTACCTGAAGAAAAATGCGGGCTTCACCGGTGAATTGTTCCTGGGGCATTTGCGCTATGGAACTTTCGGCAGGAATTCAATCGAGAGTTGCCACCCGTTCCTGAGACAAAACAATTGGATCACACGAAACCTGGTTGTTGCGGGAAATTTCAACCTGACAAACGTTGACGAATTATTTGATGTGTTACTGAAAATCGGACAGCATCCGAAAGAAAAATCAGATACGGTAACAGTGCTGGAAAAAATCGGGCATTTCCTGGATATGGAAAACGATGAAATGGTGCATAAATACCAGGCTTTGGGTTACAACAGCCACGACATTTACCAGAAAATTGCCGAAAATATCAATATTGAACAAATCCTGAAACACTCTTCCGAAGTGTGGGATGGCGGTTATACCATGGCAGGTTTATTTGGGCATGGAGATGCTTTCGTCCTGAGAGACCCGAATGGAATCCGGCCAGCGTTTTATTATGAAGACGAAGAAGTGTGTGTGGTAGCATCCGAAAGACCGGTAATCCAGACTGCTTTCAATCTGAAATATAGCGATATTAAGGAGCTGGCTCCCGGTCATGCGCTGATCATCAAAAAAAACGGACACGTTTCCGAAGTGGAAATCAATACTCCGAAAGCAACTAAAAAATGTTCCTTCGAACGGATTTATTTCTCACGGGGAAATGATTACGACATCTACCAGGAACGCAAAAATCTTGGGCGTTTTGTGGTTCCAAACGTATTGAAAATGATCGACCACGATCTGGACAATTCCGTATTCTCTTTTATTCCGAATACCGCAGAAAGCAGTTTCTACGGGATGATCAAGGGATTGGAAGACTACCTGAATGACCAGAAGTACGAACAGATTCTCGCTTTGAACGGCAAATACAGCCCGGAACAACTAAAGGAAATACTGACGCGAAGAGCGCGAATAGAGAAAATCGCTATCAAAGACGCTAAAGCACGTACCTTCATTACGCAGGATGATGCCCGCGATGACATGGTGGCACAGGTTTATGATATTACTTACGGTTCCGTTGTGAGAGGAAAAGACAACCTCGTTGTAATCGATGACAGTATTGTACGCGGGACAACTCTGAAGCAATCTATTTTACGAATCCTGGATCGTTTGGATCCAATACGCATTGTAGTTGTTTCTTCTGCTCCTCAAATCCGTTACCCGGATTGCTACGGAATTGACATGGCCAAAATGGGCGATTTCATTGCTTTTGACGCAGCCATTACCTTGTTGAAAGAAAGCGGGCGTCAGCATATCATTGATGAATGCTACCGGAAATCCAAAGAGCAGGAAAAACTGCCGAAAGAACAGATTGTAAACTACGTGAAAGAGATTTATGCTCCCTTTACAGCCCAGGAGATTTCAGACCAGATTGCTAAAATGCTGACTCCGGAAAACATCAAGGCGGAGGTGAAGATCGTTTACCAAACGGTAGAAGACCTGCACAGAGCTTGTCCGGGCAATACCGGAGACTGGTATTTTACAGGAAACTACCCAACACCAGGAGGAAATAAAGTCGTGAATAAAGCTTTTATTAATTATATTGAAGGCAAAAACGAACGAGCTTATTAAACAAAATGCTTAAAAAACCCACAACAGTTTTCGTATACTTGCTGGGTGCTTACGTACTGATTCAATTCCTTTGGTGGGGTTATCACCTTATTGATCTGACCCGTTTGGCTCACCATGCAGACAATAGCATTGCCAAACGCATTGTGATGATCATCGGGGAAGGGTCGGTTTTCCTTGTACTGTTGCTTTTCGGGTTGTGGAAAATCAAACGCTCTATCAAGAAAGAAATCCAGATGGCACGGCAACAAAACAATTTCATGCTATCCGTTACACACGAATTGAAAACGCCGCTTGCAGCAACGAAACTCTACCTGCAAACCATTCAGAAACACAAGCTGAATGAGGAAAAGCAGAATGAACTGATCCAGAAAGCACTCGATGAATCGAACAGGCTTGAGAATCTTGTGGAGCAAATTCTCACCGCATCACGCCTTGAACAACAGGCCATGCCGAGACTCATCACTTCCGTTTCTTTGAAAGAGTTCCTAGGCAACCTGATTTCCATCCAGGAAAAACGCTTTCACATTACGCTGCATATGCACGAATTTGAAAACATCATCCTGGAAACCGATCCGCTGATCCTGACTTATATTCTGAACAACCTCATTGAAAATGCATACAAATACGGTTACACGGATCGCGGCGTTGACATCATAGTTGCAAAGGACGACCTGTATGTTTCGATCCAGATACGGGATTATGGAAAAGGAATTGCGCCTGATCTGCAAAATTTACTCTTTAAAAAATTTAATCGCTTAGAAAACGAAGAAACGCGCACCACCAAAGGAACCGGATTAGGTTTGTTCATTGCCCGGGAATCTGCAAGAACTCTGGGAGGAAACCTGAGACTGCTGAAAATAGACGGGCCGGGTGCGTGCTTCGAAATACAAATGCCTTATGACAAATAATCAAAAAGTTGGTTTAATCATTTTAGATGGCTGGGGAATCGGCGATCATTCCAAAGCAGATGCTGTTTTCAATGCGAAAACTCCTGTGATGGATGCCTTAGTCGAAAATTATCCTCATAGCACCCTGATCGCAAGTGGTGAAGCAGTAGGGCTTCCGGACGGACAAATGGGAAATTCGGAAGTAGGACATTTGAATATCGGTGCAGGACGCATCGTATACCAGGAATTCACCCGCATCAATAAATCCATCCGCGAAGGAGCCTTCTTCAAAAATCCGGTCCTGGTTGAATGTTTCGAAAAAGCCAGAAACAAACACTCAAAAGTACACTTTATCGGCTTGGTTTCCGATGGCGGGGTACACAGTTCCCAGAATCATCTTCATGCATTGCTGGACATGGCAAAAAGCTACGGTTTATCCGATGTGTGGGTACATGCGTTTACAGATGGAAGAGATTGTGACCCGAGAAGTGGTTTGGGTTTTATCCAAAAACTGGAAGAGCACATGCACGTTTCTACAGGAAAAATTGCAACGATTGTTGGTCGTTACTATGCTATGGACCGGGACAACCGCTGGGAGCGCATACAAGTTGCTTACAATGCCATGGTCAAAGGAATCGGAACGCATTTTTCCAATATCGCAAGATCCATTGAGGCCAGTTACGAAGAGGATATAACCGATGAATTCATTCAACCGCTTGTTACCAGTACCGGGGAAGGACGCATCCAGGACGGGGATACGGTAATTTGTTTCAATTTCAGAACGGATCGCCCGAGAGAAATCAGCCAGGTACTGACTCAACAGGCTTTCCCGGAATTCGGCATGCATCCGTTGAATGTTGATTATTACACCATGACGCGTTACGATGCGAAATTCAAAAACGTGCATGTGATCTTTGAAAAAGACAACCTGCAAAATACGCTGGGAGAAGTATTAAGCAAAATGGATCGCACGCAGGTTCGCATTGCCGAAACGGAAAAATACCCGCACGTAACGTTTTTCTTCAGTGGAGGACGAGAACAGGAATTCAAGGGAGAATCCCGCATCCTGGTTAAATCACCAAAGGTTGCTACTTACGATCTTCAGCCCGAAATGAGCGCTCCGGAAGTAAAAGAACGCATCCTGGAAGAACTCAAAGCCAATGAACCCGATTTTTTCTGCCTGAACTTTGCCAACCCGGACATGGTCGGACATACCGGTATTTATGATGCGATTGTGAAAGCCATTGAAACGGTTGATTCCTGCCTGGGAGAAATTGTCGCATTATGCAAACAATTGAACTACGAGCTGGTTATCATTGCCGATCATGGAAATGCCGATGTGGCATTTAACCCCGATGGTTCCCCGAATACGGCACACTCACTGAATCCGGTTCCGGTTATCCTGGTAACCGGACAACAGCATCTGAAATTAAACAACGGGATCCTGGCAGATGTCGCTCCAACCATTCTGGACCGCATGCGCATTGCTGCTCCTTTAGAAATGGAAGGAAAAAGCCTCGTAGCTTTGAGCAGTTAATACAAAATACGAATAAACACAGGTCTCTCCGTATTTTCAGATTCAAAAAACTCTGTTTCATACAGATTGAAAGTAATTCGGCTTTTTTGATTTCGCAATATTACGAATCAGATAATAAAAATGTTTATTATTTAACATCGTATCACATAAACATGCCGTCCAAAAAAGTAAAAAGGCGTTTGTCTATCGACAAACGCCTTTTTCATGCTATGTTGTTTTAATCTTATTCTCTGATTAACTGTAAAAATCCTTGCCCGGTGATTTCTTTTCCCATCAGACCTTTCACAGTATATTGCAGGAAGTAAACTCCATCCGGTGCCATACTTCCGTTGATCTTACCATCCCAGTACGGATCCAATCCTGTTCCTTCAAATACTACGTTCCCCCAACGATTGTTGATTCTCATAATCACTTCCGTTGCATTCGTTGTTGTTAATTTGAATACATCGTTATTTGCATCTCCGTTCGGAGTGAAGATGTTTGGTACAATCGCCGATGGTTCAGGATAAAGACATGATCCGTTATTTTGAACGGCATTCGGATCGTAGTTTGTTGCAAGCGGGTCCGTACAACCACATTCCACAATCGCTACAGATGCATAAGCCGTATCACGGCACGGTCCGTTGATTGCAATCAGCATGATGTTGGAAGAAATCGTGTACGTTTGAGATTGCGAACTTACATCATTTACAAACGCAGTATTTCCATTTCCAAAATACCACTCATAGTTCGTTGCATTCTGGCTGGTGTTTGTAAAATGCTCATCCACGGGGTCACATCCTGAAATAGAACTCAGGGACAAACCTGCAACCGGCCCCGGTTCGCTATTCAGATAAACAGAATCCTTCACGGAACACACGTTATCAGTAATTGAAAATATATACCAGCCTGGCCCCAGGTTTTGCATAACAGATGCATCAATATGGTGAGATCCCCCGGTATTCGGTCCTTCCCAATGATAATGAGGCTGACCGGTGATTCCCTCCCCTATTCCACTCACAACTCCATCTGGTATACACGCAGATGCCGTAAATGTAATCATGGTATCAATAGCCAATGTCTGATTCATAGTAACTGTTACAGTATCCGTTCCGGTACTTCCACATTGATCTGTTGCTGTTACTACAACATTAATCGATCCATTCTGAAGAATCGGAACGTGGGCTGTGACTCCTGTCTGCCCGCCATAAGACCACGCATAGGTATAAGGCGCGAAACCTCCACTGGCGGATGCCGTAACCGCTACTGAATCATTCGCACAATACACTGTCCGATCTGGTGCATTGACAGGCAAGGTTGATCTGTCAATGATCCACACAGTTCCTGTGTTAACAACCGTGTCCCCACAAGGAGTGATTGTTGTTGCAGTGATGATTACTGATTCAGGAGATTCTGTAATTCCGTCACCAAACGGGTTCAATGTAATAGTAACGGTATCCTGTCCGGGCAAAAAGATAATCGGATTTGGAAGGTTGGCATAATCAACTCCCATGATTGCCGTTCCTCCTATATCATAGGAAAAAACTAATGTGTCAAGATCCTGTATATGAGGTCGAACGAAACTAAACTGCGCGCTCGTACAATTTTCAATCACCGTAGTATCTCCCGTTTCTGTTGCAACATTGATATCAATTGCCGGGGAAGTAAAAGAATCAGCCTCCAGGAATACTCCCGAATCATACCCCGTGTCACCAACATTACATATAGCCAGCTTGATATGGTATGTTTGCCCGCATTGTACATGAGCATTTGCTGTTAAAATAACGGTTGTCCCGTCATACTGAATGGCGTTTCCATAGGCCAGTCCAGTTCCAGTCCCAGTTCCGTTAAAAACAAAGTAAGCACAGTTTGTACAAGGGCCGCTATTGGTTGTACCATTGTTCACATTGTTAATGGTTACAGGCAGGGAAGTGCCAGGTATTGTGGCAATATTGGCACTTCCGTTCGAATAAGGGCCGGAAATACCAGGCCCAGACAAGAAAAACCCAAAAGCATCATTGTAAGATGACGGAGAAAATTCCGGGTACTCCTCCGAACCAAAAATATAGCGAAAACTAACCGTATCCCCAGACGGAACAAAGTCGAATTCCAAGACTGCACCATTTGTTACACCCCCGCTGGCAATTGCACTCAGATCGGGATCTGATGTAACATTTGGTGTGGCGGGAACATTATTTGAATAACTTCCGGAGTTATTCGGACCAATCGCAGCAATTCCATTTCCCGTAGTTAATAACACCCCGCTCGAAATTGGAAAACTTGAACCGTTACTATTAAAGTAAGTTACATTCCCCTTGGGAGTTTGAGCATTTACAAGAGAGCCGTTATATTTAATATTCGAGGCGACAACACCTGATCCCATCAGGACATTCTGAACCAGTGAGTTGGGAGACTGTGTATTTTGAACAACTATCTGAGCATATCCTTTACCCCCGAAAACAAGAATAACTAGTATTAAAAACTGTAGTGCAGCAATCTTTTTCATAAGCTAAAAATATCATTAAAGTAACCTTTAGACTATTAAAGGCCATTAAAGGTTGCATTTTATGCCATCAATATTATTAAATTTTGTTTAATTGTTAAATTTTAATCCTAATTATTCGATAAAAATGCTACGATTTAACCAAATTTGTCGGAACAATTAAATTTTTATGCAGAAAACTCAAATCTATATACAGGAATCAAAAGACCGTTTTCTTCAGGAACTCATTGAGCTGTTGAAAATCCCAACTATTTCCGCCGATAGTGCTTATGCACAAGAAGTTATCCGGGGAGCTGAAAAAGTAGCCGAATTCCTTGTCAACGCGGGAGCTGAGAACGTGGAGATCTGCAAAACAGCAGGACATCCGATTGTTTTCGGAGAGAAAATCATCCATGCGAACGCACCTACAGTACTTGTTTACGGGCATTACGATGTGCAACCCGCAGATCCGGTTGATCTGTGGACCTCACCTCCGTTTGAGCCTGTTGTAAAGAAAACAGACATTCACCCGGACGGTGCTATTTTTGCACGTGGTGCTTGTGATGACAAGGGTCAGTTTTTCATGCACGTAAAGGCTTTCGAAGCAATGATGAAAAGTAACGAACTTCCGTGCAATGTGAAATTCATGATTGAAGGAGAAGAAGAAGTCGGTTCTGAAAACCTGGGAGTTTTCGTCAGGGAAAACAAAGAGCGCCTGAAAGCAGACATCATCCTGGTTTCGGATACCGGAATGCTGGCTAACGACACACCTTCCATTACGACCGGATTGAGAGGACTGAGCTACGTCGAAGTGGAAGTAACAGGACCTAACCGGGACCTGCACTCCGGGCTTTACGGCGGTTGTGTGGCAAATCCTATCAACATTCTGACGAAAATGATCGCATCACTTCACGATGAAAATAATCACATTACGATTCCGGGATTCTATGCTGATGTGGTGGAACTCAGCCTGGAAGAACGCGCTGAGATGGCCAAAGCTCCTTACAGCGAAGAGAACTATAAAAAAGCATTGAATATTGATGCCGTATACGGAGAAACGGGATATACGACACCGGAACGCGGATCTATTCGTCCGACCCTGGATGTAAACGGTATCTGGGGAGGTTATACCGGTGAAGGAGCAAAAACGGTAATTGCTTCAAAAGCACATGCCAAAATCTCCATGCGCCTGGTTCCGGATCAGGAGCCAGGGAAAATTACGCAACTTTTCAAAAATCATTTCGAATCCATTGCGCCTGCAGGCATCAAAGTGGTGGTGAACCCACATCACGGAGGAGAACCGGTTGTCACACCGATTGATTCCATTGCTTATAAAAGTGCTGCTAAAGCTTATGAAAAAACATTCGGAAAAGTGCCCATTCCTGTGAGAAGTGGCGGAAGTATTCCTATCATTGCTTTGTTCGAGCAAGAATTGGGATTGAAAACCGTCATGATGGGATTCGGACTGGATTCCGATGCGATCCACTCCCCGAACGAACACTACGGATTGTTTAATTTTTATAAGGGAATTGAAACCATTCCGTATTTCTTCCATTACTTCAACGAAGCAATGAGTTAATTTATGAAGAAGATCCTTTTTATATGTACTCTCCTTTTCGCGGTTTCAAGTTGTAATTTTACTGAACCGGAAGTTTCGGGGTATTCCAATTTTAAATTCGGAAAACTGGAAGGGAAAACGTTAAATGTCAGCTTTGACGCAACTGTCAACAACGAAAACCGTTACGGTTTCAAAGTCAAAACGGGTATGCTGACGGTTTCTGTCAACAACCTGGAAATCGGAGTCATTGATCTGGATAAAAAGATCAGAATTCGCAAAAAATCTGAGAATGTATATACCGTTCCACTACAATTGAGCCTGAGCGACGGAGCTTTGTTCCGTATCCCCAAACTGCTGAATGCAGGCAAATTCGAATTGAGGCTGGACGGAAACGTTCGCGGAAGTATATGGGGCTTCGGAAAGAATTTTGAGGTACACGAAACACGAAATCTGTCGACGGGTGACATCAAATTTGATGGTTTGCTGGAAGGAATTATGAAAAGTGCAAACCGGAATTGATTCCTCCAGTTCACTACACAATTTTATAAATTTATAAAATTGTGTAGAAAGTCCATTTTTACTGGCTTACAAGCGCTTTTTTCAGTTTTTAGATGTCACACAAACCCCAATCTGTATCCATTAAGACTGGGGTTCTTTTGTATTACAAAATGCCGTGTAGGAAAATGAGGCAATCATTTAAAACTTTTCGTTTTCTGAAGAGTCGGAATAAATTTACAGTTAAATAAAAACCTTGGTCCATATATCCGGAACCCAGGATTTCTCATTATATAAAATACTGCTTCCTGTTATTTCAGTAAATTTCTCCAGCTTGTTTTTGCGCCGATAATCCGGTACAATTCGCCAGCCGAAACGCGATCCTGCTTCATGGTGTCGCGGTCGCGGATTGTGACCGTGTCGTCTTCTAACGTCTGGTGATCCACCATCACACAATAAGGTGTTCCGATGGCATCTTGTCTTCGGTAGCGTTTTCCCGGAGAGTCTTTTTCGTCATACTGACAGTTATAATCCAGCTTCAATTCATTGAAAATTTCCAGGGCTTTCTCAGGAAGACCATCTTTCTTGGTCAAAGGCATAACCGCTACTTTGTAGGGAGCCAATTGCGCTGGTAAGCTCAACACCACGCGTTCAGAGCCATCTTCCAGTTTCTCATTCCTGAATGCAGCACTTAAAATCGCCAGAAACATCCGGTCCAGACCTACGGAAGTTTCAACCACGTATGGAACATAGCTTTGGTTCAATTCCGGATCGAAATACTGCAGTTTTTTCCCGGAATATTGCTCATGCTGCTTCAAATCGAAATCTGTGCGGGAATGAATTCCTTCCAGCTCCTTGAATCCCATCGGAAAATCAAATTCGATATCACAGGCAGCATTTGCATAATGAGCCAGTTTGATGTGGTCGTGCTCGCGGTAATACTGGTCTCCCAAACCTAAAGCCTTATGCCATTTCAAACGGGTTTCCTTCCAGTGGTGATACCAGGTCATTTCTTCTCCCGGGCGCACAAAAAACTGCATTTCCATCTGTTCAAACTCCCGCATACGAAAAATAAACTGACGGGCAATAATCTCGTTTCTGAAAGCCTTTCCGATTTGGGCAATTCCAAACGGAATTTTCATTCTGCCGCTCTTTTGTACATTCAGAAAATTCACAAAGATTCCCTGTGCCGTTTCCGGACGAAGGTAAATAGTTGCTGCATCTCCTGCCACAGACCCCAGTTCGGTAGAGAACATCAGATTGAACTGACGCACTTCCGTCCAGTTTCTGGAACCACTGACCGGGCAAACGATCTCCAGATCTTCGATCAGTTTTTTCACCCCGTCCAGGTCATTGTTTTCCAATGTCACACGCATACGATCCTCAATCTCCTTGATCTTCTCTTCATTGCGCAATACATTCGGATTCGTGGAGCGAAACTGAGCTTCATCAAAAACATCTGCAAATTTCTTTGCTGCTTTTTCAACCTCTTTATTGATTTTCTGACGAATTTTCTCAATATGTTCTTCGATCAGAACATCCGCACGGTATCTTTTCTTCGAATCTTTGTTGTCAATTAACGGATCATTGAAAGCATCTACGTGACCGGAAGCCTTCCAGGTTGTCGGGTGCATAAAAATTGCCGCATCGATGCCGACGATATTCTCATTCATCTGAACCATGGATTTCCACCAGTACTGTTTGATGTTGTTCTTCAGTTCAGAACCCAACTGACCGTAGTCATAAGTTGCTGCCAAACCATCGTAAATCTCAGATGAAGGAAAAACATACCCGTATTCTTTTGCGTGAGAAATAACTTCCTTCAGTAAATCTTCTTTCTGTTCCATGGCGCAAATTTACATGAAATCCAGTAACCCAAATCGTCCTGAACGCAGATTTATCAGAAAAGCAACATCAAAAAACCCCAACATTCGCCAAAGCGAAGTCAGGGTTTTGTACTCTTATATCTAAGCTTGTTTTTGTTTACTTTTAGAGCCGCAAACAAAATCCGTTGTTGGAATTCCCGCTTTTTTGATCGTGTCGAATCCTCCTGCAATATCAATCAGGTGTTTGAATCCTTTTTGTTTTAACAAAGAAATCGCGATCACACTGCGGTAACCACCCGCACAATGCACATAATACAAATTATCCGGATTCAGATTTCCCAGGCCTTCAAGCATGAAATCCAATGCAACATGTTCTGCATGCTCCAGGTGTTCTGCCTCATATTCTCCCGGCTTGCGCACGTCCACCACCGAAAGCGTTTCAATTTTATCTGCAATACTCTCAGCAGTAACCGATTCAATTATTTCTACCGGTTCGCCAGCTGCAATCCAGGGTTTCATTCCGCCATCCAGATATCCGACACAATTATCGTAACCGACACGCGCCTGGCGCGTCACCGTTTCTTCCTCCTTTCCTTCCGGAACAATTAAAACGATAGGCTGGTTAATGTTTTCAATCAATGCTCCGACCCACATTGCAAAGGTTCCGTTTAACCCGATAAACAAGCTTCCCGGAATTGCTCCTTTTATATATTCATCCTGTGTGCGTACATCCAGCACCAGAACTCCGTCAGCAATCAGGCGCTTCACTTCATCAACAGATAACGCTGTATTTCCTTTGGAAATAACTTCATCAATCGATGCGTAACCGTTTTTATTCATCATTGCATTCTTCGGAAAGTACTGAGGCGGAGGCAAAATTCCATCAGTCACTTCTTTAATGAATTCTTCACGGGTCATATTCGCACGCAACGCATAATTTGTCTGCTTCTGCTCACCAAGTGTTCCCACCGTTTCCGAGCTCATATTTTTCCCACAGGAACTTCCCGCTCCATGCCCCGGGTAAACTGTTACAGAATCCGGTAAAGTCATGATCCGGTTTCGCAGGGAGTCGAAAAGCATTCCCGCCAGGTCTTCCTGTTTCAGGTCTCCTTTAATTGCCAGATCCGGCCTTCCGACATCGCCCAAAAACAGCGTATCTCCCGTAAAAATTGCTGTTTCTTTTCCGTTCTCGTCCAACAGCAAATACGTTACAGATTCAAGTGTATGTCCGGGAGTATGCACAACTTTGATCGTCACTTTTCCTACTTTGAATTCCTGGTTATCACTCGCGATCAGAGCCTCGAAATTTGTTACTGCTGTCGGTCCGTAAACGATCTGAGCTCCTGTTCTTTTAGCCAAATCAATGTGACCGGAAACGAAATCCGCGTGAAAATGCGTTTCAAAAATGTACTTGATGGTCCCGTTCCACTCTTTGGCCAGATTCAGATAAGGCTGTACTTCCCGCAACGGGTCAATTACAGCGATTTCTCCTTCACTTTCAATGAAATATGCCGCTTCTGCTAAACATTTGGTATATAATTGTTCTATGCGCATGTGTGTCTTTTTATCAGGCAAATTTCGTGATTTTTTCCATGTAAAAGCCATAATAATTCCCAATAATTCTTTGTCTTCAAGTTCATAATTCTCTTATAAAATCAGGATGGCTCCTACTTTTGGACTGATTTTTGATTTTTCCCTCCCTGATTTGCAAAATTGCACTATTTTTAAACCCAAATATGTATCTATGAAAAAAGGATTTAAATACATTTCTGCCCTGATGCTTTTATGCATGATAACCACTTCGGTTTTTGCACAAAAAGCAGAATTGCCCAAGGACGCTGCTCCCGGCCTTTATGCAGCTTTTATCACAACGAAAGGAAATATCATTGTGAAGCTGGAAGATGAAAAAACACCAATGACAGTAGCAAACTTTGTTGGTTTGGCAGAAGGAAATTTCACTGTTTTCGATTCTATAAAAATCACCAAACCATTCTACAACGGATTGAAATTTCACCGCGTAATCAAAGATTTCATGATCCAGGGAGGTGACCCGCAAGGAACCGGAATGGGTGGACCAGGATATAAATTTTATGATGAAACAAGACCGGATCTGACTCATAGTGGTCCCGGAATCCTTTCCATGGCAAATAGCGGCCCGGCAACAAACGGAAGCCAGTTTTTCATTACACACAAGGAAACTCCGTGGTTAAACGGAAAACACACCGTATTCGGGCATGTGATTGTTGGGCAGGATGTCGTAAACAAAATCGAGCAGAATGATACGATGACCAAAGTAGAGATCATCCGCAACGGAAAAGCTTACAAAACCTGGAATGCAACAGAAGTTTTCAAAACTGCTTATGCAAAAGCAAAAGCGGAAGAAGACGTGAAAAAAGCAGAACAGACCCGTTTGGATGCTATCGAAAAAGAACGCGTTGCGAAGGTTTCAAAAATGACAGAAGATGAATACCGCATTTACTTGCTGGATGAAATCCGCAAAAAATACCCGACTGCCCAGCAAACAGCTTCCGGTCTGGTTTATGTGATTCAGCAGGAAGGCAACGGAATAAAAGCAAAGAAAGGAGACCAGGTCTCAACACATTACACAGGTACTTTCCTGAACGGAACAAAATTCGATTCATCCCGCGACCGCAACCAACCATTGGATTTCACACACGACATCGGGCAAATGATCGCAGGGTATGATGAAGCTGTTTCCATCCTGAGCACAGGCGGAAGAGGAATTTTTGTGATTCCTTATTTCAAGGCTTATGGTGCTGCCGGAAGACCGGGAGCAATTCCTCCATACTCCGACCTGGTGTTTGACATTGAATTACTGAATGTGACTCCTGCTGCAGTTCCGGCACAAAACGGCGTTGAGAAATAACTCTCTCCAAATAAATTTGAAAGCCACCGGCAGCTGCCGGTGGCTTTTTGCTTTTCATCCGGTTGCTTCGGATTATGCCTGTCTCCATGTGTGGGACACATCATTCCTACAGGTTTCAAAAAAATAATTTTAATTGTAACGCCTTTTGTTACAATTGAATTTTTGTCTTACCTTTATCGCAAATGAACAATACGCGCTTTGCTACGGCAATACATATTCTGACTTTGCTGGCCCATTACCCGGATGAATGGCTGAGTTCCGATTTGATCGCAGCGAGTATCAACATCAATCCGGTAATTGTGCGCAAAGAATTGCTTGTACTCAAAGAAGCGGGGTTCATTGAAAGTAAAATGGGAAAAAACGGAGGATGCAGATTGGCAAAAAACAGCTCAGAGATTGTCATTTCCGAAATCTATGATGTGGTAAAGAACGGCAATATTTTGGGTAAAAAGAATCAAAACCCCAATCCGAAATGTGACATCGGGAAGGATATTAATCAGAATCTGCAACTGCTGTTCAGCGAAACGGATATCCTGATTACTCGATTTCTGAAGCAAAAAACTCTCGCAGATTTTACACTTTTATTTACTTGAAAATTTTTTAACTCAATATGTAATCTTTTTTATTACAATTAATTCAAATCAAATATGATGAAAAAAGTAACAGTGATCGGAGCAACGGGTTTTGTAGGATCAAAAGTTGTGAATGAACTGGCAGAAAGAGGCTATCAAGTAACAGCCATTGCCAGAAACAGTGAAAACGTAGTGAAAAACGAGCATGTAACAGCTGTCAGTGCGGATGCAGCCAACCCGGAAAAACTCGCTGAAGTCATCAGGGGAAGTAATGCCGTAATCAGTACTTTCAACGCAGGATGGACCAACCCGAACATGTATGCCGATTTCCTTGCCGGATCGAGAAACATTGAAAAAGCAGTGGAGTTATCCGGCGTGAAGCGTTTCATCGTAGTTGGGGGAGCAGGAAGTTTGTTCGCAGGAAATACCCAGTTGGTTGACTCTTCTGAATTTCCGGCTGAAATCAAACCGGGAGCACAGGCTGCACGGGATTACCTGAACGAAATCAGGAAAAATAATACTCTCGACTGGACGTTCTTCAGCCCTGCAATCGAAATGCACCAGGGAACCGCAGGTGTAAGAAAAGGAATTTACCGCACAGGACTGGAAAATCCTGTTTTCGATGAGAACGGAAGAAGTGTGCTTTCCGTAGAGGACGTGGCTGTCGCTCTGGCAGATGAACTGGAACAAAACAAGCACATCAGACAGCGTTTTACTGCAGCTTATTAAGTTCTAAAGAAAAATACGAACGGGAAGACCAAAAGAGCCTTCCCGTTTTATTCCCGCACTTACAAGTCTTTATATTAACTAGCCCTAAATAGTCGATACAGTTTTATAGACGTTTCCGTTCTTATTTCTTCATACTCTGCTTATAATACCTAAAATAATCGATTTCGAAGGCCATAGGGAAAACAGCATCTTTTTCCGATTCATTCTTGTTGTTATACTGCACCGCCAGATTGAAACGCACATCCATCGTTTCCGTATCGGGCCAGAACCAGGCTTCATAAAGGTCATCCAGGTTTTTCGCTTCAGATCTGCAAGTGACCGGTTCGCCCTTCCGGTTCACGAAATGCCAGGTGGTTCGCACTTTTTCCCCATCTATGTACCAGGATATTTTATAGTAATCCCATTCCAGGCCGTACACGTGGTAATCTGCATCCAGTCCCTGATCCGACCAGCTTTGTCCCTGGCATGGCTTGCAGAGATCGGTCGGGCAGGTAACATCGGTCGGAAATAATGCTTTATTCGAGTGAATATTCCAGTGTGGATTTTTGGAAAGCCGGTTGGAATCATAGCTTCCCAGACAACTGCTTTCGTTCCAAAATTCAAAAATATCGATTTCGAAGGCAAAGCCGTCTTTCCCCGAAAAAAGCCAAAATGCGGGCCACATTCCTTTTCCTTTGGGCAATTTACAGCGGGTTTCATAATAACCATAACCGAATTGCTTTTCCGATTCGATCCATGCTGAAGAATACTCAAAACTGGCCGTATCACGCGTTGGAGGGTTTACTGACCAGTCTGTAACATAGGAACCCACAATTGGCTTCGGTTCTTTCACAGCGATCAGTTTCAACACACCGTTTTCTACCCGGATGTTGTTTGAAACGGAAGTTTCGGGAGTTTTTCCGGTATTTGCATACCATTGCTTCGATCCGCTGTTTGCAAAATCAAATCCGGCCAGGACTCCCTGGTACGGAAGCTTCCAATGGGAGTAATTCAGATCTTTTCCATCAAATGCATCCTCAAATTCCAGCACCCAGGCATTGTAACTACAGTCCGGAAAGTCCGTTTTTTCCAGAACCGGGCCGTAGATTCCTCCGTTGATCTTTTTTGTTTTTAAATACTTGTTCTTCTTTTGGGAAAAAGCATCCGGGGAAAGGAATAACGCTGCTGCAATCAGAATCAAAACGACTCTCATATACGATGATTTAAAGATACACTTGCGTGAAAATACAAAAAAGGGAGTGACAAAAATCACCCCCTTTCGTTTCTGTATATTGAATTTTTAGCGGATAATTCCAATTTCAAGCAAAGCTCTGTTATCCATTACATTCAGTTTCTTTTGCAAAGCCTGTCTTGCAGAATTTGCAACCGAAGACTTAATCTGGCTCAGCAATTGCATTTTTTCGGCATCATAATTCGAAGCAGCAGGTGCTTTCACTGTTTTATTCAAACGGATCACATATATTCCGGACTGACCAATAGTTGCTTTCGAAGAAGCCTTATCCTTCAGTTTTCCAGAGAACAGTGCTCCTACTACTTCCGGCTCATATCCTCCTCCCTGGATACTTGGGGAAGAGAAGGTCAGCTCAGCTTGTTTTACGTCAGTTTTTAACTTTTTAGCCAATGATTCCAGGTTTGTTACAGATCCCATCTTCTTCAGGATAGCATTTGCTTTTTTCTCATTCAATGCGTCCGTTCTCATACGCTCATAAGTATCGACCAATTCAGGAGCTCCTTTTTCACGGATAGAAGAAACAATTGCAATGATCAGGCGGTTGTCGTCCTGAATTGGTGAAGAACACAAATCTCCAACTTGTGCATCTTTTCGATATGCCATTTCCAGAATAGCTTGTGCCGCCATTTTGGTAGCAAATCCCTGAACTTTAGGAGCTTCTTCAAACATACGCACTGGTCTGGAGTAATATCCTTCGTTACGTGCAACCGTATCAAACAAACTAATTTTATCAGTAATATCTGATTTTTTGGAAAGATCTGTATCTATCTTTGATAAGATTGTATACGCCTTATCTTTCAATTCCGCTTTGGTATCGGAAGATGCTTCCAGTGTTTTCTCTACCACTGCCAAAACAGGGAATTTTACATTATTCTTTCTGTCCAATACTTCGATGATATGGAATCCGAAGTCTGTCTGAACTACCCCGATCGTTCCGACCGGCTTATCTGTAGAGAATTTCGCAAACGGGGTAACCATTTCGTAATCCATAAAGTCCTCGTAAACACCTCCTTTATCTTTTGATCCCGGATCTTCGGAATATTTTTTCACAAATTCTTCAAAGTTGGTGTTGTTCACCACTTTCACCAAACTATCTGCCAGTTTCTTTGCAGATGCGATTTTTTTGGTATCTCCTTTCGGAGCTGAAATCAGGATGTGGCGTACTTTACAAACGGTAGTGTTGAAATCCATTACTTTTGCAATACGTGTTTTCCCGTTATCATTATAAGGTCCTACCAACTGACCGATGGAAGCGGTTTTAAATACGGTATCCATTGCAACAGGATAAGTTAATCCCTGGCGTGCTTTTGGGTCACCTTCCGGACGGAAAGTCATCATATGCCCCGATGCATACATTCTCGGCAATTCGGAGTTCTGCAAGATAAACAGGGAATCGTTGGCGGAAGCTGCGAAGTTTTTCTTGATCTCAGCCAATTCCCTGTTGAATTTGGATGAGTCGGCCTTAGATGGTTGAATCGCAATATCGAAATACTTCACATCACGCCCCGCCATTACCTGGTATTTCGGTTTATCTTTATTCTTTTCATAAAATGCCCGTACTTCCGCATCGGAAACTTTCAGCTGGTTTTCCGGAATATCGCGGTAAGCTCCCATCACATAAGAAATCGATTTGGATTCGTTCTTTGCGAGGTATTCGTTTTTCGCTTCCAGTTTCGTTACATAAGCTCCCTGACCCAAATATTGGAAATACTTATCCTGCATACGCTGATTGCGAATCGCTTCTTTGGTTCTTTTCCAACCATCGATCGCGCCTGGATCTGTAGATTTCTCCTGATCCTGGATGTATTTATCCAATTGGGCAGCATTAAACTGACCGGTAGTCGGGTTTGTAAATGCCTGCTGGATTTCCGGCAACAAGTTGAATCCTTCCTCACCGTAAAGGAATGCGGTAAGTTCCTTTTCAGAAACTGCCAAGCCCAGTGCTTCGTACTCACGCTTCATGATAATTTCGTCAACCGCGGCATTCCACGCTTTTTCTGCAGATTGCTCTGCATCGCGGTCCGTGTATTCACGTTGCTGCTGCTGAAACTGTTGTCTGTCGGAAAATTCAAACTGACGCAGCTTGGTATTGTAAACTGCCGTGTCAACTGCGTCTCCGTCAATTGTCCCCAGGTTTCCTCTGTCAGCAGAAGACCCCAGTTTATCGAATAATCCGGTAAGAATAAAAACTAAAAGAGCTAAACCAGTAATACCTACCAAAAGGTAACGCTGATCTCTGATTTTACCAATGATTGCCATTTTATATTTTCTTTTAAGGGTGCGAATATAATCAGTTGAGCCGACTTTTTAAATCTTTCAGCCTTTTTTTGTTGTTTAAGCTTCAATTATTTGTTTGATCTGTCCCGAAAAAAACGGCGTAAAAAAGTTAAAACCGGCCAAAAAGGAATCCAAAATGATATTTTATGTGTAATTCACTGAAAATTCGCATCATGAAGCAATTCCTTATTCTTTTGGAGGGTTGCTGTCCTTTCTTCTTGAATGCATTTTTATTAGTGTTAAATTCGACAGATAGTCTTCCACTTCACGGACATGCACCATTGGGATGGAACAAATTCCCGCAGCACACACCGTTGCTTCAGCATTATCCGAATAGCGCACCAATAAAAATGGTGAGCTTTGCTTTCTGAATACATTCCATTCTGCCGTTTCCGGGATAGTCAGCAAGCAAACTCCTTTCTGAAAGCGCAGCAGCAGCAATGCCCAATTGGAATAACCGGAACCGTATTGTTCCATCCCGTCAATGACATTCTGCAGCATTTGTTTCGACATGGCTTCGTATTCCATCTGATCGGTCAGCAATGAAAGTGTGAGTAAGTTATGTGCCATAATGCTGTTCGTAGACGGAATTACATTGTCGTTTATTTCCATTTTTCGCGCAATCAGATCGTGACTATCCGGTGTGAAATAAAACATCCCGGATTGCGGATCGTGGAAATGCTTCACAGCGTACGCGCAAAGTGATGCCGCAAAATGCAATTCTTCAGCATTTCCCGTTACCTGGTACAAACTCAGAAAAGCCTGAATGGTAGCCGCATAATCATCCAGGAATCCTCCGATAAAGGAGCGTCTGTTTTGCCTTGTATGCCACAGCTGAAAATCATTTTCAACCTGGTAAACTCTGATCCAGCGCGCCTGTTGCAATGCCAGTTTCAGGTAACTGTGATCTTCTGTCGCTTTGAATGCTTCTACCAAACCCGTAATCGTTAAAGCATTCCATGCCGTTAAACATTTGATATCCGTTGCCGGAGCAACACGTTTTCTGCGAATATGCAACAAGGTATCCAACTGATCCTGGATTTTCGCAACGGTAACCGCCGGATGCTTCTCACAGAATTCTTCCCAGGTTTCATTTCGCAACAAGACCCATTGCCCACGCTCCCAATACCCTTTGTTTCCGGGATTGTACAAAGACCAGAACCAGGATGCGTTTTCACCCAGTGCAGCTTCTATTTCGGGTAGTGTCCAAACGTAGTATTTCCCTTCCGCTCCCTCCGAATCTGCGTCCTGCGAAGCAAACAAACCACCCTCTTCACTCAGCATTTCCCGTTCGAGCCACCTGAGCGTCTGATCCAGAACCCGCTTGTATTCTGGCAGGTTTGTTTCGCGGTAAGCCCGGGCATATACTCCGAGCAATTGCCCGTTATCGTACAACATTTTCTCAAAATGCGGAATTTTCCACAATAAATCAACTGAATAACGCGAAAAACCACCTCCAAGCTGATCGTAAATTCCACCCAATGCCATTTTCCGCAAGGTCAGATTGGTATATTCTGTTATTGCTGTGTTTTTCTCCAGGATTCCGTAATGAAGCAAAAACTCCAGGTTACCTGGCAACGGAAATTTCGGTGCATTTGCAGGTCCTCCTTCTATCAGGTCCATTCGTTGCTGCCAGCGACGCACCAATTCCGGGAGTTTGTCTTCCGGAAACGGTTTGACTGGTTCTGCAACGGTAATCCAATCCGATTGCTGCACGCCATCGCTCAGTTCACTGGCATATTCGAAAACCTTTTGAGGTTCATTCCGATAGGTATGTTCCAGCGAACGCAATACGTGCATCCATTGTTCTTTTGGAAAATAAGTGCCTCCGTAAACCGGCTTTCCGTTCGGGATCGTAAAACAATTCAAAGGCCAGCCACCTCGTTGCGTCATCAGTTGCACAGCCGTCATATAAACCTGATCCACATCCGGTCGCTCTTCCCTGTCGACTTTGATACAAACAAAATACTTGTTCATCAATGCCGCCACTTCCTCATCTTCAAAGCATTCGTGTTCCATTACGTGACACCAATGGCAGGCAGAATAACCAACTGAAATTAATACCAGTTTGTTTTCTTTCTCTGCTCGTTCAAAAGCCGCTTTCGACCAGGGAACCCAATTAACGGGATTGTGTGCATGCTGCTGCAAATAAAGACTGCTTTCATGAATGAGTTCGTTTGTGTATTCCTCCATTATTTAAAGGTACGAATAGTGAGGGAATGAAGCTCGTTGGAATGGGATTCGGGAATTGCATCGAATTGCAGAATGCATCTGAATCCCTCTGAAATCAGGGATTCTACACAATTTTATAAATTTGTAATTTTGTGTTTTCAGAGCCACATTTCTGACAATGAGAGATGTCTCCCAATAAATCAGATAATCCCCTAACGGTCACGGATAATAAACAATCAAATTGTCTATTTCCAATTTGGATTAATTTTGTAGCTCATTTTAAGAACAGTGAAACAACTACAACCAGTTTATATACTTATTTATCTTGCCGGAATCCTGGTTTTGCTAACCGGAATCAGCTTTTTGGTGAAAGGCGATAAAATCGACCTGTTCGGTACCGAACTTCGCTTTTTGTCGTTCAATGAAGCCCTGACCCCACCCAAACCGGTAGAGAAAAAAGATATTACCAGTATTGTCCAGGTTGATACCGTAAATATTGAAGGAGCAACCGCCGACACAACTATTAAAAATACGTTTGAATCGGACGGTAAAATGGGAGCACCTGCTGGAGGAACTTTGGCTGCTGAAGCCTCAACCAGCATTCAGTCTACGGAAAAAGGACTAACCGACCTGCATGCGTTTTTTGAAAAACTGGAAGAAGTTTCCAAAGGAAAAAAAGTCCGTGTGCTTCACTACGGGGATTCACAGATCGAAGGTGACCGGATGACTTCGTATATTCGTCAGCGCTTACAAACACAATTCGGAGGGTTCGGACCGGGAACCATCCCCGCCAAAAACGAATACAATACCATTACCTTTAAACAAACCTGTTCACCCAATTTCACCCGCTACACAGCCTTTGGCGGAGCGAGCCTGAAATCGCGCAAATACGGATCAATGAATACCGCAGCACGTTTTACGGCTGAAATGGACAGTGCTCAAATGGCCGGAGCGACCAGCATCAAAGAAGCATTCATCGAAATCGAACCGGCCAAAACGGCTTATTCGCGTGCACGGGAATACAATCACGCAAAAATGTTCTACACCAGCTGTTTCAAGCCTTGTAAGATCAAAGTTTACAATGGAAAGGAATTGATTCACGAAGACAGCCTGGAAAACGACGGAAAATATCACATACTCTCATTGGAATTTCCTTCCACACCCAGCAAATTGCGTTACGAATTTTCTGCTTCGGTAAGTCCAACCATCATCGGCTTTTCCCTGGAAAGTGATTACGGGGTGTTTGTAGACAATATCGGGATGCGCGGATCAAGCGGAACGTTCTTCGGGAAAATCGACCAGAGTATTGCCTCTAAAATGTATGCCGACCTCAACGTGGAAATGGTTATCATGCAGTTCGGGGGAAACGGCGTT
This sequence comes from Fluviicola sp., assembly GCA_031260455.1. Classification (GTDB taxonomy): domain Bacteria; phylum Bacteroidota; class Bacteroidia; order Flavobacteriales_D; family Crocinitomicaceae; genus Fluviicola. Next base: position 32,738 of record JAIRJW010000037.1, read on the forward strand.
CCGTATATGAGTGATTCCTCTTCCGTTCGCAGATATGCCGATCAGTTCAAAGGCCAGTTGCGTACACTGAAAAAACTACGTCCTTCCGCATCCGTGATGGTTATCGGACCGAGCGATATGTCGATGCAAAGTACCAACGGGCGCGTAACCTATAAAATGCTTCCTTTCCTTGTAAAGGAAATGACGCACGCTTCCAAAGAAGCCGGGGCTTGTTACTGGGATTTGTTTAGTGCCATGGGTGGAGAAAATTCCATGCCGAGCTGGGTTGAAAAAGGATTAGCCGGAAATGATTACATCCACTTTACAAACCGGGGAGCAAGTATTGCCTCACAGCTCTTTTTCGACGCGCTGGCAGCCGAGTATGTCAAATGGAAACAGGGAGCCCGGTGAAAAGGCATGCCCATTGCTCAAATCGAATGCTTGGATGAAGATTAGTGTTTATATGATAGTGTTATTTCTTTCGCTTATTGCCTGCAACAGTCAGTCGCAAGTGGAAATCATACACGAGAAAGCACCTCTCGACACCTATACTTATCCCCTCTTCCATCAACTCGATACCAACCTGAAGCACCGCTATCCCTTTATCCGTTTTGAAACCAATAATTTCCGGTTTTATTCAGCTCAAAGTCCCAGCTGGGAGCACTTGTATCAGGATTTCCAGAATATGGTCAACGAAAAGAACTGCAAACTGAATTTCTATCACATCGGAGGTTCGCATTTGCAGGCTGATATATATACTCACGATATTCGCACCTATTTGCAAACGCATTGGACGGATGTTCCGGGAGAACGCGGATTGATTTTCCCGTTTGACCTGGCACATACCAACAACCCGCGGAATTACGAGTTTCATTCCAAAAATCATTGGACAGCTTACAGAAGTGTGAATTTCCATCATCCGGAAGAATTTGATTTCGGTTTGCTTGGAGCAGTCATTGAAACGCCGGATTCCATCGTGGAAATTTCATTCAATTACGACAAAACAAAGGTAAAACCCGGATTTACACGGCTTCGCGTGTATCATAACAAGGGCGTTTTCCCATACGAACTGAATTTCGGACCGGACGAAATCCTGATCGTCAACCAATTCCGGAACGAAGCCTTAGGCTATACGGAAACTATTTTCACGGACCCGGTTGATACCTTTAACCTGCAGTTCACCAAACTGATTGATGTACCGTACAAATTGCAAATTCATGCTGTTCAGCTGAGCAATACTTCTCCGGGAATTTCCTACACAACCATCGGGATCAATGGCGCAGGTTTGTATACCTACCTTGCCAATAAGAACTTCGAAGAACAATTAAAAGAATCACCACCGGATTTCTTCGCCTTTTCCGTAGGAACGAACGATGCGAACGTGCCCTATGCTGCTTTTGACCCGGAAGTTTACAAACAAAACCTCGAAGCAATGATGCAGGAAGTGCTCCTGGCAAACCCGGATTGTGCCATTCTGCTGACTGTTCCGAATGATGCCGGGTACAAAAAAAAATATCTCAACAAAAATGTTGCCCGCGAGCGGGAAGTAATCATCGAGCTGGCCAGGAAATACCAGTGCCCGGTTTGGGACATGTACGGAATCATGGGCGAACTCGGTTCATCCCGGACCTGGAAAGCTCATGAACTCATGAGGTCCGACCTGATTCACTTTACAGCTCCTGGTTATCATTTGAAAGCGGATCTGTTCATCGATGCATTTGAAAAATGGCTCGAACAAATGCAAAAAAGAAAATACATCAATTAAACTGTTTTAATCCCTCTTATGGAATCGTTGCACCGTATTTTTAGCTTCACACACATGTCGGCAGATGACTTGGCATTCAATCGCCTCGACTTCTGGATCTTCTTCCTGGCATTCATGGTGCTTTTCAGTTTTCTCCACAAAAACCAGTTGGTGCGCAGTATGTTCATTACGATAATGAGCCTGTTTTTGTACTTCAAAACCTCCGGATTCTTCGTCACACTTCTGGCACTTTCCGTAACAGTCAACTTCCTGCTGGGGAAATGGATTTTCCGGGTTAAAAGCTCAGCTGGAAGAAAATGGATCATTACGTTTTCCGCAATATTTAACTTATTTTTCCTGGGATTCTTCAAATATGCCCATTTTTTCACCGATTCGTTCAACAAGATGTTCCACACAGATTATGAGATCTTTAACACTTTTGCACAATGGGGAAACGGATTTTTTGGCGACGGAACTTTTGAAACAACGATCCTGCTTCCGGCAGGAGTGAGTTTCTTCACGTTCCAATCCATCAGCTATGTGGTCGATATTTACCGGAAGGAAATCAAACCGGTGAAAAACTATTGGGATTATGCATTCTATGTGACTTATTTTCCGCACGTGTTAATGGGTCCGATCGTACGGGCACGTGATTTCATTCCTCAGATCTACCAGAAGTTCCATCTGACTAAAAAAGAATTCGGAGAATCTGTTTTTCTGATCATGAAAGGATTGTTCAAGAAAATCGTCCTGGCAGATTTCATAGCGACACATTTTATCAATTCGGTGGTTGACAATCCCGGAAATTACCCCGGCTATTGGAGTGTCATTGCCATGTGGGGATATTCCCTGCAGATCTATGGCGATTTTTCCGGGTACACAGACATTGCAATCGGGATCTCAAAACTGATGGGTTTCGAACTGTTACCGAATTTTAATTCACCCTACAAAGCAAACAGTGTGGCAGATTTCTGGCGCAGGTGGCACAAATCACTGGGTTCCTGGCTAAAGGATTACCTGTACATTCCATTGGGAGGAAATAAGAAAGGAACGGCTGGAACTTACATTGCCATCATTGTCATTTTCATTTTCCTGATCTTCATTACCGGCTGGTACGAATTGATCTTTGTCTATGCAGGTTTGATGAGTTTATATGGGATCGCCATCCTGATCAGTCCGAAAGCAAAAACCTTCATGCACCGTGACCTGAACCTGCTTATTACCATGATTCTTGGCGGATTGTGGCACGGAGCTTCTCAAAACTTTGTGATCTGGGGAGCGATGAACGGCTTGGCACTGGTAATATACAACCACTGGAAAAAGATCTCTCCGTATGAGAAAAGTTCCCGGTGGATTGTCCATTTCTGGAAAATCCTGATCACTTTCAACTTCATCACGTTCACGCGGATCTGGTTCCGCCTGAAAACAGAAGGTGCACCGAACAACATGCTTGATCGCATTTTCAATCATTTTAATTTCCAGTGGGACACTTTCCAGGCGCTGACAAATACCTATTATCCGGTATTGCTAATCATGCTTTTGGGCTTTTTCATCCATTGGATGCCGCAGAAGTGGAAAAATTTCATGGTTTCATATTTTGTGAAAACGCCGATGATTTTGCAAATGGCAATTATTGCTGTTTTCATCGTAATCCTCTACCAGGCAGCTTCCGATTCCTTCCAACCTTTCGTATATTTGGAGTTCTAAAAACAGTGTAAAAAAGTTGAAAAAGCAGAAAAGTGCAAACGGTTTGACGGGCTTAAAGTCACTTTTGAACTTTTATATATCCGGAAAAATATAGGAGTTTCTTAAAAAACTGGCATAAGACATCTAAAAATATGACACCAGAAGTTCGCTTTCAGGATTTGGGGCTGATCGATTATCAGGAAGCCTGGGATTACCAGGAAAAACTGTTTGCCCAAAGCATTACGCTAAAAATTGAGCGGAGGAATGGCACCAGCCAGGAGGAAACGAAAAACTACCTGTTGTTTTGTGAGCATCCGCACGTATATACACTTGGGAAAAGCGGAACAGAAGATCACCTGCTCCTGAATCAGGAAGGTTTGAATGAATTCGATGCAAAGTTCTACAAAATCAACCGCGGTGGCGACATTACCTACCATGGACCCGGACAGCTCGTTGCCTACCCGATTTTCGACCTCGATTACTTCTTTACCGATATCCACAAATACATGCGCTATCTTGAAGAAGCCGTAATTCAGGTTCTGGCTCATTACGGAGTGAGGGGAGAACGCTCGGAAGGGCTTACCGGCGTGTGGATCGACACAGACAAACCAACCGCGCGAAAAATCTGCGCAATGGGTGTGAAATCATCCCGCTGGGTCACTATGCATGGAATCGGATTCAACATTAATTCCAATCTTTCCTATTTTTCTCATATCGTACCTTGCGGAATTGAAGATAAATCTGTAACTTCCTTGCAACAGGAGCTTGGAAGTCCGGTTGACATGCAGGAAGTAAAAAACCTGCTGAAAGAAAAACTAGCTTCCCAATTCGGATTTACTTACGCATAATAGTCATGAAACGCACCCTACTCAAATGGTTGAAACGAATCGGTTGGTTTGTTTTAATTCTTTTTCTGTCTCTAAACATCTTCGTGGTTCTAAGCGGGCGTTTCTATCTCTATAAAGGAGTTTATTACACTTACCTGCACGGGGAAACATCTCCTACGATCTACGACCTGGATAAGTTTTACAACGCTACAGTGAAAGCCCCGGAGAAAAAAGAACCGTGGAAATTCAATCTGGCAAAAGGAGAAGCCTTGAGTAGTGAGGATTTAAAGTACATGGACACCTGGCGCACCTCTTCGTTCCTGGTTGTTAAAAATGACAAAATAGTCTATGAACACTATTGGGATGAGCACCATCCTGAAACGGTTTCCAACTCGTTTTCTGCAGCAAAAACGGTAGTGAGCATCCTGGTTGGGATTGCTAGAGAAGAAGGGCACATCAAAAGCCTGGATGAACCGGTGCACAAATACATTCCCGAATTTTCAGGAAAAGGCAAAGAAAAAATCACCATCCGGCACCTGCTCATGATGGCTTCCGGGCTGGATTGGACCGAAAGTGGTAAAAATCCGTTATCAGAAAACGCGGAATCATACTACGGCTGGGATTTGAGAGGGCTGGTTACCCGGCAGCATGCCATCCGCGAACCGGGAAAGGAATTTATTTATCAAAGCGGAAACTCACAATTACTTAGTTTCATCGTTGAAAAAGCAACTGGTAAAGACCTCGCAACATACGCCTCCGAAAAGCTTTGGAAGCCGATAGGTGCCGAATCCGACGCATTCTGGAGCCTAGATAAGAAAAACGGAGATGAAAAAGCCTTCTGCTGCCTCTACAGCACCACAAGAGATTTTGCCCGGATCGGGAAAATACTGGCCAATCACGGAAAATGGAACAAAAAACAAGTCATACCAGGCGAATATTTTGACGAAATGGTTCGAAACCCGGAAATGACAACCGAAGAAGGCGTTCCGAATACAAGATACGGGCTGCACATCTGGACTTATGTCAGTAACGGTCACCCTGTTTATTATTGCCGTGGAATCAAAGGCCAGTACATCATTGCAATCCCGGATGAGCAACTTATTATTGTGAGAACCGGACACGAAAGAGCTCCGAATGTCGAACGGGAAATCCTGCAACAGGGAGATACAGAAGCAAATCGTGAAAAGATCGGGCATCCGGCAGATTTGTTTGAATACATCCGCATGGGAAGAGTAATTGCAATAAAATCTGCCGATAAATAAGTCCTGTCTGTCCCGACTTCTTTTAGAAGCAAATGAGTCAGCTATCTGTACATCGTTCAACAGAATTCACCCCGAAGTTTGTGGACAAGAAAACATCTCCGGAACTGTTATGCAATACATTATTTTAAGATTTCGCAGTCTGCTCTTCTATAGCCACTGTATTTACAGCAAAGCAACCTCTAAAAATTCTGCAGGCAGGCAAAGAGAATCTCGTCAGTCTCTTATGAGAGTTGAATCACAAATGATTACCTTTGCATTCCAAAATCCGGATTATCATGCGTGAAGAACTCAAAAGTCTCCCGGCTGAAAATGTGAAAATGGTCGTTGTACCCGAAACAAACGAAGAAGGAGAAATCCAGCACTACGTTTATTTACTGAATCTCCGGGACGATATCATGGAAGGAATCATCGTCACAAGCAAAGGATACGGAGAAGATGTCAATACCGGTGAGAAAATCAAAACTTCTACACTTCGTCACTCCCTGGAAGTGCTACTTCCGAATGAAGCTGCTAAAATCGAACCGATTATGGAGGAAGTATTCGGCCTTACAAACGAATACTGGGTTTCTTTCTGGATCGAAGATGTTTTGTACGACAAAAAATTCATCTTCCTGCCGGAAACCATCAGCGAGAAGAATTTCATCGGGATCCCGAAACTGGGAGGAAAAGGAATTATGGTTGGATAAAGAAGGTGATTTATACCAATTGCGCATTCAATACAGATACATTTCATCACTCTTTTTGCATATAGTATCATTATTATTTACTAAAAAAACAGAACTCAATTTTTTTCGAAAAACGAAGAAAAAATTTGGAATTTCGTTTTATACGAAATACATTTGTTTTTAACCTTTTTTAAGGAAAATCATTTAGGTAGTGCGTAGCATGACTTTTCTCAATCGGAAAATCTCCAAAATTTCAAGTAGAGAGAAAACGTCAGGAAGCGCGCCCGTTTTCACGGGCGTGTTCCTTGGTGTATTTGATTCTACAAGGCGTTTGGAGATGCCTCCGGTTGTTAAATACTGCTGAGGTTCACGCCCTCCCTTAGAATCACGATTATAAACGGTCTTCCGGAACCTCAGAGACACTAGTACAATATCTTATGAAAAATTAAATCCCTCGCTCACATGTATGGTGAAACCGCTTGCAGGATGCAGTTTGGTTTCACGAAAAGAAAGCCGCAGGCTTTCGGTAACGGACAAATGACACATGTGTATTTATCCTTGTTTCACATTAAAAATCAGGAAATAATATGAAAACCCTATTAACAATCGCTTGTATTACCCTCGTAAAAATCGGTTTCGGGCAATATACCCAATACGAGCAGTACGTAACTCCTTTTCTTTCCGCTCCCATTGAGAGCGGCTTTTTCTATTTTACCACTCCCAATAACATCCAGGCAGGCCAGTTGTATCAGTTCTACCGCACCAATGCCCCCGATTTAAACAATAACATGGTATTAATCGATCAGCATACGGACAGCCTGGCTCATTTAACCCACTACAAATACCAGCAAACGTATATGAATATTCCCATTGAAGGGGCGGGCTGCATCGAACACCACAATCCGGATGAATCACTGCTGTTCATTAATGCAAAAATAGCAGACTCGATTAAGAAGGATCACCGACCGCGAATAACGGCTGAAGAAGCCATAAAAAAACTGCTGGATGAATTAAACAAACAGGGAATATTCAAATTTGCCTGGGAAGATCCGCACCGACAATGCAGACAGTTCCGCAACCTGGTTCCCAACAGCAGAATTAATCTGGGCCGTTGATACTCTGAAAGATATGCACCTGGTAATCCCGGGTTCCAGGTATTCACTGGCATATAAAATCCCGGTCACAATCATTGTCCCTGATTTTGAAACATTCCATTATTATGTAGATGCAAATAGTGGTGCGATACTCAAAATACGGCCTACTCATATTGATGTTACTGCAGATGTGTATGGGTACGGAAACAGAAACATCGACACCAAATGGAGAGGAGGTTTTATTCAAAAATACGAACTGGATGCCGAAGATGATACCCACAATATTCATACGAAAAAATATACTACACCATTTCAAACTTGGGATAATATGCCGGATACGCGCTCTTCTGCTTCCAATTGGGGAAGCACTTACCTGACAGAAACCTCTACACATTTCCATGTCACAAATACTTGGGACTATTTCAGAAATGTATTCGGAAGGACCGGACAAAACAACGCAGGTAGAGAAATCCATGTCATGACACAGTGGAATAATGCTAACGCCTATTTTGAATCCGGTAATAATTACAACAATTTGGTCTTCGGTAAGAAGAATGCCTGGGATTGGGGAATGGAGCCTTCTATTGTAGCACACGAGTTTACACATGGAGTTACCCATCACACCGCAGGATTAATATATCAGTATGAGACTGGTGCCATAAATGAATCTTTCAGTGATATTTTTGGTATAGTTATTCAAGCGACTACGCTTGATGCTGATTTAACTGATTGGATTCTGGGTAACTTTATTCCGTATGCCCCTACCCGTTCACTGAAAGATCCCAATTCTATGGGAATACACTTTGATGCTTCCGGAAACCAGCAAACCGGTCAGCCAGACACTTACAATGGAACATATTGGTACACGGGATCATTAGACAATGGAGGAGTGCATATCAATTCGGGAGTTCAAAACAAATGGTTCCATGTCTTGGCTCATGGTGATGACGGGTATAATGATTTGTCCAATTACTATCATGTGAACGGAATCGGTATGACAAAAGCTGCCAAAATCGCCTACTACGCCCTTACTTCTGTTTTGTTGCCTTCCTCACAATACTCTGACTCCCGACAAGCAACTGTCAGTGCTGCCAAAATCCTTTACGGTGAATGTTCAGTGGAGCATCAGGCAACCATTGATGCCTGGTATGCAGTTGGCATAGGAAGTGTGAATAATTGTAGTTTCACGGCTTCTCTCAATGAAATCGCGCCGGAAGATGTTTCTGCCTTCCCCAATCCTGCAAATACTGTCGTTACATTTGATTTACCTGCCATTGCAGATGGGCCGATCCGAATTATGGACATATCCGGCAACCTGGTGAAAGAGCTGAAAAGCGATTTGTTGTTCTTTCAAACCGATATATCCGGGTTTGCCAATGGAATTTATTTTGTAAATTTCAACTTTAAGAGTAATCAAGTTGTAAAACGAATCATTGTACAAAAATGAAGAAGTATATAGCTATACTACTCACAATGCTTGGAATTAGCATGGTGAATTCCCAAGATAACAACCGGATCTCGTTGCAAACAGGTCTGTTTCACAATTATTTTGATGGTTCCCCGATGCTGAATACCAACTACCCTGAAAGAGGAGGTGTCAACTACGTGTTCAGAGGGCTTCTCTATAATTCGGTAGGTTTGCAATACAAGCGAAAACTCAATACCAAAAATACTTTAGGTGTTGAGTATATGAACTACAATGAATTTTACTGGAACACACCGCATCTACTCTCTGACAAATATGCAGTGTCATACAGGAAATACAGAACAATTAATATCACTTATGAAAGGAACATTCCTCTGGCATCACATTTCAATTTTATGTATGGTGGTGGGATGAATTATAGAAACGGATTGGAAGAAATTCATGAAGCAAATTCTTTTCCATTCTCTGAACGTCCATATCCATTAAGGAAAGTAAGCGACTTTGGTGGGAATTTAAGGGTGGGAATTGAGTACTCTCCTACACTTTGGATTACCCTGTTTTCAGCCTTTGATTTGATCGGTTTATGTTATATAAATGATAATATTGGTGATTACTCAAATGATGGAACAGATTTATATGCGAACGATAAAAAAACGATTAAAACAATAAGAAATTCGGGCTACAAAGCATACCCTTATTATTTTGATCTATCCTGGAGGTTCGGAATTGGATTTAATTTCGGTAAGTAATCGCAATAAGACACGAATAATTTTTTATATTCTCGTTAGCTTTAAAACTATGAAAACTAAATTTTTAACACTTGTATGTATCGGATTTGCAGTATTCACATATGGGCAATACCAAAAATATGTGGAGTATATTACTCCGTTTCTTTCAGGTCCCCCTTCAAGTGGTTTTTATGACCTTATTACTCCAAACAATTTTTTGCAACCTGGGCAACTGTATGAAGGATACAAGGCATTTGCAGGTGATCCATTCAATGATATGCTGGTAACAAGTGATTATGTAGATAATTTGGCACAGATGAGGCATGTTACATACCAGCAGACTTACAAAAACATTCCCGTTGAGGCGGCGGGATGTGTCGAGCATTTTAACAGCGAAGAATCTTTGTCTTTCATTAATGCGAAAATGGCAGATTCCATTAACCAAGATGTAGCACCTCAAGTTACCCCTGAATATGTTCTCAATAATTTATTACTCTCGTTAAGTGAGAGTGGGGAATCCGTTGTTGATCATTCCGGTGTGGAACTGCTTTGGGCGATCGACTCAGCATATAATGTTGGAGCTGTCATTCCCGGAAGTCGCTACACATTGGTTTATGCTGTTCTTATTTATACCAGTGATACCTGGGATCCGGATATTTGGTATGGCAATAGGTACTACATCGATCCGCAAACAGGAGAAATTTTGAAAATCCGGTCCACCGGAATTTCGGAAACTACAGGCATAAACGAAATAGCTGATCTAAGCATCGTAATATATCCCAATCCAACCGGCTCAATGTTGATAATTGAATTGCCTCAAATGACTGATAATCCGATCCAGATTATGGATATATCCGGCAACCTGGTGAAAGAGCTGAAAAGCGATTTGTTGTTCTTTCAAACTGATATATCCGGATTTGCCAATGGAGTTTATTTGGTTAAGTTTAATTTCAAAGGCAATCAGATCGTAAAACGAATCATCGTGCAAAAATAATACGTAAAATTACAATTCATATTACAGACAGAAAACTTAAGACCCAGTTCAAAAGCACAGACACAATGAAAGAAAACCCCGACTCCAATAATTGGATATCAAGGTTTTACATGAAATATTGTCAAGTCTCTAGTCTTACATCTAAAGTCTGACAGTAGTCTCTTAAAGAGTTCCTCGTTTCTCCTGCTCTCTTTCGATGGATTCGAACAAAGCCTTGAAGTTTCCTGCTCCAAAGCCACGAGCTCCCATACGCTGGATGATTTCGAAGAACAAAGTCGGACGGTCCTCAACCGGTTTGGTAAAAATCTGCAATAAGTATCCCTCATCATCCGCATCAATCATGATTCCCAATTTCTGCAATTCATTGATGTCTTCCTTGAATTTCGACATGTGATCTTTCAATCGCTCAGGGATTGCATCGTAATATGCTTGCGGAGGAGTTGATAAAAACTCAATTCCACGTGAACGCATATCTGTAACTGTCGTGATGATATCATCTGTTGCAACAGCGATGTGCTGTACCCCCGGACCTTCGTAGAAATCAATATATTCTTCGATCTGGGATTTTTTCTTCCCTTCAGCCGGTTCGTTGATTGGAAATTTGATACGTCCGTTTCCATTCGACATCACTTTTGACATCAAAGCCGAATATTCTGTGGTAATCTGCTTATCGTCGAAAGAAAGGAAATTCACAAATCCCATCACATCTTCGTACCATTTTACCCAGGTATTCATTTCATTCCAGCCCACATTTCCTACCATGTGGTCAATGTATTTCAAACCTACCGGAACAGGGTTGTAATCTGTTTCCCATTTCTGGTATCCAGGTAAAAACTGCCCTTTGTAGTTCTTGCGTTCCACGAATATGTGAACCGTTTCGCCATACGTGTAAATTCCGGAACGCACCACTTCTCCGTGTTCATCCGTTTCAACCGTCGGCTCCATGAAGGATTTTGCTCCTCTGCTGGTCGTTTCTTCCCAGGATTTACGCGCATCATCTACCCACAGCGCAATGATTTTCACTCCGTCACCATGTTTTTTCACGTGCTCCCCGATCGGAGAATCACTCACCAGAGCAGTAGTGAATACCAAACGAATCTTATCCTGCTTCAATACATAGGATGCGCGGTCTTTCATTCCCGTTTCCAGTCCTGCATAAGCATGTGACTGGAATCCGAAAGCCGTTTTGTAGAAATGTGCTGCTTGTTTCGCATTTCCCACATAAAACTCCACATAATCCGTTCCCAACAATGGAAGGAAGTCTTGCGCTCCTTCAAAAATTTTCTCTAATCCGTATTCAACGCTTTTAATTTCGTTACTCATAATCTTATTTAATTACCAATAATTTGAATGATAGATAATCAATTGAAATTGTTAAATTAATTGATTATTATGTATTATAGCCAACTGGTTAAGTAATCCGCATCTTCCATATCGATCGCCGCCTGCGTTAATTTTAAAGGTTTAAACGTGTCAACCATGACAGCCAGCTCTTTTGTTTCCTTTTGCCCGATACTTCTCTCGTATGCTCCCGGATGTGGTCCGTGCGGAATTCCTCCCGGATGCAGGGAAATATATCCTTTTTCCACGTGGTTTCTGCTCATGAAATCTCCGTCTACATAATATAGCACCTCATCGGAATCGATATTACTGTGATTATACGGAGCCGGAATCGCAAGCGGGTGGTAATCGTACAATCTCGGAACAAAGGAACAGATCACAAAATTGTGCCCTTCAAAAGTCTGATGCACCGGAGGTGGCTGGTGCACACGTCCCGTAATCGGCTCAAATTCGTGAATCGAGAACGCATAAGGGAAGCTATATCCATCCCAGCCTGCCACATCGAAAGGATGCGAAGCATAGTGCAATTCGTGCAGCACATTTTCCTTTTTGACCAGGATAGTGAAATCTCCCAGTTCATCATGTGTTTCCAATTCGGAAGGTCCTCTCAGATCGCGTTCACAGAACGGAGAATGCTCCAGTAACTGACCGAAGTTATTGCGGTAGTTTCGCGGCGTATAAACCGGCGAAAACGATTCAACAATAAACAAACGGTTTTGCTCTGTTTCAAATTCAATCTGGTAGATCATTCCACGTGGAATAACTAGGTAATCTCCGTAGCCGAAAGGAATATTTCCCATCATTGTACGCAATTTCCCACTTCCTTCATGAATAAAAATCACTTCATCCGCATCGGCATTCTTATAGAAATAAGTCGTCATGGACTTTTTCGGTGCGGCAAGCGCAATGTTCAGATCATTGTTGAACAGAACAATCTCACGAGACTCCAGGAAGTCGTCTTTCGGAGTCACGTTAAATCCTCTCAACATGCGGGAAGTGATATTTTTATTTACCGCCGGAACAGGAGTCAGGTCCTTGAAAGTCTTCACCGATTTAACCATCGTCGGACGGTGCACATGATATAATAAGGACGAAAAACCATGAAAGCCTTCCGTACCGAATAATTGCTCATAATACAACTCACCCGACTCTTTGCGGAACTGTATATGTCTTTTAGAGGGAAACTCCCCTAAGCTATAATAAAAGGGCATATTTTATTCAATTTTTTAACATTCAACAAATAATTAAGCAATAAACTTCCGGTTTGTGAACAAACAACCTTCGTGTCAACTCCAGCCATCTAACACCCGAAAGTTACGCAAAATACCGACAAAATATGTTATAAAAAATGAGAATTGTCAGTTTTTATACGAAAGTGATCTCTTTTATTGGCAGGAAAAAAAAGTATATTTGCGAACAAATCGCACCCCATGAAAAAAATTCTGGTTTTAGGTTCCTGTGGACAAATCGGTACTGAACTGGTCCTGACGCTCCGTGAAAAATTCGGTGCACAACAGGTTGTTGCAGCTGATCTGAAAGAAGAATGCCCGGAAGCGCTTTCCAGCGGACCTTATATTCGCCTGGACGCTTTGGACAAAGAAGCTGTCCGAAACTATATTATCGGGGAAAAGTTCTCTGATGTGTATCTTCTGGCCGCTTTGCTTTCGGCTACTGCAGAGAAAAATCCGGATTTTGCGTGGAAACTGAACATGGAAAGCTTATTCATCATCCTGGATTTAGCAAAAGAAGGGTATATCTCAAAAGTATTCTGGCCTTCATCCATTGCGGTTTTTGGTCCCACAACACCAAGACAAAACACCCCACAATATACTGTGATGGAGCCGAGCACTGTTTACGGAATTTCGAAACAGGCCGGAGAAAGATGGTGTGAATATTACTTCAATAAATTCGGTGTGGATGTGAGAAGCATCCGCTATCCGGGGCTGATTTCATACAAAAGCCTTCCGGGAGGGGGAACAACGGATTACGCCGTAGATATTTACTACAAAGCGAAAGCAGGCGAACATTTCACTTGTTTTCTGAAAGAAGACACAGCGCTCCCGATGATGTTTATGGACGATGCAATCCGCGCAACAATTGAGCTGATGGAAGCACCGAAAGAACAGGTGAAAGTGCGTTCCAGCTATAACCTTTCAGCCTTGAGCTTTACACCCAAACAGATCTTTGAGAGCATTCAAAAAGAGCTTCCTTCATTTACCATTGATTACCAACCGGATTTTCGTCAGGCAATTGCAGATTCCTGGCCAGCATCCATTGACGATGCGTATGCCAGAGAAAATTGGGGATGGAAAGAGCGTTATGATTTAGACAAAATGACCAGGGAAATGTTAAACAACCTTTAGCAAAACAAAATTGCCATAAATTCCTGACTGTTAATTGAAAAAATGCTTCAGCGAAGCTTTTCATGTATTGTATAGATAGCTAACAAAATAATTCTATCTTTAGATTATACTACAAAATCAATTCAAATCATGTGGAAATATAAACAAGCCGGACTCATTGTTTTATTCCTGTTTCTGCTAACTTCCGTTAAAGCGTTTCCCATCACAGACCAGGATGGCAAAATAAATGTTACAGACGAAAAAGGAAGAAAGCAGGGTAAGTGGATTTACTATGGTAAAGACCGTCCCGGGTCCGATGTTCCCCCGAATGGAAAAATAGAAGAGGGGGAGTATATTGACGATCGCAAAGAAGGCATTTGGATTCAGTATTATAATGACGGTGTAACACCATCTTTAAGAGGAACTTACGAAAACAATCATCCAAAAGGGCAGTTTACCCGTTACTGGCCGAATGGTCAGATCAAAGAAAAAGGGATTTTCGAAAAAAACATTTATAAGGATTCTCTGATTCGCAAATACGAAAACGGACAAGCTTCCTACCAGGGATTCTATAACGAAATCGGGAAAGAAGACGGCAAAATCCGTTATTACTACCCGAACGGTCAGTTGGAGTATGAATATGATGCCAATAATGGTGTTGTGGCTGGAAAAGCTATCCGCTATTACGAAAATGGAGATATCAGGGAAATTATTTATTATGACGGAACCGGAAATCAAATCAGATCAGAGCTAAAAGATCCGGTAAACCCGATGGTCAAAATGAAAACCCCGGGACAATCCACGGAAAAACCACCAACAATTTCCGGTACCCCAAAAACTCAAGGGGCGAAATGGGTACCAAACGGCTATAATAAAGTTTATAACAATAATGGGGAAATCTGGCAGGACGGGATCTTTAAAAACGGAGATCTCTGGGATGGAAAAGTTTACGTTTACGACAACGATGGAATTCTTCTCAAAGTAAAAGTTTACAAAAACGGCGTTTACCATTCAGACGGACAATTGTAAATGGAGTCCGCTAGTTTCGTTTCGTGTGGCGGTTTAAAAAAATCATAAGCCATCCGTTACACCGCCTGTGATGAGGAAAAAATAAAAACCTGGTCGGGCGAAACGGAAAAAAGGCTGTTGACCTTGCTATGAAGATCCGTTTAAAAAGGGTTCCACCATAACAAAGTTTTAGCTGCTGAAGTAAACATCCTAGTTTATTCGATAAGCAAGTAGTATGAAAAGAAAACTAATTTCCAAGCTCTAATTGATTTTTGACCAGATTATAATAAAGTCCCTGAAACTTGACTAAACTTTCATGATTTCCTATTTCAGCAACCTTTCCTTGGTCAAGAACAACAATCTGATCTGCATTTTTAACTGTACTCAGCCGGTGGGCAATTATACAAACTGTTTTCCCCTTGAAAAAAGTTTTGAGATTATTATGAATTTGCAATTCGTTATGTGCATCTAAACTGCTTGTTGCTTCATCAAAGAAAATAAATTCCGGATTCCGATATATTGCTCTGGCAATAAGAATTCGTTGTGTTTGACCACCACTTAATTGAATTCCCACACTTCCAACTTTTGTAGAGTATCCCATTGGAAGAGATGAAATAAAATCATCTATGCAAGCAATCTCCGCTACCTTTCTTATTTGTTCCAAATCATCAATGTTATTTGAAAATGCAATGTTGAAAGCTATCGTACCGCTAAAAATAATCCCTTCTTGCGAAACTACCCCACAGGAATTCCTCCATAAATCGGGATTAATTTGATTAATATCCTGGTCACCTAGCAGAATTTGTCCAGAGGAAACTTTGTGATATTTCAATAATAATTTTAACAACGTCGTTTTTCCACTCCCACTTTGTCCAACAATTGCAGTTGTTTTATTCGCAGGAATTACAAAATCAATATTTTCAAGAACGAATGGATTAAAAGAGCCTGGATATTTAAACGAAATGCCTTTCAGTCTAATATCAAAGTCAGAATTCAACGGAACGAGATTTGCACCGTCATCTTCATTTTGTTCGTTATATACATCACTTATCCTGTTATAAGCAATTTTAGCATCCTGTGTATCTTTGATGAAGTTTATGATATTCTGAATCGGACCAGATAATTGACCTAGAATATAAGTAGTGGCAAGCATTGAGCCTATCGTCATTTTTCCTTCAATGATTAAATATGCACAAATTGCAATAGCTGCTATTTCTTTTAATTTAGAAAGAAAACCCACTCCTATCAATTGATAAATATTGAGAAAAAGTGAACGAAGTTCAAGCCTGTTTAGTTTGTGCTGTAAATCAATAATGTTCTTTATTATTGCATCTTGAGCATTATGCGTTCTTATTTCTGGCATATTCATTACAAACTCATATAGCAGATTACTATTTGCTGATTGCCTTAAAAAAATCGAGTATTCAATTACTGCGCGTTTTTTCAGAAAAACTGCAACCCAAAGAATTGAAAATATGCTTAGTAAAATATAAATACTAAAAACCGTTTTACTTGAATAAAAAAGAAGTATGCTAAATACAATGATATTCGCAGAGGTAATTAAAAGTGACAGTCCTTTCCAAGTGACAAAATTCTTGATTTTCTCATGATCGCCCAGCCTCTCTAAAGTATCAGAGTTTAACCGTGTGTCAAAATAACTAATCGGCAACTTCATCAATTTTTTCAAGAAGTTTTCTTTTAAATTTATACTTAAATAGAAGTTTATTTTTGTTAAAGACCATTCTGATATAAATTCAGAAATAATACTACTTATAAACAAAATGAGTTGTGCAATCAGTAGATATACTACAATATTCAAAGAGCGATCTAATATTCCTTCATCTAATATTCGTTTAAATATTACTGGTGATAACCAATTGGAAACCAAACCAATAAAAAGAATCAATATTGAGAGTAGATACTTAAATTTATTGTTCTTGACATAGCTGAATACATTATTCAATAGGCTTCTATCTTGTTGTCTCCCTTCAATTTTAGGTATTTCCAAGCCCTCATCACCTTCTTGAAAAAGGATTGCAACACCTTTGGATTCATTGCCTACCCATTCATTTTTAAAAACATCCTCTTCCAAACCCGTTTCTCCATAACCCGGATCAGCTATATGATAGATTCTTTTATTTCTCCTTACTTCTACCTTATATAACACAACAAAATGATCCTGTTTCCAAAAAAGTATAGCAGGTAGTGGAACTTGCTCTATTTCTTCTAAATTTACCTTGTAAGCATTGGTTTCAAATCCTATTTTTTTTCCTCCTTCAACTATATCTTGAACTGAAACCCCCATACGAGTAACAGAACAAATAGATTTGACAGTTTTCACATCAGCCTTCAAACCAAAATGGCTGCATATCATTGAAAGGCAAGCAGGTCCACAATCAACACTTTCACTCTGATGAAAGAATCTAAATTTTTTATTAAACATCTAAAATCTATACTTTAAATTCGATTTCTTTCTGATTCACTTCCTTTGTTCTGCTTCCTTTGTCTTATGTACTTATTACCGAATTTATAGCTCAATGAAAAGGCAATATTTCTTGAATCATAGTAGTTGTTGGTGTAAATAGAAAAGGTTGAAGTTCGCATGTCCGATTTTGGTGCTGAATTTTTAAATAAATCTGAAATATTTACAGATAATATTAATCGGCCCTCCAAAAACTTTTGGGTTAATCCGAAACCCAAAATATACTGGGACTTCATGTTGGAGATTGTATATATGGAGCCTAATGGACGAGCCGAAAAATTCACATCTGCTGAAAGCCCTTTAGTAATTGTAATTGAGGAATTGAAGTTACAGAATAAAATACTGGTCGAAGATGCTTCGTAAAAAGATGCCTTTGGTTTAAAAGTCGAAAACAAATACACCAACACGATCGAATTTTCTATTTTCTCCCCCAGATTAAAAGGAATATTAACAAAACCTCCGTATTGATTAGTATTTCCAATGTTCTCTTGGGTATATACAATATTATTCAATTCGTCTTTTGGCGCCTCCATATACGAATTAGCAAAATTGGTGTACAAAAGCCCCAAATAATAACGGTCATTTAAAACATAATCAATTTCAGCATCTGTAATATAAGTTGGTCTTAGTTGAGGATTTCCAATATTATAAATCCGATTTGTTACGTAACGTCTAAATGGATTCAGGGAAGTAAATCCTGGTCTATCTATTCGCATACCATAGGATATCGAAACCGTATGCTTACCGGAAAATTTATGCAAATAATAAATCGTCGGAAACAGATTAAAAAACACTCGTTTTGTTTGACTATTTACTATATCTTGCTTTCCAATTAGTTGAGTGTACTCTCCTCGTATTCCTAGTTGAATCTCATCTTTGTCCCATTGTTTGTTATAAGAAGTATAAAATGCTTCTGTCTGCTCAGTATATAAAAAGCGACTATTTTGAAGTGTGTCATAGAAGACATTATTATTAACCGAATGCGTCATTGAATTATTATTATTATTTCCGATCCAGTTAAATTTAGCTCCTATACTAAAATTACCAATTTTTGAAGGCAATTGATATTCTACATCAATTACTGCAAGATTTACCAACTGCACACTTCCGCTATTCATTGATTCAAAAGAATTCAATGTATCTCCTGAATAATTTTGAAAATCAAAATTATTGGCTAAATCTGTATTATTGTAAAAATAATTCGCGACAAAATTTAGACTTCGTCCAGTTGAATCCAATTTATACTGCCAACTAGCATTTACAGATTGAAAATATAAATCAGTAGCATTTCTTTTGAATGTATAAGCCGTCGAATCAATTATACTACCATATCCATAAATACTTTCTGCAGTAGATTGATTCTTCAGAACAGAAACACTTCCTTCCCAACTTACAGATAAATTTGATTTACTCGAAAAGTAGTAATCTAAACCGATTGTACCTCTCATTCCTTGGGAATATCGATTGGTTATGTCATTCTGCCTGTTAAAGGACGAACTAAAGCTATAATCTGATTTTTCATTGTATCTATTTTCACCATTTCGACCGCTAAGGGTTCCATACACATTAAATTTCTTGCCTCGATGGTTAAGCATAAAGCTCAATCTTTCAGCCCCATAAAAAGCTTGTGTGTAAGATGCTGTCAGACTTCCGTTAGTACCTAGCATTCTATTCTTCTTCAACACAATATTGATTATTGCACTTCCACTGGCATCGTACTTTGAAGGAGGGTTTGTCAATACCTCAATTCTAACGACTTCCTCGGACGGAATTGATTCTAAATACTGAACCAAATCATCTCCTTCCAAATATATTCGCTTTTCATTAATCAAAAAAGCTAATCCAGCTTTTCCAACGACCGAAATACTTCGATTTTGAACAAAAACCAATGGTGTCTTACTCAAAAGTTCAAGTACATTCCTCCCACTTGAATTGGATGTATTCTCAATATTGAAAACTAATCTGTCAATCTTTTTCTCAATCAATGGGGGCTTACCGGTTATTTCAACGAGATTTAGCTGATGACTATTAGGATTCAGATTTAAGAGTCCTAAATCAATCGTTTTAACTTCTGCAGGTTGAATGATCCGAATAACAGTGTCCCTAATTTCAGCTTGGGTAATAAACAAGAAAACGTCAATTGGTTCAACAATCAAATTGAATTCAAATTGACCAATTGAATCTGAAAAAGCATAAAACAACAATAATGAATCACTGACCTTTCGTAACTCTAATTTTGCAAAAACACAATCTCCTCCGTCAGCTATCTTTAACCGACCTTTAACTACGCTTTGACCATAGGAATAACCAAAAAAATTAAAAAACAGGGTAATCAGGATAGTTCTAAATAATACAATTCCGCAATTTGGAACTACTTTAGTTAAAATTAACTTCAACAATTTCATTTATTTTATTGATAATTACTTTATCCTTTTCATTTTCATCTCCAAAGAAGACACAGTATTCTCTCCCTAAATTATCTAAAGCATGTTGTGAGCAACCGCCATTACACAAAGGCATTATTTTACACGATAGACAAGGTTTATTATTGAACTTAGAACTCATTCGTTTATCAAGGGAATCATTTTCCCAAATTATTATACCATCATCGGTCAAATATCCCTCTCTTTTTTCAGCAAGAAAGTCACGCGCAGTACATTTGTAAACATCACTATTATAGTTAATTACCGCGCTATTTCGTTTGTCGGCATAGCAAGAATTTCTAACATTATCTGCAGAATATCCTGATTGGGCATCAATTCCGGTTTCCTTAATTTGTTGAATATTTTTTTGAGCAATTTCATCAGTATCGTCAATTTGATTATCTTGCCATACTCTATGAAAATCAAACTTTAGAAAACGATCTTTTAAATCCTGATCCAGATCCGAAAATTCATTTGCAATTTTAAAAGTGTCTTCAATATTTTTAGTAGTGTAGTTTATTCTAATATTGACAAAAAATTCATTTCGCACTAATAATTTTATATTCTTGACAATCTTTTCATAAGAGCCTTTACTTGAACTAACATAACGAATTTTGTCGTGCTTTTCCTTATATCCGTCTAATGTGATTTGTAAAGCGCTTTTTACTCCCTTTGATCTAAAATAATCAATGAATTTATCATTAATCAAATATCCATTACTCGTAAATCCAATAAGAGGTTCGAGACTTTTCTCTTTACATTTAATTAAGTAGTAATCAATAATCGGAATAACATCTTTTTCAAAATACAATAGTGGTTCTCCTCCGAAAAAGGACAAGTTAAAGGATTTAAGTTCTGAGGAACTCATTTGATTATCAATTAACTTATTTACCTTGTTTATCATTGTCATCCCCAACTTAGACTGAGGAATGTGAGTTTCATAACAATACCAGCATTTGAAATTACAATTCATTGTCGGATTAATAGTTAGAAAAAAATTGTCATGATTCTCATCGACAGATTTTGAAAGTTTTTTTATTTCTTCTATCTCATCAATGTTTTCATCAATAATAAATTCTTCCTGGATTAAATAATCGTATAATGTCGGGTGAATTCCTTGTAGATTATCAATACCTTCCACAATTGCAGCATTAATCAAATCCTTAACTATTTCTTCAATGAAGATAACCTTTTGGTTAATGGAATTGAAAAGGGCATAATTTTCTTGGTATTTTAATATTGTGTTGTATCTACTATACTTCATTTCTCCTAATCGATAGGGTGTGGCTATCCGCCACACCCAGTTACACAATTCCCAGAGCAATTTGCATTTATACCCTTGGGTTTCTTTTTTGATTTTTTGTTCTTTGAACCACAACCAACAGTAACGTTACCTCCTTTACAGTTATTAACAGATGTAGCATCAGGCTCTTGTTCAAGTAACCCAATAGAGATAGAAAATCCTCCAATTAATTCCTGACTGGAGTTATTCGATAGTTTTTCAAAATTTAATCCCATAACTTAAAATTTATTGGTTAGTGATTTTGATGCGTTAGTTGTCAAAAGTTAACAAAAGAAAAATAATAATTAATTTTTCGGCCAAGAAATACTACATGAAGTCGCACAGTTAGAACCGGCAACACAATTATTCACTACTACGCATTGGCCGTCATTCTTATTTGTACTAATTAAATTACCCTCGAACTTATTCATTACTCCAGAGAATCCGCCAACCAATTTTCCGTTGGCCACTTCTGTAATTTTTTGAAATGATTTACTCAAGTTTTTCATAGCAGATTATTTTAATTGTGTTTCACCACAACCCATTCGACAATTGGCTCCTGAACAGTTATTAGTTGTTATACAATCCTTATTCCTTTCCAAACCAATGGAATTATCCGAAAGACTTGGCTTCGCAACTTGGCTGAAGCCACCTACTAAAAGCCCAAAATCATTTATCTTTAGGCTTTCAAGATTTAATGAATTAATCTTTGAATTTTTCATATTAAAAAATTATTCTGTGGCACCACATCCTTTAACACAATTACCACCATTGCAATTATTGACAGTTTGGCATCTATCATTCAGCATTGAAACTGAATTGCCAGGTGCATTAAACGTAACAGAAAAGCCCCCAACCAAAAGACCTTCCTTGTCTTGATTTAACCCCTCAAATTTGGTTAAATCCATTTTCTTTGTTTTACTCATAAATAATAAAATTTAGTTAGCCTCAAATTACACCGTGAGGATTCGGCGAGCTAAAAGCGGTTGTTTATTTTAAACCGTAGTTTAGTGAGATAATTCTATAATGAAAAGTACCACCAACTTATTAAATCATTAATAATAAATTAGATAGGAAATTTCAAGTAGTTGAGCGCAATTTTTCGCAGAGTTAGAAAAGAACGTTCGGTTCCAACTGAATTGGATTGAAAAGTTTGAGCAATGTCATATTCAAATAGTGTTTTAAGTTCTCCACACATAAATTGCCGTGAAGAATAGCAGTCAGCAGACTTGTTAGTAAATAGTCAACCTGTACAATGATAAACAAATATCCACATATTAACAAGTTGTACAGGTTGTAAAATACAACTTATATCGTTGTATTTTGGTTGTATGGTACAACCAATAGCCAAAAATCATTATATTTCGTGCTGCGTATAGGTTGTACGATACAACTAAGAAAGTTCAAAAAAAATGAATTATGGGAGAATTAGAGGTTAGTTACGCAAACAAATTGCGTTTTCTTAGGCATCGACACGGAAAAAAACAAATTGAAGTTGCCGATCATTTGAAATTAAGTCAGCAGGCTTATAGTAAGTTGGAAAATGGGGAGACTTCTTTTTCAGATGAAGTAATAGAGAGAATAGCTGACTTCTTTAAAATTACGCCAGCAGATTTTGTTAAACCTTTCGATCAAATGAATATTGGTGATAATAGCATGAACAGTAATACTACTATTCATTTGATTGATGCAAAAATTATTGAAACATTAGAAAAACTATACCAACAAAATGTTACTCTTATTGAATTAAATGTAAAGTTAACCGAAAATCTGCTCAAAGAAAAAGACCTTAGAATTAAAGATTTAGAAAAAGGGAAATAAGACAACTACCCGGTTATATAATTGAATATCAGATTGTTTTGTAAACAATTGTTCATCGAATCGACATGATAAGCATTGAAATTTTTCGGATTAATTTTCTGAAAATCAAATAGTTTATCAAAATTAATAAGGTTTATCCCAGAAAGTGGGTTCTTTAAAACGGATAATGGATATGAAATTGGTGCTCACTTCCCGGATAATGATGGAATAAATCAAACCGGTCAAACCACTGTAAACAAGCTGGTATTCGGTCACAAACACGCCATCTTTATAAACCAGCTTCGACTGAAGATTCCCGAAAGCGTCATAAGTGAAACGGGATTCGGAAGTTGGAACCGTATCCATATTTTTATAGACGGAAATATTTTCGATCCAGCCTTTGTCCGAATACTTGTATTTGGTTGTAATCCGGTTCCGGGTAATGGTAAACAATTCCTCTTCCCTGGATAAATATCCCAGGCTGTCATAATATTTTGTTACTTCCAGGTATTGGTTCCCATAACTATTGAAAACCTTCTTCCGGTATTGTCCTTCGTAAACCTGATAATCCATTGTTTCGGTATTCCAGAGAATACTTCGCTCAATGAAGGGATTCAGGAGACTGTGCATGGTATCAATATCACGATAAACCTCTTCTTTTATAGACTGACCGTCTCCATTGTAAGAATAATAAGTTGACAAAAAACCTTTTTTCTGACTGATCCGTTTGCGCACCATTCTTCCATCCCTGGTATAATCGTAAAAACGAACGGTTGTATCAGTTACTCCATCTCCTTTAGCCGTTTGATAGTGACGAACAAGATTTCCGAGCGTATCAAAATCGAAAACATACACATAATTCGATTCACGCATAATGTCGCCCTGCTTTTTATACGTAAAGGCCCCGCGGATTTCTTTGATCTTACTTCCCTTGATGAATCTTGTGTTGAAAAAGGGCACATCTGTTAAAGCGACTCCTTTCGAATTGTCGAAAAGCTGCGCCGATACGCTGTTTGCCAGTAAAGTGAGGATGAAAAAAAAGCTATACTTCAAAAACATAACGCAAAAATGGGTTGAATTTTGAAGCATAGCTTAAATTTTAAGAAAAATTGGAATCTTGTTTACAGCCAGGAAACAATCACACTGAATCCAAGCATTCCGATCAGTGCAAGAGTTAACACACCAATTGTTAACGGTGACAATTTAATTTTTTCCTGCCCGGATTCAACCGGGGAAATGATTGTTGCGATCACTTTCAGATAGTAATAAATACTAATTGCCGAATTGATCAAAGCGATGATTACCAGCCACGATGCATTTGCCCAGGCACTGGAGAAAACGATATATTTTGCAAAGAAACCGGCTGTCGGAGGAATTCCTGCTAAAGACAACAGGGAAACAATTCCCACAATTGCCAGGAATGGGTTACGTTTGCCCAAACCTCTCCATGCTTCGATCCTGTCTTCCTGATCGTTTACTGCCAATCCTACGCCAATAACTCCAACGATGGAGAATCCGTAAGCGAACATATAGAACCACAATTCCATAACTGATCCCATACTGTTACTTACAAAAACCAGCAAAGTATATCCAACGTGTGTGATGGAAGAGTAAGCCAGCAAACGCTTGAATTTCACCTGACGCAATGCAGACAGGTTCCCGACAAACATCGTGATGATGATCATTATGACCAAAGCGTTTTGCCAGAATCCGAGCAATTCTCCAAATCCGAAGCAAACGATAAACATTTTCAGAAACGCGTAGAATGCAGAAATTTTCACCACTGAAGCCATAAACCCAGTTACGGCATGCGGTGCTCCGTCATATACGTCCGGACTCCAGAAATGGAATGGTGCCGCACCGATTTTGAAAATAAAGGAAGCCATAATCAACAATACACCAATCATTAAAATCGGGCTCAGAGATTCCATTTCCATAATTTTCGCCTGAATCTCCCATAGCCTGAATGTTCCGGTAGCTCCATACACCCATGCCAATCCGAAAAGGAAAATTCCGGAAGCAAAGGAACCTGTGAGGAAATATTTCAAGGATGCTTCGGAAGACCGTATATCAGTCTTGTTACTTCCCGCCATGACATAAATCGGAATAGAAAGGATTTCCAGGCCAAGGAAGAACATGAACATATCGGTGTAAGCAGTCATAATCATCGCTCCTACTGTTGAGAATATCAATAAACCGATGTATTCTCCCGTATGTACCGGATTTTCTTTGAAACGCTCGTAACCGAGTCCGACAATCAATAAAGCCAAAACGCAAATCGCAAGACTGTATACCAAAGCCAGATCGTCAAACAACAAACCTTCGTACTTCAGGAAGTCGAAAAATGCCTTCCCGGTCTGAAGCTGGTTAAGAATAACGATAATAGCAGCCAACAAACCTGCCATTGCAGAGCTTACAACTAACCAAGGTTTCTTTGCAAAAGCAGCAAATAAGGAAATCAGTCCACTGGCAAAAACAATCAATAATGCATCCATATTATAAACCTGAAGGTGTTGAAAGGGTTTCTAAAACTACTTTTATACTAGGATTCACAAAATCCGTGATAGCTGCCGGGTAAACTCCAAAGATCACCACAGCAATAACAATTAGTGCCAAAACCAGTAATTCCGACCAGTGCAAATCTGCAAAATGATCTCTGGTAACCGGTCCGTACATACTCAACTGGTATGCGCGGAACGTATAAACCGCTCCGAGAATCAGGGTTGTCCCCGCAATGATTCCCACAACCATATCAAAACCAACTAATCCTTTCAGCATCAGGAATTCCCCAATAAATCCACTGGTTAACGGAACGGATACCGATGCAAAAGCCAATGCTGCAAACCAGAATGCGAATTTCGGAGCTTGTTTTGCAAAACCTCCCAATTCATCCAGGTTCCGGGTTCCGGCCCTGCGTTCAATAATTTCAACTGCCAGGAATAAGCCAACTGCAACCAGCCCATGATTAAGGATCTGAACCATACTTCCGGAAAGTGCATCGAAGTTACAAGTCATGATTGCCGCAGCGATCAATCCTACGTGTGACATAGATGCAAAGGCAAATACACGCTTCATGTCTTTTTGCCTGATGGCAATAATTGCCGCGTAAACCACCCCGACCGTTGCCAGAATAATAATGGGATACTGCAAACACGGAATTGCTTCAGGGAACAGCGGAAGCATCCAGCGGATCATTCCGTAAAGTGCCATTTTCAGCATAATTCCCGAAAGCAGCATTGTTCCGGCCATCGGTGATTTCGTATATGTATCCGGCTGCCACGTGTGGAACGGGAATACCGGGATCTTGATTGCAAAAGCAAGAAAAAATCCTAAAGCCAACCAGCAAGCCGTTTTACCTGTAAAAACAACCGTTCTCAAATCCTCAATGTAGAAAGTCGGTGAGTTCACTTTAATTCCGATCAAAGCAGCAAGCATTGCCAATGAGCCCACAAAGGTGTAAATGAAAAACTTCATCAAAGCCGCCTTTCTTTCAGGCGCTCCAAACCACCAGGAGATCAGAAAGATCGGAATCAGGGTGATTTCCCAGAATATGTAGAACCACAATCCGTCCATGGAAACAAATACTCCGATCAAACCTAGCTGCATGAAGAAAACCATACTTGTGAACAAGCGGTTTTCAGCCAGTTCGTTCCTGAAGTTTGCAACCAGGATCAACGGAACCAAAACGGCTGTCAACAACAACATTAACAGGGAAATTCCATCGTATCCGAAGCTTAGGGTAATTCCGTAAAACCACGGTTTTTGCATAAACAAATACATCGTTCCATTATTGTTGTATTGCATCATACATGCTATTACAACACCTAAAACGACAAGCGAACCGATGATTCCGTATGCACGAACCCCTTGTTTAGGGACTAACAATACCGATAACGCAAAGAAAACTGGTAAAATAAATAAAAGTAATTCCACGTCTTAGTTTTTATAATAGATAATGTAATAAACAATCAACCCGATGATTCCGAAAACCATCCACAAAATATAGTTATCTGCTCTTCCCGTTTGGATTTTGCGAATCAGATCGCCCGATTTCCCAATAGTTTTTCCCAAACTGACAACGCTTCTATGCAAGAACGCTCCTTCGAAATAATGCGCTCCTTTTTCAGACAGCCACAAGACGGGTCTTACGAACAGGAAGTCGTAAATTTCATCGAAATACAATTTTCTTGCGGAAGCTTTTTCCCATCCTTTCAATTGCTCGTCTGCAACAGGTATGCTGTTTTTCTTCACATAAACAATGTAGGTCACAATTGCAATAATCACAGCCATTGCTCCTGCCGCAACCATCAGCATCAAAGTGGTATTCGGGTCACCGTGTTCACTAATGGCCTTCAAACCATCTACGTTCTGTGCATAGTGATGCGACAACCAGTGTGTCCCGTTGCGAAGGAAAACTCCCGGTAAATTCAATAAACCTCCGAATACGGACAATATTGCCAGGATAATCAGCGGCAAAGTCATAGAAGCCGGACCTTCGTGTACATGGTGCTCCTGCTCGTGCGTTCCGCGGAATGTTCCAAAGAAAGTCACAAAGTACAGTCGGAACATGTAAATGGCTGTCAAAGCCGAGCTGAACATCAATGCGAAGTAAACAAACTTGTGTGATTCAAATGCGTGCCCGATAATTTCATCTTTGGAGTAGAACCCGGACAATAACGGGATACCGGAAATTGCCAGTGTTCCGATTAAGAACGTGAAATGCGTTACCGGGATTTTCCTGCGAAGTCCACCCATTTTGCGAATATCCTGCTCGTCAGACATCGCGTGGATTACACTTCCCGAACCTAAGAACAGCAATGCTTTGAAGAATGCGTGAGTCGTAACATGGAACATGGCAGCCGTGTAGGCTCCCATTCCCAATGCTACGAATAACATCCCCAGCTGAGAAACAGTTGAATAAGCTAATACTTTCTTGATATCGTTCTGACGCATTGCAATGAATGCCGCCACGATTGAAGTAGCTAACCCGATGTATAACATGATCTCCTTTGTCAGATGTGCATGTTCGAACAAATAGTTGGAACGAACCGTTAAGAAAATACCCGCTGTTACCATCGTTGCCGCGTGGATCAAAGCTGAAACCGGAGTTGGTCCCGCCATCGCATCTGGCAACCACGTAAACAATGGAATCTGAGCCGATTTTCCGGTTGCACCGATAAATAAACAGATCGTAATTCCGAAGATCAGCCATTCGGAAATTTCAAATCCTTTTGCCAGCACTGCTTTTGCTACTTCAGCATATTCCAGCGTTCCGAATTTTCCCAAGATCAGGAACAAGCCGATCAGTAAGCCCAAATCTCCGATTCGGTTCATGATGAATGCTTTACGGGCAGCCAGTGTATTTTTGAAGTCCTGATACCAGAACCCAATTAACAAATAAGAACAAATACCAACACCTTCCCAGCCGAAGAATAACATGAAATAGTTGCTTCCCAGGACCAGAATCAACATCGCAAAGACGAACAGGTTCAGGTAAACAAAGAACTTGTAATATCCTGCATCATGTTTCATATAGCCCATTGAAAACAGGTGAATCAAGGTTCCGACACCAGTTACGATCAGTGTCATCCACATCGACAGGTTATCTGCGAACAAACGCGCATGCAAGGAGAATGTGTCTGTTTTGATCATGGTAAATAAATGAGCTGTCACCGGTTCTCCGTGTTGAACTCCCATGAATGCCATGATTGCCAGAACAAAAGAAACGAGCATTACACCTGTTGCAATTGTTCCTACTAAAACTTTTGATAATGATTTTCCGATAGTTCCGTTAATAAAAGCTCCGGTCAGGGGGAGCAAAACAATAAACGGAAGTAGTTGTGATACCGACATCTGTTAGTTTTTTAATTTATTAAACAATCGAATATCTACAGAGCGCGTATTTCTGAACAAAAGCACCAGGATCGATAATCCGACCGTTGCTTCCGCTGCTGCCACTACCATGATGAAAAACACGAATAATTGTCCGTCTGCCTGCCCCAGGTACGTTGAAAAAGCTACCAACAGCAAATTCACCGCATTGAGCATCAATTCAATGCACATCAACAAAATGATTGCATTTTTCCGGTAAAGCACCCCGAACACACCAATGATGAACAATGCCGTAGCAAGGACCATATAATGCTCGATCTTTACACCTGATTCAAATAATGTCGCTAATAACATATCAATCTATAGTTTGTTTTTCCTTTTTAGCCAAAAGAACCGCTCCGACCATTGCTGCCAGGAACAATACGGAAGAAGCTTCAAAAGGAAGTACGTACTTCGTAAATAATACCTGTCCGAGGTTCTCTACCAATCCCACTTTCGGAGAATTCTCGTCGATCACCGGAGTTGCCAGAATGGCATCCCGCATTGCAGCCACTACTACCAGGAACAATCCACCACCTGCAACCGCAGCACCGATCGTCATCAACGGGGAATGCTTCGGTTCGTTTTCCTTATTCAGATTCAGGAGCATCAATACGAAGAGGAACAATACCATGATTGCCCCGGCATATACAATGATGTTTACAATTGCAATGAACTGTGCATTCATCAACACATAATTTGCCGAAATCAAAAAGAAGGTCAATACCAGGTACAATACACTTCTCACCGGATGTTTACTCAGAACCACCATCAAAGCCGTTCCGATCGTCAATCCACCCAGGATATAAAAAATCACATCTAAACTCATTACGCAGGTCTTTTTCCGGTTAATTGTCTCTTACTGATGTCTACACGGTGATCAACCGGTTCTACCAGTTTATCTTTCCCGTAAACAAAATCATGGCGTTCAAAATAAGTCGGAACGATACGATCCGTTAAGAAAATCGCTTCCTTCGGACAAGCTTCCTCACACAATCCGCAGAAAATGCAACGCAGCATATTGATTTCATATGTTGTAGCGTATTTCTCTTCTCTGTACAAGTGCTCTTCTCCCTTCTTGCGCTCACCGGAAGTCATGGTGATGGCTTCTGCCGGACATGCTACTGCACACAATCCGCAAGCCGTGCAATTTTCACGTCCCTGCTCATCGCGCTTTAATACATGTTGTCCGCGGTAAACAGGTGCAAACTCGCGTTTCTGCTCCGGATATTTTACCGTATTATTCTTCATGAACAAGTGCTTCAGGGTAATCCACATACCTCCCAGGATTGCCGGGAAATAGAGCTTCTCCATGAAGGTCATCTTCTTGTTCGAAACAACTTTTTTGCGATTTGATAAACTTTCCATGTTAGTATCTATAAGCTATTCCGGTTTGACTCGTCTTTTCGAAGGATTGGTTCAATCCCAAAGGTTGCTCTGTTTTCGCAGTGCCTGCAGACTCGTTGTCCTTGTCTTTAGAAAACCAGCCTGAAGTATAAGCGATCACCACACCTGTAATCAACAGGTTGATTAAAGCAACCGGAATCATCTTTTTCCAACCGATATGCATCAGCTGATCGTAGCGGAAGCGCGGCAATGTCCAGCGAATCCACATGAATACGAAAATGAAGAAGAATGTTTTTCCGAAGAAAACCAGTGTTCCCAAAATTGCTAAGGTATTTCCTGAGAAATGATCCATTCCCGGGAAGTTGTATCCTCCGAAGAATAATGCGGAAATTACTGCACAGGAAATGAACATATTTACGTATTCTGCGAACAGAAAGAATCCAAGTTTCATTGCACCGTATTCTGTGTGATAACCACCAATCAGCTCGGATTCACATTCTGGTAAGTCGAACGGAGCGCGGTTACACTCTGCCAAAGCCGTAATCAGGAATACTACAAAACAGACCGGTTGCTTGAATACGTTCCAGGAGAACCAGCCATCGTTCCAGAAACCATGTTGCTGATCCACGATATCGCGCAAACTCAGCGATCCAGTCATCAATACGATTGTAATAACGGAAACTCCCATCGCCAATTCGTAGGAAATCATCTGGGAACTCGCACGAATTGCTCCAAACAAGGCAAATTTATTGTTGGAAGCCCAGCCTCCGATCATGATTCCGTAAACTCCGATGGAGACAACTCCCATAATGAAGAGAATTCCCACGTTTACATCTGCAACCTGCAAAGCGATTGATTCACCCGCAATTTTCAGATCCGGTCCCCACGGAATTACCGCCCCGGTAATCAGGGAAGTAAACATGGCAATTCCCGGCCCAATGATGAACAACCATTTATCGGCGTTCGCAGGGCGAAAATCTTCCTTGAAGAACATTTTTCCACCGTCTGCCAATGGCTGAAGCAAACCAAAAGGCCCCGCTCTGTCCGGACCAATACGGTCCTGCATCCAGGCCGCAACTTTACGCTCCATCAGCGTCAGGTAAGCTGCAATTCCCAGCGTAATGGCGAATAAGGCAACAACTATGATTAATTTTATGATCATTTTACTTTCCTGTTAGTTTTTTGGATTCGATTTGATCGTCAGCAATGTATTGGTTCTGCGAAATCACGGAATGGCGGTTAATTACTCGCGGTCCTTCGATCTTCCACATGCTCTTATCTTTCTTATCGAAACGACATTCGTTACAAATCCAGGCTGTTTTTCCGTCAATGTCTTCGATCTCACCGTATTTATCTTTACGGCCCGTTACGCGGTAAATTTCAT
Source organism: Fluviicola sp. (assembly GCA_031260455.1). Taxonomy (GTDB): domain Bacteria; phylum Bacteroidota; class Bacteroidia; order Flavobacteriales_D; family Crocinitomicaceae; genus Fluviicola. The sequence goes on from JAIRJW010000037.1 coordinate 64,423, forward strand.
CTCCAAACATCCAGATCACGGCTTTTCCGGCACATTTTGTACACTCGCAGGATGCCTCCATCGGTTTTAAGAACCATACACGGCTTTTGAAGCGGAATGTTTTATCCGTCAAAGCACCAACCGGACACACATCAATCACATTCCCGGAGAAATCGTTATCGATAGCTTTCTCAATGTAAGTAGAGATTTCCGCATGGTCTCCGCGGTGCATGACTCCGTGAACACGCTGATCCGTAAGCTGATTCGCCGTATAAACACAACGGTAACACAGGATACAACGGTTCATGTGCAGCTTGATCTTATCGCCAATATCAATCGGATCAAATGTTCTGCGTTTTTCTTCGTAGCGCGTTCTTTCTTTTCCGTGTTCGAAACCCAAATCCTGTAAGTGACACTCACCTGCCTGGTCGCAAACCGGACAATCCAACGGGTGGTTAATTAATAAGAACTCCGTTACAGCCGCACGGTTATCGTACACGCGCTGTGAAGTTTTGTTTTTCACCACCATTCCATCGTTTACCGGAGTAGAGCAGGAAGCCACCAGCTTCGGCATCGGGCGCGGATCTGTAGCTGAACCGGCAGCCACTTCCACCAGGCATGTTCTGCATTTTCCACCACTCCCCTGCAATTTACTGTAATAACACATAGCAGGAGGTACAATATCTCCACCGATCTTACGGGCAGCATTCAGGATCGTTGTTCCCGGTTCTACTTCTACTTCAATATCGTCAATGATAACTTTTACCATAATCGATCAACTAGTTTATATTAAAGGCATGTGACTGGATGCAATTCCGAAGTTGCGTTTTACCGCTTCATCCGGGTGCGTCACGTGCCATTCAAATTCTTCCCGGAAATGACGGATTGCCGCCGCTACCGGCCATGCAGCAGCATCACCCAGCGGACAAATCGTGTTTCCTTCTATTTTCTTATTGATTTCTGCCAACAAATCGATATCGTGCATGTGGCCCTGACCGTGTTCAATCCGGCGAAGCACTTTTTCCATCCATCCTGTTCCTTCGCGGCAGGGCGAGCATTGTCCACAGGATTCGTGCGCATAGAAACGCGCAAAGTTCCAGGTATTTCTGACAATACACTGATCTTCGTCAAATACGATGAATCCTCCTGAGCCCAGCATCGAACCGGTAGCGAAACCACCTTCTGCCAAACTTTCGTAGGTCATCAAACGATCGGCCCCTTCAGCCGTTTTGGTAATCAGGTTTGCAGGTAAGACCGGAACAGAAGATCCTCCCGGAACACAAGCCTTGATTTTCTTTCCGTTTGCGATTCCACCACACCATTCGTCGGAGTAGATGAATTCTTCTACGGAAAGGCCCAGCTCAATTTCGTAAACTCCCGGTTTTGCCAGGTTTCCACATGCGGAGATCAGCTTCGTTCCGGTACTTTTACCGATACCGATTTTTGCATATTCAGCACCGCCATCATTCACAATCGGAACTATGGTAGCAATGGATTCCACGTTGTTTACCACGGTCGGACAACCCCACAATCCTTTCACAGCCGGGAATGGCGGTTTGATTCGCGGGTTTCCTCTTTTTCCTTCCAGGGATTCAATCAGGGCCGTTTCTTCACCACAGATGTAAGCTCCTCCTCCCGGACAGATTGCCAGATCCAGATCGTAACCCGAACCCAGGATATTTTTCCCAAGGAATCCGTTTGAGTACGCTTCAGCAATTGCTTTTTCCACGATTTCCAATACCCACATATATTCTCCGCGGATGTAAATGTAGGATTGGTTACATCCCAGTGCGTAGGAAGAAACAATCATTCCTTCTACCAGCAAATGCGGGATTTTTTCCATCAGGTAACGATCTTTGAAAGTTCCGGGCTCGGATTCGTCGGCATTACACAATAAATAACGCGGAACGCCTTCCGGTTTTGCCAGGAAAGACCACTTCATTCCTGTCGGGAATCCTGCACCACCACGACCTCTCAGTCCGGATGCCTGCACCTCTTCCATCACATTTTGCGGCGACATGGTTTTCAAAGCTTTCTCTACAGAACGGTAACCTCCGTTTTTGCGGTAAACTTCAAAAGTTTCAATTCCGGGAACGTTTGCATGTTCCAATAATAGTTTTCTTCCCATTCTTATTTATCTGAATGTTCTTTACGCAAGGTATCTAACAACTCATCTACTTTTGCAGGAGTCAAATGCTCGTGATAATGTTTTCCACACTGAAGCATCGGACCGTAACCACAAGCTCCCAGACATTCTGCCGTTTTCAGTGTAAATATCCCGTCGGCGGAGGTTTCCCCTGCTTTGATATTGAGTTTCTTTTCGATGTGTTCAATAATCTGGTCGGAACCAACCAGCATACAAGGCCCGGTTCTGCATACTTCCAAAACCACTTTCCCAGGTTTTTCGATGTTGAACATTGTGTAGAATGTTGCCACTTCGTACACTTCGATCGGTTGAATATTCAGCAGGCGAGCTACGTAGTTCATAGTTGGTACACTCAACCAGCCTCCGAATTCTTCTTCCGCTATATGAAGAATGCGCATTAAGGCACTTTTTTGTTTTCCTTCCGGAAATAATCCGATAATACGCTGTACTTCTTTCATTTTCTCAGCACTGAACTCCGGCTCCGGCTGATTGATATATTCATTTGTTGCTATCGTACTCATCTTATGCGTCCAATTCTCCTGCAATCACGTTCATGCTACTCATAGTCAAAACTGCATCAGAGATGGTCTGACCGGTAATCATTTCCGGGTATGCCTGGTAATAAATAAAACAAGGTCTTCTGAACTGAAGTCTGTATGGTGTTCTTCCTCCGTCTGAAATCAAGTGGAAGCCTAATTCTCCGTTTCCTCCTTCTACCGAATGGTACACTTCTCCTACCGGAACAGGCGTTTCCCCCATGACGATCTTGAAGTGATAAATTAACGCTTCCATTTTAGTGTAAACGTCTTCTTTGCGCGGCAAATAAAATTCAGGAACATCTGGTGAGAAGTGTTTTCCCTCCGGAAGATTCTTGTATGCTTGTTCAATGATCCGCAAACTCTGACGGATTTCTTCCTGGCGTACACAGAAACGATCGTATGTATCTCCCTGTGTTCCTACCGGGATGATGAAATCAAAATCTTCGTAGGATGCATACGGGTTCATTGCACGCACATCGTAATCTACTCCTGCTGCGCGCAGATTCGGACCGGTGAAACCGTAATCCATTGCCCTTTCTGCGGAAATAGGCCCTGTACCGATTGTACGATCCATAAAGATGCGGTTGCGCAATAATAAGTCATCGAACTCCTGGAAGCGTTTTGGAAACTCTTTCAGAAATACCTGTAATTTTTTATGGAAAGTTGGTGAGAAATCACGCTCAAATCCACCGATACGGCCCATGTTGGTTGTCAAACGCGCTCCGCATACTTCTTCGTATAATTCGTAGATTTTTTCGCGTTCCTGGAACATATATGTGAACCCCGTTAACGCTCCGGTATCTACTCCAATTACCGAGTTACACACCAAGTGATCCGCGATACGCGCCAATTCCATGATGATGACCCGCATGTAATTCACACGTTTCGGGACTTCTATCCCGATCAGTTTTTCCATTGTCATTTCCCATCCCATGTTGTTAATCGGGGAAGAACAATAGTTCAGCCGGTCCGTGATCGGCGTAATCTGATTGTAAGGTCTGCGCTCCGCCAGTTTTTCAAAAGCGCGGTGAATGTAACCTACCGTTTGAACAGAACCTAAGATTTTCTCTCCGTCAACTGTCAGCACGTTCTGGAAAATTCCATGCGTTGCCGGGTGTGTAGGCCCTAAGTTCAGCGTTGCAATTTGTCCGTCGATGGTTTCATCAGCGAATAAACTTTTATTTTCTGGAGTGTCGCTCATAATTTCATTATCTCAAAGCTGTACTAACTCTATTTCCTTTAAACTCTCTTTTTGCAACCGCGCTCCGCTTGTTGCTTATCGAAAGCAGTGCTTTCTCTTCTCACCTGCCGAAGTAACGGTCATCTTTATCTTCTCTTGTTGCATCTTCCAGATGATACTGTTTACGCATCGGGAAATAATCCATGGAATCTTCGTTGAGAATTCGTGTCAGGTTCGGATGTCCTTCGAAAATCACTCCGAAGAAATCGTATGTTTCACGCTCCAGCCAGTTTGCCCCCATATAGATGTCCGTAATTGACTGAATAGCCGGATTTTCAATCGGAAGAAAAGCACGGATACGCAGGCGCACATTGTGAATGAAGGAATGAATATGGTAGTTCACACAAATCTCACGGCCTTTGTCGTTCGGGTAATGCACTGCCCCAAGCAAAGTCAGGAATGACATTTTCAACACTTCATCTGTCTTCAGCCAGGAAATCAGATTATGCGTTTTTTCAGCAGGTACTTCAATGGTCAGAAAGCCATACGGTTCCTCATATTTCAGGATTGCATCACCGAATTTATCCTGCAGACGAGTCAATACCGTTTCGTTCGTCAGTTTACTCATCATTCAAATCGTATTTCTTCAACAAATGCTTATATTCATCCGAGTAACGACGACGCAATGACTCGCTTTTCACCAGGCGGTGGATGTTCATTACTCCTTCAATGATCTGTTCCGGTCTCGGCGGGCATCCCGGAACGTAAACGTCCACCGGAATCACACGGTCAATTCCCTGCAATACGGAGTAAGTATCAAAAATCCCTCCTGAAGAAGCACATGCGCCAACAGACAAAACCCATTTCGGCTCTGCCATTTGCTCATACACCTGTTTCAGGACCGGAGCTAATTTTTTCGAGATTGTGCCAGCAACGATCAGCAGATCTGCCTGGCGTGGAGAAAAGGACATACGCTCCATTCCGAAACGCGCCACGTCATAGTTACTTCCCATGGTTCCCATGTATTCAATACCGCAACAAGAGGTAGCAAAAGGAAGCGGCCAAACCGAGTTTGCACGCGCAACGCCTATTACCTTATCGAGTATTGACAACTGAAACCCTTCTCCGTTAATGGTTTCAACACCATTGATGATTTCTACTTTTCCCATTCTAAAGCACCTTTTTTGAGTACATAGAAAAATCCTGTAAGGAAGAATGCCACGAAAACGACCACTGCTATCAATCCGTCAGACTGCAGGAAACGGAAATTCACTGCATACGGGTAGAAGAAAATGACTTCCACGTCAAAAAGCACGAATAAAATAGCGGTCAACAAATACCGGATAGAAATCGGGAAACGGGCATTTCCAACTTCTTCAATACCACATTCCCAATTGGCGTTTTTCTTTTTTCCTGTCAGTTTCGGTCCGAGCATCGGAGCCACAACCAGAACCGTAATAACAAAGCCTAAAGCAACGGCTGCCTGAAGCAATATCGGTAAATAATCTTCTGCAGAAGACATAATCACTAGTTTTAAGACTCGCGAATTTAATACAATTTAAGGTGAGAAAAGCCTGGAAAAAACTATTTAGACTTAATCTAAATTACCAGGTAATTATTTCAAAAATCTCTAAAATAGCTGGTCGATAAAAAGTGTTTACCGGGCGAAGATAAAGTTGTATTGATACAATTAAGTTTGGTTGCCCACAATACCTGTATTTTCATGAATTTAAAATATGAGAGTTCCCCGTTAGTATATCCAATCCGGTGTTTCTAAAATCTTTGTCATTAGTCAGCAATACGAAATTGCTCTCCTTGCAAAAGATCGCAATTGCTTTATCAACAATATCAAGGGTATCTGGAATCAAAAGCCCTTCTATCTCCATTTTATTAAATGCTTTTCCGGTCACTTCAAAGCGGTTCAATACATTCTCTTTTAAAATCGTATAAATATCTTTTAAAGCAGATTGGCCAACTTCACTTTCCCTGAAGTCCTTAAATTTTAGAGTTGAAGCCACTTTTACATTTTCAATTCGAATAATCCTGTTAACGACTTCTGAAACTACCAAAAAATCAACAAATAACCGATTACCTTGTTTCAAAAGTAAACGAAAAACCTTAGCGTAACTCTCTTCATATCTGTGCTGACCTGTAGGCCAAAACAAGTAAATCAGGACATTGGCATCAATAAATACATTTCGATCTCTGATCTGACTAACCTCATTCAATCTATAATTAGCAGCCATAAGCAAGTCAGTTTTAGTCTAATAAATCATTAATGCTTCTTTCTAATGCATCCGGATCACTATAGAATAATTTTGCCGTATCTACAACGCGTTTTAGCGCCACTTTCCCGGAATCAGACATATCTGTAACCTGTAAATGTTCTTTAATGTATGATTCAGAATAATCTTTATAGAGCTGACCAATTGCTGTATTCAGAAAAGCCGTTGTAAGCATTTCAATATTCACAAAGGAAAGTATGACTTTGTGGTCATTTTCAAAAGCTTTTCGAACCAATTCATATACCTTTTGACCATCTTCAGCTTCTACCCCAAATAGATCTCCAATTGTATTTACGATATTAATTGTAGTACCTTCCATAGTTTCAAAATATATCATTTTCATCAATTTCACCGGTTAATGAATAGTTGTTACTATCATCTGTACAGAATTGCAAATTTACAATTGTTCCCGGAAATTCTCCATTAAACATCTTTGTCATCACTCCGTCATTATCATACTGATAAAACCCATCCCGACTAATAATTTGCATTCGACCCTTATTCATATTTATGAATTCTCTCAAAACTGCTAATCCTAAACCTCCGGTTACCTGCTTGGTAGTATTTTTGTCCTGAACAGCCCACTCAATTGCTCTATCAGCTGCCAAATGCTTTCCAAATCGTTCTAATATTTTTTGTTTGAATCCGACACCTGTATCAACGATCGTGAATTCAATCTTATTTTTATTCGGAAAGAATTGACCACAGGTGTAAATATCTTCGGTATTACTATGGAATTGTGCATTGACGAAGATCTCATAAATTGCCTCCACTATTTTTTCTTTTACTCCTGAAGACATAGGAGGCAAATCATAACTGTGCCCATCAATCAACTCTTCTATTACATAACGTTTAAAATATTTTCCATCTGTCGGTTTAAGACGCTGGTATTTAATTGTTGTACGATTTGTATCTTCTATCCTTTCTCTGCCATAGTATGTTAAAAAATCATTCTTAAGCAGAATTTGCTCAATTTGCGAATGAATATAATCAAAAATCACATCATTTAGATTTTCTGAAAATTTGTCTAAAATGGCCCCAAGAGCAGCACTCATATTGGCAGCAAAAAAAACATCAAGTTCTAGTCTGATCTCATCAAACTCTTTATCTTTGTGACTATTGTAAAACGAGATTAGGTTCTGATAACTCGTAAATGTATTGTTGACAGAAAACAGCCTATTCATATCATATTTAGAATCAGATTTGCATCTGACAAGTTAAAATCATAAATCCTCCTCGTCCGAAACATCACCACGCAGCGCCCGGTAGCGCTTACGCGCTTCGACTGTCAGAAGGCTTCCTTTGCATTCAAAAAGGATTTTCTTGTAGTATTCCTGGGCTTTTTCCTTGTCGTGAAGGTTCTTTTCATAAATTTCCGCCATCTGGAATACGGCATCGTCAGCAAGGATGTCGTTTTTGTAATACGTGTAAATGCGATTCAGGTAATCAAGCGCTTCCTGCCATTTTCCCTGGTACTCCATTGCCTGGGCTTTACGGAACAGGATTTCATCTGCCAATCCATGATCTGGGAATGCCGCATTGATGGAATCGTACAGTTTGAAGGCACGGTCGAACTGATGCTGTTCCAATAACAGATCTGCCTGAGCAAACTGGTACATGGCGGTATAATTGCTGTCTAATCCCAAATTATCCGTGATCAGAACGGATAATTTCATCGCATCATTCGCAATGAGCTTGCTGGTTGATTCTTTCAGGACATCCAGCTGAGACTGGGCAAACTTAAAATCTCCGTCATAATAGAAAACCCGTGCGTTCTTGAATTTAGCTTCCGAACCGATTGTCTCGAATTTGAAATCTTTGTCGATCTGCATGTAATACAGAGAAGCTTGCCAGATATCGTCTTTCAGTACCAATACATCTGCCAGCGCCATTTTCACTTGTGCTTTTTCAAAATCGGACAACCCCGGAATGGCCAGACAGCTATCAAGCAATTGTGCTGCACCCTCTGCATCGTTTCCATAGTACGCCTTAATCTCCGCCAGTTCTTTTGCAGTATAAACGGCATTCCTGTCCCAACCCAATAATTTCAAACCTTGTCTGTATTCTCTTTCAGCAGCAGCAATATCTTCCGGCTGGTATTTCTTTTCAATCGTGATTTCGCGGTAACGAATATTGAGCAACGCACTGTATGCCGTGTAATAATTCGGGTTTTGCGGACCTTGTTCAATGATGTAGTTATATGCTGAACGCGCAGTGGCATAATCGCCGTTTTCCACACAGGTTTCAGCCAGGTCCATCACGCGGTTTCCATTTCCTTTTTCCCGGCGATCCAGGGCCTGGGTCTGAATTAACGCTGCCTTGAATTCTTTTTTCTGGATAAATAACCAGATCAGCATTTCGGAATAGATAAAATCATTGGGTTTCTTCTGAATCCGGACAAGTAATTTCTCTTTCAGCTTCTGGTAAACACCTGTTTTATCTTCCGAAAAATCAATTTGTTTGGTCAGCGCATTCTGAATATTGGATGCATAATTCGGATACAAATCCAGTACCTCGAAATATTCGTCTATCATTTCATCCGTACGGCCAAGCAGTGCGTACACTTCTGCAAACTGGACCTGCAGCGGATAATTTTTCTTTAGTTCCTTCCGACCAGCTTCGAGCGTTTTCAAGCCCCAATCTACTTTTCCCTTTTTGATGAAAGAATTGTATAATTCAACTACCTCGTATCCGTCTGATGCCACTTGTTTAATCCGTTCGTTATACAGTTTTTCTGTCTGAGAAGCTCTTTCCGTACGTTCGTACAAGTCTCCCAGCGCAATAGTGTAGTCAAAATCCTTCGAACTGGAAATCAGCTTTTTGAGAAACTTTTCAGCATCTTTCTGCTGATTGGTTTTTTCCAGACAATTCACATAGCGCAACTGGTCAAACTTGGTGCTTTGCTTGTTGATGAGCTTTTCAAAATACGGAAGTGCCTTGTCAAATTCTCCATTGTTGTAGTACAAATTGGCCAATTGCTGATCTGTGCTCGTCTGCGCCGAAAGAGCAAGAGAAAAGAACAGGCAATAAAAAATAATCAAGTGTTTCATCAAGTACTTACTGCTTTGAAGGTGAATGTTCGTCTTTAAAACGTTCAAAAATAGGTTTAAATTGCTCGTAAGAATGTTTAAATTCTATAAATTGTTTTTCCAGGATCAGACTATGCTTCCGGATTTCTTCCGCCTCCTTCAGTTCAAACTGAACATGTTCGTAATACTGTGCCCGGTCTCCTGCTCCGTCTTCAATATCTGACTGCAGCAATTTCAAACGTTTCTGTTGTTCTTGCTGTGCTTTTCTAAGCTTTCGGATCTCATTCGTATAAAAATCAGTTGCCCGGTATGCCTGGATAAATCCGTCGATTTCTCTGGCTGTTTCTATATCCAGGGTGTCATTTCCCAGTTCAATATTAAAATCGAGCAGAGCCATTTTGGATTGTCCGCGCAATTTTAATAATTGATTGGTATCCAGCTCCTGTAGCACATTTGCAACAGAATCATTGGTTATTTTTGCAAACAGCACATCACTTTCAAACTTTCCAAGTTTACTTTCACAGGAAAGAATTAATCCAAATGACAAAAGAAACAACAAGCTTCTGAACATGGCACTAAATTACATAAAATGTCGCGTTCCAGAATTGGGAACCGGAAGGAATTTAACAAATGAGTTACAATTACAACCAAATTCTGCCATGGCAGGATTACAAGGTTCAGATCTGATTATCACAACAAATTCAGATGCTTTTGCCGTCCACATTTGGTAATTTCGTATAAAAAAGAAGCTATTGATCTTGTTAAATAAGAATATTTACCTGTTAAATGAAAAGTTAGTGTATTTTTTATAACTATCACTTCAACCCACAACACTAATGAACGCTTGACATCTGACCCCATGACAAACGGCTACATTTCAGGTTGGACGGTAAAAATCTCATGATGAACAAAGCCACCATGAGATGCTCATATTTAATCAATTCTAGTGAAACCAGTATACGGATGTAACGCTTCCGGAATTTCGATTCCGTCCAGTGTCTGGTAATTTTCCATAATAGATGCCATAATCCGGGGCAATGCCAATGCCGAACCGTTCAATGTATGTGCCAGGTAATTTTTCTTATCCGCACCTTTAAAACGCAGTTTCAAACGATTTGCCTGGAATGTATCAAAGCGGGAACAAGAACTTACCTCCAGCCATTTTTCCTGTGCTGCAGAAAAAACTTCAAAGTCGTAAGTCATAGCAGAAGCGAAACCGGTATCTCCACCACATAAGCGCAAAATACGGTAATGCAAGCCTAATTTCTCCAGTAATCCTTTCACATGGTTTACCATCTCATTCAACGCCCTTTCTGTATTGCGCGGATGTTCGATGCGTACAATTTCTACTTTGTCGAACTGATGCAAGCGGTTTAAACCCCGTACATGTGCTCCGTAACTCCCCGCCTCTCTTCTGAAACACGGTGTATAACCAGTCATTTTGACAGAGAAATTCTCATCCGAAAGAACCACATCGCGGTAAATATTCGTCAGCGGTACTTCAGCCGTTGGAATCATGTATAAATCATCTACCTGCATATGATACATCTGGCCTTCCTTATCCGGCAATTGTCCCGTTCCGTAAGCACTTGCTTCATTCACCATGTGAGGAACCACAAATTCTTCATAACCTGCTTTTTCTGCTTCTTCCAGGAAGAACCGGATCAAAGCACGTTGCAATTTTGCACCTTTCCCTTTGTAAACCGGAAAACCGGCACCTGTGATTTTCACTCCTAATTCAAAGTCTATCAAATCAAATTTCCTGGCCAATTCCCAGTGCGGAATCGCCTTGTTGTGCAATACTGCCGGTTCACCGACTATTTCAACAATTTCGTTATCCTCTTCATTTTTCCCGGAAACCACCAAAGCATTCGGAACATTCGGGATCTGGTACAACAACTGTGTGATTTCATTTTCCAGTGAGTCTACCTGCAATTTGAGCTGCTGTTCTTCCTGTTTCAGATCAGATGTTTTAACTTTTGCTGCTTCTGCCTCCGAAGTTTTACCACTTTTGAAGAATTCACCAATTTCCTTTGCAATTTTATTCAACTCGGACGTAATTAATTCCATAGATGTTTTCGCAACACGCCATTGCTGATCTTTAGCAATAATTGCATCAATTGTTTCTGTTACATCGATGTTGCGCTTTTTCAGTGCAGTGATAATCTCATCACGTTCAGCGCGGATTCTGGTCATTTCTAACATAAGTGGATTGAATTATAAAGTCCCGGTAACCGGGGTCAAAAAAACGGTAATTTTAAATACATGTCATGTACGAAAATATAGGTAATACCCCTATTTTCAGGCAGATCACAGGATTTCACAGAAATGATAATGTAGCTAAATCTGTGCCCTCCTGTACATACAGGAAAAGGCGAGTTCCGTAACTGTCGGAACCCGCCTTTCTCAGAATGTTATATAAATTCGATTAAGCCTCCGCAGTTTCAAATGGAACTACCGATACAAACGAACGATTGTCTTTTTTCTTACGGAATTCAACTGTTCCGTCAGTCAATGCATATAATGTATGGTCTTTTCCAATACCCACATTGTTCCCTGGGTGGTGCGCCGTACCACGTTGGCGAACGATGATGTTCCCAGCGATTGCAGCTTGTCCACCGAAAATTTTCACTCCAAGACGTTTGCTTTCTGACTCGCGACCGTTTTTGGAACTACCGACTCCTTTTTTGTGTGCCATTTCTTTAAAATTTTAATCCGTTATTCAACGGAATAATTACCCTTTAATATCTGTAATTGTAATTTGTGTAAAAGATTGACGGTGACCGTTTCTTTTCACGTACCCTTTTCTGCGTTTTTTGCGAAACACAATGATTGTATCACCTTTTATGTGATCATTAACTTGAGCAGTAACTTTAGCTCCTGCTATAGCTGGGGCGCCAATATTTACTTTTCCACCATTGTCTACCAGCAAAACACGGTCAAATTCTACTTTTGATCCTGCTTCAGCATCCAAACGGTGTACAAAGATTTTTTGGTCTTTTTGCACTTTAAATTGCTGCCCTGCTATCTCTACAATTGCATACATAACAGATATTTTAAAATTTAATTTGGAGGGCAAAGATAGAAAACTTTTTCAACAATTCACTCATTCCGATTATTTTTCTTCGCTGATTTACTTTTAATAAAGTGTGTATCTGCTATCCGAATGAACCCAACGAATTTTTATCAGCTCTGCACCCGACCTAAACTCACAAAAAAAGCCTCGCAAAACTTGCAAGGCTTCCAATATCACTGATCAGATTATTTATTATCTGCTGCTTCGTCTTTCTCAAAAACACGCTTTGGACGCATCTGCTGACCAATTCCCAGAGTAATCCAGAAAGGAACAACAAATCCTAAAAGAAATAATAACATCCAAAATGCCATACCTCCAATCAAAAGAAATAATACAATACCGAAAATACTTATACCCATGGTGTACTAATTTGTGTTTTGTGATAGTAAAAGTAGTAAAAAAATTAAAAGTCAATCGATTTAACCGGAAATTTTCTGATAAAAATATCTCAGGAAGCCAACTGACTCAGGAGATTTTCCGCACGCAACAACAGATCTTCCGTTTCAAGGTTCTCGGTTCCGAATCCGTAACGATACTGGTCACAAGTTTCAATAATTTCTCTTAACCCCTTCGCCAATTCAGGTTTGGTATCAATTAACCGGTCAAAAGCTTTCTCACGGGATTGGAAATTACACTTTTCACATTGCTCAATACGCTGAATAATGGCTTTCGGCATTAAAATCGCAAATGACCCCGGATCATCTAGTGCATTGGTTGTATCCCTCCAGTAATCGATTACTTCTTTTACCGGATCTGCTTTCAGATTGCTCAGGAATACCGGGCCTTTCGGCAATTCGGATTTTACAGCGGCAGAAATGCTTTCAGCCTCGTTCTTTTTGCGTTTTCTGACCATCAAAAAAACAAACAGCAATCCCAGTAAACTGGTAGGAGTTACAATCCCTACCCAAAGTCGGGTTTTCGAGTCTGATTCTGAAGAAGATTTCCTGGTAGTTGCCTGGGTATTACTGACATGAACCAGATCCGTATGTGTTCCGGGTTCCGGGTTGGATGCTACAACCGGGCTGAAGCTCTTATCCGGAATTACTTTGACCTTAAACGAATTTCCTTTGATTGTTTGATACTTTTCCTTTTCCGGATCAAAATAACTGATGGAAGGAGCCTGGAATTCCAGATTTTTTCCGTCCAATACCTGGATGTTAAAGCGATAAGTGACCGTTCCTTCTGCTCCGCCCTCGGTAAATTCAATTTCTTCTACTCTTTCCGGATCCCCGTATATGGCGCATCCTTCCGGAATAACCAGTTTCGGAGTATTCGAATTGTGAATATTTCCAACGCCTGAAACGATCAGTTCCAGGGTGAATACGTCTCCTTCTTTGATTTCACCAACAGGATTTTTCTGCGAAAGCCGGTAATCTCCCACTGCCCCAATAAAATCTTTCGGTGCATTATTCGGCAAAGGTTTCACATTGATCATTAACCCCGCAGAACGGAAACGAATGGTTTTTGAAAAAATGGAACCGTGACATCTCACAGCCATTTCAAACGGTTTCACATGGCATTTACCCGTAGCAACCGGAATCAGCAACTGCTTGCCATATTCGAATGCAAGCGCATCTTTTCCGTTTATTTTTGTTTGCTCCACCTCTACTTTTCCGTTCGGGAAAACGTGTTCTTCCATGGAAACATCGGCTTTAAAATCCGAATAACCTTCCAGGTATTCAATATCCATGTAGGAAAAAACTTTCGCTTTCAGCAAAACCGGCTCTCCTTCATATATACATGTTTTTTTGCATTGGATCAATCCGAAAACCGGGTCGTTGGAATTAATCTTGTTGTCTTCGGGAGCAGCTTCAGTGACTTTGACAGTAATTTTATTAGACCTGTAGGTTTTATTGAGGCAAGTGATGTAAGCATAAAAAGAATAAGTTCCTTCTTTCTTAAACACTCCCGACTGCTGCATGTAATAGTACGTTTTGATCTTCCCGCTCGGGTCCATTTTTTGTTCCATTCCGTGCATCACCCCAAAATCTACTTCAAATTCAACCGGGAAATCGATTTTCATAGAACCCTCCACGTTGGAAGTAATCGTAAATGTCAGATGCTCATCCTGCTCGATTTCCTTTTTATCACAGGTCAATGCTACCACAGCTTTTTGAGCCACTGAGATCTGGCTCACCAAAGTGAACAAAACCAACAGCAGCTGCCATTGATTACCAGTCTTTACGTGCTTTCTTACCACCTGTTGTACCTTTTGAACCATTTATTCGTCTCTTGGTATTTAATTCCTGTTTTGCAAATTCATCCAGTTTCCGCTCCGTTTCCTTGTCCTGCAGTTTCTGCTGATCTTTTTTCTGAGACTGGGCATTCTGATTTTGCTTGTTATCTTTCGATTGATTTTGATCTTTATCTCCTTTTTGCTGCGGATTTTTATTATTATTCTTATTCTGCTGCTGGTTCTGATTATTATTCTTTTGTTCCTTTTCTTTATCCTGCTGGTTCTGCTCTTGTTTCTTCTGCTGCTCAAGCAAGCGTTTTGCTTCCATCAGGCGTTGTCTGGCCTTTTCATTATCCGGATCCAGCCTCAGCACATCCTTGTAAGCATCCACCGCACTCTGGTAATCCTGTTGTTTCATGCAGGATTCTCCTAAACTTGTTCGGGCCCGAATCTCTTTTTCTTTTGTTTTTGCATTATTTGCCTGGCGTTCAAAACTCTCAGCGGCAGTCCTGAAGTCATTTGCACGATATGCAGTCTGACCTATTTCCTGAGACAAATCTACATCATTTGGTGCAGAACTCCCGGCTCTTTTATAATACTTTAACGCTTCTTTGTACTTCCCTTCTTTGTACAGGCGCCGGGCATGATTCAAATCTTCTTCCCAGTTTTGTCCGAAAACAGCAAAACCCCAAAAACAGCAAACAATTATCAACAATAATCTCATCGTTTTTCAGGCTTTATCAGGATGGGCAAAAAGAAGTAACAGATCATACAGAACAGTGCTAAAATTGCAGGAATATAAAAATAGTTTTTATCTACATTAAATTCCACTTTCATCACCTGTTTATTCTTTGTATTCTTATAATTGGCCGCAATGTTATAAATATTTGGAAATGCGCTGTTTGAAACTACCAGAATGCTGCCGGAAGCTGCAGCCATCCTTTCCAGAGACTTCTTATCCAGCCTGGAAACGACCGCCTGTCCGTTTTCCCGTTTGTATCCTTCCGATACGTCGTAGGGATTGTTTGGAATCAATCCTCCTTTTGCAGAACCCAAACCAAGGTACACCAACTCTATGTGTTGCTTTTTTAATTCGGTCAGTTGCTTTTTCCAGAGGTTTTCATGGTCTTCGCCATCTGTGATTACCAGGACAGCCTTCCCGGATTCCGTGTCCTTGAATTGTTCCCGGGCCAGCTCCAGCGCTCTTCCAATATTGGTTCCCTGATCTGTAATCATAGACGTTTCAATATCAGGGATAAACAGCTTAGCAGCACCGTAATCCATTGTCAGAGGAAGCTGCGTGTAGGCATCATTGGCAAAAACCACTACTGCAATACGCTCTCCCTTTAACTGGTTCATCAACTCCCCGATGGCCTGTTTGGCGGCAGTCAGCCGACTCACCTGTCCACCTCCCATATCTTTGGTATTCATCGAATTGGAAATATCCAGGCAGATGACCAGGTCCAGCACGCGCTTTGATCCGTTTACTTTCCGGGATCCTGCAACGGGCTGTGCCATGGCAAGAACGATGAAAAAATAAGTGCTTCGCAACAAAAAGTAATGCAAAAAGGCTTTTACCGGCTCAAATTTCACCCATAACATCCGGGTAGTGCCGTAACCTGAATATTGCTGGTAAATTTTCGACTTCCAGTTCCACTGAAGCCAGGTCAGCACTCCCAATATGGGAATAATGATCCACAACAGGAGCATCTCCGGATGAAGCAACTTCACTCCCCATCTGCCAAACGGAAGCACAACGCAGCAAATCAAGACCAGGAGCCACCAGATTCCTTCAGAAATGAGCAAGAGCTTCACCAGATGCTGATATGTGGAGTGTTTTTTAGTCATCCAGTCTGAATTTCCATCGCTGAACACTCCATGCCGTCAGTGAAAACAGCATGCTCCAGATAAAAAACGGGAACAAAGTCAGCGGTGGTTCTGCCTCCAGGTGCTGATCTTCCATTTTTCGTTTTTCCAGCCGATCTATTTCAGCGTAAATTTTTTCCAGCGATTTTTCATCTGTTGCCCGGAAGAATTTTCCTCCTGTCAATTTCGAGATATTTTTCAAAACAGCTTCATCAATTTCTACCGGCAGATTCTGGTAAATCACTCCGAAAGGTGTCTGAACCGGAACTGGCGCCATTCCTTTTGCTCCCACTCCAATCGTATAAACTTTGCATTTCTTCGCTTTGGCCAGACTGGCTGCTTCCATCGGATCCGGTCCTGTATTGCTGCTTCCGTCTGTGAGCAAAATAATCACTTTGGAAGGCAGGCTGTCACTTCTGAGTCGCGTAACTGCAACCCCTAATCCACTTCCGATCGCAGTTCCAGGCTCCAGGTATCCCGGTTCGATTTCGGAAATCTGTTGCTTCAGCAGTTTGTAATCCAGTGTTGCCGGACAAGCTGTATAAGCCTCACCTTCATAAACTACCAACCCTACGCGGTCTCCCTTCCTGGAATCCACAAATTTTCTGGCTACACGCTTCGCCACTTCCAGACGGTTCGGATCGAAATCCTGCGCCAGCATGGAGCCGGATGCATCAATTGCAAGAATAATATCGATTCCATTTTTATAATCGATTTTCGGAGGATCAACGGAAGTATTATACGGTTCGGCCAATACCAAAACGAGGCAAGCTATTGAAAATACATAAAAGGTATTGATTCCCCAGCGAACATAACGCACCCAGCCAATAGAATACGACAACTGTTCCTGCTCAGAATTCGCGTATTTCAACTGACCTGAACGGCTTTTCTGCAAATATTCCCACAGAAACAACAATACCGGAATCACCAGCAAAAGCCAGAGCATTTGTGGTTTGTAGAAATCATATTCCCAAAAGCAAATGTTGAAATAACGACTCATTCCGGTATTTCCAAAGGACTTAATTCGGTTACTATTTCTTCCAGCCGGAGCAAACTTGAGCGGATGTGAATATCATCCAACTCGGTTTTGGCAAACTTCACCATATCTGCTTCCCTAAGTAAGGTTTCGATGCGTTTGACCATAGTAAAATCCAGTTGTTTCAGTTTCAGTAGTGCAATGGTTTCCTGCGTTGTCCGTTCCATCAGGTTCAGTTCATAACGGGAACTCAGGTACATTTTCAGAATTGATGAAAATGAGATGTAATGCGCTTTTGTTTTTCCATGTAACCAATCTTCTTTTTTTCGCAGCTGATGAATGGTTAACAAGGTTCGTTCCCGCAAGCTCAACTCCTCTGATTTCCGGATTTTACGCCGTTTGTTCCATCGGATTGCAAGAATAACCGCAATAACAGCGATCGCGATAGCCCACCAATAATCTTTCAGCCACCTCAGGTAATCGCTTGTCGGCTCAATCGGAATTTCATCGATGCCTTCTTTTACTTTTTTCCTCACAAACCCAACGTCAAGGCTCGGAGCACGAAATGAAAAAGCAGAATCTTCCCAGCTCATCCACAAATCCGGCAGGCGATATTTCGCAGAATCCCAGGCAATGAGTGTATAAACACCTTTCCAGTATTTGATTCCTTTCTGTGTATAATTTGTATCCCGGAAGGATACAATTTCCAGTTCAGCTCCCGGTTTCCAGAGTGTTTCTCCTTTGTGAATTTCTTCACAGCTAAAAACCCCTGTAACCGGATTATAATCAAATTTAGCAGGTTTGTTTTTGACCAGGATAATCAGCTTTGCCTTGTCACCAACCCGTACGGAATCTTTTTTCCAGAACACATGCTTTGTCTGAGCACTGACAGCTACCAAACACCAACAGGCAAGTATGGACAGGATCCCTTTCATTTCCGGCGATTGAACAGTTGAAGCAAGGGTAAGTATACATGATCGCCAACTTCAAAAAAGGCAGCATCTATTCCCAACTGCTGAAAAAAAGTTTCGTTCTTTTCTCTTTGCTGGTGATATTTTTTTTCATAATCTCTTCTGACTACAGCCGATGAGCTGTCAATCCAGTTAGTCATATTAGTTTCAGCATTCATCCAACGCACAAATCCCACATCCGGGAGTTTTGCTTCTCCCGGGTCGCTCACTCCAAGCACAACCAGATCATGTTTTCTTGCGGTATTCGCGAATCCTTCCTTATTCATTTCCAACTGGGAAAAATCGCTTATCACAAAGCAAATACTTCGCTGTTTGAATATATTTCGTGCATATTTCAGACCTATATCCAGGTTTGTTCCGGCAGATTTCGGTTTCAGGTTAATCAGCTTGCGAAGTAAAAAATGAGCATGTCCGAAGCCCTTTTTCGGAGGAACGTAATACTCCACTTCATCCGAGATAAAGATTGCTCCAATCTTATCATTCTTTTTTGCAGCTGAAAAAGCCAGCGTTGCAGCCAGTTCCACAGCCAGTGAAATCTTGGAATCGGATCCCTGTCCGAAATACATGGAACCTGAAACATCGATAATGAGCAAAACCGTTAATTCACGCTCTTCTTCAAAGATTTTTACGAAAGGTTCGCGAAAACGTGCCGTCACATTCCAGTCAATTGTCCGGACATCATCTCCCACCTGGTAAGAGCGTACTTCACTGAATGACATACCACGGCCCTTGAACGCCGACTGGTATTGCCCGGCAAAGACTTGTTCCGTCATACCACGAGTCTGAAGCTCAATGGTACGAATGCGTTTCAGTAAAGAGTCCTGATCCATGGGTATGTTTATGGAACTTCTATTCGCTGTAATAAACGTTCTATGATTTGTTCCGGCTTCACTCCTTCAGCTTCCGCTTCATAGTTCAGCCCGATCCGGTGGCGCAGTACATCCATCGCAACGGTACGTACGTCATCCGGGATAACGAAGCCACGCTGCTCCAAGAAAGCATTTGCCTTAGCTGCCAGTGCCAGGTTGATGGATGCTCTCGGCGATGCTCCGTAAAACAAATATTTCGATATTTCAGAAACGCCAGCAGTTGCGGGATTTCGTGTTGCATCTACAATATCTACGATATACCGTTCTACTTTTTCATCGAGATAAATAGAACGCGTTAATTTTTTTCCTTTGATCAGGTCGTCCGGATGCATCACATGCGATACTTTTTCAAGTCCTTCCGGGCGCACATTGGATCTGAGAATCAATTGTTCTTCCTGTTTGGACGGATATCCCATGAATACTTTCAGCATGAAACGGTCTATCTGGGCCTCCGGCAACGGGTACGTTCCCTCTTGTTCAATCGGATTTTGCGTTGCCAGCACCAGAAACGGCTTCGGTAATGCATAGGTCGAATCTCCGATCGTAACCTGGCGTTCCTGCATGGCTTCCAGAAGCGCGGCCTGCACTTTTGCAGGAGCACGGTTAATCTCATCAGCCAGTACAAAGTTGGCAAAGATAGGGCCTTTTTTAACAGCAAACTGTTCTGATTTCTGCTGGTAAATCAACGTTCCGGTAACGTCCGCAGGTAATAAGTCGGGAGTAAACTGAATGCGTGAAAAATCTGCCGATACCGCACTGGAAAGGGTTCGGATAGCCAATGTCTTCGCCAATCCGGGAACTCCTTCCAGGAGCACATGCCCGTCAGCCAATAATGCAATCAGCAAACTGCGAACCATGTTCTCCTGTCCGACAATTACTTTTCCGATTTCACGACGCAATAAATCATATTTCAGCCCTTCCGCTTTGATTTCATTTGCAATGACCTGCAACTGCTCGGAAGGAGATAAATCAGGTATACCCATATAGTTTCAGCCTAAGGCCGCAAATATGTAAAAGAATGTTCTTTGGGCTTTGCAATTGCTGTTAATTAATGTTAACATTGCCTCAATATTGAACTATGGAAAAGCGGGTTTGCCTGGAATGTGGTATGAAGTTAAGTGGTCGGAAGGATCAGAAGTTTTGTTCGGATTATTGCAGGAATACGCATAACAACCGACTGAATGAAGATGCCACGAAATATGTGCGCCGGATTAACAACATTCTGCGGAAAAACCGGCGCATTCTAGCGGGCTTAAATCCAGACGGAAAGCGTACTGTGGATGCGATTACGCTCGCCGAAGAAGGATTTAATTTTCATTATTTCACGAACACATATCAGACTCAGAAGGGAAATACCTATTATTTCTGCTACGAACAGGGTTATTCCAAAATGGATAATGATCAGTATATGCTGGTTTGGAAGCAGGATTATGTGAAGTAAGTCAAAAAATGCAAAATGCAAAATGCAAAATGCAAAATGCAAAATGTTCACTTAATTTTTAGAATGGGAAGTCATTTTTTGTTAACTTAAATAGAAAACATATAGATAATGACTGAATACAAACCATTTGACATTAAAGAAAGATCTTTTTTATTTGCATTAGATTGCCTCAGATTGTGCAAAACTATTTCGGATGATTATCAGGAGTTTATTATGACAAAGCAACTCTCAAGATCCGCTACTTCAGTAGGCGCAAATATTCGGGAGGCTCAAAATGGAATTAGCAAGCGCGACTTTATTCACAAACTGACTATTTCTCAAAAAGAGTGTCATGAAAGCATATACTGGATTGAGCTCCTGAGTGCTTTTTTAGAATTAGAATCTCATGAAATTATGCGATTGCAAAAAGAAGCAAACGAATTATTGCTAATTCTAAGTTCCATCATAGTTAAATCCAGGAATAGAATGCTTCCGGAATAAGATTTTTGAATTCGAAAATTTTGAATTTCTCAGAGGTTCCACTTCTCCTTGAAGAGTTCCATTTTCGGGTGGTCTTTTACGCCTTCGCAACCAATGAATAGTACATCTTTACATTTGGTGCGGTCAAAAAACAGGGAAAGGTGAGACAAAGCAACATTCATAGTTCCGCTCAGGTCAATTTTATGGATCGGTACCTGGTGAACTTCGAACAAGTCCCGTAATTCAGCAGCGCGTTTATCAAAATTGTGATTATCGTGAAAAATAACAACAGCATCAATTTTTTCAATCAGCTCATCATTTTCCTGAAACGGCAAAACCTGAAAGCCCAATCCTTCCAACCAGGAATTCACGGCATCAGCAAATGGTGTTTTGTCTTCGGTGTAAATGGTCTGAATATGTGTTATCATTCTTACCCTAATTTGTTGTTTTTTGTTTTCTCTTTTTTAGCTAAAGAGTTTGCAAAAATACTGTAAACTTTCAGTAAACTCAGTTTAAAATTCAATTAATTACGCTTTTTATTTTTGTCTAGCAATTTAGATATATTACAATCAGCTGATTTTGAAATAACTAAAATACCCCTTGTGAAATTTGAAAAATACAATGCCCTTAACCAGAAATCCAGAAGTATATTTGCTAATTCGATTTAGGTCTTTGACTATTTGTAACCCAAAATGTGCATAAAGTCATCAGCCGTTTGCTCGTATGAAAACAGTTCCGTTACGATTTTTCCGTATTCATCGCGTTGAATCAATACGTGTTTCGGCTCCGGGATCAGGCAATGTTTCAACCCACCGAATCCACCAATTGTTTCCTGGTAAGCACCTGTATTAAAGAATCCAATATAGAGCGGTTTATTTTTATCAAATTTCGGAAGATAAATTGCGTTGGAATGCTGTTCCGAGTTATAATAATCATCTGAATCACAAGTCAATCCACCCAAAAGCACCCGTTCGTAATCATCGTTCCAGCGGTTGATCGCCAACATAATGAAACGCTGGTTGATTGCCCAGGTATCCGGCAGGTTGGTCATGAAAGAACTATCGATCATATTCCACTTTTCCCGGTCATTCTGCTGTTTCTGATGCAGTACGTTAAAGATTGCACCACCACTTTCGCCAACAGTAAAAGATCCGAATTCAGTAAAAATGTTTGGCTCCGGAATATCGTTGTCGTTGCACACGCGCTTCACCTGTATAAGTATTTCACGAACCATGTACGCATAATCAAAGTCAAAAGCCAGTGATTTCTTGATCGGAAAACCACCGCCGATATTCAGGGAATCCAGCGTTGGACACACTTTTTTCAAGTCGGAATAAATTCTCAGGCACTTCGTCAGCTCGTTCCAGTAGTAGGATGTATCATTGATCCCGGTATTGATGAAAAAGTGAAGCATTTTGATCTGAACACGGGGATTGTCCTGGATAAATGCCTTGTAAAACGGAACTATTTCGCGGTAACGAATTCCCAGCCGCGAAGTATAAAATTCAAATTTCGGTTCTTCCTCCGATGCAATCCGGATTCCGATTTTCAGCTCATTTTCACCTGTTGCAGCAATCAGATCGTGGATTTCTGCCGTGTTATCCACCACCGGGATTACATTCAAACGTTTATCATCGATCAGATCCGCCACATTCTGAATATATTTCGGAGGCTTGAACCCGTTGCAAATTACGTAGCTTCCTTCCTTCAGCTTTCCTGCATTCAGCAGATTCCTGACAATGTCAACATCAAATGCAGAAGACG
The DNA here is from genome assembly GCA_031260455.1 of Fluviicola sp. Taxonomy (GTDB): domain Bacteria; phylum Bacteroidota; class Bacteroidia; order Flavobacteriales_D; family Crocinitomicaceae; genus Fluviicola. The sequence continues at coordinate 87,179 of JAIRJW010000037.1, forward strand.
TTTCAATGTGTACGTCATTCTTCAGGACTTCATCCAGCACGAAGGAAAAATGTGAGCTTTTTGTACAGTACGAATAATAGTAATTCCCTGAATATCCCAGGTTATTCATTGCCTCCCGGAACCAACCCTTAGCCCGCTGAATGTTATGAGATATCTGAGGCAGATAATTGAATTTTAAAGGAGTTCCGTATTCCTCAATTAATCGCATCAAATCAATACCGTGAAACATCAAACGATCTTCTCTCAAGTGAAATTCATCTTGCGGGAAATCAAAAGTCTGATCGATAAGGTCAATGTATTTCGTTCTCATTCGCGCTACATAAAGTACTTTTCGTACGGGATTTCAAAATAAAAGTTCAAAAAATACAATTATACTTTAAGTATAATCAGGGGCACAAATTTAGGGGAAAGATTCAGAAATGACTGGTAAAAAATCAAAAATTGTCTGTCAAAATCCGATTCATGCCATCCACATTTTCCGCACTTCCCCTTATGTGATTTCTCCCAGCATATAAACACTCTGATTGTCAATAATCAACACTTTTAGTTCTGTGTCTTCTTTTACTGGAAATTTTAACCAAAGAATTGATTGTGTGGAAATACATACACCGGAAAAATGCCTGACAAGCGGATATTAATAATTCATGGTACGAATGTAAACGGGATTCCAAAACCGGTTCAGGAATTTCTCAGCAAATGTTCAACCAGGCGGCTGGAACGATAGGAAGAATAGACCCCAAAGGCATTTACAACTACTCCTTTGATCGTGTTGTCACGCGAGGAAATGGCATAAACAATCATTTCATCTCCCGGATCCGTCATTCCTTCAAAGCGATAAACCTCATCGATTGAAAACTGCCCGGGAGACAATTCTGCGAAGGAAGAATCACAAACCAAGCATTCTTTTTCAGCTTCAAGCGAAAGGTTTGCCGTATATCCACGCTGTTTCAGGTCATTCACCGCTTCACTTACCGTTTCATAATTCTGTGCCATTGTTCTTTTTTTGATTCTTCATTAAAGATATGGAAAAGATTTCATCCATCGGAGTTAAGACAGTTTAAATCAGGCAAAATCACTTGCCCGATTTATTATCACTTAAGAATTCTTTGATCAAAACCGGTGGTCTTCCGATAATTGCTTTTGTACCTTGCACAATAACTGGTCGTTCGATCAATACTGGGTTTTTCACCATCACTTTGATCCATTCTTCCGGCGACTTTTTCTTGTCTTTGTATTTCTCTTTGTAAAGATCCTCGCTTTTTCGAATGAGATCAACCGGCTTAATGTTCAGCATGCGAATCAATTCTGTCAGTTCCTCCTCGTCCGGAGTATCTTTCAGGTATTCCCTGATTTCCACGTCAACTCCTTCTTCCATGAGTAAACACAGTGCTTCCCGACTTTTGGAACAGCGCGGATTGTGGTATATAATTGTTTTCATTTTTTTAAGACATCAGACTTTTAGACGAAAGACTCAAGACAAATACAGACTGAACAGGAATTCAAGCCTTTTGTCCTAAGTCTATGGTCTTTTATTAATTACCATACATCATCAGATAAGATTTCAAAAAGGGAAGCAAATCGCCATCTAATACTTTATCCGGATCGTTCACTGTATAATCTGTCCGGTGATCTTTTACGCGCCGGTCATCCAGAACGTAGCTTCTGATCTGGGATCCCCATTCGATTTTTTTCTTACCTGCTTCAATTTGCTCTCTGGATTCGGCACGTTTGCGCAATTCGATTTCGTATAACTGAGAACGCAACAACTGCATGGCTTTTTCCTTATTGGCCAGCTGGGAACGCGATTCGGAGTTTTCGATGATAATCCCGGACGGAGCGTGACGCAGACGAACAGCCGTTTCGACCTTGTTTACATTCTGTCCCCCGGCACCACCTGAACGAAAGGTTTCAAAAGTAATATCCGCAGGATTGACATAAATTTCAATTGTATCGTCTACAGACGGGTAAACATACACCGAAGCAAAGGATGTCATTCGTTTTCCCTGTGAGTTGTAGGGACTCACACGCACCAGGCGGTGAATTCCGTTTTCTCCTTTCAGGTAACCGAATGCGAATTCCCCTTCAATTTCCAGCGTAACGGTTTTAATTCCTGCCACATCACCTTCCTGGAAGTTTAGCTCTTTAACTTTGTATCCGCTTTTTTCAGCCCACATCAAATACATCCGCATCAGCATTCCCGCCCAGTCACAGGCTTCCGTTCCACCAGCTCCGGCAGTAATCTGAAGCACCGCACTCAGGGCATCTTCTTCTCCCGAAAGCATGTTTTTCAACTCTACTTCTTCCACCGTGTTCACCAGGCTTTTATAGGCCTCATCACATTCCGATTCTTCTGCCGCACCTTCGCGAACAAAATCCATCAATACTTCCAGGTCATCTGCCTGGGATTTCAGTGCGTTGTATGACTCGATCCAGAATTTCAATCCGCGGATCGTTTTCATTTGCGCTTCGGCTTTTTTGGGATCGTCCCAAAACCCGGGATCCTGCGTTTTGAGTTCGGATTCACGCAATTCCAGTTCTTTTTCCGGAATTTTCAGATAGTCCGCAATTGCGGTGATGCGCTGATTGATTTCTTTGAGTTGGTCACTATTTACCATAACGCAAAGTTAATTCAAAAGGTAAAATTTAAAAGTGAAAAGTGAGGGTAAAATCCCATAAAGAAAGAAGGGCACTTTTTTAAAGCTTAAAAAAAATTACATTTGCACTGAGAAGCTGTCTAAATTTTAGACGGCTTTTAAGAAAAGGAAAAGGCTTTAAACAAAAAACAAGATGAATATTCCAGCTAATTTAAAATACACAAAAGACCATGAGTGGGTAAGTGTTGAAGGTGATGTTGCAACAATCGGTATTACGGACTTTGCTCAGAGTGAGCTGGGCGATATCGTTTATGTTGAAATTGAAACGGTAGGCGAAACGATGGACCAGGAAGAAGTTTTCGGTTCCGTTGAGGCAGTAAAAACTGTTTCTGATCTGTTCCTGCCGGTTTCAGGAGAAATCATCGGATTGAACGAAGGCTTGGAGTCGAACCCGGAAGCAGTTAACAAAGATCCGTATGGAGAAGGCTGGATGATCAAAGTAAAAATGTCAAATCCGGGTGAAGCAGATGCTTTACTGGATGCTGCAGGATACAAAGCTCTGCTTGGTTAATCAGAACTGAAAAAATACATTTTTCAAAAGCTCATGTCTCCGGATATGGGCTTTTTTCATTTTTACTGTATTCCAGCGTCTTGATTTAAAAGTTCAAGGAGTCCAATCTTTTGTTATTCCAAAGTTCCACTCCATATTTAAACTTGTTTTTAGGGCAATTCCTTTATTATTTACACCTGAGACTGCTGTTTAATCCGTACCTTTCGCAAAAAATAAACTATGAAACTAGTGTTGTACATCGCAGGAATCTTATTTTTTTTTCAGTCCTGTACCATCGTAACTTCAACAAATGCTCCGGGAAAACCGGAAAAAGCTTTCCCAAAAATGATGATCGGTTCCTATGAGCTGATTTACCCGGAGAGTTTCCAGGGCATGATGGAAGGTGCAGACATGACAACGACCGTTGAGATCAAAGCTGACGAAATTATTATATCCAATTCAGAGGGGGATTCACATCTGAAAATCAACGATTCGATCGCTGTTACAAAATTGGGAAAACGGTACTATCTGTGTATGGGAAAAGCTCCTGTATTAAATGTTTTCAGAGTTGTTGCAAAAGGAAAGGATTTCGAGTTTCATTCCATGAATGCCAAATCAGGAGTAACTGCCGGGCAGCTGAAACCTTTCTTTTCCAATGTTACTACGGAATCCAGCATGGATGAAGAATCGGGGGAAATGACGGAATCTTTTGTGGTAACAATTGATGATTCCAGGATTGAAAAATATTATGCGAGTGATCTGGTCCACCTGGAACCGTTTATGTTGAAGCGAATTAAGAAATAAACCCTTTAGAAGTATCTTCTGCTCTCAAACCCATATTCAACTGGAAGGAAACGTTACTCATGATTGAATGTTTTTGAGGGCAATTATAAATTGTAAGTAATAGTTTAAATATCACATCAATCACTTTATAGCAAAATTTTTGATTTTTCGGGAATAAAGCGGGCTTCGCGATTAGAATCCAAGGTAACTCAAAATAATTGTGACAATAATCACGATATCATCAAAGATAAAATCACATCTAAAAACAGGATAAAATCTATTTTTTTAAAATATCATTTTCACCATTAAATTTATTCCTGTAATTTTAACTTTCATTAACAATACCTCCACATGTAAATTGGTTTTTGAAATTTCATGACCTGTATGTTGAGGATAAGACTTTTTAATTACATTTGAAACCATAAATTGCAAAAGAAGTAATTTAACTTACATAAGGTAGTGCGTAGCATGACTTTTCTCGACTAGAAAACACCACAATATATCTAGACACAGAGAAAACGTCAGGTGAACGTGCCCGGAAACGGGCGTGTTCCTTGGGGTATTTCAATTGTGTAAAGGTATGTGGTGTACCTCTAGTCGTTGAGTACTGCTGAGGTTCACGCCCTCCCTTTTTGATAACCATAATACTGGAAAATGTCTTTAGAACCAAAGGCACTACATGATGAAACAAAAATTCCAATTTTCACTGGCGGAGGTATCTAACCATTGGTTAGAACATTTGTTCGCAGGATGCGGACAACTCTGAACGCTCATCACCCGGATGAGCAAAAAC